>NZ_CP019062.1:2651428-3314285 GCF_002951615.1 Rahnella sikkimica | reverse complement strand
AACCGGTTGTCGGCGCGTGGCGTTGTCGTCTATCTTGAAACTACCATCGAAAAACAACTGGCGCGTACACAACGCGACAAAAAACGTCCATTATTACAAGTGAGTGCTCCGCCACGTGAAGTGCTTGAAGCACTGGCGAAGGAACGCAATCCTTTGTATGAAGAGATTGCCGACGTCACTATTCGTACCGATGATCAAAGCGCCAAAGTCGTCGCTAACCAGATTATTAACATGCTGGAAAGTAACTGATTCTTGGTTCCAATCATTGCCTGAGGGTGTCAGCTAAAAAGGTTACAAAGCACGACATGGAGAGGATTACCGTAACGTTAGGGGAGCGTAGCTACCCCATTACGATTGCTGCCGGATTGTTCCACGATCCGGCTTCTTTTATGCCGGTAAAGGCAGGCGATCAGGTCATGATAGTGACCAATGAGACGCTTGCCCCTCTCTATCTGGATGCTGTTCGTTCAGTGCTGGAGCAGGCAGGCGTTCGTGTTGATCAGGTGATACTGCCTGATGGTGAACAATACAAATCCCTGACTGTTCTAAATGACGTGTTTTCCGCGCTGCTTGAAAAGCCGCACGGACGTGATACCACGCTGATTGCCCTTGGTGGCGGCGTTGTCGGTGATTTAACCGGCTTCGCGGCTGCCAGTTATCAACGCGGTGTGCGCTTTATTCAGGTGCCAACCACGTTGTTGTCTCAGGTTGATTCCTCCGTTGGCGGTAAAACGGCGGTAAACCATCCGCTTGGAAAAAACATGATCGGCGCGTTTTATCAACCTGCGTCGGTGGTGGTTGATCTCGACTGTCTGCGAACGCTGCCTGCCCGTGAAATGTCATCGGGTCTCGCGGAAGTTATCAAATACGGCATTATTTTGGATGCCGACTTCTTTGTCTGGCTTGAAGACAACATGGACGCATTACTGGCGCTGGATATGAACGCGCTGGCTTATTGCATCCGTCGTTGCTGCGAGCTGAAAGCTGAGGTTGTGGCTGCCGATGAACGTGAAAACGGTATGCGCGCCTTACTGAATCTGGGCCATACTTATGGCCATGCTATTGAAGCACAAATGGGTTATGGCAACTGGCTGCACGGCGAAGCTGTCGCAGCAGGTATGGTGATGGCGTGTTATACCGCGCATCGCCTCGGGCAATTTAGCCTGGGGGATATCGCGCGGGTCAAAGCGTTGTTAACCCGCGCGGGTTTACCGGTTGCAGGCCCGCAGGTCATGGAAGCGCAGTCTTATCTGCCGCACATGATGCGTGATAAGAAAGTACTGGCTGGCGAGCTGCGTCTGGTTTTACCTAAAGCAATTGGTCAGTCTGAAGTGCGCTCCGGCGTATCGCATGAAATGGTGCTGGCTTCGATTGAAGATTGCCGTTAAGACTGCGGCCATTATTTTGGCCAGATAACGACCGATTTTACCAATGCCCAGCAAAGCTTTATTTTTTAGTCAGGAAAGTTGCTCCGCGTAAAACCTGTTTCAGGTTTTTAGCCGGGTTGGAGGTTTTAGATGGATGATTTAACACCGGAAGACGATCTCAAACCAGACACCAGCGATCGCCGCCCACCGCGCGCGCGCAAACCGTCTCCTTCCATTCCTAAGGTTCCTGTTAATCGTCAGTACGTGATGATCGGCATTGGTATTGTGGTGCTGGTATTGCTGATTGTCGGCATTGGTTCCGCCATGAAGTCGCCAACGACTACCCCATCCGCGCAGCAGAACAACGGGCCTAAAGACATCAACCTTGCGGGTAATGACCCTGCGGGCAACAATGCCGCTGCACCGGCTCAGCCTTCCGCGCAAGCTCAGGCAAATACAGCGCAGGCGACCAACGGTCAGCAACCTCAGAGCATTGGCTTGCCACCGGTTTCTTCTACTCCGACTGAAGCACAACCTCTGCCAGACACCGGGCAGAAAGAGCGTGTCGATCTGCCAGGCGATATGGGCGATGCCTTATCTTCTCAGCAGAATCAGGTGGATGGCGTTGCGCAGGGCAGCATGACACCCGGTGCCCAGTCACTGACTTCTTTACCGACGGCTCCGGCCACGGTGAACGGTTCGGCGCGTACCCAGACACCTGCGGGCGTTCAGCCTTCAGCAACGCATACCCGACCGGCACAACCTGCGCGGAATACTCAACCTGCTCATACCGCGAAACCGGCTGAACACAAACCGGCGGCAACGCCATCGCATACCGCGAAGTCTCAGCCTCAGACGACCAAATCTCCGGCGACACATTCGTCAGCAGCACCGGCTGTTTCAGCCCCTGTTGTTGCATCCGGCAGCGCTTCGGCGATTAAATCTGCGCCGGGTTCGCATTTTACCCTTCAATTGAGCGGCGCTTCTCAGTCCAGTACGTTGAACGCGTTCGCAAGAGAGCAGGGCCTGAAAAATTATCTGGTTTATCAGACCGCCCGCGACGGGAAGCCGTGGTTTGTACTGGTCAGTGGCAACTACGCGTCTTCTGCAGAGGCTAAGCGTGCCATTTCCAGTTTGCCTGCGGAGGTTCAGGCGAAAAAACCGTGGGTCAAGCCTGTACATCAGGTACAGCAAGACCTTAAAAAATGAATCTGATCTCAACGCGATTTGCTGTCTAAAAACAAGATACAATCCGCGGCTGTGAATTGTATAAGTAGCTAACTGACGGCATGAAGAAGAACCGCGCGTTTTTGAAGTGGGCTGGCGGCAAATACCCGCTGATAGATGACATCCGACGTCATCTTCCAGCGGGAGATTGTTTGATAGAGCCTTTTGTTGGCGCGGGTTCGGTATTTTTGAATACCGAGTATGACGCTTATATTCTGGCGGACATCAACAGCGACCTGATCAATCTCTATAACATCGTGAAAATGCGTACAGAAGAATTTGTGCGCGACGCCCGTGTGCTTTTCACGCCTGAGTATAATGATTCAGATCGTTTTTACGCACTGAGGGCTGAGTTTAATGCCAGCAGCGATCCTTATCGTCGTTCGGTACTTTTCCTCTATCTCAACCGCCATTGTTACAACGGCCTCTGTCGTTATAATCTCAGTGGTGCGTTTAACGTCCCGTTCGGGCGCTATAAAAAGCCGTATTTCCCTGAAGAAGAGCTCCACTGGTTTGCTGAAAAAGCCCGTAATGCCGTGTTTGTTTGCGAGCATTATCAGGATACTTTGCTGAAAGCGCGGTCGGGTTCGGTGGTGTATTGCGATCCTCCTTATGCACCGCTTTCGGCGACGGCCAATTTTACGGCGTACCACACCAACAGTTTTAGTATGGAAGATCAGCGCAATCTGGCACGGCTGGCGTATCAGCTTTCCCATGAAAATAATGTGCCGGTGCTGATTTCCAACCACGAAACACCGCTGACGCTGGAATGGTACGCAGAAGCGAAACAGCTGCACCGCGTCTCGGCGCGCCGGACCATCAGCAGCAAAGTGGCCCAACGCAGCATGGTGAATGAACTTTTAGCGTTATATCGCTGATTGCCGGATAGCCGGTGATCATCTGGTAACCTTATCGTTTGGAGAAGCGGATGAAACAGTTTTTGATTGCACCGTCCATTCTATCGGCTGACTTTGCCCGTTTGGGTGAAGACACGGCGAAAGCATTGGAAGCTGGCGGAGATGTCGTCCATTTTGATGTGATGGACAATCACTACGTCCCGAATTTGACGATGGGACCGATGGTTCTCAAGTCACTGCGCAATTACGGCATCACCGCGCCGATTGACGTGCATCTGATGGTCAAACCGGTCGATCGCTTGATCCCGGATTTTGCAGAGGCCGGGGCGTCTTACATCACTTTCCATCCCGAAGCCTCCGAGCACGTTGACCGCTCGCTGCAACTGATTAAAAGCCACGGCTGCAAAGCCGGTCTGGTTTTCAACCCTGCGACGTCCCTGAGTTATCTGGATTATGTTCTCGATAAACTTGATGTGATCCTGCTGATGTCCGTGAATCCGGGCTTTGGCGGTCAGTCATTTATTCCGGGTACGCTCGATAAACTGCGCCAGGTGCGCAAAATTATCGATGACAGCGGTTACGACATTCGTCTTGAAATCGATGGCGGCGTGAAAGCCGAGAATATCCGCGAAATCGCCGCAGCCGGTGCAGACATGTTTGTCGCCGGTTCTGCCATCTTTAACCAGCCTGACTACCGCACCGTGATTGACCATATGCGCAGTGAACTGGCTAAGGTCTCCCATGGCTGAGCCTCTTGTTGCCCGCGGTATTGCATTTGATTTAGACGGCACGCTGGTCGACAGCGCGCCGGGCCTCTCCGAAGCGGTTGATTTGGCGCTGCGTGATTTTGATTTACCTGCCGCTGGCGTTGAGCGCCTGAGCACCTGGATTGGTAACGGTGCCGACGTGATGGTTGAACGCGCGGTTCGCTGGGCAGAAGGTGATTTGTCACCGGAATTCCTGCAAAAAGTGCGCGATAAGTTTGACCATTACTACGCCGATACCGCCGCTTCTGGCAGCCGTTTATACCCGCAGGTGAAAGAAACGCTGGCCGCGCTGGCGGCTCGGGATCTGCCATTAGGGCTGGTCACTAACAAACCCACGCCGTTTATCGCGCCTTTGCTTGCGTCACTGGGCATTGATAGCTATTTCTCGCTGGTGATTGGCGGGGATGACGTCGTGGTGAAAAAACCGCATCCGGCACCGGTCTATCTGATGCTGGGAAAACTCGGTCTGCGTGCCAGTGAAATGGTATTTGTGGGCGATTCCCGCAACGATATTCAGTGCGCTCAGGCGGCAGGCTGCCCTTGTGTGGGCATGACTTACGGCTATAACTACGGTGAATCTATCGCGCTGACTAAACCCGATCACGTGCTGGATCATTTCGCCGACCTTTTGCCCACTCTGGGGCTGTCATCTTTAAAAGATCAGGAAGCATAAAATGAGTAAACCCATCGTATTTAGTGGCGCACAGCCTTCCGGTGAACTGACCATTGGCAACTACATGGGTGCGCTGCGTCAATGGGTTCATATGCAGGACGATTACGAATGCATTTACTGCATCGTCGATTTGCATGCGATCACCGTCCGTCAGGATCCCGCCCAGCTGCGTAAAGCGACGCTTGATACGCTGGCGCTTTATCTGGCTGTCGGCATTGATCCGAAGAAAAGTACCATCTTCGTGCAGTCTCATGTTCCTGAGCATTCCCAGCTGAGCTGGGCGCTGAACTGTTATACCTATTTCGGTGAGCTGGGTCGCATGACGCAGTTCAAAGACAAATCAGCGCGTTACGAAACGTCCAACAGCGAAAGCATCACCGCGGGTCTGTTTGATTACCCGGTGCTGATGGCCGCCGATATTCTGCTGTACCAGACCAACCAGGTGCCAGTCGGTGAAGACCAGAAACAACATCTGGAACTGAGCCGCGATATCGCCAGCCGTTTCAATGCGCTGTACGGTGAGGTGTTTACCGTGCCTGAGCCGTTTATTCCGAAATCTGGCGCGCGCGTGATGTCGTTGCAGGAACCGACTAAAAAGATGTCCAAGTCGGATGACAACCGTAAAAACGTGATCGGCCTGCTGGAAGATCCGAAAGCGGTGTCCAAAAAAATCAAAAGCGCGATGACCGACTCCGAAGAGCCGCCTGTCGTGCGTTATGACGTGAAAAACAAGCCGGGCGTGTCTAACCTGCTGGATATTCTGTCCGGCGTAACAGGCAAAGCGATTCCCGAACTGGAAGCCCAATTCGAAGGCCAGATGTATGGTCATTTGAAAGGCGCTGTCGCAGAAGCGGTTGCCGGTATGCTGACGGAAGTGCAGGAACGTTATCACCGTTTCCGCAACGACGAAGCTTACCTGCAGGAAGTGATGCGCGAAGGCGCTGAAAAAGCCCGCGCACGTGCAAAAGTGACGCTTGCAAAAGCCTATGAAGCTATCGGTTTTGTACCTGCGCCTTAACCGCTGAGTCTGTCTGAAAATGAAAAGCCACGCCTTCCGGGACGTGGCTTTTTTGTTTTGGATTACCGGGGGAAGAACGCGTTAAGAGCCAGCGTTGAAGTTGTAGGTAAATGTCGCGTTGTAGCGCCAGTCACGGGAATGGCTGTCGAGCGGCGTATCGCCAATGGCCCGTGCGGCTTCGACCGATAACGTGTAATGACGGTTATCGCCAAACATCACGCCAATCGCATAAGACGACAGATTCTGTTTCGGTAATCCGGCCTGATTGAATCCGGTGTGCGCCCCGTCAATCACCGTGTAAGGCTGAATGGTTTTCAGCCAGTCTCCTTGTTCCAGATTTTGTATGTAGCGAAGCTCCACCTGCCCGCCGACGCCGTAATCGCCTTGTGCGTCGCTGTCCGGATAACCGCGCCCGTAATGCAGCGCGCCGAAATTGACCCGTTCAGGTTCCGGCAAATCATTGTCTGACCAGTCACCTTCGACCGAGGTACTGAGCCGCCATTTTTTGTCGAACAGATACGCGGCGTCGCCGTTGAATTTCCAGCGTGTAAACGTCAGATCGGCATTGGGCGTGGAATTCGTTGCGCCCAGCCCGTCGATCCCCTGGCGGACGTTAAATTTCGTGCTCCAGTATGACTGGTCGTATTCGCGATAACCCGCCAGCGTGATCTCCGCCGCCGGATAGCGTATGCGCTGGTTGACGTCGGGAAGTTGTATTTGCTGGTTGCCGCGTTTTGCCCATAAATCGTATTCATATTTTTTGTCGAGATAATCAAGCCCGCCGCTGATCGTCCACTGTTTTTTACGCGTCAGCTCTAACGGATAACTGAACACCACACCGCCGTTGTATTGCGTTTGGGTATTCTGCGAACCCACGGTAATGCCGTTCGGCAGCGACAAAATGGTGTTGTAGTCTTTGTCTTTCTGCTGGTAATAACTGCCTTTGAGCTGCATCAGCAGCCCGTCGTCCCCGAGATATTGCTGATAGTTCAGACCCGCGTAGGTTTTCCGCGTACTGCTTTCCAGCGGGATTAGCGTCGCAATTCCCAGCTGTTCGCCGTAAGTGCTCAGCCCGCTGAGCGTGGCGTTGACCACGGCGGAACTGTCGCCTTTGCGCGTATCGACGGCGGTCTGAATATTCCAGTTACGCGGGCGCAAAGCCTGCACATTGAGCACGGTAGCGCCGTAGATATTGTCAGGGTTATTGGCGGACGCGGTCACTTTGGTGTCCGGCGTGCGCTCCATCAGGATGGTGTAGCGCTCGAACGTATTCTGCGTCAGCGGTTTATCCGCCATGATGTGCTGCGACAGTTTACTCAGCCAGCGCCCGACCTGCTGATTATCACTGTGGATCTGCGTGCCGGAAATATACCCTTCTACCAGCCCGATTTTCACCACACCATCGTTGAAATTATCCGCCGGAATGTACGCGTAAGAGAGCACGAATCCGTCCTGGTGATAACGCCGGGTAATTCCGTCCGTGGCCGCCAGTAGCTGTGAGAGTGGCACTTTCTTGCCGACGAGAGGAGAGAAGGGCGCGGCCAGTGAATCCAGCGGATATTGCGTGCCACCGACAAACTGAATGTGTTTCACGTCTATCAGCGTCTGAGGTGTCAGGCCGGGGGCCGTTTTTTGTGCGGGCAGTTCGATTTTTTGCGTTTTAGCCGGAGGTTGTGAAATCGGCTGGGCCAGCCGGGCCGGATTATTCGGGTCAATCAACGTTGGGAACATATCTGCCGAACTGTAACCGACGACAGAGCCCAGTAACGCCACTATGCAGGATTTTATTCTCATAAACATTCCTTTGAACGCACAGGCAAATGTGGGAACCCGGAGGGAGAAGCCCGCTCACCGGATGTCCGGACAGCGGGCTTTTTACAGCAACGATCTATTGTGTTTTATTCACCTTCAGGCCGAGCCCGCCGGTGACCGTCCCCAGCGTGGTCCCAACGCCCGCAACCAGACCGCCTGATTGTGTGAGCGAAGCGCCTGCGCCTGCGGAAATACCACCGGAATTACCGGCGGTGGTCGTTGTTGTGCTGCTGGCCGGGATCAGAAGGGTGCCGGTTTTAGACACGGCCTGACCGGTATCGGTCACCGCAGTGCCCAGACCCGCCAGCGCTGGCGTGCTGGTTGAAACCTGTGTCCCGACGGAGCTGACCGTGCCGCCCACCTGATTCAGCAAGCCGTTAACGGGTGCGCCTAAACCGGTCGCGCCGCCCACGGTTTGCGTGGTGGTTTGTACACTGGCGACAACCGGCGTCACGATGCCTGTCGCCGCCGTAGTGACGCCCGAAAGCGCACCGCTCTGCACGTTTTGCGCCAGACCGTTACCGGTCGTGGTGACCAGTGATCCGACGTTATTCACCAGACCGCCCGTCGCACCGGTTACGCCACGGAGCGGCGTTCCGGCAGTGTTAGCCGCAATGGACGTGCCGAGACCGGAGACACCGGTGCCTAAATCAGCCACGGCTTTAGGTACGCCTGCCACCGTGGTGCCAATGGCATTAGGATTGGTGCCAAGCTGGCCCACACCGTTCTGAATGCCGCTGCCCACGGCAGTGACCGCGTTCCCGGCGCTGTCGATGATGGTGACGACGCCGGTGCCTGCGACCGGAATATTACTGACAGGTGTCTGGCTGGCGATACTGCTGACTTGTGTTCCCAGACCACTGACTGCGCCACCTGCACTGCTCAGGATGGTGCCGGTAGTGAGAGTGGTGGATGTCGTCCCGGTTCCTGTCCCTGTTCCTGTCCCTGTTCCCGTCCCTGTACCTGTACCTGTTCCGGTACCTGTACCTGTTCCATTGCCTGCGGTGGTGGTTCCGCCGCCGGTCGTCGTGATGCCTGTTCCGGCTCCATTTCCGGCGGTCGTGGTGCCGTCACTGCCTGTTGTTGTCCCGTCTCCGGTCGTTGCCGAGCCGGTGGTGGACGTTTTTGCCGTATGAGAAGAACCGCCGCCGCCACTGCCGCTACAGGCAGCCAGTGACAGGGCAACTAAGATTGCCAAAGCAACCTTTTTTACATGACCAATATGAATGGTATGGCGCATGATTTGACCCTCCACGGGAGAATACGCCACAGTTGGCGTACTTAAAGTTTAAGTTGAAGATTCTGAATATTCCATTTGTGTGGCGTGATTATTTTGCATTTTGGAGGGTGATTTCTGTTAATGAGGTTTTTTATTCTGTTATAAGAATTTTCTTATAATTTCAGGCAGAGAAATGAAAGGGTATTCACTTCTCTGAATTGATTAAAAAAATAAATGGGGTTTCGCGGCGGGATGAGACTTACTGCGGCGTTTCGCTGGCAAACCAGTTGAGTTTCTGGCGCAGGCTGACCACGCTGCCGACGATAATCAGACTCGGGCTTTGCACCTGTTTTGCCAGATTTTCGAGGTCAGTCAGGTTTCCGGTGACCACGCGCTGCTGCTGGCTGGTGCCGTTTTCGACCAGCGCAACAGGCGTTTGTGAGGCTAAACCGTTTTCCAGCAGACGGCGCTGGATCTCGCCCGCCTGCGTGAGTCCCATATAAAACACCAGCGTTTGCTGACCCTGCGCCAGACACGCCCAGTCGAGCGCGCCGTCCTGTTTGGCGTGACCGGTGATTAAGCGGACGCTTTGCGCATGATCACGGTGCGTCAGCGGAATGCCGCTGTAGGCTGAACAGCCCGAGGCGGCGGTAATGCCCGGCACAACGGAAAACGCGATGCCCGCCGCTTTCAGCGCTTCCAGCTCCTCGCCGCCACGGCCAAAGATAAACGGATCGCCCCCTTTCAGGCGCACAACGCGTTTGCCCATTTGCGCCTGTTCCAGCAGAATTTCGTTGATACGTTCCTGGGGAACACAATGATGCCCGGCGCGTTTGCCGACGAAAATACGCTCGGCGTCGCGGCGCACCAGATTCAGCACGCCGTCGGAAACCAGCCGGTCGTAAACCACCACATCGGCCAGTTGCATCTGTTGCAAACCTTTGAGCGTCAGCAGACCGGCATCGCCCGGCCCGGCACCGACCAGGATCACCTCGCCGTGTTTATCCACCGGCTCGCTGAATAATTCTTCGAGATATTGCCCGCTTTGCGCGTCGTCATTATTGGCGAGAGATTGCGCCAGACGATGATGATTAAACAGCTTTTCCCACCAGCGGCGACGGTCGGACATCTCACTGAACTGCGCCTTGACCCGCGCACGTAATCCGCCCGCAACCTGCGCCAGTTTGCCCAGATGCTGCGGCAAAATGGATTCCAGACGTTCGCGCAACAGTCGCGCCAGAACCGGCGCATTGCCGCCGGAAGAGACGGCGATCATCAGCGGTGAACGGTCGATAATCGACGGCATAATCACGCTCGCGCTTTCCGGCGCGTCCACCACGTTACAGAAAACGCGGCGTTGCTCGGCGGCTTCGCTGACTTCCTGATTGACTAAATCAGAATCCGTCGCGGCAATGATCAGCCACTTTTCATCGACCAGCAGCGGCGAGAATTCGCCTTTCAGCAGGCGGACTTTGCCTTCGTCGGCCCAAATCTGAAATTGTGACGTGAAGGTGAGGGCGTTCACCGTCAGTTTCGCACCGGCATCGAGCAGCAAACGGGCTTTGCGTTCGGCAACGTCACCGGCACCCACCAGCAGACAGGCTCTGTTTTTTAACTGACAAAAGAGGGGCAAATAATCCATGACGACGTTCCCGAAAGCAGATAACAACGCCGCCCGAAGGCGGCGTGAAGGCGCGGAGTTTAGCAGGCTTCTGCGTGAAGACTGGCGGTATTGATTTCCACATTGCCGCCCTGAACACGAACTTCATAGGCCGGAATCGAATGTGCATCGTCTTCCATACACAAACCATCCGTCAGGCGAAAATGCTGTTTTTTCAGCGGGCTGGCGACCCACAATTCGCCCTGATGTTCCGCAATAATCCCGCGTGAAAGCACGCTGGATTGCGCGAAAGGATCGATATTCGACAGCGCAAAAATCTGCTCATCCGCATAAGGGCGGAACAGCGCAACCTGCTGATCGCCCGCCAGCGCACAAACGCCGCAACCCGGCAGGATTTGCTCAACAGAACAAAGCGTTAACCACTGGCTCATAATACTTCCTCCCCGTCGGCGATCATTTTCACCGGAATGCGTTCGTCCGGGCGCGCCGGACGGTGCTGTTCGCGTTCTGCAACGAACTGTACGTTCGGATCGCGCTGTGCGCTGTTGATAAAGTGCGTGAAGCGGGTCTGCGCCGCCGGATCGTTCAGCGTTTCCTGCCATTCGCAAACCGCAGATTCACGCAGACGCGCCAGTTCGGCTTCCAGCTGATCGTTCAGGCCGAGTTTGTTATCGATGATCACTTTGCGCAGGTAGGTAATGCCGCCTTCGAGATTATCCATCCAGACCGAGGTGCGTTGCAGCTTATCGGCGGTGCGGATGTAGAACATCATGAAGCGGTCGAGATAGCGCAGCAGCGTTTCGTTATCCAGATCGGCGGCCAGCAGATCGCCGTGGCGTGGTTTCATCCCGCCGTTGCCGCAGACATACAGGTTCCAGCCGTTTTCGGTGGCGATAATGCCGACGTCTTTGCCCTGCGCTTCCGAACATTCACGGGTACAACCGGACACGCCGAATTTCATCTTGTGTGGCGTGCGGATGCCTTTGTAGCGGTTTTCCAGACTGATGCCGAGCCCGAGGCTGTCGCCGACGCCGTAGCGGCACCAGGTGCTGCCGACGCAGGTTTTCGCCATGCGCAGCGCTTTTGCATACGCCTGACCGGTTTCGAAACCGGCGTTAATCAGTTTCTGCCAGATAGCCGGTAAATCGTCTTTCTGCGCGCCGAACATCCCGATGCGCTGGGAACCGGTAATTTTGGTGTAGAGATTATATTCCGCCGCAATCTCGCCAATCGCCATCAGGCCCTGTGGGGTGATTTCACCGCCCGGTGAGCGCGGGATAACGGAATACGTGCCGTCTTTTTGCATGTTGGCGAGGAAGACGTCATTGGTATCCTGAAGCGGGGTGTGCTGCGCTTTCAGCACGTAGTCGTTCCAGCAGGAGGCGAGCAGCGAACCGACGGTCGGTTTACACACTTCGCAGCCATAACCTTTGCCATATTTATTGAGCAGATCGTCAAACGAACGGATGCCTTCGACGCGGATCAGGTGATACAGCTCCTGACGCGAATACGAAAAGTGTTCGCACAGGTGATGGTTTACTTCGATGCCCTGTTTGCTCAGCTCAGCGTTCAGTACCTGTGTGACCAGCGGAACACAACCGCCGCAGCCGGTACCGGCTTTGGTCGCGGATTTCAGTGCCGCGACGGTGTGGCAGCCGCCCTGAACTGCTTTGATGATGTCGCCTTTGGTGACGTCAAAACAGGAGCAGATTTGCGCGCTTTCCGGCAACGCATCGGTGCCGATCACCGCGCCGCCGCTGCCCGCGTGGGCAGGGAGGATCAGCGCATCCGGGTTTTCCGGCAGTTCGATATTATTCAGCACCAGCTGCAAAAGATTGCCGTAATCGCTGGTGTCGCCGACCAGTACCGCGCCGAGCAATGTTCTGTTGTCTTCACTGACGACCAGACGTTTGTATAACGCTTTGCTTTCATCAAGATAGACGTAGCTGCGCGCGCCCGGTGTGCGGGCGTGTGCGTCGCCGATACCCGCAACGTCAACGCCGAGCAGTTTCAGCTTGGCGCTCATGTCTGCGCCGGTGAAGGTATTTTCGCGGCCCAGAAGATGGTCTGCGGTGACCTGCGCCATTTTGTAGCCCGGCGCAACCAGACCGAAAGTGCGCTGATTCCACGACGCACATTCGCCGATGGCATAAACGTCCGGATCGCTGGTCTGGCACTGGTCGTTAATGACGATGCCGCCGCGTGGTGCTATCTCGAGATCGCACTGGCGCGCCAGTTTGTCCTGCGGACGGATGCCGGTAGAGAACACGATGAAATCGACTTCCAGCGCAGTGCCGTCAGCAAATTCCATGGTTTTGCGGGCAGAGCTTCCGCCCTGAACGATTTGTTTGGTGTTTTTCGCGGTGTGAACCTGCACGCCCATGCTTTCGATTTTCTGGCGCAGCTGGCTGCCGCCCATCACATCAAGCTGCTCTGTCATCAGGCCGGGTGCGAATTCAACAACGTGCGTTTCCACACCGAGGTTTTTCAGGGCACCGGCCGCTTCCAGCCCGAGCAAACCGCCGCCGACGACAGCACCGCGTTTGCTGCGACGGGCGCAGGATTCGATGGCGTGCAAATCTTCAATGGTGCGGTAAACGAAGCAGTCCTGGCCGTCAGAACCGGAGATCGGCGGTACCCACGGGTAGGAACCGGTCGCGATAATCAGTTTGTCGTAGTACACCGTGCGGCCGCTGCTGGAGTGAATCACTTTTTCCTGGCGGTTCAGCGTGATGGCGCGTTCGCCAATCAGCACGTTGACGTTGTGTTTTTCGTAAAATCCTTCACGAACCAGCGACAGTTCTTCGGCGGTATGGTGTGAAAAGTAAGAGGAAAGATGGACGCGGTCATAGGCCACGCGCGGCTCTTCACATAATACCGTGATATCGAACTGACCCGGCTCTGCTTTATCCAGCAAATCCTCGATAAAGCGATGGCCGACCATGCCGTTACCAATAATCGCGAGTCTGACTTTGCTCATAATTGCCTCAATTTTGATTTTATGAGGCTAAACATAACCCGCGCGTAACTGGGGGTATTGATACAAATCAAGCCGTTCCCAATATACTCCTTAGGTGGTATTTGTCTGATTTCATTGGGTTTTTATGTAACCTTTCGATTTATAAACACTTTCAGGCTATTGTTCTTCTTATTGCTTATCTTAAACCGACTTTCTCTAACGATGAGGTTACGCGTGACGAAAACCCTTTTACGGACCATCAAAAACGTACGCCTGCCCGGCAGCGAAGGATTGTGGCAGATCGATATCGAAGACGGCGTGGTTAGCCAGATCATCTCCCGGCCACAAAATGATCAGCCCGGAGAGCACATTCTTGATGCGGAAGGCGGGCTGGCGATCCCGCCTTTTATCGAACCGCATATTCACCTCGATACCACGCAAACCGCCGGTCAGCCCGCGTGGAACCAGTCCGGTACGCTGTTTGAAGGCATTGAACGCTGGGCGGAACGCAAGGCGTTGCTCACACATGAAGACGTGAAACAGCGCGCGTGGCAGACGCTGAAATGGCAGATTGCCAACGGTATTCAGCATGTCCGTACGCACGTTGATGTCTCCGACCCGACGCTGACGGCGCTGAAAGCCATGCTGGAAGTGAAAACGGAAGTCGCGCCGTGGGTCACGCTGCAAATCGTGGCGTTTCCGCAGGAAGGAATTATGTCGTACCCCGACGGCGAAGCCCTGCTGGAAGAGGCGCTGAAGCTGGGTGCTGACGTTGTCGGCGCGATTCCGCATTTTGAATTTACCCGCGAATATGGCGTGGAATCGCTGCACAAAACCTTTGCGCTGGCGAAGAAATATAACAAGCTCATCGACGTGCATTGCGATGAAATCGATGACGAGCAATCGCGTTTTGTAGAAACCGTGGCGGCGCTGGCGCTGCGCGAAAATATGGGCGAGCGCGTTACTGCCAGCCACACCACCGCGATGCACTCTTACAACGGCGCGTATACCTCGCGGCTGTTTCGTCTGCTGAAAATGTCGGGCATCAATTTTGTCGCCAATCCGCTGGTGAATATTCATCTGCAAGGGCGCTTTGATACTTACCCGAAACGTCGCGGTATTACGCGCGTGAAAGAGATGCTGGAGGCGGGGATTAATGTCTGTTTTGGTCATGACGACGTTTTTGACCCGTGGTATCCGCTGGGCACCGCCAATATGTTGCAGGTTTTACACATGGGGCTGCATGTCTGCCAGCTGATGGGATATCAGCAAATTGACGACGGCCTGAAGCTGATTACCACGTTCAGCGCGAGAACAATGAATCTGAAGGATTACGCGCTGCAAAGCGGCAATCCGGCGAGCCTGGTGATCCTGCCCGCGCAGAATGGTTTTGATGCTGTCCGCCGTCAGACGCCGGTGCGTTATTCCATCCGCCAGGGACGGCTTATCGCGCAAACGGAACCGGCAAAAACGGTCATCCATCTTGACGAAGATTACCCGGTGGATTTCAACAGCTAACGCTCAGATAAATGCCGTGTAATATTATGAAATATCTGAACAATTTAGTTTTAAGCGTAAATATAGGTAAAGGTCTGGCGCTGAGCCTAAAGGCTCTTTAGAATCAGTGGGATCTGTTGTTTGTATTCTGGAGAAAGGAACCGTCATGTTTAAACGTACTTTAGTGGCCTTAACTGCGCTGCTATCCCTGACTGCAATGTCACCGGTTTTCGCCGCCGGTCAAACCCACGTAATGCTGACCACTTCTGCAGGGAATATCGAATTGGAACTCGACAGTGCGAAGGCACCGGTTTCTGTGAAGAATTTCGTCGATTACGCGCAGAGCGGCTATTACAACAACACCATTTTCCATCGCGTGATCCCGGGCTTTATGGTCCAGGGCGGCGGCTTTACTGCGGACATGCAGCAAAAAGCGACCAAAGAACCTATTAAGAACGAAGCCGACAACGGCCTGCGTAACCTGCGCGGCACCGTAGCCATGGCGCGTACTGCCGATAAAGACAGCGCGACCAGCCAGTTCTTCATCAACGTAGCAGACAATGCTTTCCTGGATCACGGCCAGCGTGATTTTGGCTATGCCGTTTTCGGTAAAGTCATCAAAGGCATGGACGTGGTCGACAAAATGTCTTCCGTGAAAACTGACAACGTCGGGCCATACCAGAACGTTCCAACCATGCCGATTGTTATCCTCTCAGCGAAAGTATTGCCATAACGTTCAGCTTTCCGGTTCCGGAAAAAACGGCTTCCTGCTATGGAAGCCGTTTTTTTTGTCGACGAAAAATATTATTACCGTCCATTAAAATCAGCCCCAGATCTCTGTCGTAACTGAGATTAATCCCCTTCTGAAATATAAATGATAATCGCCGGAAGAAATATAAGTTACCGCACCGGATTTTCCGTCCTGTCCAGTGGCCTTATTTATTGTGTTAACGAGTCGTTTATTTACCCTTGTTATTAATGGCTGAGGAGAGTATTAGCCCATATTTTTTAAAGGACAGTGGATATCACTGTGCAACCGCTGATACAACGTGAAGGGTAAATAATAAATTTCGGTTCGGGTTTTTATTAGCAATGTGATCCCGGTGCTGGTTTCATGTAACAAAACGACATGTGATCGGGTTTGCATACTTCGTGGCGTGCAGATTTTATATTATTGATAACGAATGTAACCGGTGACATGAAGAACATGGCTTCTATAAAAGATGTGGCGACAAAAGCGGGTGTTTCTACCGCAACCGTGTCACGGGTGATCAATAATCATCCCAGCGTGTCCGTTGAGACTCGTCGCGAGGTTCACAGCGCAATGGATTTTCTCTGTTACGTCCCCAACCGGAGCGCCGTTCAACTGAACGGTAAATGCTCCGGGTTAATAGGCGTGGTGGTCCCCAATCTGATTAATCCGCATTTCTGTGAACTGCTGGCCTCGCTTGAGGAGGAAGCCCGTTACGTAGGGAAATCTGTGCTGGTTAAAACCCACCAGAACCAGCCATTTCAGGATAAGCAGCTGGTAAGAACCTTAGTTGGAATGGGAATCGAAGCACTGATTTGGGTTCCCACCGAAGCGGAATCTTCTTTGTCAGAGTGGCTGCTGAGCACGGGTGTCAATACTGCGGTTGTGACACAAACCTCGCGTTTCTTTAATTCAGTGTCTAACAACCAGGAACGCGGGGCGGAGACGATAGCCGAGCATTTTATTGATATCGGGCGTACCCGTTTTGGCTTTATCGGCCAGGACGGCGTAGACAACCGCAAAATTTCGGCCTTTTGTAAGAAAGCACTCAGCCATGGCCATCGGGTGGAAAAACACCACGGCTACTGGATCCCCAAAGGTGACGGTGAAAATAGCCGGGGACATATTCATTCTCTGGATTCCATCGTTGATAAAATAACGAGTCGGGAAGATAAAATAAACTGCCTGCTTATTTATAATGACGTTGCCGCAAGCTATGTTATCGAAAAGCTTCGACGCAAGGGCGGTAATGTACCGGGTGATATCGCCGTGGCCAGTTTCGACAATACGATTATTGCGCAGGTGATGAATATTACCAGTATTGCTCAGCCCATAAATGAGATGGGGAAACTGGCCTTTGAACTTATCAATAAAACTGAGAAATACGATCACATCGATTCAATCGCATTGACAACAAAACTTATTGTTCGGGAGAGCAGTCTCGGAATGACTGTGACGAAAATATAATTATTCCGCCAGAACCTCTGGTTTGTTCGCAATGCAAAACGGGTGCCCCTGAGGCACCCGTTCTTGTTATGACCCCGGAGACTTATAATCCCGGCGTTGGTGTGGCTCTGAAAGCATTGACGGTTCTGTCCATAACAACCTGTGCATCGCTTCCTGAATCCAGAATTGTATTTTGCCGCGATTCTGTTTCGATCTGCACAGCGGTTACCTCCAGCGGTTGCAGGGCATCGACCGTCAGCAAAGCACCCACCTGTGCATCGAAGCAGGAATTTGTCGCGGACGTTTGCGTTTTTGATGCTTCGGTCGTAGCAACCATGTGATTGCCGGAAATAAAATTACCCGTACCTGACACAATTCGTATGATGACCGGCTTTGCTCCGGACGGCCTGATATATTGAGTCTCAATGGTTTCCGAAATATGGTTAGAAATAACAGAGTTATTATTTCCGCTTATATACAGGAGCCCATACAAGTCATCTGCACCGCTATCGTATCCCTGCATCGGTAACCAAGGCTCATGGTCGCGCAGAAAATGATTCGCAGAAACCAGCACTTCCGAACTGTTATCCTCAAGGACTAACATCCCCGAATAAAATGAATGGAACCGGTTACTGGTCACAGAAGAACGCACTACGCCAGAAAAATGGATGCTGCTTTTCCCGCGCGGGAAAACATTATTTGCCGTGACCAGCAGTCCGCCAAAATTTTGCGCATAAATGGAATAGCCTTTATAACCCGCCCCGATTAGGTTATCGGTTATTTTGGACGCCTGTCCTGAACCGCGTAATTCGATGCAGTTTCCGCATTCAGCGATGAAATTATCATGTATAGAAAGTGCATCAGACTGATACGTGGTAATACCATGCTCTAAATACACGAACCCCATGCCGGTAATCCGGAATGAATCCTGCGCATTTGCGACATAAATACCCGTTTTCCCATTCGTGTAGCTATTCTCTGGATCGTGATGTCCTGAAGCATCATCCACAAAGTGCAAACCATCAATACAAAAATCGGCAAATTCGACTGAGCTTATACGAGGTTCTCCCTCCCGCTTCACATAGAACGCGGCTCCAGTGCTTTCGTCACTTCCTGACTGCGGTAAAATATCCACCAGCACCCGGCTGCCGCCTGGCCATATTTCATGCCAGTGTGCCAGTTCACCCGGCGGCGTATTAAAACGAATACTTGAAGACGTAAAACCGTGGCCAGATCCCATGATTTTCAGATAGCTGATATCAATAACAACCTGAGTCGTCAGATGATAATCACCTGGCGGGATATAAATCACTGCACCCGGTTTTCCACCGTCATTAACATCAACGTTCGTTTGCCTGGTTTTAATATCTGCGATGATGCTGTTAATAACCTTGCCAATATCTTCGTATGGATTACCTACATTCCACTCGGTAACGTCGTAATTTTTTTTACTCACCATAAATAAAAGTTCCTGTAACAAAAATAGGAAAGCGAGTGCAGCCCGAAAATGCGGGCTGCGTTTCGTTTATTCACCAATCAATGCGTGGGTTGAATCACTGAGGTATCACTTTGCTTTAGTGACTGCGCGTGGCCGTTCTCCAGTTCGCGTTTGGCGAGATCGACTTTAATCTTCTCAAGGAAGGTATTATTGAGCTTGAAGTAACGCACCACATACGCGCTGATGAAATAGCTCACCATTGGCAGTAATGAGAACATCATAATAATGCCCTGAATCGTCTGTGGGTTTTGTTCAGGTTTATTCGCGACATAGCCGGTATAGGATAATATCCAGGCGACAATGGCACCCGCCACCGCCAGCCCCATTTTTAACATGAAGAGATTGCCTGCGAAGGAAATACCGGTCAGACGTTTGCCAAATTTCCAGTCACCGTAGTCATCAACGTCGGACATCATGGCCCACAGTATTGGGCCTGACTGAATTAAATGGAGAATATTAATGACGATAAACAGGGCTAACAGCGGCGTCAACGATGAAGGGTCGACAAACCATAATGCGAACGACAGAATCCCGAGAATAATATTGATGACACGGAATAACTTAATTTTATCGAAACGATCGGTCAGTGGCTTAGCAATTACGCTCCCTGCCATATTGCAGGCGACACCCAGCGCCATGAAAAAGGTAATAAACCCTACAGAAGCGTGCATCACATAAGTGGCGTAATAAATGGTGACCGCACCGCGAATAAATGCCGGAAAGACGTTAAGGAAGGTGATTGAAATCATCAGTAGCCACTGATCATTTTTCGCAATGTCTTTCAGGTCTCGTTTTAATGAATCGTTAGCTTTAATTGAAACCACGCGTTCCTTAATACTGGCGAAGCAGAACAGGAACATGAGGGTCGCCGCGCCTCCCATAATCATCATCGTCATCTGAAAACCCGATGCCCTGTTGCCATTACCCAGCCAGTCGGTCAGAGGCAAAATAGAACAGGAGATGATGAGAGTTGCCAGGCCGTTAAGGAAGAAACGCCAGGACAGGCAGCCCATGCGTTCTTTCTGGTTCAGCGTAATGACGCCCGCCACCGAGCAATACGGAATATTGATCGCCGTATAGATTAACGACATGATCAGATAAGTGACCCAGGCATACATGATTTTCCCGTTCATGCTCAGGTCAGGCGTGGTGAACATTAAGACTGCGCCCAGACCAAAGGGTACGGCCATCCACAACAACCACGGGCGAAATTTACCCCAGCGGGTTTTGGTGCGATCGCAAATAGCGCCCATAATCGGATCGCTGAAGGCGTCGAATACACGGATGACCAGAAATAAGGTGCCAACGATGGCGGGATCTAAGCCATACACATCGGTGTAAAACCATGTCAGGTAAAGAGCCAGTACACTCCAGATCATACATGAGCCAGCATCGCCCATACCGTAACCGATCTTTTCTTTACGGCTCAGTTTTTCGTAAGCGCTTTTATTTTCCATTGTGGTTACAGACATATATACACCTTGTTATTGCGCAGACATGAATACAAAGCAATGGCGATTCCAGCCAGTGCTGACGAAGTGAAAGAAGGGAATATTATTTATCCCGCAACGTTTTAGGATTATTCAGAACGCGCAATACGAGGGCGCCAAAAACTCTGTTAATTGTGAGGTCTTTCATTGAAACCATGAAGATTAAATATGTCGTTCTGACCGTGGGACTTACTATAATTTATGAACGAAGCTAAAAGTGTAAGCCAGACCACATGTTGTTTTGTTACATGAAACTCTGGCTAATGCTCTCAACTTTAATTGAGTCCGGCCTGTTTTGACTTATCCGGTTTTGATAAACGTTCCCGCGTCCCACTTTCAAGGAAAATGAAATGAGCGAACCCCGTCTGATTGCAAAAGCGATGAGTGAAGGTAAACCGGTTCAGGATCTGGTGATCCTGCCTGCGCTGGCGAACCGGCATGGATTAATTACCGGCGCGACCGGCACCGGCAAAACGGTCACGCTGCAACGCATGGCTGAACAGTTTTCGCGTATCGGCATTCCGGTTTTTCTGGCCGATGTGAAAGGGGATTTATCGGGGATTGGCGCGTCAGGCGTGCCGTCGGAAAAACTCGCCGCGCGCCTGAAAAATATCGGCGTCACCGACTGGCAGCCGCAGGCGTGCAGCATTATCCCGTGGGATATTTTCGGTGAAAAAGGCCATCCCATTCGCGCGACGATTTCCGATCTCGGGCCGTTATTACTGGCGCGGTTGCTGGATCTCAACGACGTGCAAAGCGGCGTGTTGCAGCTGGTTTTCAAGATTGCCGATGACAACGGACTTTTGCTGCTCGACATGAAAGATTTGCGCGCGATGGTGCAGTTTACCGGCGAAAACGCCAGGCAGTTCCAGACGCAGTACGGCAACATTTCCACGGCGTCCATCGGGGCGATTCAGCGTGGCCTGCTGACGCTCGAAGGGCAGGGCGCGAATCAGTTCTTCGGCGAGCCGATGCTGGATATCAACGACCTGATGCGCACCGATAAAAATGGTCACGGGATGATTAACCTGCTGGCCGCGGATAAGCTGATTAACCAGCCCAAACTCTATTCTGTTTTCCTGCTCTGGCTGCTGGCAGAGCTGTTTGAACATTTGCCGGAAGTGGGCGACCCGGAACAGCCGAAGCTGGTGTTCTTCTTTGACGAAGCGCATCTGCTGTTCAACGACGCGCCTGAAGCGTTGCTGACGAAAATCGAACAGGTGGTGCGTCTCATCCGTTCCAAAGGCGTCGGAATTTACTTCGTCACGCAGAACCCGCTGGATATTCCCGACAGCGTGCTCGGGCAGCTTGGCAACCGGGTTCAGCACGCCTTGCGCGCCTTTACGCCGCGTGACCAGAAAGCGGTGAAAGCCGCGGCGCAGACTATGCGCGCGAATCCGGCGTTTGACGCGGAAACGGCGATCAGCGAGCTGGGCGTCGGCGAAGCGCTGGTGTCTTTCCTCGACGAAAAAGGGCGGCCGGAAATTGTGCTGCGCGCGATGGTCATCGCCCCGGAATCGAAAATGGGCATGCTGGCAGATGATGAGCGCAATAAAGCCATCAATCAGTCGCCGCTGTATGGCCGCTACGAAGACAGCGTGGATCGTGAATCTGCGTATGAAAAAATCACCGCACAGGGCTTTGGCACCGTGGCAGCGCCGCAATCTGCGGGCGCGGCTAAACCTGCGGCTGAAACCGGATCCGGCGGCGGCCTGATGGGCGGCCTCAATGAAATCCTGTTTGGCAGCGCCGGCCCGCGTGGCGGAAAACGCGACGGCGTGGTGCAGGTTGCCGCCAAAAGTATGGCCCGCGATTTAGGGCGGCAAATTCTGCGCGGCGTTCTGGGTTCCATTATGGGGGGCCGCAAAAAGTAATTCCTTCTGCTCAGCCCCAAAGCTGAAACGCATCAGCTTTGGGTGTGCTTTACCTGCCTGACTTCTCACTATTTCCTGTAACAACATCCGTTACATCCCTTTTTTGCCACCCTGAGCACGTTGTGAACGGTGGTTTTGCTGCAAAACCGATCAAGGTGAAGGCTGTCACGTTTTTCGCTCTGCGGGATTTGTAGGCTGAATTGCTTTTGGGCTAAATCAATTCAGCAAAAAGGAGTGGATGTGAAAAAATTACTCGTAACCGGGATCGTCATGGGGCTTTTTTCGTGGCAGGCCGCTGCACAAACTATCGTGCTGACGGATGCTGAAGCCGGTACTGAACTGGGAAATTGGAAAACTGACAGCAAAAAGCTGAATATCGCCGGTGCAGATTTCAGCATCGAACAAAAAGTCTTACACGGCGGTAAACAGGAAGGCTCTAAAGTCATTACGATCACCAGCAAAGGGCTGACCATCGCTCTTAGCCCGACGCGCGGCATGGATTTACTGCATGTGACCGGCGATAACATCCGGCTAGGCTGGGATTCGCCGGTGCAGGAAGTGGTGAATCCGGCGTACATCAATCTGGAAAGCCGCAACGGCGTGGGCTGGCTGGAAGGCTTCAACGAAATGATGGTGCGCTGCGGCTTTGAATGGACCGGCCATCCGGTGACCGCTGACGGCATGATTTACACGCTGCATGGCCGCGCAGGCAACACGCCAGCCTCGAAAGTGGTGGTCGAGATTGCAGAAAAAGCACCGTACGAAATCACCGTGCGCGGGCTGCTGAAAGAAGACACTTTCAAGAAAGCCAAACTGGAAACCTGGACTGAGCTGCGTTACGTGCCGGGCAGCCAGTCGTGGACTATTCACGACCAGCTGACTAACCAGTCTGATTATCCGCACGACTACCAGATTATTTATCACAGCAACTTTGGTCAGCCGATCCTCGAACAGGGCGCGCGCTTTATCGCACCACTGAAATCCATTTCGCCGTTCAACGATTACGCCAAAAAAGGCCTGAGCGACTGGCAGACTTACGCCGGGCCAACCAAAGGCTTCGATGAAATGGTCTTCAACATGGTTCCGCTGGCGGATGCGCAGGGCAAAACCATCGCGGGCGTCGTCAACAAAGCCGGTGATAAAGGCGCGTCGATTGAGTTCGACACGCATCAGCTCCCGCTGCTGACGCTGTGGAAAAACACCGACACCCTGAAACAAGGCTATGTGACCGGCATCGAACCGGGCACTAACTACGCGTACCCTGTGACGATTGAGCGTAAACAGGGCCGTGTGAAACAGCTGCAACCCGGCCAGAGCACCGTGTTTGAGCTGAAATACTCGCTGCTGCCGGATGCAAAAGCGGTTCAACAGCTCGAGCAAAGGGTAAAAACGTTGCAGGGCGAACACAAAACCGAGGTCAGCGATCAACCGATTGCCGTTGAGTAATCGTTGCCGTTGCACAATCAGTATTGAGGACGCCGGACAAGGCGTCCTTTTTTTGCCGCGCTGTTCAGGAAAACAGATCGACAAAATTATGAAGCACGCACGTAAAAATGCGTAGAATTGCCCGGTAAATTTTTCGACTTTACCGGGATCCCCATGCTGCTGCTGATCGACAACTACGACTCGTTTACCTATAACCTCTACCAATATTTTTGCGAGCTGGGCGCAGAGGTTAACGTGATGCGTAACGATCGGCTGACGATTGCGGATATCGAACAGCTTTCCCCCTCGCATCTGGTGATTTCGCCCGGCCCGTGTACGCCGGATCAGGCGGGGATCTCCCTGCAAGCCATCACGCACTTTGCCGGTAAGCTGCCGGTTCTCGGTGTCTGCCTCGGGCATCAGGCGATGGCGCAGGCGTTTGGAGCAAAAATCGTCCGCGCCCGTCAGGCCATTCATGGCAAAACCTCTCCCATCCGCCATACCGGCACCAGCGTTTTTAGCGGGCTGAATAATCCGCTGACGGTGACGCGCTACCATTCGCTGGTGATTGCGCCCGACACGTTGCCCGATTGCTTTGACGTCACCGCGTGGACTGAGCGCGAGGGCGAACGTGACGAAATCATGGGCATCATGCACAAAACGCTGCCGCTGCACGGCGTTCAGTTCCATCCTGAAAGCATTCTCAGCGAGCAGGGACATCAGCTGCTGGATAATTTCCTTAAAATCTAAACACTTAGTTGCCCGATAAAAATTACTTACGCGACAGGAACGATTTCTGTTTGCCTGTGTGTGATTTTTTATGCATATTTTGTGATTATATTTTCACATCCATTGCGGCTGTGAATTCCAGTTCATCGTAACAACTCACTGGTAAGAACCAGAAAGGGAGAAGGGTTATGGCAGAAAAAGCAGCGGTTAACCGGGGCACGTTCGATAAAGTAATTTTGCCGGTTTATTCACCCGCGAAATTTATTCCGGTGAAAGGCAAAGGCAGCCGCGTGTGGGATCAGCAGGGTAACGAATATGTTGATTTCGCGGGCGGGATTGCGGTGACCGCGCTGGGCCATTGCCATCCGGCGCTGGTGAAAGCGTTACACGAACAGGGCGAAACCCTGTGGCATGTGAGCAACGTTTTCACCAACGAACCGGCGCTGCGTCTGGCGCAGAAACTGATCGACGCGACCTTTGCTGACCGCGTATTTTTTGCCAACTCCGGCGCAGAAGCCAACGAAGCCGCATTCAAACTCGCGCGCTATTACGCTTCGCATCGCCACAGCCCGTACAAAAGCAAGATTATCGCTTTCCATAACGCCTTCCACGGGCGCACGTTGTTTACCGTGTCCGTCGGCGGCCAGCCAAAATATTCCGATGGCTTTGGCCCGAAACCGGCTGACATCGTGCATGTCCCGTTCAACGATCTGGACGCGGTAAAAGCGGTCATCGATGACCATACCTGCGCCATTGTTGTGGAGCCGGTTCAGGGCGAAGGCGGTGTAATGCCTGCCACTCAGGAATTCCTGCAAGGTCTGCGCGAGCTTTGCGACAAACATCAGGCGCTGCTGGTGCTCGATGAAGTTCAGAGCGGCATGGGCCGCAGCGGTAAGTTGTTCAGCTACATGCATTACGGCGTGACGCCGGATATTCTGACCACGGCAAAAGCTCTGGGCGGCGGGTTCCCTGTCAGCGCCATGCTGGCAACGGAAGAGGTCGCGTCGGTGATGGAACCGGGTAAACACGGCACCACCTACGGCGGTAACCCGCTGGCCTGCGCCGTCGCCGAAGCTGCGCTGGATATCATCAATACGCCTGAAGTGCTGGCCGGTATTAACGAACGCCGCGAGAAATTCATCAGCGCGCTGGATGCCATCAACCAGAAATACCCGATCTTCAAAGAATTCCGCGGCCAGGGGCTGCTGATAGGGGCTGAACTGTCGGACGCCTTCAAAAACCGCGCCGGAGAGTTTCATGCCGCCGCCGCTGAGTTCGGGTTGATGATGCTGGTGGCGGGCCCGAATGTGATGCGGTTTGCACCATCACTGGTGATCGACTTCGCGGATATTGAAGAAGGGATGGGGCGCTTTGAGAAAGCGGTAGCAAAAGTTACAGGGGCTTAGGGTTTAGGCTTTAGCAGCCGGCTTTATTTAAAAAAATATATAGATCGAGAATATTTCGGTTTCTCACTCACCGTGAGGGCTATGACCGAGAATATTTCGGTTTTTCATGTGCGGTGATCGCTCAGCGGCTCACGCCGAAACCGACCAAGAGAGGGAAGTGCTTTCCCTCTCTTGGAGCTCTCCCCGCTTTTTCAAACAAGCGCTGCCGCTGGGGCGATGGCCGTGTTCTGGCGCTCCCGCGTGTGGCGCAAATCCAGGCACTTCGTGCTGCCTTCACTCGGTCTTCGAGCCTCGGGTCTCGAAGCCGCTCCGTTCAGCTGGATTTTGAGCGCGTCATCTCACCTTTTGAAAAACAGCACGAAATACTCTCTTGAATTACATAGCCTTTGGCCGCTTTCAGAAAGCTTGCCGAGCGAGTGTTTCGAGACCCAAGGCTCGAAACCGAGTTAGGGAACCGCGCAGCGGCAAGTTTTTGCGGCAATAATTGCGGTGGCTGAAACATAGCCAGCGAGCGGAGCGCGCAGTGAAAAAAGCGTGGGAGATCAAAGAGGGAGGCGCTTTTCCTCCCTCTTTGGCGGTTTCGGCACAGCGAATTAAGTGATCACCGTGCGTGAAAAACCGAAACCTTCTCGATCCAGCCCCACGGCGAGTGAGAAACCGAAACCTTCTCGATCCAACCCTTAAACGGGGGATATAAAAGGGGATCTCCCCTTTTACGCCCGCCGCGTCAGCCAGACCCCGTGGTGTGGCCTCTGCTTCCACGCCAGTGACGAAATGGTATGCATCACACTCAGATGCGAAATCACCCTGCGCAGGTGACGCTCCATTTCGGTCAGCGGCATGTCAGGGTGCAGCTCCGGCGCATTAAACAGGCTGTTCTCGCTGCCGGGGCCGTCGTACAGCAGCCGTTGCTGACAGCTTTGCAGCGCAATTTCGCAGGTCTGTAAATACTCCGTCGCCAGCTTCTCCGGCAGCATGTAATGCTCGCGGGCGAGAATCGTCATCGCGTTGATGTGCTCAACGACAAACTGACTGTGCGTGACCCACAAACGCATATCCGCCAGATAGTGCGAGTTAAAACCCGGTTCCTGCATCGCCTGGCTCAGCGAGGTGAAGAGCTTGTTGTGCGCCTGATTGACCTGCATCCGGGTGTACGCGAGTTTCGACGCGTCAGGGTTTTCCTGCAGGATAAGCCGGATGGCGTTCTGATACGTTTCCAGCGCCTGATGGGCATTCTGTCGCATCAGGCCACTTTGCCATTGCGGCCACAGCCAGATGGTGCCGCCGAAGGCCAGCGCACAGCCAATCAATGTGTCGATAAGTCGCGGCACCAGAAAATGGATGCCGTTCATTGCCAGCAACTGCAATGTATAAACGGCGGTGACCGTCATCCCGACCATCGCCAGCCCGTAGTTTTTGCGCAGTACCGTGTAGGAAATCAGCGTCACCACCAGCATACAAATCAGCGTGATGCCTTCCGGCATCTCCAGTTTCAGCAATCCGGCGGCAATCAGCAGACCGGCCAGCGTGCCGAGCGCACGGTGCTGGATACGCACACGCGTGGCGTTATAACCGTTCTGGCTGACCAGCATGATGGTCAGCAATATCCAGTAGGGTTTCGGCAGATTGAAGAACAGCCCGAGGCTGCTGCCGATCGCCAGAATCAGCCCCAGACGTGCGGCATTGCGCAGGGCGGAAGATTTAAAAGACAGATAGCTTTTTACCGCAGGCCAGAACGGCAGGCGCGGCTGGGAGTTCATCAGATCGCGGCGATACAGCGGACGCTGCGTCCGCAGCAGTCGCGCGATACGGCTGAAATGGTAATAACAGAACTGGCCGACCGGATTCTGCGGGTTCTGCGCCGCAATTTTTTCCAGCGCTGCCAACTCATTCGCCATGGTGAAGCGTTCGGAAAGGCGATGGTAGAGAATATCGTCCGCAATCACGCGCAGACGGGCGGAAATTACCTGCGCATTCCGGCGGATCACCGCTTCGGCATGGCTTTCTTCCACCAGTTTCTGGACTTCTTCCGGCTGATGCAGGCTGACCGTGATGTGTTCCTGCAAATCGAGCGCAACCTGAAAACGCTGGAACAGCCGCTTGTGGTGATGATGATGCCCGTGCTGCGGCAGCATGTGCAGTTGCTGATACAGCAACGCAATCAGATCGATAACCTGCTGCTGGCGTTTGAGCAGTGGCGGAAGGGCGGTTTCCGGATCGGTGTGTTGCGTCAGCAGGCTGTACTTGGCTTCGAAATAATCCGCCAGTTGCAAATACAGCTGACTGAGCGTTTCGCGCATCGGCTGTTCTTCGGAAATACGGAACCACGCCCAGTTAAACAGCCCGTACCAGGCGGTACCCGCAGCAAACAGCGCGGGTGCCTGCCACATCGGCCTCACACCGACCATACTCAGCGTAAAGATGGTGGCCACCAGCGCGCCGGGCAATAAGCGTGCGTGCAGCGGGCTGATTTCGCCGGTGACGCCGAGCAGCAAAGCCAGCGTTAACATGATGAGCGGCAGGGGAATGTGCCAGTTTTCCAGCATGACCTGCATCAGAATACTGCTGACGGCAAACAACGAGCCGCCGATAATCAGGCGTTTAAAGAAGCGTTTGTGCGGAGTATCGAGACCGGCGACGTTGCAACAGGCCGGGCACAAGGAAAACAGCAGACCCATTTGCAGATTGCCAAACAGCCAGCAAATACCGACAGGCAGGCATAACACCAGCGTCTGGCGCAGCGCGTAGTTAACTTCGGGATGATAAAACAGTCTTCGCCATAGCGTCATGGGTAAAGCTTAGCCCATAAAAAAGGCGCGACAGTCAGCTGCCGCGCCAATTTCTGAGGGATTAACGTGTGCCGTAAACGACAATCGTTTTACCGTGTGCGGAGATCAGGCTCTGATCTTCCAGCATTTTGAGAATACGTCCGACTGTTTCACGTGAACAACCGACGATTTGGCCGATTTCCTGACGGGTGATCTTGATTTGCATCCCGTCCGGATGGGTCATTGCATCAGGCTGTTTAGCCAGATTAAGCAAAGTTTGCGCGATACGGCCTGTTACGTCGAGGAAGGCAAGGTTGCCGACTTTCTCTGACGTCACTTGCAGACGGTTTGCCATCTGCGCGGAAAGACGCATCAGAATATCCGGGTTAACCTGAATCAGCTGGCGGAATTTTTTATAAGAAATTTCAGCCACTTCGCAGGCAGTTTTAGCACGAACCCAGGCACTGCGTTCCTGCCCTTCTTCGAAGAGTCCCAGCTCGCCGATGAAGTCACCTTGGTTAAGGTATGACAGTATCATTTCTTTGCCTTCTTCATCTTTAATCAGGACGGCAACCGACCCTTTCACGATGTAGTACAGCGTTTCGGCTTTTTCACCCTGGTGAATCAGCGTACTTTTAGAAGGATACTTATGTATATGACAGTGAGAAAGGAACCATTCGAGAGTCGGGTCTGTTTGTGGCTTGCCGAGAACCATTTGCTATTATCCTCTGTTGTTATCGCTGCCCAAAATCACAGGGCTCAGAGTTCCCTGTACGGCACTTACTTTAAAAAGCGCCCTTTCAGCATATAACTCCCCAGAAATGCTGCAAGCGGATGTCGGAGTGAAACAGCCTGATTATTGCTGTTAACACCGTGGGTTCTGTTCTTAAACCGCAAAAACCGTCACCGCAATTTACTGGAAAGTATGTTTCGGCTTTGTTTGTAACACAGGATTGCAATGCTGTCTTCTGTTGTCTCGCTTCAGCATGATGGCGATCGGGTTACGTTGCCAGTTTTTGGGTGAAAGGGTAGTCTGAGGGAAGATTTTGACGAATTTATCCACCGGGAGAAGAGCACATGCACGCACGCGTAAAATGGGTAGAAGGGCTGACGTTTTTAGGCGAGTCAGCGTCGGGCCATCAGATCACAATGGATGGCAATGCGGGCGACAAAGCCCCGAGCCCGATGGAAATGTTGCTGATGTCAGCGGGCGGTTGCAGTGCGATTGACGTGGTGTCTATTTTGCAGAAAGGCCGTAACGACGTGCGTGACTGCGAAGTGAAACTGACGTCTCAGCGCCGCGAAGAAGCACCGCGTCTGTTCACGCACATCAACCTGCATTTCATCGTCACCGGCAAAGACCTGACGGATAAAATTGTGGAACGCGCGGTCAGCCTGTCTGCGGAAAAATACTGCTCCGTTTCCCTGATGCTGGGCAAAGCCGCGACGATCACCCACAGTTTTGAAGTGGTGAACGCCGAATAAGTCACGACCAGTCATACGACTGACACTGGCTTCGCAATAAATCCAGAAATCGCCGCGCGGCAAACGTCAGCGGCGATTTTTGCGAATAGAGTACGCAATATTCCGCCTCCGGCAGTGTATCGCTATTGAGCAGGCAAAGCCTGTCCTGCAAGCCGAACGGCGCACTCATCGCCACAGCGTGCGCGAACAGGTGCCACAGGTGATGGAACAGATTAGTTCAGGAATTACGGCGGCGCACGGGGCGCAATATGAACTGCGCTGGACGAAGAGGCATTCCAGATTGGCGTGAAATTACACGTCGGATTCATTCAGCACTTGCTGATGAACGACGCCTGATTTCACTTACTCGATTTTCTTCCCTTCCATCAGGCGCTGCACCAGCGGCGCCATAATCAGCTCCATCGCCAGCCCCATTTTGCCGCCCGGCACCACCAGCGTTTTGATGTGCGAGATAAACGAGCCCTGCAACATTGCCAGCAGATACGGGAAATCAATGTCATCCAGTCCCTGAAAATGAATCACCACGAAGCTTTCATCCAGCGAAGGAATGGCTTTCGCGGCAAACGGGTTGGAGGTGTCGATGGTTGGCACGCGCTGGAAGTTAATGTGCGTGCGGGAAAATTGCGGCGTGATGTAGTTGATGTAGTCGTCCATCGAACGCACCACGGAATCCATCACCGCTTCACGGGAATGCCCGCGCTCGCCGGTATCACGCACCAGTTTCTGGATCCATTCCAGGTTAACGATGGGCACCACGCCGACCAGCAAATCGACATGCGCCGCGACGTCCGTTTTGTCGGATACCACACCGCCGTGCAGGCCTTCGTAGAATAAAATGTCCGTCGGTTCCGGCAATGCCTGCCACGGCGTAAACGTCCCCGGCACCTGATTGTACGGAACGGCTTCGTCATAAGTATGCAGATATTTGCGCGAACGGCCTGTGCCGGTTTTGCCGTATTCGATAAAGCTTTTTTCCAGTAAACCGAAGTCGTTGGCTTCCGGCCCGAAGTAGCTGATATGACGCCCGAGGTCGCGGGCTTTGCGGATGGCCGCGTCCATTTCCGGGCGGGTGAAATGGTGGAAACTGTCGCCTTCCAGCTCGGCGGCGCGCAGGCCAAGCTGTTGGAATATTTTCCGAAATGCCAGACTGGTGGTGGTGGTGCCTGCACCGCTCGAACCGGTAACGGCAATAACAGGGTGTTTGGCTGACATAATGCGCTGTTCTCCATAAAAGTGAGGCAGGCAGGCGTGTCGCGGTCTTTTCTGTGGTCGAAAACCTGGCGACATCGCTGCGCATAATTAAGCCTATTGTTACCATATTTATTCGAGAAGTGACAGGCGACGACCGGTTATTTCAGTTGTCCGTAATAGGCGTTTTTCCCGTGTTTGCGCAGGTAATGTTTGTCCATCAGCGGCTTTTGCATATCGCCGAGTGCAGGCGTCAGCTGGCGGGAGAATATGCCCATGTAGGCGCATTCCTCCAGCACGACGGCGTTATGCACGGCGTCGGCGGCATTTTTCCCCCAGGCGAACGGCCCGTGAGAATGCACCAGAACCGCCGGAACCTGCATGGCGTCCAGACCCCGCGCCAGGAAGGTTTCGATAATGACGTTGCCGGTTTCCAGTTCGTACGCGCCGTTGATTTCTGCTTCGGTCATCCGGCGCGTGCAGGGAATATTGCCGTAGAAATAATCGGCGTGCGTGGTGCCCCATGCCGGCAAATCCAGCCCGGCCTGCGACCAGATTGTCGCGTGGCGGGAATGCGTATGCACAATGCCGCCGATTTCCGGAAACTGCCGGTAAAGCGCCAGATGCGTGGCGGTATCCGACGACGGATTTTTGTCGCCTTCAATGCGTTCGCCGGTGTGCAGATCGACGACGACCATATCGGAGGCTTCCATGTCGGTATATTCCACGCCCGACGGTTTGATCACCACCAGCCCTTTTTCGCGGTCAACCGCGCTGACGTTGCCCCAGGTAAACGTCACCAGATGATACGCGGGCAGCGCCAGATTGGCTTCCAGTACGGCCTGTTTCAGCTGTTCTAACATGCGAATTCTCCTTCCTGCATTTTGGCTTCAATCCACTGACGGGCTTTGATGATTTCCAGCACCGGCTCGGCGGCAGTTTCCGTCCACATTTCGATGAGGAATGCGCCGCGATAATTCAGCGCGCCCAGCGTGCGGAAAAAGCCGGTGAAATCGACGCAGCCGTCGCCGAACGGCACATCGCGGAACTGACCTTTTGAGGTCGCGGTGACCGGATAGGTATCTTTCAGGTGGATGGCGGCGATGCGGTCAATGCCCAGCGCCAGCTCCGACGCAATGTCGTTTCCCCACGCGCTGAGATTGCCGATGTCCGGGTACACGCTAAACCACGGTGAATTCAGGCGTTCATCCCACGCTTTCCACTTGGTTATCGAATTCATGAATTCGGTGTCCATGATTTCGACCGCCAGCGTGACCTGCGCGGCGGCGGCCTGTTCCACTGCCCACGCCAGTCCTTCGGCAAAACGTTCGCGGGTACCGGCATCGGACGCTTCGTAATACACGTCATAACCGGCCAGCTGTAAGGTACGGATACCCAAATCGCGTGCCAGTTTGATGGCTTTGGTCATCACTTCCCGCGCCCGCTTGCGGACGCTTTCATCGTGGCTGCCGAACGGAAAACGGCGGTGTGCGGAAAGGCACATCGACGGAATGGAGACGCCGATTTCCATCATCGCTTCGACCAGCGCGACGCGCTGCGTAATGCTCCAGTCGAGGCGCGACAGGCGCTCATCGGTTTCATCCACCGACATTTCGACAAAATCAAAGCCGCAGCTTTTCGCCAGCGCCAGTCTTTCCGGCCAGCTCAGGTGTTTGGGCAGCGCTTTTTCATAGATGCCCAGCGGATGTTTTCTCATGCCGTGGCTCCCCAGATTGCGCCGATTTGCTGGTGAAACGCCTGCGCGACCTGCGCAGGTTGCGTTGCGTCGGATAACGCGCGTCCGGCGATAAACGCCTGCACGTCGATATCGCGGAACAGTGGCAAATCTGCAGGCGTGATGCCGCCGGTGACGGAAAGGCGCAGGCCGATATCCGACAGCTGTTTCATACGATCCAGATCCTGCTGCCCCCAGGTTTGTCCGCTGGCCTGCGCGTCGCGCCCGCGGTGATAAATCGCCTGACGGATCCCGGCCGCGTGCCAGTCGCGCGCATCCTGCATCGTCCAGTTGCCGAAGAGTTCTATCTGGATTTCGCCCTGATGCGTTTTCGCCACATCGTGCGCTTTGATGACCGTCGCCAGCGGCGCGGCACAAATCACCGTCATCCAGTCGGCCCCGGCTTTAAACGCCTCCAGCGCCAGCGTTTCTCCGGCGTCGGCGACTTTCAGGTCGGCCACCAGAATCTTGTCCGGGCAAAGTTCACGCAGCATTTCCACGGCGTGTAACCCTTCGCAGAGACACAAAATGGTGCCCGCCTCGATGATGTCGACGTGATTTTTCAGCGCCTTCGCGGTGCGCAGCGCGGCCGGAAGGTCGGTATGATCCAGCGCCAGCTGGAGAAGAGGTTTAGTCATGATGAGGTTTTCCCTGTGAGTCAGCCGCCGCGCAGCGGGCGTGGTAACCGCCCAGTGCGTCGATCAGGAACTGGTAACGTTGTGATTTTTTCTGATAGGCCATCTGCGCACCGGCGTCGGGTTCCAGACGCTTCACGGCAAAGTGCAGATGACGCTGGGCTTGCGCAAAAGTCGCATAGACGCCGGTGCCGACCATCGCCGCCAGCGCCGCGCCCAGACAGCCGGTTTCTTCGATCTGAGGGCGCTCCACCGGCATTCCGCTGACGTCGGCCAGCATCTGCATCCAGATCTCAGAACGCGCCGGTCCGCCGGTCACGCGCAGTGTTTTTGCCTGCGGAAAGCGTTCGAGCATTCGGTTAAGGTGCGTCATATGGCTGAACACCACGCCCTCGTACACCGCCTGCAACAAATGGCCGCGATGATGCAACGATTGCAGACCGTAGAATCCGGCGGTCATTTCCGCACCCTGATTGCTGCCATAAAGGAAGGGCAGGAACAGAACGTCGGTCCCAGCTTTGGGCAGGGCGCTGACGGCGCGGTTAATCTCGTCAAACGCCATGCCGCCGGTTTGCCGGTTCAGCCATTCGAGATTGGCGGAAGATGTCGGGCTGGCTTCGTGAATAAGAAAACCTTCGCCCCCGGCGTAGCGGCCATAAACGTACGGATGATTTTCCCGCTCGCCCATTTCCGCTGATATTCCGCTGGTGACCGCCCACGTACCCATCACCGCATTCAGGGTGAATTCGTCGTGAAGTCCGGCGCAAAGCGCGGTAGAGACCACATCGAATAATCCGCCTACCACCGGCGTTCCGGCGGTTAATCCGGTCAGCGCCGCGACGTCTGGCGTCACGGTTCCGCAGATTTCCGCCGAACCGACCACCGGCGGCAACGCCGCGCTGATTTCGGCAATCCCCAGCATTTCAGCCAGCCGGGCGTCGTAACCGCCGTTCGCCATGTGATACAGATTGGATTCGGAAATGTTGGTTTCTTCGCATCCACGCTCGCCGGTCAGGCAATAACGCAGATAATCGTGCGCCATCATTACCGTGCCGATTTGCTGATAACGCTCCGGCTGATGCAGTTTTATCCAGCGCAGTAATGACACCGGATGCCCGGCCCACAGCGCCTGCCGGGTCAGCGGATAGATTTGCTGGTGTAAACCGTCACGCTGCCAGGCGCTGATCACATCACCGGCGCGGCGGTCGGAGGACAAAATCCCCCTGCCCAGCGGATTTCCGGCTTTATCCAGCAGGAATAATCCTTTGCCTTGCGCCGAAATGCCGATGCCTTTCACCTGCGCACCGCTGACGTTTTGCTGGCGCAGCAGGGCGGCAATACAACTGGCACATGACGCCCACAGCGCAGGCATGTCACGCTCGGCCCAGCCGGGATGGTCGCTCAGCACCGGCAGGGACTGGCGGCAAACGCCGGATTCCTGCCCTGCGTGATCGTACAATCCCGCCTTGAGATAGGTGCCGCCGCAGTCGATCCCTAACCAGTATTCTCCGGATGAAACTTTCATCGTATTTCCTCAGGCTGCTGTCGGACGGCTGTCGGGTAATTTGTTCGCCGATTGCGCCGGAACGTCACACCGGGCAGGCAACAGCAATGCCATCAGTGCCGCCAGCGTGAGTGAGATCGCCAGACAATAAACACCGGCGTCTTTGCTGTAGAAGGTGATGAGCAGGCCGACGGCATACGGCCCGCAGAATCCGCCCAGATTGCCCAGCGCGTTAATCACACCGCGTGCGCCACCGGCCATTTCTGCACTGAAAAGCTTGGCGGGAATGGTCCAGAACACCCCGGCGGCGGATTGCAGGAAGAAGCCGCAGCCGACCAGCGCGGCATACGAAAGCCAGACGGTATTTTTCAGCATCACCGACAGGAACATGCAGGCCGCAAAGCCCAGCAGAGGCAGGAACACGTACAGTTTGCGTTTACCGGTGCGGTCTGACAGCGAGGAGAACAGCAACATACCCGCGACGGCGCCGATGTAAGGAAGGATCGCGAGGACGCCGACCTGTCCCATGGTGGAATGCGTGAGTTCTTTCAGGATGGTCGGCAGCCACAGGGTGTAGCCGTAAATGCCGGTCTGGTAGAAGAAATTCAGGGCGATAAGCTGCCACATCGTCCGGTTGGCCAGCACCGCGCCGAGCGAGGCGTTTCTGACTTCTTTCCCGGCAATGGCTTTCTGTTCGGCGGCCAGCGTCGATATCAGCCAGTTTTTCTCCTCGGGCGAAATCCACCGCGCTTCCTGCGGGCGGTCGCAAACGGTCAGTACCCACATCACCAGAACGACGGCGGAAAGCAGCCCTTCAATGATAAACAGCCAGCGCCAGTCGAGTGCGCTGATGATCAGGCCCGAGAGCGGGGCGGTGATGATCCCGGCGATCGGCACAAACATGATCACAATCGCATTCGCCCTGCCGCGTTCGGCATCGGGGAACCAGTTGCTGATCATCGTCAGCACGACCGGCAACATGCCGCCTTCTGCCACGCCCAGTGCGAAGCGCAGGAATAACAGCTGATAATGATTCGTCACCAGGCCGGTGAGAATCGAAATAATGACCCACGCGACCAGCGACCAGCCGATGAATTTCTTACCGCTGCCGTGAACCGCGATTTTTCCGCCCGGCACTTGCAGGAATAAATAGCCGATAAAAAATATTCCGCCCGCCAGTCCGGCCATGGATGCGGTAATACCCAAATCCGCGTCCATTCCGCCTGGCATCGCAAAGGCAATATTCACCCTGTCCATATAAGAAATAATGCAGGCGATCAGGATGGGCGGAATAATTCGAAGCCAGCGTTGCTTAGGTATTTCTTTTAATAACCGGTTGCTTTGCAGAGTATCAGAGTTTTTATTCATAACTTATTACCTTAATAATGAGTTACAGAGCCCGTTTAACCGACGAGCGGGTTTCCCCTCAGAGAAAAGGGATATGGTGTAAAATAAGATGCCGTTATTTTATGATTATTATTTTTTGTTGATTGCCAGAGTCATGGCCTGAATACCGTCCCGCAAAATAGCAATGCGATGATCCACGCTGGCGCTGGCACTCATTTCCAGTAATTTAATTCCCGAGAAGCTCAGTGATTCCGGGGGAGCGTGCCGGAACATTTCGGCGGCAATATCGATGGTCATCAGGCTTTCCTGACATCCCGCTTCACTGCCTGTGAACGGCGCAAACGGCGCGTGCAGATCCTGCCAGTCGCCATAAGCACCTTCGCGGGTGGTGCCCGAGAACATCAGCGCCTGAAGAACACCGGCCTGCTGGCTGATTTGCAGATGTTCCAGCGGCAGGGAGGTATTGCGGCCTTCAATGGCGGAACGCGCCCAGTTGATACACACGCCGGCTGTTTTCCCGGTGCGGGCTTTGGCCTCAGCAATCGCCGTCAGTTCATGCGCCAAGGGCAGAAAACCTTTGCGTGAAGCCGGTTTATCCAGCGCATCGCAATGCTCGATAAGCAGCCCGCACGGCCAGTCCCAGCTCAGGATTTCCTGCAAAGACTCCGTGAAACAGCGCGCGGCCTGGCTGACATTTTGTGTGCCTGCCAGCGGCGCGGACTGCAACTCTACGGCCAGCACTTTGCTTCTGCCAAAGCGCGTATTGGTCTGCTCAACCTTTTCGAAAACGTGGCGGTAATAGCTGACACAGGCACGACGCTGTTCAGCGTCTTCGGACGCCAGCCCGAAGCCCGGCAAGGTTCCGCGCCTGCGCATGGTTTCCATCACGCCGGTCACCACGATGTCCCACTCGTCAGGCAGATGCCGGAATAACCATTCATCGCCGTACGGATGCAACGTTTCCAGACAAGGTTGTTCTATTCCACGTATCCCCGGAATATCGGCCAGCTTGCGCCAGAATTCGGTTTCTTCATTTTCATGTCGCTGATGAAAAGAGGGCGCGCAAGGATAAGCGCCGACAATAAAGCCTGCATGCTTTTGCATAGTAATTTCCCCATTGAATTAACTGTCTTCCCGAACTGTTTTTTATCCTGACGGTTACCCGAGTTTATCCACCTTCACTTTGACGACAATTTTACGAATATGACTGACGGTATGATGAATACACGCAGGGCGGTGAACATCCTGCGGAAAGAATATGGCGTAGGTTCCCGGTGTCATGATGATTTCGGATTCATTTTCCATGCCGTGATAAAAAATAATGTCTCTTTCTTCAAGCAACGACTGAGATATCGGGTTATTCCCCCGGTCGGCGGCATAACCGATAATTTCGTTACCCCAGGCTAAAAATTGAATATCAATATAACGGCGGTGAACTTCAGGCTGATTTTCCGTTTTCGCTTTGGTCGTCAGATCGAGGATCTGCGCGTAAATATCTCTGCCTTCAATTTCGACAACGCCAGTTTCCAGTGCGTGAAAATCCGTATTCCGCAAAAAATTCAGCGCCTTCTCAATCGCTGCGGGAAACGTGCAGGGATTCGGATTGCTGATATGTCCCGATATCATGAGCCAACTCCTTATAACGCCTGAATTTTCGCCCAGACGCTGTCATCCACGGTGATCCCGTTGCGGCGGTTTTCTGCCAGCAGGCGGCTGAATTCGTGGCCCGGCAGGCGCACGGCTTCGTCCGGATTGTTGCGTTCGGCGGTGGTGACGTAATCCATAATGCGCTGGAGCTTTGCATCGCGGGTCGCGCCGTCAATCAGGCGGTCAACTTCGATGGCGATGAAAATCTGCGAAATCCCGTATTCATCCGAGTTGTCTTCAGTGACTTCTGCCACGGACGCGCCATCGGAAAGCAGGGTGGCGATCATGTCGAGCACAATGGATAAACCGGAACCTTTCCAGTAGCCCATCGGCAAAATGCGACGGTTCTTTTCGATAACGCCGGGTTCGCGGGTCAGCTGGCCGTTGTCGTCGAAGCCGCCGTCGACCGGCAGTTCCCGGCCTGCGAGGCGGTTCACTTCCAGCATGCCGTAGGAGAACATCGACATCGACATGTCCACCATCGTGATCGGCGAGCCGGGGATGGCGACAATCAGCGGGTTCGTGCCGATTCGGCATTCTTTCGCGCCCCACGGTGGCATCACCGCGATCGAGTTCGTCCAGCAAATCCCGATGTAACCTTTTTCTGCCGCCTGCCAGCCGTAACTTCCGCCGCGCATCCAGTGGTTGGCATTGCGTAATGCCACCAGCCCGATGCCGTGGTCAGAAGCCAGAGAAATAGCGCGATCCATCATTTTTTTCGCCGTCAGATTGCCGATTGAGCGCTGCGCATCCCACTGTTCAATCGCGCCCAGCGAGAGGATTTTTTTCGCTACGGCGTCCGGGTGAATATCGCCCTGATCCAGTTGCTGAATGAAGCGCGGGAAACGGTTTACGCCGTGGGAATAAACGCCGGACTCGGTGGTTTGGGCAAACATCGTGGCGCATTCATCGGCGACGTCAGGTTTGACGTGGCGTGAGACAAGCACCCTTTTGAACTCTTTTTGCAACGTTTCAAAGCTCAGTTTCATACCTTTCTCCGGTGTTATTGTTAAAGTCCTGGTTGTTTTTAGATCTCTATATTTCACTATGTGGAATCTGATTTCAAAAATCTACTCTTGTCCGGAACGGATCACAATCCATCCGGTCGTTTTTAAAACGCTTTAAAATCAGTTGGATAAAAACTTCATGTCCGGTTCGTGATGAAGGACACATTTTAGGCAGGGCAAAAAGCAGGCAGGGAAAAGGAGTTATTTCGCGTGCGAAGGAAGTTTGCTATACCATCGGTTCAGGATTGAAACACCATCGGCATAACGGGAATTCTTCAAGGTATGAAAGACGCAGAGAACGAACAGGGGAAAGATAAACCGGCAGGAAGTCAGAGCCTGTTCCGTGGGTTACAGCTGATCGAAATACTCAGCAATTACCCGAACGGCTGCCCGCTGGCGCATCTTTCTGAACTGGCGGAACTGAACAAAAGTACGGTTCACCGTTTACTTCAGGGGCTGCAATCCTGCGGTTATGTCACGCCAGCACCGGCGGCAGGGAGCTATCGCTTAACCACCAAGTTTATTTCTGTCGGCCAGAAATCACTGTCTTCCCTGAATATTATCCACGTCGCTGCGCCGCATCTTGAAGCGCTGAATATCGCGACCGGCGAAACCGTTAACTTCTCCAGCCGGGAAGACGACCACGCCATTCTGATTTACAAGCTCGAACCGACCACCGGAATGCTGCGAACCCGCGCGTACATCGGCCAGCATATGCCGCTGTATTGCTCGGCAATGGGCAAAATCTACATGGCGTACGGGCATCAGGATTACGTGCCGGCTTACTGGGAAAGTCACAGCGAACAGATACAGCCGCTGACCCGTAATACGATTGTCAGCCTGAAAGAGATGGACAAAGAGCTGGCGCAAATCCGCCAGCAGGGCCTGGCGATGGATCGGGAAGAAAATGAGCTGGGCGTGTCCTGTCTGGCGGTGCCGGTGTTTGATATCCACCGGCGCGTGACCTATGCCGTCTCGATTTCACTCTCGACGGCAAAACTCGGCGTGATCGGCGAAGAAGCATTGCTGAAACCGCTGAAAGAAACCGCCGCCGCGATTTCCGGCGAGCTTGGGCTGAAGGTGGGGGGAGTGTGAGTTTGTAGCCGATATCCCGAGTTGGGGTATCGGTTAAGAGTTTAATTTTTCTGGTGATATGGTTTATTTTTTTAGGTTGTAATAATAAACTCTGTTTTTACTTCGTATTTAGAGTGTAGCCATACCCAAAATGATTTCTGTGTCCAATAATATTCTCATTATCTCTCACAATAATTTTTAAGATCCTTGCTATCATCTTTAAATTTTGCCGTTAATACATATTTCCCCGTCTCGCTTACTTTGCCGATAAGATATAATTCGTCAAAGCCTTCACTTTCTGGGGTTCCATACTTGCACCATGCCGTTTCAATTTTATTGATTTTTTCAACATACGACGTCCCTTTCGCAGTCGTTTTTATTACTAGACTCTTTTCAAATAAAATCGATTGTTTTTCATTTAATTCAAATTCGACATAAAAGAAACTTATATCCAGGTTTGAGTAAAAATAAATATTAGATGCATCTTTTGGGAAGAAAACAGGTAGCCATGTTTTCACGCCACTATCCGGATGAATATCTTCATATGTATTATACCTCAACGTTACAATATCATTATTTGTAAAAAAAAAGGCCCAAGACAAAATGCATAGGGTAATTAAAAGCATTGAAATTATTATTTTTTTGATATTCTTCATTCAAAATATCCCTCTCAACCCAATCGGATCCTGCGTGATATACCGTCCCTGCATCGGGTCGTAATAACGGTGACGGTTGCCCCTGCATTCTGATTGGCTGGCGCAGTTTATCTCACTCAAAAAAATTTGATGAGGTACAATATCTCGCCCAGTTCTCGGTGTGCTTTGTATTATTAAATTTCCCATTATCAGATATTGAGCTCATGTAATACGTATCTTTATCTTTATCCTTTCCTATGATAAAAATATGTTTTCCATCTCCTTGTTCAGGAATAATATCTAACTTACACCATGCGCTGCCCACCCCGCTATATTTTTTTTGTAAAAACTCAAACCCTTCTGTTGTCGCTTTTGTTGTTAATTCCTTAATGAATTCATCACCTTTATTTTTTTCTAAATCAAAAGATATATAAAAATAACCAGCTTCAACATTTATAAAATAACTTACCTTTTCGGATTCAGCAGGAAAAAATAACGGCAGCCAAGAATTAATACCATCATCGCTAGGGATTTCACTACGTTTTCCAAAAGATTTATTCGTTGTTCCGTTATCCAAAAGGCCACTTATGAACAGGATAATAAAACAACAAAAAACCATAGAAACAAAAAAATAAAAAACTGATAAGAACGTTTTTTTTATGGTTAGTTTTGAGGATCTACTTGTCATCATAAGTAACCTTCATTTTTGAGAACCTTGGCTGTTTTACGATGTTTAGAATCTAAATATCCCCCGCACCTGCTTGCACAACTCTCTTCTGAGGGACAAGTTAATCCATGCTCGTTGACCTTAAGGTCTTCTCCATTGTCAATTATCATATCTAATTCATTTATTCTTTTTGAACCATACAAACCAAACTCATTCAATAAATGATCTCTACCTTCTTTTATTCCCCCCATCAGACTTGCAATCTTATTATTGGCAACTTTCGATTTCGATACACGACAAAATGCAGTGCAATGGAAGAATTGGTCTGACTTATCTAAGCCTAATCTCTTCATATCATTATAAGTTTGGTTCAAAATTGCATAGGAACCTGCATTTATATACCAAGGTTCTAAAACCTGCTGCGTGAGGTTTGCTGAATCTTTCGTCCCAACTTGGTTTGTAAGACTTCCCAACGAGGCCCAATTTAATCCAAGAGGGTCTGCTCCAAGAACCGGATCCAACGCATACCCATATAAATTCATTCCCCCTCTCAACCCAATCGGATCCTGCGTAATATATCTTCCCTGCATCGGGTCATAATAACGGTGACGGTTGTAATGCAACCCCGATTCTTCGTCGTAATGCTGGCCCTGCATTCTGATGGGCTGGCGCAGTTTGTACGGGTTGAAAATATCCACCGCGTTGCCCCAGACGTCCATCACAGCGCTCCATTCCACCTTGCTGGTTCTGTGATTAATCAGCGCAATGGGTGTGCCGAGGTGGTCGCAGTGATAAAGGTGAATTTTCAGCGCGTCACCCTGCGGCATCGGGTCGAGCCACAGCGCCAGGTTTTCGGCTTTCAGGCCGACGGCGTCCAGCCACTGCTGATTGTCGTCGCTGAGGTGGTTTTTACGGATGTCCTTTTCGATTTCATTCAGGCGCAGATGCAGTTCGGTCGGCAACGCGCTGCCGTTTTCTTCTTCGAGCTTTTCTGCCAGCGAGCGGTGGCTGTCTTCCATGCGGGCATGTTCGGCGTGCAGCAGCGGGACGAAGCTGTTCGGGTGATTAATCGTGTGCAGCTGGGTGTCGCGGTTTTCGGTCAGCACCAGACGGTCGCCGTCCCAGCCGAACCAGATGTTCTGGGTTTCTGTTTCGCCGGACTGCGGATGGAGTTGCGTCACGTGCTTGCCGACGCGCCGCCCGAGCGGGTCGTAGATATAGCGCGCCTGCGTCTGAATCTGGCCGTCCTCTTCCATTGTCAGACGCGTCAGCCGGTGCGCCTGGTCGTAGGCGAAGTGGCTGATGGCCCCGCGCGGCGCTTCCCGCCAGCCGGCGCGGTACGGGCGTTTTTCCGTCAGGTTGCCAAATTTGTCGTGCTCATAAATGTACCGCTCATCGCGCTGGATACGGTTTTGATACCAGACCGGCAGCGTATCGGTCAGCGGCGTATTCAGGTCGGGGTGCGTACAGTTGCGGTTACCGGCGGCGTCGGTGAAGGTGGCGAGAAAGCCATCGGGGGAGCTGACGCTGTTCAGTCGTCCTGCCGGGGTGTAGGCGTAATGGTGGTCGCCGAGGCCGGTGGTCATCTGCGTCATCTGACCGGCGGCGTTGTAGTGATAATGGCGTTTCAGGTTCGGGTGGCCTACGTCCGGCGTGTGCTGCGCGGCGAGTTGTCCGGTCACTGAATAAGTATTTTCACTCTGCCATCCGTCGCCGAACCGGCGGGTGGTTTCGCGGTGCAGCTTGTCGCGGGTGATTTCCAGCAACACGTCATCGCCGAGTTTTACGCCGAGCAGGTGGCCGGGGCCGTAGGTCTGCCAGAGGATTTCCGGCAGCCCGTCGTAGCGGACGGCGGATTCAAAGCCGCGCACGTCAAAACCGCGCACCGCGGTGTGCTGCCAGAGCAGGTCGCCGCGGGCGTTGCGGATAATCTGGCGTTCACCGTTAAGATTATCGTTGGCGTCGTACTGGAACCGCACGCTGACCAGATGGGTCTCACTGCGGTGGGCGGTTTCGGTGATGCGTCCGGCGGCGTCATATTGCCAGAGCACGTCGTCCGGGCCGTCTTTTGTTTCCGGACGCTGCTGGCGGATAAGCTGGCCTTCGTCATCGTAATGCCAGTGCGTCATCAGCCCGGCGTCGTCGCTGCGGATAAGCTGACCGGCGGCGTTGTACTGATAGTTTTGCACGCGCCCGTCAAAGCCAACCTCCTGTGTCAGCCGGTCCATGACGTCGTAGCTGAATTTCGTGTCAGCGCCGTTTTCGTTGACCAGCCGTATCAGCCTTCCCGCGCTGTCGAATTCGGTTTGTCGCGTGAGCCCGCCTTCGGTTTGCGAGAGCGGATTGCCGCGCTCGTCGTAGGCTTGCGTGGACTGACTGCCGTCCGGTAGGGTGACGGTGATGACGTCTCCGGCGGCGTTATATTCCCAAAGAGTTTTCCCGCCCGCACTGTCCTCACGCGACATCCGACGCCCGCGCGCATCGTATGCAAAGTGGGTTTTCATCCCTTCTTCGTGCAGGATTTCCAGCGGCTGACCGTCGCGGTTATAGCGGTAAGCCGTTTTGAAACCGGAGCAGTCGGTGAAAGCGGCGAGCAAGCCTGTCGCGTTCCATTCCAGCGTCTGACGCCCGCCCGCCGCATCTTCGGTAGCGCAAGGCTGCGCGCTTTTATCGTCGGCGTAATGATAGCGGCGGGTCTGGTGCAGGGCGTCGGTTTCAGCGGTCAGACGGCCCAGTGCATCATATTCCCTGCTCACGCGGCGTCCGTCCGGTGCGGTGCTGCAAACCAGCTGCCCTTGTTTGTTGTAGTTGAACTGGCTGCGCTTTTCGCCGCCCGGATGCAAAATCGCGCCCAGCGTGCCATTGGCCGGGTTGATATGAAATTCGGTGGTGCGTCCCGAGACATCGGTCTGGGATATCAGCTGGCCGCGGTTGTTGAACGCGCTTTGCGTGCAGCTGCCGTCGGCCTGTTCGAGTCTGACCACGCGGCGAAGTCCCTTTTCACCCTCGAAGTGATAGACGCGTAAGCGCCCGAGGCTGTCGGTGACGCGGGTCTGGTTTTTGGTGTATTCAAATTCGTAAGACAGGTCGCCGGGATTGACCTGTGAAATGACTTTTCCGGACGCGTCGTACACGTAGCGGGACGCCGGATGTCCGGCGTAGCGGTGGGCAATCATCAGACCGGTGTTTTCGCTATGCCAGTTAAACTCACGGACAATTTCACCTGAACGGTCATAAACGGTTTTCAGTTCGCCGCGTGGCGTGAAGTCGTAGCGCACCAGCGGTCTGGCCGGCAAGTCCGAAAACGCTAAATCTTTCGTCAGCCAGACGGCGGAAAGCCGCACACCGCCGTCCGCGCCCCAGCCGTTATTCTGTGCGGGTTTGAAGTCCGGCAGCGTGACTAATTCAAGGCGGAAACGCCGCCCGCAGCTGTCGGTGACGCCGGTAATCTGCCCGGCGAATTCGCCTTCGGCGTCGCGATGATAGTTAAGCTGATGACCAAAGCGGTCGCACAAACCAAAAAGCACACGTGAAGACGGCAACGGACGCGGCAGCACGTCTTCGGCAGTTTCGGGCAGCTGCACGCAGCCTAAAATCCACCAGGGGCCGGTGGCGTCATTGGCGACAAAATAGTAATGCGGGCTGTTGCGCAGTTCGTCCGGCAGCGCCTGCCATAATTTGCTGAGCGGATGCGCCCCGATTTGCTTATCGGCACCGCCGCGCGCCAGCCAGAGATTTTCGCTGTGGCTGAACACAATCTGCCCCGGCGGCAGATGATGAAAATGGATACTGCGCCCCGAATTATCGTTAAGGATGAGTTCATCGGCGCGGATTTGCAGGCGGATATCCGCCGCCGCAGCCCAGCCGGGGCCGAACATCCCGACCGGCGCGGGTGTGCCGGTTTTATAGCTGCTGTAAGCACGCGAAAGGACAAACGGCAAAGAAGCGGGCAGCGCGATATCGGTCTCGCCCGGAAGAACTTTGGCACCGAGGGACGGGTTAACGGGGCTGCCTTCCACCACACCGCCGGGGCAAACCGAGCAAGCCACGCCGGTTGGTGCGCCAATCATCACGCCCAGAGAACCCTGAACAATCGGGCCGCCGGTGGCAGTATTATCGCCCTGACGGGCGGCAGGAAATCCGGTCATGGAGTAAATCCTTTTAGGTCAGGCGTCCGTGGAATGATTGATTTGGAGGCGAGGTATTTATCGTTTTATTCACGGTATAAATACAAACAAATCAATCAGATGAATGAAGCTAAACGTTAAAAGGGATGTGCGTTGCGAGGAGGTTCACAAGTGTGGGGAAAGCAGAAAAAGTGAAGGGGTTGAGGGAGGAATCCCCGACCAATAGTCGGGGGAAATAAACGTAAAACCTTTCCGTCTAGCCGTCCTGCGGCATTTCTTCCTGCCCGGCGCGGAACTGGCCGCGGGGCATGATATTCAACGTTTCATGCAGTTCTGACCAGACCAGCACGATGTCGCCGCTTTTAAGCTGGCGTTTCACGTCATCCACTTTTTGTTCGAGAGATTTTTCCTGCTCGCCGTAGTCGGTGCCTTCGCGTAAAACGAAAGATTCCACCACGCTGGTGAGCAGCTCTGCGTCCAGTTCCTGCCAGGGAATTATCACAACGTTGTTTCCTTTGTTTTTTCTTCGGTCTGTTCTGTGACGGGGTTTACTGCGGGTTCTAAATGCGGCGCAATCCACGCCGGAATGCGCAGCTCCAGCCACATCTGCGGATTACGCAGGCTGCCGGAAACGAAACCGACGTGGCCCCCGTGTTCGGTCAGCTGGTATTCGACGCAATCCGGTAAATCCTCGGCTTTCGGAATTACGTCCGGCGTCATAAACGGATCGTCTTTCGCATGGATAATCAGCAGCGGCGTCCGAACCTGCGCGAGTAACGGCATTCCGCTGCACTGACGATAATAATCCAGCGCGTCGGCAAAACCGTGCGCCTTTGAGGTAATTGCATCGTCGAAATCCCGGATGCGGCGCATGGCTTTCAACTGCGGCAGCGTGACGGGCAGGGTGCCGGGATATTTCTCCAGTTTCCGCGATGCATTTCCTTTGAGCTGATCCAGCAGGTAACGCTGGTAAATCCGCGACGTCCCCTGTTCCAGCCGGTAAGCGCAGGGTTCCAGCATCAGAGGAGCCGACACCACCACGGCGGCCTTCAGCGTACAATTTTCGCCTTCCTGCCCGAGATAACACGCCAGCATGTTGCCGCCGAGCGAAACGCCTACTGCGCCGGTCGGGGCTTCGCCGTAGGTTTCATTCATCCAGTGAATGAAAAAGCGGGCGTCTTCGGTTTCGCCGGAATGATAAATACGCTGAAGTTTATTGGGTTCGCCGCTGCATCCGCGAAAATGCATGACCACGCCGAGCCAGCCGCGTTCTTTCCACGCCTGCAATAATCCGTGGGCATACGGACTGTAGAAGCTGCCTTCCAGCCCGTGGAACAGGATCATGCGCGGCTTATGGCGCGCCTGTTCCGGGTCTTCGCTCCAGGCTAAATCCAGAAAATCGCCGTCCGGCGTGTCCAGCCGTTGCCAGTGAGGTTTGAGTTTTGCATTGCGCCGGACCAGCCGCGGAAGCAGCGTCTGGATATGCGGATTGCTGGCCCCGCGCAGGGGACGAAAGGATTCATACATAAGATGAATAAATTTCTCTTAAGGGGCTCTTGTGCGATCAATATCACGCTGTTAGCTTCAATGCTATCGCACATCTTTCGGGTCGGAGAACCCAAATTAAATGGAACTTGGTTTATTTTTCTCGATGCTTGGATTTTTATGGGTCGCGGCTATCACACCCGGCCCGAATAATATGCTGTTAACCACGTCGGGGGCTAACTTCGGTTTCTTCCGGTCACTCTGGCTGATGGTCGGCATTATGCTCGGTATGCAAAGCATTTTGCTGCTGGTGGCATTCGGCGTCGGCGGGCTGATTACTGTTTATCCTGCGCTGCATCTTTTCCTCAAAATCGCGGGGAGTTTGTATCTGCTTTGGCTGGCGTGGAAGATTGCAACGTCGGCATATGAAACGCTGGAGACCGGCGCGCCGCCGCCGAAGCCGATTCGTTTATATCAGGGCTGGTTGCTGCAATTTCTGAATCCGAAAGCCTGGCTGATGGGACTCGGCGCTGTCGCCAGTTTCAGCCTCGCCGGTGCCGCCTATAACCCTTCGATTGCCGGGATCAGCCTGGGCATGTTTATGGTGAATCTGGTTTCCGGGATCATCTGGCTGGGCTTTGGCACTGTGATTGGCCGCCTGCTGCGCAGTAAGCGCGCGTGGTACACCTTCAATATCGCGATGGGGATCCTGACCGCCGCGTGTGTGTTGCTTATCTGGCACTGACAAAAAAGCCCGCCTCTGACTGACGGCGGGCTTTTTCTCGATCTGGCCTGATTATTTAAAACCATCCGTTCTCAGCAGGCTGTCCAGCGTGCTCATTTCGACATCAAATTTCAGCTGATCGTTTTCCTGTAGTTGCGCCAGTTGCTGAACGAACGCGGAATGCAGCGCCTGCAATGCCGTAAAACATCTTTCCAGCACGGGCGAACTTTGCGGCGCGTTTTCCGGCAGATTCTGACGCTCACTTTGTTCCACCACGCGGATCACCGCGGACAGATAACGGTTCAAAAACGCCGTGCCCGGTTTCACGTCTTCCGGATCGTCTTTCATGCTTTGTAAAATCAGCCGGCCATTTCTGACCAGACCGTCCAGCTCGGTTTGCAGCGCAGGCGGCAAGGCTGCCGATTTCTTATCAAGCAGATTCAGAATGCCCGCATAATCATCGCTTTTCAGGTCATTGAAAGAGGCTTGTTTACGTACAACAGGTGTTACCTTCGGCGTTTCGATATCAGGATCACGCGGCGGGCGATAATAGCTTTGAATATGTGGTTCGGGCCCTTGCACATACGTCGGTTCAGGTTGGAGCGCTGGCATGTCATCGGCTGGCGGTCGGTAGGATGAAGTGACGGTTTCTTCTGTCGGCGCGCTGAACGACGACTGAATTTTTTCATCGTTTTTCCGGCTGACGGGTTCTTCCTCCAGGTTGTCGTAGATGGAAATCACTTTCCATCCGATCAGCACGATAGCCACCGCAATGCCGTAAAACAGCAGGTAAGGAGAGAAGCTGTAAATGTCTGAGTAACAATAGGCCGCTACGGCCCAGAGAAGGCTTTTCCAGACCAAGCCAGACCGGAACTGTGTCAGCAGGCTGAGTATCAGGCTAACCGTGACCATCCAGAAAGGGATAGCCAGCGTGTCACCCATAAGGGCCCAGGCGATACCAGCAGGTATTGCGCAGTAAAAGCTTTTGCGCTCGTAAAGGAAGCTGAACCACAGCATGTAAACAGTCAGAAAACTGAAAGCCGTGATCGCGCCACGAAGATTCTCCTGAGCCGTTTCATCCAGTCCGTGCTGGTATTCGCCTAAATAATAACCACCAAATAATGCGGCGGCAAAAAACAGGATAATGTAAGCCGCAACCCGCATGACGCGCGAGTTTGTGTATAGAGTAGTAAAATCCTCATTGTCTAGCATTATCGGGTTTCCACCTTCGCCTTAGCACTGTTTTCTGTGGCAATCGACGCCAGTTTAGCCCGCAATTCCTGCTCCATTGTGCCCAGCTCTTTCTCCACTTCTGCACGGCGTGCACGGGCATTGCTGGCGATATTCATCGTGTCTTCGAGCGTACTCAGCAAACGCCCCTGAACATCGCGCAGGGTTTCGACATCAACAATAGAACGCTCGACTTCCGTTGCGGTTTCGACACTGCCGGTTTGCAGCAATTCTGCATTGCGGCGCAGCATAGCGTTGGTGGTATCGGCGACTTCTTTTTGCAGTTTTGCGGCCTGACGCTGTGAGTTCAGTGACAACGCCAGCACGATCTGGCTTTTCCAGACTGGAATGGTGGTGAGAATGCTGCTCTGGATTTTTTCCGCCAGCGACTGGCTGTTGCTTTGCATCAGACGGATTTGTGGCGCGGTCTGAATGGACATGGTATGCGTCAGCATCAGGTCACTCAGGCGACGTTCAAAGCGCTGGATCCCTTCGAGCAAGTCACGCACGTTCTGGGCGTCCATGGCATCACCGGAAGCCTGAGCTTTTGCCTGTGCCGCAGGAATGGCCTCAGACTGGATCTGCTCAATCTTCTTTTTGCCCGCCATGATATGCAGGCTGATGTCTTTAAAATACTCGCGGTTGCGGATGAAAAGCTGTTCAAGCGTGGCGATATTGCGCAGCAACTCCGTGATGGTGTCCTGCAATTTTTCGGAAAGTTTATCGACCTGCTGGGCCAGCGTCTGGTATTCCAAAAGCGTGCGCTCAACCTTATTAAACAACTTGCCGAGCAGCGGAATAGATTCCAGCAGGCCTTTTTTCTGGTCGAAAACGGTCAGGTCTATGCCTTTCACTTTGCTCAGTAAATCCGTGAGCTGCGCGCCCACTTCGCCCGCATCTTTGGCGCGGACTTCCTGCATCAGGGATTCATTAAACCGTGACATGGCATTCAGGGTTTTTGCGCCATACGCAATCGAAATGACCGGGTCGGTGATATCGATTTGCGCCGCAATTTCGTCTATTTTTTGCTGTTCTTCGGCGCTGATGGCGGGAGTTTGTGCGTCCGGCGCGGCGGTCAGGTCGGTAGCCAACGGGGGGGATAAAACAGGTTCTGCCAATGGCCGGGAAATAGGGGTATCCGTCACGTCATCATCCTTTTCAATTAAGGCGGGTTTCGATTAAGGAATCGAAGAGATGGACGAATTCTAACGTGCAAAACCTGTGACTGCCAGTGAACCGGGCATGAGAACGGGAACCGCCACATCCGTAAAGGATAATGGCGGTTTTACAGCAAACTCAGCTTTCTATATCAAACGCTTTTGACATCTCTTCCATCTGTTCCTGGGCATCGAGCCAGGTCATTTCGGTGTCCTCCAGCGCGCCTTTCACTTTGGTCTGCTGTTGCAGACATTCGGTAAGATCGGCTTTGCGGCTGATGTCGTAAATCGCGGAATCGGCCAGACGCTCTTCGATGGTCGCCAGCTCGGTGCTCAGTTTTTCCATCTGCGCTTCAAGTTTGGTGATTTGCTTGCGCAGCGGCTGAGTCTGGTTGCGGAAATCGGCTTCGCGGCGCTTCTGATCTTTACGCGACTGTGCGCTGTTCACGCCACCGTCTTTCGCCGGTGCATCCTGCTGGCTTTCCTGACGCTGAATGTCCACCAGCCATTGCTGATAATCTTCCAGATCGCCGTCGAACTGTTCCACTTTGCCGCCGTGAACCAGATACAAATCGTCGGTCGTCGAGCGCAGTAAGTGGCGGTCATGCGAGACCACGACCATCGCGCCTTCGAAGTCCATCAGCGCTTCGGTCAGCGCCTGACGCATATCGAGATCCAGATGGTTGGTCGGTTCATCGAGCAGCAACAGGTTCGGGCGCTGCCAGACGATCAGCGCCAGCACCAGACGCGCTTTTTCACCACCGGAGAAACGCCCGGTCGGATCCGTCACTTTATCGCCGTGGAAGCCGAAACCGCCGAGATAATCACGCAATTGCTGTTCGGTTTCTTTGGCCGCCAACCGCACCAGATGCTGCAGCGGAGAATCTTCCGCACGCAGAAACTCAAGCTGATGCTGCGCGAAGTAACCGAGTTTGACCCCTTTCGACAGGCCGATATCGCCCTGCAGCGGCGCCATGGTTCCGGCGAGCAGTTTGATCAGCGTCGATTTACCCGCGCCGTTACGGCCTAAAAGGCCGATACGCGAGCCCGGCACCAGATTCAGTTTGATGGAATCCAGAATGGTGGTGTCGCCATAACCTGCGCTGACTTTTTCCATGCGCAGCAGCGGATCGGGCAAACTTTCCGGCGAGCGGAAGCTAAAATGAAAAGGATTGTCGACGTGCGCCGGGGCAATCAGTTCCATGCGTTCAAGCATTTTGATGCGGCTCTGCGCCTGTTTGGCTTTGGTCGCCTGGGCGCGGAAACGGTCGATGTAACTTTGCAGGTGCGCCACTTTTTCCTGCTGACTTTCAAACAACGCCTGCTGTTGCGACAATTTGGTCGCACGCTGACGTTCGAAAGACGAGTAGTTACCGGTGTATTCGTTCAGCGATTGCTGTTCGATATGCAGGATTTTATCGACAATCGGATCAAGGAAATCGCGGTCATGGGAAATCAGGACCAGCGTGCCTGTATAGCCTTTCAGCCATTTTTCCAGCCAGATCACGGCGTCTAAATCCAGGTGGTTGGTCGGTTCATCCAGCAGCAGTAAATCAGAACGGCAAATCAGCGCCTGCGCCAGGTTCAGACGCATACGCCAGCCACCGGAGAAGGATTTTACCGGCTGCTGCAACTGATTCTGGCTAAAGCCCAGACCGCTCAGCAGGCTGGCCGCGCGCGCCGGAATTGTCCACGCATTGATCGCATCGAGTTTGCCGTGAAGTGTGGCGATAGCGTGGCCATCATCACGCTCATTGGCGTGTTGTAATTCAGATTCTAACTGACGAAATTCGCGGTCGCCGTCGATAACATACTCTATCGCCGGCTCGTCGAGTGCCGGAGTTTCCTGATTAACCCAGGCCAGCGACCAGTTGCTCGGAAACGTCAGGTTGCCGGCGTCGGCGCTCATTTCACTTTTCAGCAGCGAAATCAGGGTGGATTTACCGCAGCCATTTTTGCCCACCAGTCCGACTTTCTGGCCGGGATTGATGGTCGCAGACGCGTTGTCCAGCAGCACATTGGTGCCGCGTCGGATTTGTAAGGAGGAGAAAACAATCATAAAGCGCCGTGTTGAGAGTATGTTAAATTGTCATGATAATGATTTAAACAAGACGTATCGCGTCCCATTTAGTCTTTGCGAAGCATGGTAACGGAAAAACCGCACCCTGACGACGCTTTGGAGGTATTGATGTCGCAGCCACCAAAGGTTTTGCTGCTTTACGCTCACCCGGAATCACCCGATTCGGTTGCCAACCGCGTTTTACTGCAACAAGCGCAGCAGCTCGAACATGTCACCGTGCATGATTTGTACGCCCACTATCCTGATTTCTTTATTGATATCCACCGTGAACAGCAATTGCTGCGCGATCACAAAGTGATCGTTTTCCAGCATCCCCTTTATACCTACAGTTGCCCGGCGCTGTTGAAAGAGTGGATGGATCGCGTTCTGGCGCGTGGTTTTGCCAGCGGGGCAGGCGGGAATGCGTTGAACGGAAAGTACTGGCGTTCAGTCGTGACCACCGGCGAACCGGAAGGGGCGTATAAAGCGGGCGGTTATAACCGCTATCCGATGTCCGACATTATGCGTCCGTTTGAGCTGACGTCGGCGATGTGTCACATGCACTGGATGACGCCGATTATTATTTACTGGGCGCGCCGTCAGAAACCTGATGTGCTGCAAAGCCACGCCGAAGCGTATGGTGAATGGCTGAAATCCCCGCTGCCCAACGGAGGGATTGCCTGATGGACGGTTCAAATTTACCCGCCGCAATCCTGCTGTTTTTATTTGCGGCCGTGGTTGCTGTACCTGTTGCCCAGCGTTTAGGGATTGGCGCAGTGCTCGGCTATTTGCTGGCCGGGATCGCCATCGGCCCGTGGGGTTTGGGCTTTATCCGTGATGTTGATGAGATTCTGCATTTCTCCGAACTGGGCGTGGTGTTCCTGATGTTTATCATCGGGCTGGAGCTGAATCCGGGGAAACTGTGGGAGCTGCGGCGGCAAATTTTTGGCGTCGGTGCCGGGCAGGTGATTTTGACCGCGCTGGTCCTGGGAGGTTTGTTGTGGCTGACGAAATTCTCCTGGCAGGCGGCGGTGATCGGCGGCATTGGTCTGGCGATGTCATCGACGGCGATGGCGTTGCAGCTGATGCGCGACAAAGGGATGACGCGCAACGAAGGCGGCCAGCTGGGTTTTGCCGTGCTGCTGTTTCAGGATATCGCGGTTATTCCGGCTTTGGCGCTGATCCCTATTCTGGCGGGCGGTTCTGAAGGCAGCAATAACTGGGAAATGATCGGCCTGAAAGTGCTGGCTTTCGGCGGCATGTTAATCGGCGGGCGCTATCTGCTGCGGCCGATTTTCCGGCTGATTGTGGCCTCTGGCGTGCGCGAAGTCTTTACGGCGGCGGCGCTTCTCGTGGTGCTCGGTTCTGCGCTGTTTATGGATACGCTGGGCTTTTCGATGGCGCTCGGGACGTTCATCGCCGGTATTTTACTGGCCGAAAGTGAATATCAGCACGAACTGGAAATCGCGATAGAGCCGTTTAAGGGTTTACTGCTCGGGCTGTTCTTTATTTCCGTCGGCATGGCGCTCAATCTCGGTGTGCTTTATACCCATATTCTGCTGGTGCTGGCGGGCGTCATCATTCTCGTGACGGTAAAAGGCGCGGTGCTTTACGGGCTTTCGCGGATATTCGGATTGCGGACATCAGTGCGGTTGCAGTTTTCTGCCGTTCTCAGTCAGGGCGGCGAGTTTGCCTTCGTGCTGTTTTCGGCGGCGGGCGCGCAGAAAGTCATTTCCTCTTCGCAGCTTTCGCTGTTGCTGGTGGTGGTGACGTTATCGATGATGACCACGCCGCTGCTGATGCAGTCGGTAGATCGCATTCTGGTTCGCCGCTACAACGACGGTGAAGAAAGCGATGAAAAACACTTTGTGCAGGATGATGAACCGCAGGTGATTATTGTCGGGTTCGGCCGTTTCGGGCAGGTGATCGGCCGGTTGCTGATGGCGAATAAAATGCGGATTACCGTGCTGGAGCGCGATATCAGCGCCGTCAGCCTGATGCGGACTTACGGTTATAAAGTGTATTACGGCGATGCGACTGAACTGGAATTGCTCAGGGCATCTGGCGCGGAAAAGGCGAAGTCCATCGTGATCACCTGCGATGAGCCGGAAGACACGATGACCATCGTGCATCTGTGCCAGCAGCATTTTCCGCATCTGAATATTCTTGCCCGCGCGCGTGGCCGTGTTGAGGCGCACGAGTTGTTGCAGGCTGGTGTAGCGAATTTCTCCCGCGAGACGTTTTCCAGCGCGCTGGAATTAGGGAAAAAGGCGCTGGTGACGTTGGGGATGCATCCGCACAGCGCCTACCGCGCTCAGCAGCATTTCCGCCGTCTTGATATGCGGATGCTGCGTGAACTGGTGCCGCAAAACCGTGGCGACGTGGCGCAGATTTCCCGCGTGAAAGAAGCGCGGCGTGAGCTGGAAGACATCTTCCAGAGCGAAATGCATAACGAACGGCGTCAGCTTGACGGCTGGGACGATGATGAATAGTCCGGCAGACGAAAATTTTTTGTGCCGTCTGAATAAAAAATGACCGGAAGCAATGTCGAAAATTTCAGGAGAATTAACATGGCGTCTACCCGTAAACGTTTCATCGCTGGTGCGGTGTGCCCGAAATGTAAGGCGATGGATACACTGGCTTTATGGCAGGAAGATCAGGTTGAAGTGGTGGAGTGCGTGAAGTGCGGACACCATCAGCGGCAGACCGATGCACAGGTCAGTAAGAAGCTGCGCCCGGAAGAGCAGGTGATTGGAATTTTCGATCCGAAGTAGCGTTATTGCTCGCGTTTTTTTATGCTGTTGAGTACAGAGACGCGGATTTCCGCTAAACTCTTCGCCAAATTTATCAGGCCACGCTTTCAGGATGATCTTATCCAAAAGACGTCGTCACTGAATTAGCCTTAAGCGAAGTAGCGATCGTTCCCGAAACGTTCGCAGACAACAAATTGAGTATCCAACGGTAGGAGTTATCATGAAAGTAGCAAAAGACCTGGTCATCAGCGTGGCATATCAGGTACGTACAGAAGACGGTGTGTTGGTTGACGAATCTCCGGTGAGCGCACCGTTGGATTACCTGCACGGCCATGGTTCCCTGATCTCCGGTCTGGAAACTGCACTTGATGGTCATGCAGTGGGTGATGTGTTTGACGTGCATGTTGGCGCAAATGACGCTTACGGCAACTACGACGAAAACCTGGTTCAGCGCGTACCGAAAGACGTCTTCATGGGCGTTGATGAGCTGGAAGTGGGCATGCGTTTCCTGGCTGACACCGATCAGGGCCCGGTTCCTGTTGAAATCACTGAAGTTGACGGCGACCATGTTGTTGTTGATGGTAACCACATGCTGGCGGGTCAGGATCTGAACTTCCACGTTGAAGTTGTGGCTATCCGTGAAGCGACTGAAGAAGAACTGGCTCACGGCCACGTACACGGCGAACACGGCCATGACCATGGTCACGACCATGAACACGGTGACGGTTGCTGCGGTGGCCACGGTCACAGCCATGATCACGACCATGACCATGACCATGACCACGGTAAGAAAGGTGGTTGCGGCGGTAACGGCGGTTGCGGTTGCCATTGATCGTTCTGTAAACAGAGCGGTTAAAACGAAAAGGCGCCAGTCAGGCGCCTTTTTGCTGCGTGCAATTGCGGAAATCAATAATGCGGCGGCGGCATTTCTTCCGACTGATCGGCAATCATTGACGGTTGGCTGGCACGGAGTTTGTCTGTCAGTAAGCGCAGATGATCGTGCAATCTGCTCATCTCCAGCTGGTGCTGCGTCACAATCAAATTCAACTCTTCGATGGTGATTTCCTGAAAAGCCAGTTTGTTTTCCAGCATCTCCAGACGTTGTTCAACGGTGTTTGAGTCCATCATCATTCCCTCATTCTGCGTCCCAAGCCTCTCAGAGTGAGCGCTGACCGGAACCTCATTCAGTATTGTAGACCGGCGATTCTACCCGTAAACCTGCCGGATTACCTGACCCGGCCGCGCTTTATCTGCCTGTTCGGATAATTTTACGAAACTATTTGATGCAGAAAAGGTCGGAATAAGACGCTAATGGCATGTATAGAGATTGTTTTGTCGTGAGACGGACAGTTATAGTAACCGCCGAACTTTCGTAATTATTACCAGAGGTCACGCACTTCTGGTCTTGGAGAAATGGATGAAATCACTGTTTAAAGTAACTCTGCTGGCAACCACCATGGCGATCGCCCTGAATGCCACTCAGGTTATGGCTGCTGAAGCCACAGCACCGGCCGCTGCTGCCCCTGCGCCAGCTGCTGCAGCTGCACCGGCAGCAACAGATAAGACCAAGTTCAAAAGTGATGACGAGCAGGCAGCGTATGCACTGGGTGCATCTTTGGGCCGTTACATGGACAATTCACTGAAAGAACAAGAAAAATTGGGTATCAAACTGGATAAAGACCAGCTGATCGCCGGTGTTCAGGACGCGTTTGCAAACAAAAGCAAACTGTCTGATCAGGAAATCGAGCAAACTCTGCAAACCTTCGAAGGCCGTGTGAAAGCTTCTGCACAGGCTAAGATGGAGCAGGACGCTAAAGCTAACGCTGACAAAGGCGACAAATTCCGTGCTGACTTCGCCAAAGAAAAAGGCGTGAAGAAAACTGAATCTGGTCTGCTGTATCAGGTAGAAAAACCAGGTACCGGCGCAGCGCCGAAAGACAGCGATACCGTTGTTGTTAACTACAAAGGCACCCTGACCGACGGTACTGAGTTCGATAACTCTTATACCCGTGGCGAGCCACTGTCCTTCCGTCTTGACGGTGTTATCCCAGGCTGGACCGAAGGCCTGAAACACATCAAGAAAGGCGGCAAAATCAAGCTGGTCATTCCACCGGAACTGGCTTACGGCAAAACAGGCGTCCCGGGGATCCCTGCTAATTCTACTCTGGTGTTCGATGTTGAACTGCTGGATGTGAAAGCAGCGCCAAAAGCTGATCCTAAAGCCGCAGAAAAACCTGCTGAAGCAGAAGCTGCGCCGAAAGCTAACTAAGCTATCGCACTGTTACTGCATAGAACCGTCGCTTAACGCGGCGGTTTTTTTTCGTCAGTCACTTTTATCTGAACCCGCCCCTCATTTTATTGCGGTTACTCTATGATGATAACTTGACGCTTTTGTCTGCCCGGCATAACGTCACAGATCCATATACTCGCAAGGCCGTTTTTTCTGTACTTTTGATACAGTAACGACCCTGAAACGATGAATAATGCGCTCTGACTCCCGTTGGAAGGCGCGATATAGAGGGTGGTAGCTTCGATGTCTAATTCGCTTATAACTGGCGAAACCGGCGATCTGGATTTGCTGGACCAACGTCCTTTCAGCCAGGTCGACCATGAAATTTTGTCTTCATACGAGGCCGTGGTGGACGGGCTTGCAATGCTGATTGGTGAGCACTGCGAAATTGTTCTGCACTCACTGGAAGACCTGAAATGCTCTGCGGTTCGTATCGCGAATGGTGAACATACCGGCCGTAAAATCGGGTCGCCGATTACGGATCTCGCCCTGCGCATGCTGCATGACATGACCGGTGCAGACAGCAATGTTTCCAAAGCCTATTTCACCCGTGCCAAAAGCGGCGTGCTGATGAAGTCAGTGACTATCGCCATCCGCAACCGTGAGCAACGTGTCATCGGGTTGCTGTGCATTAACATGAACCTTGATGTGCCTTTCTCGCAGATCATTCAGACCTTCATGCCGCCTGAAACGCAGGAAGTGGCCTCTTCGGTGAACTTTGCCTCGTCGGTTGACGACTTGGTCGCTCAGACACTGGAATTCACAATTGAAGAAGTGAATGCGGATCGCAATGTTTCTAACAACGCGAAGAACCGTCAGGTTGTGCTCAATCTCTATGAGAAAGGTATTTTTGATATTAAAGATGCGATTAATCAGGTGGCTGACCGTCTGAATATTTCCAAGCACACTGTGTATCTCTATATCCGCCAGTTTAAAAGTGGTGATCTGGTGGGGAACGAACGTTGAAGCTCCGCTACTGCCTTCTGGTAACCGGTCCGGCGTATGGAACTCAGCAAGCCAGTGCGGCGTATCAGTTTGCACTGGCACTGATTGCCTGCGGGCATCAGCTCGACAGCATTTTTTTCTATCGTGAAGGTGTGCTCAACGGCAATTTGCTTTCTGCACCGGCCTCCGATGAATTTGATTTAGTGAGATCCTGGCAGCGAATGGCCGCTGATCATCAGGTGGCGCTCAATGTGTGTGTCGCTGCGGCATTGCGTCGCGGTGTGATTGACGAAACGGAAGCCCATAATCAGGGGCATGGTCAGACTAACCTGCAGCCGGGTTTTCATCTGACCGGCTTAGGTAGCCTCGCTGAAGCTTCGCTGACTTGTGACCGTTTGGTGCAGTTCTGATGTGCTATTTCAGAGAACAAAAATGAAGAAGGTAGCCTTTATATTTACGCAAGGACCTCACGGGTCTTCCGCAGGGCGAGAAGGCCTTGATGCATTGCTTGCCACTTCAGCGTTGACCGAGGATATCGGGGTCTTTTTTATGGCTGACGGCGTTTTTCAGCTGATGCCAGCGCAGCAGCCTGAAAAAATTCTGGCCCGTAACTATATTTCCACGTTCGGTGTGCTTCCCCTCTATGATGTCGACCAGTGCTTTATCTGCACCGAGTCTCTGAAGGCTCGCGGTTTATCTGCAGGGCACGCATGGGTACTCGATGTTGAGCCGCTGTCAGTGGGTGAAATCCGCGAACGGTTGGCCAGTTACGATGTGGTGATGACGTTTTAAATCAGGAAAACCCATGCTTTTTACCCTTTCCAGTTCTCCGCAACATTGTGATTTTTCATTACTTCTTAAGATGGTTGCACCGGATGATGCGCTTTTGCTGATGCAGGATGGTGTACTCGCGGCGATCCATGACAGTGAAGCCTGCGAACTGCTGAGCCAGCACGTTCAGTCAGTGTATGTATTAGGCGAAGATCTGGCTGCGCGAGGATTGGTTGGTCAAATTTCGCACAAAGCCACCTTGATCGACTATACTGGTTTCGTTGCGCTGACTGAGAAGCATGCCCAGCAAACGGCATGGTGAATCAACGATGTGCTGTATATTTCTTGACACCCTCTTAGGTCAGCCCTAAAATTCTGCGTCCCCATATTGGCTAATGCTTTTTATGGGGCGATTTATCACGCGTTTACAAAGTAGTTTATGAACCAAAATCCAGGAGCTTTTTAATGGCAACAATTAATCAGCTGGTACGCAAACCACGCTCTACGAAGGTTGCTAAAAGCAACGTTCCAGCGCTGGAAGCTTGCCCGCAGAAACGTGGCGTATGTACTCGTGTATATACCACCACCCCTAAAAAACCAAACTCCGCACTGCGTAAAGTATGCCGTGTGCGTTTGACTAACGGTTTTGAAGTTACCTCCTACATCGGCGGTGAAGGTCATAACCTGCAGGAACACTCCGTGATCCTGATCCGTGGCGGTCGTGTAAAAGACTTGCCAGGTGTGCGTTATCACACCGTCCGCGGCGCGCTGGACTGTTCAGGCGTTAAGGATCGTAAGCAATCTCGTTCTAAATACGGCGTTAAAAAGCCGAAGTCTTAATGGTTCTCCGTTAAGTAAGGCCAAACATTTTCACTTTACTGTCAAAATAAACTCTTAGAGTTTTGGACAATCCTGAATTAACAACGGAGTATTTCCATGCCACGTCGTCGCGTCATTGGTCAACGTAAAATCCTGCCAGATCCTAAGTTCGGATCCGAACTTCTGGCGAAATTCGTAAACATTCTGATGGTAGATGGTAAAAAATCTACTGCAGAAGCAATCGTCTACACTGCTCTTGAGACCCTGGCTCAACGTAGCGGTAAAGGCCATCTGGAAGCTTTCGAAGTCGCTCTGGACAACGTTCGTCCGACTGTCGAAGTTAAGTCCCGCCGCGTAGGTGGTTCTACTTACCAGGTTCCAGTTGAAGTCCGTCCGGTTCGTCGTAATGCCCTGGCAATGCGTTGGATCGTTGAAGCTGCTCGTAAACGCGGTGATAAATCCATGGCTCTCCGCCTGGCGAACGAACTTTCTGATGCTGCAGAGAACAAAGGTACTGCAGTTAAGAAACGTGAAGACGTTCACCGTATGGCTGAAGCCAACAAGGCGTTCGCCCACTACCGCTGGTAATCACTTCGCAGTAGTTATGCTAACCAAGCGGGCGCTTCAAGAAGCCAACCCGCTTGGGTTAACCGAACTTGAACGTCCTAGTAATAGAGGAATCAAATGGCTCGTAAAACACCCATTGAGCGCTACCGTAACATTGGTATCAGTGCTCACATCGACGCCGGTAAGACAACCACTACCGAACGTGTTCTGTTCTACACCGGTGTAAACCACAAAATCGGTGAAGTTCATGATGGCGCAGCCACCATGGACTGGATGGAGCAGGAGCAGGAACGTGGTATTACCATCACGTCCGCTGCGACCACCTGTTTCTGGTCAGGTATGGCTAAGCAGTTCGAACCACACCACATCAACATCATCGACACCCCAGGGCACGTTGACTTCACCATCGAAGTTGAACGTTCCATGCGTGTTCTTGATGGCGCGGTAATGGTTTACTGTGCTGTTGGTGGTGTTCAGCCACAGTCTGAGACCGTATGGCGTCAGGCAAACAAATATAAAGTTCCACGTATCGCGTTCGTTAACAAAATGGACCGTATGGGTGCAAACTTCCTGAAAGTTGTTGATCAGATTGAAAAACGTCTGGGCGCAACTCCGGTGCCTCTGCAACTGGCAATCGGCGCGGAAGAGAAATTCACCGGTGTTGTTGACCTGGTGAAAATGAAAGCGATCAACTGGAACGAAGCCGATCAGGGCGTGACCTTCGAATACGAAGAGATCCCGGCTGATATGCAAGAACTGGCTGAAGAATGGCGTCAGAAACTGGTTGAGGCCGCTGCTGAAGGCTCTGATGAGCTGATGGAGAAATTCTTTGGTGGCGAAGAGCTGACTGAAGAAGAGATCAAAAGCTCACTTCGTGCACGCGTATTGCGTAACGAAGTTATCCTGGTTACCTGTGGATCTGCGTTTAAAAACAAAGGCGTACAGGCAATGCTGGATGCGGTTGTTGAGTATCTGCCAGCACCAACTGACGTTGAAGCTATCAACGGTTTGTTGGATGACGGTAAAGATACTCCGGCAGTTCGCCATTCTGATGATGCAGAGCCGTTCTCTGCTCTGGCGTTCAAAATCGCTACTGACCCATTCGTGGGTAACTTGACGTTCTTCCGTGTTTATTCCGGTCTCGTCAACTCAGGTGACACTGTATTTAACCCAGTGAAATCTCAGCGTGAACGTCTGGGTCGTATCGTTCAGATGCACGCTAACAAGCGTGAAGAAATTAAAGAAGTTCGTGCAGGCGACATCGCTGCTGCGATCGGTCTGAAAGACGTGACTACGGGTGACACCCTGTGTGATCCGGATAACGTGATCATTCTGGAACGCATGGAATTCCCTGAGCCGGTAATCTCCGTTGCAGTAGAACCAAAAACCAAAGCTGACCAGGAAAAAATGGGTCTGGCTCTGGGACGTCTGGCGAAAGAAGACCCATCATTCCGCGTTTGGACTGATGAAGAGTCTGGTCAGACAATCATCGCAGGTATGGGTGAGCTTCACCTGGACATCCTTGTTGACCGTATGCGTCGTGAGTTTAACGTTGAAGCTAACGTCGGTAAGCCGCAGGTTGCTTACCGTGAAGCGATTCGCGCTAAAGTTACTGATGTTGAAGGTAAACACGCTAAGCAGTCTGGTGGTCGCGGTCAGTATGGTCATGTTGTGATCGACATGTATCCATTGGAGCCAGGCTCGAATCCGAAAGGGTATGAGTTTGTCAACGAAATCAAAGGTGGTGTGATTCCTGGTGAATTCATCTCTGCGATTGATAAAGGCATCCAGGAACAGCTGAAGTCTGGTCCATTGGCGGGTTACCCAGTAGTAGATCTCGGTGTGCGTCTGCACTTCGGTTCTTACCACGACGTTGACTCCTCCGAGTTGGCGTTTAAACTGGCTGCTTCTATTGCCTTTAAAGATGGTTTTAAGAAAGCAAAACCTGTTCTGCTTGAGCCGATCATGAAGGTTGAAGTAGAAACGCCGGAAGAGAACACGGGTGACGTTATCGGTGACCTTAGTCGTCGCCGTGGCCAGCTGAAAGGTCAGGAATCTAACGCTACTGGCGTTCAAATTCACGCTGAAGTTCCGCTTTCCGAAATGTTCGGTTATGCGACTCAGCTGCGTTCACTGACCAAAGGCCGTGCATCTTACTCCATGGAATTCCTGAAGTATGATGATGCGCCGAATAACGTGGCCCTGGCCGTTATTGAAGCTCGTGGCAAATAAGCCACTGGTTTAAACACAATGATCCCGTGCTCTCTCTTTGAAGGGAGAGCACAAGAGTAAGGAATATAGCCGTGTCTAAAGAAAAATTTGAACGTACAAAACCGCACGTTAACGTTGGTACTATCGGCCACGTTGACCACGGTAAAACTACCCTGACTGCAGCAATTACTACCGTTCTGGCTAAAACCTACGGCGGTTCTGCACGCGCATTCGATCAGATCGATAACGCACCAGAAGAAAAAGCTCGTGGTATCACCATCAACACTTCACACGTTGAATATGACACCCCAAGCCGCCACTACGCGCACGTTGACTGCCCAGGCCACGCCGACTATGTGAAAAACATGATCACCGGTGCTGCTCAGATGGACGGTGCAATTCTGGTTGTTGCTGCAACTGACGGCCCTATGCCTCAGACCCGTGAGCACATCCTGCTGGGTCGCCAGGTTGGCGTTCCATACATGATCGTATTCATGAACAAATGCGACATGGTTGATGACGAAGAGCTGCTGGAATTGGTAGAAATGGAAGTTCGTGAACTTCTTTCTCTGTACGAATTCCCAGGCGACGATATCCCAGTTGTTCGTGGTTCAGCGCTGAAAGCACTGGAAGGCGAAGCTGAGTGGGAAGCTAAAATCATCGAACTGGCTGGTTTCCTGGATTCTTACATCCCAGAACCAGAACGTGCTATCGACCTGCCGTTCCTGCTGCCAATCGAAGACGTATTCTCCATCTCCGGCCGTGGTACAGTTGTTACCGGTCGTGTAGAGCGCGGCATCGTTAAAGTCGGCGAAGAAGTTGAAATCGTTGGTATCAAAGATACCGTGAAATCTACTTGTACTGGCGTTGAAATGTTCCGCAAACTGCTTGACGAAGGTCGTGCTGGTGAGAACGTTGGTGTTCTGCTGCGTGGTATTAAGCGTGAAGACATCGAACGTGGTCAAGTTCTGGCTAAACCAGGCTCAATCAAACCACACACTACCTTTGACTCAGAAGTTTATATCCTGAGCAAAGATGAAGGCGGCCGTCATACTCCGTTCTTCAAAGGCTACCGTCCACAGTTCTACTTCCGTACAACTGACGTGACCGGTACCATCGAACTGCCAGAAGGCGTTGAGATGGTTATGCCTGGTGACAACATCAACATGGTTGTTACCCTGATCCATCCAATCGCGATGGACCAAGGTTTGCGTTTCGCAATCCGTGAAGGCGGCCGTACTGTAGGCGCTGGTGTTGTTGCTAAAGTTATCGCTTAATCGCTGATAATTAAGAGCAAAAAAAGGGTGCTTCGGCACCCTTTTTTATTGTTCGAAATTCGTGAGGAAAAGTGCATAAACAGCATTTGCAATAATAACCATTCTTATTTACATTAAGACTAAGATTTAGACGAAGTGTGGTTTATATGTACGTGTGTTTATGCAATTCAGTCAGTGATAAAACGATCAGACAAGCCGTCCGGCGTTACCAGCCACAAACGTTTCAACAGCTCAGAAATTTTGTTCCGGTAGGAAGTCAATGTGGCAAATGTGTGCGGGCTGCACGCCAGATAATGGAAGATGAATTAGAGCAAATTCCAGAGTTCAAAAACATCGCGTAAAAATACTTCAGTAAAAAGTGTGCCTTTTTTTTGACTTACTCTGTACCGGATCTACGCTTTAGATACCGGAACGGAGGAGTTACCTATGAAAGGCGATAAAAAAGTCATTACACACCTCAATAAACTTCTTGGAAATGAACTGGTTGCGATTAATCAGTATTTTCTGCATGCCCGTATGTTCAAAAACTGGGGCTTAATGCGCCTGAATGGTATCGAGTATCATGAGTCTATCGACGAAATGAAACATGCCGATATTTACATTGAACGAATTCTTTTCCTCGAAGGCATCCCAAACCTGCAAGATCTCGGAAAGCTTAACATTGGCGAAGATGTTGAGGAGATGCTCAAGTCAGATTTACTTCTTGAGCTTGAAGGGGCGAAAGATCTACGCGCAGCCATTGCATATGCTGACTCCGTTCATGATTACGTCAGCCGAGATATCATGATCACGATTTTGGCCGATGAGGAACATCACATCGACTGGCTGGAAACAGAGATTGAACTCATTGGCCGCATAGGCCTGCAAAACTATATTCAGTCTCAGTTAAAAGATGAATCGCAGTAAGGTCTGAAAGCTGATCCCGTAAAGATTACATCAGCCAGAGCATATGACTCTTCTGGCTGATGTAGATAAACAAGCCAGCAGATGAAAGCCCTGGTCCAAATGGGATAAGTTGACCACTCCGACCAGCCACTTTCCAACTAAGCCAAAATACAATCCCCGAAAATGCAGCTAACGTGCAGACGAGCGGAAGCATTTCCAATCCCACCCATGCTCCGATGGCTGCGAGCAATTTTAAATCGCCGAACCCAATACCTTCCTGGCCTGTGAATATTCTAAATACCCAATAAAGTACCCACAAAGACAGATAGCCAAAGATTGAGCCAAGCACCGCAAATTCCAGTGGTATCCCAAAGCCAGACACGCTTATCAGCAATCCCGACCACATTAGCGGTTGAGTAAGTGCATCCGGTAACAAAAGGGTGAAGTAATCGATCATGCTTAAGGCTAGAAGAAACCATGCGAACACACAGATTTGGATAAAGTCCACAAGGGAGGGCGCTACTAAAGAGATGCTGAGGAACAACAATCCGCAAGTTGCCTCTGTCAGCGGGTAGTGCAAAGAGATTCGCTCATAACAGCAATCGCAGCGTCGCTTGAGTAACACTCCATTAAAAAAGCGAATACTTGGCCAGGTACACAATACGTGTTTGCAGTTTGGGTAAGAGCATGCAGATGTTGAGATTTGTGCAATGAGGTATGAGTCTGTCTTTGAGCTCACTTTGGGACAATAGTACCAGACGACCGCATGTAAAAAACGGCCAAAAATCAGACCCGTAACCAAAGAACCAACCTGAAAACTGTATGAAATAATCCCATGCCCTCCGAGCAGGCTTTGCCATGTCGCCCCCATGTTTTTACTTTCCTTTGCTCAAATCGCCAAATCTAATGAATAAAGATGTTGCATTGCCTATACGGGCACAGCGAGAGAATTCAATATTAAGTGTGATGACATTTTGAAAATGATGAATTGAATGGAAGGTATAGGCGGGATGAATTACTGGGGACAACAGATTCGAGAGGATGCACAGTCACGACTGTGGCGAGCAAAATAAAAGCACATCGTCAGCATTGGTAGTTGCTTATTCCGGCGGTTTACGTATAATGCGCGGGCTTACCTAATATTGGTAAGCCTGATTCAATCAGAATCAGCTGGCCAATGAGGCAACTCACTGGTCAACAATACTCCCGATATGGGGGTTATGTGAAGAACGATTACACTCTCCCATCAATCGAAATGGGTATGAGGAGTAATCATTTACGTTTAAAATAATTGGAGCTCTGGTCTCATGCAGAACCAAAGAATCCGTATCCGCCTGAAAGCGTTTGATCATCGTCTGATCGATCAATCAACTGCGGAAATCGTTGAGACTGCGAAGCGCACTGGTGCGCAAGTTCGTGGTCCAATCCCGCTGCCGACCCGCAAAGAGCGTTTTACTATTCTGATTTCTCCGCACGTCAATAAAGATGCGCGTGATCAGTATGAAATTCGTACTCATAAGCGTCTGGTTGACATCGTTGAGCCAACCGAGAAAACCGTTGATGCTCTGATGCGTCTGGATCTGGCTGCTGGTGTAGACGTGCAGATCAGCCTGGGTTAATCAGGGTCATTGACGATTGAGAGGTTGAAACAATGATTGGTTTAGTCGGTAAGAAAGTGGGCATGACTCGTATCTTCACAGAAGATGGCGTTTCTATCCCAGTAACCGTTATCGAAATTGAAGCAAACCGCGTTACTCAGGTCAAAGACCTGGACAACGATGGTTACCGTGCTGTGCAGGTTACTACTGGTAGCAAAAAAGCTAACCGTGTAACCAAACCAGAAGCGGGTCACTTCGCTAAAGCTGGCGTAGAAGCTGGCCGCGGTCTGTGGGAATTCCGCCTTGCAGAAGGTGAAGAATTTACTGCAGGTCAGAACATTAGCGTTGAAATTTTCGCAGACGTTAAGAAAGTCGATGTTACCGGTACTTCTAAAGGTAAAGGTTTTGCCGGCACAGTTAAGCGCTGGAACTTCCGTACCCAAGATGCTACCCATGGTAACTCCTTGGCACACCGTGGTCATGGTTCAATCGGTCAGAACCAGACTCCAGGTAAAGTGTTCAAAGGTAAGAAAATGGCAGGCCAACTGGGTAACGAACGTGTAACCGTTCAGAGCCTGGATGTAGTACGCGTTGATGCTGAGCGCAACCTACTACTGGTCAAGGGTGCTGTTCCGGGTGCAACCGGTGGCAACCTGATCGTTAAACCTGCTGTTAAGGCTTAACGTCGAGGAGATAGGAATGGAATTAGTAGTGAAAGACGCGCAAAGCGCGCTGACTGTTTCCGAAACTACCTTCGGGCGTGATTTCAATGAAGCGCTGGTACACCAGGTCGTTGTTGCTTATGCAGCAGGTGCCCGTCAAGGTACTCGCGCTCAGAAGACCCGTGCTGAAGTAACTGGTTCCGGTAAAAAACCTTGGCGTCAGAAAGGTACTGGCCGTGCGCGAGCAGGTTCTGTAAAGAGCCCAATCTGGCGTTCCGGTGGTGTAACCTTCGCTGCAAAGCCACAGGACCACAGTCAAAAAGTAAACAAAAAGATGTACCGCGGCGCGCTGAAAAGCATCCTGTCCGAATTGGTACGTCAAGATCGTCTGATCGTTGTCGAAACGTTCTCTGTAGAAGCGCCTAAAACTAAGTTGCTGGCACAGAAACTGAAAGACATGGCTCTGGAAGACGTGCTGATTGTAACTGGCGAAGTCGACGAGAATCTGTTCTTGGCGGCACGTAACCTGTATAAGGTTGACGTTCGCGATGTTGCAGGTATCGATCCAGTAAGCCTGATCGCCTTCGACAAAGTGGTTATGACTGCTGACGCTGTGAAGCAAGTTGAGGAGATGCTGGCATGATTCGTGAAGAACGTCTGCTGAAAGTGCTGCGAGCGCCGCACGTTTCTGAAAAAGCTTCTACCGCGATGGAAAAGAACAACACCATCGTACTCAAAGTTGCCAAAGACGCGACTAAAGCAGAAATCAAAGCTGCGGTTTCGAAGCTGTTTGAAGTCGAAGTCGAAGACGTAAACACCTTGCTGGTTAAAGGCAAAGTGAAACGTCAGGGTCAGCGTGTTGGTCGTCGTAGCGACTGGAAAAAAGCTTACGTCACCCTGAAAGAAGGCCAGAATCTGGACTTCATCAGCGGCGCTGAGTAAGTCGGAGGAGTAAGAAACAATGGCAATTGTTAAATGTAAACCTACATCTCCGGGTCGTCGCCACGTTGTTAAAGTGGTTAACCCTGAGCTGCATAAGGGTAAACCTTTTGCCCCGCTGCTTGAAAAACTGAGCAAAAGCGGTGGCCGTAACAACAATGGCCGTATCACCACCCGTCATATCGGTGGTGGCCACAAACAGCATTACCGTCTTGTTGACTTCAAACGCAACAAAGATGGAATCGCTGCAGTGGTTGAGCGTCTGGAGTACGATCCGAACCGTTCCGCGAATATCGCGCTGGTTCTGTACAAAGACGGCGAACGCCGTTACATCCTGGCGCCGAAAGGCCTGAAAGTGGGTGACCAGATCCAATCTGGCGTTGATGCTGCAATCAAGACAGGTAACGCCCTGCCTATGCGCAACATCCCAGTAGGTTCAACGGTTCATAACGTAGAAATGAAACCAGGTAAAGGCGGGCAAATGGCTCGTTCAGCCGGTGCCTACGTTCAGATCGTTGCTCGTGACGGTTCCTACGTAACTCTGCGTCTGCGCTCTGGCGAAATGCGTAAAGTTCAGATTGATTGCCGCGCCACCTTAGGTGAAGTCGGTAACTCTGAACATATGCTTCGCGTTCTGGGTAAAGCAGGTGCAAGTCGTTGGCGTGGTATTCGTCCTACCGTTCGCGGTACTGCGATGAACCCAGTCGATCACCCACACGGTGGTGGTGAAGGTCGTAACTTTGGTAAGCACCCGGTAACTCCGTGGGGCGTTCAAACCAAAGGTAAGAAGACCCGTAGCAACAAGCGTACTGATAAATTCATTGTACGTCGCCGTAGTAAAAAATAATTAGAGGATAAGCCATGCCACGTTCTCTCAAGAAAGGTCCTTTTATTGACCTGCACTTGCTGAAGAAGGTAGAGAAAGCGGTGGAAAGCGGTGACAAGAAGCCTTTGCGCACTTGGTCCCGTCGTTCAACGATCTTTCCTAACATGATCGGTTTGACCATCGCTGTCCATAATGGTCGTCAGCACGTACCAGTGTTCGTTTCCGATGAAATGGTCGGTCACAAACTGGGTGAATTCGCGCCGACTCGTACTTATCGCGGCCATGCGGCTGATAAAAAAGCTAAAAAGCGCTAAGGTAGGAGGAAGAGATGGAAACTATAGCTAAACATCGCCACGCTCGTTCTTCTGCTCAGAAGGTCCGCCTTGTTGCTGACCTGATCCGCGGTAAGAAAGTGTCGCAAGCTCTGGAAACTTTGGCCTACACCAACAAGAAAGCTGCTGGTCTGGTTAAGAAGGTGCTGGAGTCTGCCATTGCTAACGCAGAACACAACGATGGCGCTGACATCGATGATCTCAAAGTCACGAAAATTTTCGTAGACGAAGGCCCAAGCATGAAGCGCATTATGCCGCGTGCTAAAGGTCGTGCAGATCGCATCCTGAAGCGCACCAGCCACATTACTGTGGTTGTGTCCGATCGCTGAGACTCTGGAGACTAGCAATGGGTCAGAAAGTACATCCTAATGGTATTCGCCTAGGTATTGTCAAACCTTGGAATTCTACTTGGTATGCAAATACCAAAGATTTCGCTGACAACCTGGACAGCGACTTTAAAGTTCGCCAGTTCTTGACTAAAGAATTGGCGAAAGCTTCCGTTTCTCGCATCGTTATCGAGCGTCCAGCGAAGAGCATCCGTGTGACTATTCACACTGCTCGCCCTGGCATCGTTATCGGCAAGAAAGGTGAAGATGTCGAAAAACTGCGTAAGGTCGTAGCGGATATCGCTGGCGTTCCTGCGCAGATTAACATCGCCGAAATCCGTAAACCGGAACTGGACGCAAAATTGGTTGCTGACAGTATCACTTCACAGCTGGAACGTCGCGTTATGTTCCGTCGTGCTATGAAGCGTGCTGTACAGAACGCAATGCGTCTTGGCGCTAAAGGTATCAAAGTTGAAGTAAGCGGCCGTCTTGGCGGTGCTGAAATCGCGCGTACCGAATGGTACCGTGAAGGTCGTGTTCCGTTGCACACTCTGCGTGCGGATATCGATTACAACACATCTGAAGCGCACACCACTTATGGTGTAATCGGCGTTAAGGTATGGATCTTCAAAGGTGAGATCCTGGGTGGTATGGCTGCAGTTGAACAACCGGAACCGGCTGCTCAACCTAAAAAGCAGCAGCGTAAAGGCCGCAAGTAAGGAGAGTCGCTGATGTTACAACCAAAGCGTACAAAATTCCGTAAGGTGCACAAGGGCCGTAACCGTGGTCTTGCGCAAGGTACGGATGTGAGCTTCGGCACTTACGGTCTGAAAGCTGTTGGCCGTGGTCGTCTGACTGCTCGTCAAATTGAAGCAGCACGTCGTGCGATGACCCGTGCAGTTAAGCGTCAAGGTAAGATCTGGATCCGAGTATTCCCGGACAAACCGATCACCGAGAAACCGCTTGAAGTTCGTATGGGTAAAGGTAAAGGCAACGTAGAGTATTGGGTTGCTTTGATTCAGCCTGGTAAAGTCCTGTATGAAATGGACGGTGTGCCTGAAGAGGTAGCTCGTGAGGCCTTCCAGCTGGCAGCAGCCAAACTGCCTATCAAAACCACCTTTGTAACTAAGACGGTGATGTAATGAAAGCACAAGAGCTGCGCGAAAAAAGCGTGGAAGAGCTGAACACTGAGCTTCTTAACCTTTTGCGTGAGCAGTTTAACCTGCGCATGCAAACGGCAAGTGGCCAGTTGCAGCAAACACACCTGTTGAAACAAGTGCGTCGTGATGTTGCACGTGTGAAGACTTTACTGACTGAAAAGGCGGGTGCGTAATGACTGATAAGATCCGTACTCTGCAGGGTCGCGTAATCAGTGACAAAATGGAGAAATCCATCGTTGTTGCGATTGAACGTGTGGTGAAACACCCGATCTACGGTAAATTCATCAAACGTACGACCAAATTGCACGTACATGACGAGAACAATGAATGTGGTATCGGCGACGTTGTAGAAATCAGCGAATGCCGTCCACTGTCTAAGACTAAGTCTTGGACCTTGGTTCGAGTTGTAGAGAAAGCGATTCTGTAATACAGTAGCGCTTCTCAAAAATAAATAAACGGCTCATGTACGTGGGCCGTTTATTTTTTCTACCCATAATCGGGAACCGGTGTTATAATGCCGCGCCCTCATATTGTGGGGATTTCTTAACGACCTATCCTGGGTCCTAAAGTTGTAGTTGACATTAGCGGAGCACTAACATGATCCAAGAACAGACTATGCTGACCGTGGCCGACAACTCCGGTGCACGTCGCGTAATGTGTATCAAGGTTCTAGGTGGCTCGCACCGTCGCTACGCAGGCGTCGGCGACATCATCAAAATTACCATCAAGGAAGCAATTCCTCGCGGTAAGGTGAAGAAAGGCGATGTGCTGAAGGCGGTAGTGGTGCGCACCAAGAAGGGTGTTCGTCGCCCGGACGGTTCTGTCATTCGCTTCGATGGTAATGCATGCGTTATTTTAAACAATAACAGCGAGCAGCCAATCGGCACGCGTATTTTTGGGCCGGTAACTCGTGAACTGCGTAATGAGAAGTTCATGAAAATTATCTCTCTGGCACCAGAAGTACTCTAAGGAGCGAACCATGGCAGCGAAAATCCGTCGTGATGACGAAGTTATCCTGCTTACCGGTAAAGATAAAGGTAAGCGCGGTAAAGTAAAAAATGTCCTGACTTCTGGCAAAGTCATTGTTGAAGGTATCAACCTGGTTAAAAAACATCAGAAGCCTGTACCGGCCCTGAATCAACCAGGCGGCATCGTTGAAAAAGAAGCTGCAATTCCGGTTTCTAACGTTGCTCTCTTCAACACGGCTACTGGCAAGGCGGACCGTGTAGGCTTTAGATTCGAAGACGGCAAAAAAGTCCGTTTCTTCAAATCTAACAGCGTAACTATCAAGTAATTTGGAGTAGTACGATGGCGAAACTGCATGATTACTACAAAGACGATGTCGTAAAAAAACTCATGGCTGAGTTTGGTTACAATTCTGTCATGCAAGTCCCTCGGGTCGAGAAGATCACCCTGAACATGGGTGTTGGTGAAGCGATCGCTGACAAGAAACTGCTGGATAACGCAGCAGCTGACCTGGCAGCAATCTCCGGTCAAAAACCGCTGATCACCAAAGCACGCAAATCAGTTGCAGGCTTCAAAATCCGTCAGGGCTATCCGATCGGCTGTAAAGTAACCCTCCGCGGCGAACGCATGTGGGAGTTCTTTGAGCGTCTGGTCTCTATTGCTGTTCCACGTATTCGTGACTTCCGCGGCTTGTCTGCTAAGTCTTTCGATGGTCGTGGTAACTACAGCATGGGCGTGCGTGAACAGATCATCTTCCCGGAAATCGATTATGATAAAGTCGATCGCGTTCGTGGTTTAGATATTACTATCACCACTACTGCGAAATCCGATGATGAAGGCCGTGCATTGCTGACAGCCTTTAACTTCCCGTTCCGCAAGTAAGGCAGGGTTACTAATGGCTAAGCAATCCATGAAAGCACGCGAAGTCGTTCGCGTAAAACTGGCTGATAAATACCGCGCTAAACGCGAGGAATTGAAAGCTATTATCTCTGGTGTGAACTCATCCGACGAAGATCGTTGGGATGCAGTTCTTAAGCTGCAGTCTCTGCCGCGTGATTCCAGCCCGTCTCGTCAGCGTAACCGCTGCCGTCAAACTGGTCGTCCGCATGCTTTCCTGCGGAAGTTCGGGTTGAGCCGTATTAAGGTCCGTGAAGCCGCTATGCGCGGTGAAATTCCGGGTCTTAAAAAGGCTAGCTGGTAATTGTCACCAATTGAATCACGGGAGTAAAGACAGATGAGCATGCAAGATCCGATCGCGGATATGCTGACCCGTATCCGTAACGGTCAAGCCGCGAACAAAGTTGCGGTCACCATGCCTTCCTCCAAGCTGAAAGTGGCTATTGCCAACGTGCTGAAGGAAGAAGGCTATATTGAAGAATTTAAAATCGAAGGCGACGCCAAACCTGAACTGGAATTAGTACTTAAGTACTTCCAGGGCAGCCCGGTGGTAGAAAGCATTCAACGTATCAGCCGTCCAGGTCTGCGCATCTACAAGAAAAAAGATGAGCTGCCTAAAGTTATGGCGGGTATGGGTATTGCTGTTATTTCTACCTCTAAAGGTGTTATGACCGATCGTGCAGCTCGCCAGGCTGGTCTTGGTGGCGAGATTATCTGCTACGTAGCTTAATTGGGAGGAAAGAATGTCTCGTGTTGCAAAAGCACCCGTCGTCATTCCTGCCGGCGTAGAGGTTAAACTCAACGGTCAGGTTATTTCGATTAAGGGTAAAAACGGCGAGCTGTCACGTACTATCCATGACGCTGTAGTTGTTAAACAGGAAGAAAATACACTGACTTTCGCTCCACGCGAAGGCGCTGTAGACGGTTGGGCCCAAGCGGGTACCACTCGTGCACTGTTAAACTCTATGGTTGTAGGTGTTACCGACGGCTTCATTAAAAAGCTTCAACTGGTAGGTGTTGGTTATCGTGCTGCTGTTAAAGGCAACGTGGTGAATTTAGCCTTAGGCTTTTCTCACCCGGTCGATCATCAACTGCCGGAAGGCATTACTGCAGAATGTCCGACCCAAACTGAAATCGTGCTGAAAGGCGCTGATAAGCAGGTAATTGGTCAGGTTGCTGCGGATTTACGTGCCTACCGTCGTCCTGAGCCTTATAAAGGCAAGGGTGTCCGTTACGCCGACGAAGTCGTGCGTACCAAAGAGGCTAAGAAGAAGTAAGGTAACACTATGGATAAGAAATCTGCTCGTATCCGTCGTGCGACCCGCGCACGCCGCAAGCTCAAAGAATTGGGTGCGACTCGTCTGGTGGTACATCGTACCCCGCGTCATATTTACGCACAGGTCATCGCACCAAACGGTTCTGAAGTCATAGTTGCTGCATCTACTGTAGAAAAAACTATCACTGAGCAACTGAAGTATACCGGCAACAAAGATGCTGCCACTGCTGTAGGTAAAGCTATCGCAGAACGCGCATTGGAAAAAGGGATCACGAAAGTATCCTTTGACCGTTCCGGTTTCCAATATCATGGTCGAGTCCAGGCACTGGCAGATGCTGCCCGTGAAGCTGGCCTTCAGTTCTAAGGAAGAGGTTTAAGATGGCTCACATCGAAAAACAAGCTGGCGAACTGCAGGAAAAGCTGATCGCGGTAAACCGCGTATCTAAAACCGTAAAAGGTGGCCGTATCTTCAGCTTTACCGCACTGACAGTAGTTGGTGATGGTAACGGTCGCGTTGGTTTTGGCTACGGCAAAGCACGCGAAGTTCCGGCAGCGATCCAGAAAGCGATGGAAAAAGCCCGTCGCAACATGTTGAATGTCGCGCTGAATAGCGGCACCCTGCAGCATCCTGTTAAAGGTGCTCATACGGGTTCCCGTGTGTTCATGCAGCCGGCTTCCGAAGGTACCGGTATCATCGCCGGTGGTGCAATGCGCGCCGTCCTGGAAGTTGCAGGGGTACATAACGTATTGGCTAAAGCCTATGGTTCTACAAACCCGATTAACGTGGTTCGTGCAACTATTGATGCTCTGGCAAATATGAAATCCCCACAAATGGTCGCTGCCAAGCGTGGTAAATCCGTTGAAGAAATTCTGGGGTAATTAACCATGGCAAAGACTATTAAAGTTACACAAACTCGCAGTTCAATTGGCCGCCTGCCTAAGCATAAAGCTACTCTGGTTGGTCTGGGTCTGCGTCGTATTGGTCACACCGTAGAGCGCGAGGATACTCCTGCTGTACGCGGTATGATCAACCTGGTTTCCTACATGGTTAAGGTTGAGGAGTAAGAGATGCGTTTAAATACTCTGTCTCCGGCTGATGGTGCCAAACAAGCGCCAAGGCGTGTAGGTCGTGGTATTGGTTCTGGCCTGGGTAAAACCGGTGGTCGTGGTCACAAAGGTCAGAACTCACGTTCTGGCGGTGGCGTACGTCGCGGTTTTGAAGGTGGTCAGATGCCTTTATATCGTCGTTTGCCGAAATTCGGCTTCACCTCCCGCAAAGCAATGATCACGGCAGAAGTTCGTCTGTCTGAGCTGGCTCTGGTGGAAGGCGACGTGATCGACCTGAACGCGCTGAAAGCCGCTAACGTAGTTGGTATCCAGATCGAGTTCGCGAAAGTAATCCTTTCAGGCGAAGTTGGTCGTGCGGTAACTCTGCGTGGTTTGCGTGTCACCAAAGGCGCTCGTGTTGCTATCGAAGCTGCTGGCGGTAAAATTGAGGAATAAGTAGCAGATGGCTAAGCAACCGGGATTAGATTTTCAAAGTGCCAAGGGTGGACTAGGCGAACTGAAGCGCAGACTTTTGTTTGTTATCGGTGCGCTGATCGTTTTCCGTATCGGCTCTTTTATTCCGATCCCTGGTATTGATGCCACTGTACTTGCCAAATTGCTCGAGCAGCAAAGAGGCACCATCATTGAAATGTTTAACATGTTCTCTGGTGGTGCTCTCAGCCGTGCTTCAATCTTTGCTCTGGGGATCATGCCGTACATTTCGGCATCGATCATTATCCAGTTGTTAACGGTGGTTCATCCAGCGTTAGCGGAAATAAAGAAAGAAGGGGAGGCTGGCCGTCGTAAGATTAGCCAGTACACCCGTTACGGTACGCTGGTATTGGCAGTGTTCCAGTCGATCGGTATTGCTACCGGTTTGCCGAACATGCCTGGTATGCAAGGCCTGGTGTTAAATCCAGGCTTCGCATTCTACTTTACTGCTGTTGTGAGTCTGGTTACCGGGACAATGTTCCTGATGTGGCTGGGTGAACAAATTACTGAACGAGGTATCGGTAACGGTATTTCGATCATTATTTTCGCCGGTATCGTAGCGGGTCTCCCGCCAGCAATCGCCCATACTATCGAACAAGCTCGGCAAGGCGACCTGCACTTCCTCCTGTTGCTGTTGGTTGCAGTTTTAGTGTTTGCAGTGACTTTCTTTGTTGTCTTTGTCGAACGTGGTCAGCGTCGTATCGTCGTTAACTACGCTAAGCGTCAACAAGGTCGTCGTGTCTATGCAGCACAGAGCACGCACTTACCGTTGAAAGTGAATATGGCCGGGGTTATCCCAGCAATCTTTGCTTCCAGCATTATTCTGTTCCCTGCCACGATTGCATCATGGTTCGGGGGCGGAACTGGTTGGAACTGGCTGACTACGATTTCGCTGTATTTGCAGCCTGGACAACCGCTTTATGTGTTACTCTATGCGACTGCAATCATCTTCTTCTGTTTCTTTTATACTGCGTTGGTGTTCAACCCGCGTGAGACAGCAGATAACCTGAAGAAGTCCGGTGCATTTGTACCAGGAATTCGTCCGGGAGAGCAAACGGCGAAGTACATCGATAAAGTAATGACTCGTTTAACCTTAATTGGTGCGATGTATATTACTTTCATCTGCCTTATCCCGGAGTTCATGCGTGACGCGATGAAAGTTCCATTCTACTTTGGTGGTACTTCACTACTAATCGTAGTCGTTGTCATTATGGACTTTATGGCTCAAGTGCAAACTCTGATGATGTCAAGTCAGTACGAGTCTGCATTGAAGAAAGCAAACCTGAAAGGCTATAACCGCTAATCTGGTGCGTTTGCGAAGTTACGGAGAGTAAAAATGAAAGTTCGTGCTTCCGTCAAGAAATTATGTCGTAACTGCAAAATTGTTAAGCGTAACGGTATCGTTCGCGTAATCTGCAGCGCAGAACCGAAGCATAAACAGCGTCAAGGCTGATTATCTCGCATATTTTTCTTGCAAAGTTGGGTTGAGCTGGCTAGATTAGCCAGCCAATCTTTTGTATGTAAGCAGCAATACTATTTGAGTATCCTGAAAACGGGCTTTTCAGAATGGTATTGCCGTATATAAATAGTAGGAGTGCATAGTGGCCCGTATAGCAGGCATTAACATTCCTGATCAGAAACATACCGTGATCGCATTAACTTCGATCTACGGCATCGGCAAGACCCGCTCACAGTCTATCTGTGCTGCATCCGGTATTGCTGAAAATGTTAAGATCAGTGAGCTGTCTGAAGAGCAAATCGAAAAACTGCGTGACGAAGTTGCCAAGTTCATTGTTGAAGGTGATCTGCGTCGTGAAGTCACCCTGAGCATCAAGCGTCTTATGGACCTTGGGACTTATCGTGGTTTGCGTCATCGTCGTGGTCTTCCAGTACGCGGTCAGCGTACCAAGACTAACGCACGTACCCGTAAGGGTCCGCGTAAACCGATCAAGAAATAATCGGGGTGATTGAATAAATGGCAAAGGCACCTGTTCGTACACGTAAACGTGTAAGAAAACAAGTCTCTGACGGCGTGGCTCATATCCATGCTTCTTTCAACAACACCATTGTCACCATTACCGATCGTCAGGGTAATGCTTTGGGTTGGGCAACAGCTGGTGGTTCCGGTTTCCGTGGTTCTCGTAAATCCACTCCGTTCGCAGCTCAGGTTGCAGCAGAGCGCTGCGCTGACGCAGTGAAAGAATACGGTATCAAGAATCTGGAAGTTATGGTTAAAGGACCTGGTCCTGGTCGTGAGTCTACTATCCGCGCATTAAACGCGGCTGGTTTCCGCATCACTAATATTACTGATGTGACTCCTATCCCTCATAACGGTTGTCGTCCGCCGAAAAAGCGCCGCGTATAACGCTGCTTTTTTAGGTTTGTTGGAGAGAGAAAATGGCAAGATATTTGGGTCCTAAGCTCAAGCTTAGCCGTCGTGAGGGCACAGATTTATTCCTTAAATCTGGCGTTCGCGCGATCGATACCAAGTGTAAAATTGAACAAGCTCCTGGTCAGCATGGTGCGCGTAAACCGCGTCTGTCTGACTATGGTGTACAGTTACGTGAAAAGCAAAAAGTTCGCCGTATCTACGGTGTTCTGGAGCGCCAGTTCCGTAACTATTATAAAGAAGCAGCACGCCTGAAAGGCAACACCGGTGCAAACCTGTTGCAACTGCTTGAAGGTCGTTTGGACAACGTTGTTTATCGTATGGGCTTCGGCGCTACTCGTGCGGAATCGCGCCAGTTAGTTAGCCACAAAGCTATCATGGTAAACGGTCGCGTTGTTAACATCGCTTCTTATCAGGTATCTCCGAATGACGTTGTCAGCATCCGAGAGAAAGCTAAAAAGCAATCTCGCGTGAAGGCCGCTTTGGAGTTGGCTGAACAGCGTGAAAAGCCGACTTGGCTTGAAGTTGATGCTGCTAAGATGGAAGGTGTGTTCAAGCGTATGCCTGAACGTACTGATCTGTCTTCCGACATTAACGAACACCTGATCGTCGAGCTTTACTCCAAGTAAAGCTTAGTACCAAAGAGAGGACACAATGCAGGGTTCTGTGACAGAGTTTCTAAAACCGCGCCTGGTAGATATCGAGCAAGTCAGTTCGACGCACGCCAAGGTGACCCTTGAGCCTTTAGAACGTGGCTTTGGCCATACTTTAGGCAACGCACTGCGCCGTATTCTGCTTTCATCCATGCCGGGTTGCGCGGTGACCGAGGTTGAGATTGATGGTGTACTGCATGAGTACAGCACCAAAGAAGGCGTACAGGAAGATATCCTGGAGATCCTGCTCAACCTGAAAGGGCTGGCGGTGAGAGTTCAAGGGAAAGATGAAGTTATTCTTACCCTGAATAAGTCTGGCATTGGCCCTGTGACTGCAGCCGACATTACCCATGATGGTGATGTCGAAATCGTCAAGCCGCAACATGTCATCTGCCACCTGACCGATGAGAACGCTGCTATTAGCATGCGTATCAAAGTTCAGCGCGGTCGTGGTTATGTGCCGGCGTCTGCCCGAATTCATTCGGAAGAAGATGAGCGCCCAATTGGTCGTCTGTTAGTAGATGCATGCTACAGCCCTGTAGAGCGAATTGCCTACAATGTTGAAGCAGCGCGTGTAGAACAGCGGACTGATTTGGACAAGCTGGTTATCGAAATGGAAACCAACGGTACGATCGATCCTGAAGAGGCGATCCGTCGTGCGGCAACCATTCTTGCTGAACAACTTGAAGCTTTCGTTGATTTACGTGATGTACGTCAACCGGAAGTCAAAGAAGAGAAGCCGGAATTCGATCCAATCCTGCTGCGCCCTGTTGACGATCTGGAATTGACTGTCCGCTCTGCTAACTGCCTTAAAGCAGAAGCAATCCACTACATCGGTGATCTGGTACAGCGTACCGAGGTTGAGTTACTTAAAACACCTAACCTGGGTAAAAAATCTCTTACTGAGATCAAAGACGTACTTGCGTCCCGTGGTTTGTCTCTGGGCATGCGCCTGGAAAACTGGCCACCAGCAAGTATTGCTGACGAGTAACCGGATCACAGGTTAAGGTTTTACTGAGAAGGATAAGGTCATGCGCCATCGTAAGAGTGGTCGTCAACTGAACCGTAACAGCAGCCACCGACAGGCTATGTTCCGTAACATGGCCGGCTCTTTGGTTCGTCATGAAATAATCAAGACGACCCTGCCGAAAGCGAAAGAGCTGCGTCGCGTTGTTGAGCCGCTGATTACTCTTGCCAAGACCGACAACGTTGCAAATCGTCGTCTGGCATTCGCCCGTACTCGTGATAACGAGATCGTGGCAAAACTGTTTAATGAACTGGGCCCGCGTTTCGCGAGCCGTGCCGGTGGTTACACTCGCATTCTGAAGTGTGGTTTCCGTGCAGGCGACAATGCGCCGATGGCTTACATCGAGCTCGTTGATCGTGCAGAGTCACAAGCAGAAGTAGCAACTGCTGAATAATCTGTAGATGCATGAAAAAGCCGGGCTTTGCCCGGTTTTTTTACGCCTAAAATTTGACGTCTCAAAGTCCTCTATCTACGTTTGCAGCAGGCGGGTATGAATATTGACTTCCTCAATGGCCGTTACAAAGAAGCGTTGAAGGATTAATTTAGAGGTAAATGATCATGTATAAAATTGGTGAGCTGGCTGCTTTGGCGGGTGTCTCGACAGATACTGTTCGCTATTATGAAAAACAGGAAATGATGGCTACAGGACTACGAAATCCTTCCGGGTATCGCCAATATAACGAGAGCGACTTACAACGCTTGCGTTTTATACGGTATGCTAAATCCACCGGGTTTACGCTTGAAGCAATAAAAGAGCTGCTCTCGATTCGTGTTGATCCCCTTCATCATACTTGTCAGGAATCGAAGTCTATCGTTGATGAACGTCTTGCTGAGGTCGAACTGAAACTGCAAGAGCTCACTCAGATGCGCGAATCATTGAAAAGATTGAGTGCTGCATGCTGTGGCTCTGCTCACACCAGTGAAAGTTGCTCAATTTTGGGGGCGCTCGAAGATGGAGCCGGAAAAGTGGTCTGACTCGTTCAAGCGTTTTGAAAAGTGCTACAGATTGGAAATTAAACGCAGTATGATCCGCTGGCGTTTTATCCAATTTGCATTCTTATAAACCGAGGTATCTATGGCTCACTATAAGCACCAAAAAGGGACCATTCAGGATAATGCTTTGCAGGCTCTTCTTCATGACCCACTGTTTAAGCAGCGTATCGAGAAGAATCAGAAAGGTAAGGGAAGTTATCGTAGAAAAGAGAAAAATGGCAAGGGGAGTTATCTGGAGGGCAGTGTTGAGTGTTTAATCGAGTATTCAACACTGCCCTTCAAAAATTCTAAGCAAAAGCAACTTTCTTTTTTGTTACAATCTCGGTGTCTGTTGCTCTTTCAGCAAATCACGAATTTCTGCCAATAAAGTTTCTTCCGCAGTAGGTTTTGGCGGTGCTGCTGGTATATCTTCCTGTTTGCGACGCATTTTGTTCATCAGGGTAATCGCGCAGAAGATAGCTAAAGCAACAATGACGAAATCAAAGATATTTTGGATAAATACGCCGTAATGCATTACGACCGCGGGTACTGTTCCCTGCGCATCTCTGAGTACAACAGCGAATTGCTTGAAATCGACACCACCAATCAGCAGACCTAACGGTGGCATAATAATATCAGCAACAAATGATGACACTATCTTGCCGAAGGCTGCACCAATGATGACACCGACGGCCAGATCGACGACATTGCCGCGCATGGCAAATTCACGAAACTCTTTCATAAAACTCATAAAATACTCCTTGGCAAATTCATCAAATATGTCCAACAAAGTAAAGACCATATGTCGCGTCTTTGCTACAAAAGTTCTCTACTGAATCCTGTATAGCGCCAAATATTACCGGCACCTCGTCAATTTATAAGAAGAACGGGCTCGGCTGGAAAAGGCGTTCCACATCCCTGACAAATTTTTTATCTGTAATGAACATCACCACATGATCACCTTGCTGGATCCTACTGTTGCCATTAGCAATAATCACATCATTCCCGCGCACGATAGCGCCAATCGTGGTACCAGGCGGTAATTTTATTTGTTCTACAGTACGACCGACGACTTTAGATGTTGTCTCATCGCCATGCGCAATCGCCTCTATAGCTTCGGCTACACCACGGCGTAACGACGAAACACTGACAATATCTGCTTTTCTAACGTGCCCAAGCAGTGCAGAAATCGTTGCCTGTTGAGGTGAAATCGCAATATCAATCACGCTGCCTTGCACCAAATCTACGTACGCACTGCGCTGAATGAGAACCATCGCTTTTTTGGCCCCCATGCGCTTTGCCAGCATCGCAGACATGATATTTGCTTCATCATCATTGGTGAGCGCTATGAACACATCGACTTGTTCTATATGTTCTTCTGCTAACAGCTCTTGGTCAGAAGCATCGCCATAGAAAACAATTGTATCCTGTAACAGCTCCGCGAGTTCGGCAGCCCGCTGCTGATCTCGTTCAATCAGTTTTACACTGTAATTCTTCTCGAGACGTTGGGCCAGACCAGCACCAACGTTACCGCCACCGACGATCATGATCCGCTTGTAGGGTTTTTCCAATCGTTGGAGTTCGCTCATTACCGCACGGATGTGCTGAGAGGCGGCCACAAAGAATACTTCGTCGCCTGCTTCAATAATGGTTGAACCCTGCGGACGGATTGGACGATCCTGACGGAAAATCGCCGCAACGCGGGTTTCGATATGCGGCATATGTTCGCGCATTGAGGAAAGCGCGTTACCCACCAACGGACCGCCATAATAGGCTTTCACTGCTGCAATACTCACTTTCCCTTCTGCAAAGTTAACAACCTGCAATGCGCCCGGGTACTCGATTAATTTGTAGATGTAATCAGTAACTAATTGCTCAGGGGAGATCAGGTGGTCAATTGGTACAGCTTCAGGATGGAAAAGCTTTTCGGACTCACGGATGTATTCCGTGGAACGAATACGCGCAATGCGGTTTGGCGTATTGAAAAGTGAATACGCAATCTGACACGCTACCATGTTGGTCTCGTCAGAATTGGTCACTGCTACCAACATATCGGCATCTTCGGCGCCGGCTTCACGTAGTACGCGCGGATGAGAACCGTGCCCCTGCACAACGCGCAGGTCAAATTTGTCCTGAAGCTGACGTAACCGGACGGTGTTGGTATCGACAACGGTAATGTCGTTGTTTTCACCCACCAGATTTTCAGCGAGTGTTCCGCCAACCTGTCCGGCACCGAGAATTATTATTTTCATATGACTCTCTGCTTGGCTTCGAAGATTTCAGCCTGAGTAAGACTAAACAATCAGCTTTTGATCAGTTTAGCGTAATAGAAGCCATCGCCGTCTTCGGCGTGCGGAAGGTTTTGTCTGCCAGGTTTTTCCATTGTTCCGGTCTCAACCAGCGTCGCATCCGGGTGAGAGTTCAGGAATTCCGCTATTTGCAGACAATTTTCTTCGGGCAAAACTGAGCACGTTGCGTAAACCATTACGCCTTTGCTTTTGAGGCGTGGCCAGATTGCTTCGAGGATCTCTTTTTGCAAACCCGCAAGCTCAGCTATATCGCTGTCTCTGCGGAGCCATTTTATATCGGGATGTCTGCGGATAACGCCGGTCGCCGAACACGGCGCGTCCAACAGAATGCGGTCAAAGATACGCTCGCCAGCCCAGGCCTGCGGCTCGCGGCCATCGCCTTGTTTCACTTCAGCACTGAGATTCAGACGCTGCAGATTCTCATGAACACGCTTCAGACGCTGTTCATCCACATCCACAGCCAGCACATGGGATTTTGGCGCAGCTTCCAGTATATGGGTTGTTTTGCCGCCGGGCGCGCAGCAGAGATCGAGGATCATCTCGCCATCCTGCGGATCAAGCAGATCAACGCTGCCTTGTGCCGAAGCGTCTTGCACCGTGACCCATCCTTCTGCAAATCCAGGGAGCAAAGTGACCTGACAGGGTGTGATCAGACGTAATGCATCCGAATATTCGGGATGTGAAACTGCTTCGATCTGAGCTTCATTCAACAATTGAAGATAAGCGTCGCGGGTATTGTGCATGCGGTTTACACGTAGCCACATAGGTGGTCTTTGATTATTCGCATCCACAATGCTTTCCCAGGCATCGGGATAGGCTTTCTTCAGTCGATTAAGAAGCCAGCTCGGATGGAGATAGCGGCTGTCATTATTGGCCATACGTTGCAGCAATTCTTCCTGCTGACGCTGAAACTGCCGGAGAACGCCATTAATCAGGCCTTTTAATTGTGGGCGCTTAAGAGCCACCGCACCATCAACGGTTTCTGCCAACACCGCATGAGCGGGAATACGCGTATGAATCAGCTGATACAGGCCAACCATCAGTAAGTAATGCAGTGTCCGTTGCTTTCCCGTCAACGGTTTTGCCATGAGTTGTTGCAGGCACCATTCGAGCTGAGGCAATACCCTCAGTGTGCCGAAACATAATTCCTGCAACAATCCGCGATCTTTATCTGAAATATTTTTCTGCAGACCAGGAAGGACCGTCGACAAAGACAGACCTTTGTCTAAGACCTGGCTGATGGCCTGAGCTGCAATACTACGAAGATTATAGGCTGTTTTCATTGTTCAAATGGCTGAATGGATCAGCATTATCAGAAAGATAAGGCCCGACGAAATATCGGGCGTAGTCGGAAGGGTCAGGCTAAACGAGAGCCTTCGATAAACCATTCACGACGAGAGTTCAGCAAGTCCTGTGCGGACATTGCTTTTTTACCTGAAGGTTGCAGTTGGGTGATATTCAGAATGCCGTCAGACGTAGCAACCTGGATCCCCTTTTTATCTGCAGAAACAATGGTGCCGGGCAGGGTGCTATGGCTTGCAGGCAAACTTTCAGCTGACCAGACTTTAACGGGTTGGTCATCAATCATAAAGAAGCTGACTGGCCACGGATTAAATGCACGGACGCAGCGTTCAAGCTGATCAGCGGAAAGCATCCAATCTAAACGGGCCTCCTCTTTACTCAGCTTTTCAGCGTATGTAACAAGTTCTTCGTTCTGAACTTCTGGTTGAGCCGTTCCTTTCGCCAGTTGCCCGAGGGTTTCAAGCATGCCTTCCGGACCGAGTTCAGCCAGTTTGTTGTACAGAGATGCGCTGGTATCTTGCGGAAGAATATCGCATTCCACTTTATGCAGCATGTCGCCGGTATCCAGACCCACATCCATCTGCATGATGGTGATACCGGTTTTGGCATCGCCCGCCCACAGGGAACGCTGAATTGGTGCGGCACCGCGCCAGCGCGGTAAAAGGGAACCGTGCACGTTAATGCAACCCAGTTTAGGCATTTCCAGTACAGATTTAGGCAAAATCAGGCCATAAGCCACGACGACCATGACATCAGCTGCTAAATCGGACACTAATGACTGGTTTTCTTCAGGGCGTAAAGATTTCGGCTGAAACACGGGAATATCATGAGCAAGCGCCAGCGTTTTTACCGGGCTTGCACTCAGCTTATTACCACGGCCGGCCGGGCGGTCGGGTTGGGTAAATACACCCACAACCTGATGTTCTGATGACAGAAGCGCGTCAAGATGACGCGCTGCGAAGTCTGGTGTACCGGCAAATATGATCCGCAAAGCAGTGTCCTGTGTTACTCGAATATTAGTCAGCCCGCGCGTTCAGCTTGGCCATTTTTTCCATTTTCTGGCGAATACGCTGACGTTTCAGTGGCGACAAGTAATCCACGAATAATTTACCCACCAGATGATCCATTTCATGCTGGATGCAAATCGCCAGTAAGTCATCAGCTTCCAGCTCGAAGGTTTTACCCTCACGGTCCAGAGCGCGGACTTTCACTTTTTCAGCACGTGGCACCAGCGCACGTTGATCTGGGATCGACAGGCAACCTTCTTCAATACCGGTTTCGCCGCTTTTTTCCAGCAGCTCCGGATTGATGAGAACCAGGCGTTCGTCGCGATTTTCAGAGACATCGATAACGATAATTCGTTGATGAATGTCTACCTGAGTTGCAGCCAGGCCAATGCCTTCTTCTGCATACATGGTTTCAAACATATCATCCACGATCTGCTGAATTTCGGCGTTAACTTCTTTGACCGGTTTTGCAGTAATGCGAAGCCGCTCGTCTGGGAAATGTAATATCTGTAATACGGACATATTTTTCTGGATCTTTATTCAATTGATTGAAGATATATAGACTCTATTCTAGACATTTCCTGCTCCGATTGACAGCATCCTCTGCCAATTGAATCCTTCGTCGAAAGGCATTGAGCAGAGGCAGGATAATGACATTACAAGAAGTATGGATACGTTTATCAGCCGTCAGGCGCCTTGATGCTGGCCGAGCAGAAGCCATTATCCAGGCACTATTCCACCGAGGGCAATACTGTCCTTCAGAGTTGTTCTCATGCGGTCTAACTGCTGGGCAAATAGAAGATTTCAGGAATATCAATCAGCAATGGTTATTCTCGTCGCTGACGTGGCTGGAAGGAGATAACCGGCATCTTGTCACTTTCAGCTGCGCGCTCTACCCGCTTTTGTTAGCGCAGATTCCGTCTCCGCCATTGATCTTGTTCGTCGAGGGAAGCCCGGATTTACTGTTGTCCCCGCAAATAGCAATGGTAGGGAGTCGCCATTACACCCATTACGGTGAGCAATATGCGCAGGTTTTTGCCCGCGGGCTGGTAAGCAGCGGCTTTACAGTGACGAGCGGGCTTGCGATGGGAATTGATGGAATAAGCCATAAAGCCACACTGGAGGCTCAGGGAAAGACTATCGCTGTTCTCGGCAGCGGGCTGATGAAGCGTTATCCATCCCGTCATTCGATGTTAGCCGACAGTATTCTTGAGCAAGGTGGGGCGCTGATTTCTGAGCATCTGGTGACGGCGCCGCCATTAGCGGCCAACTTTCCGCGCCGGAACCGCATTATCAGCGGTCTCAGCGCAGGTGTTCTGGTTGTTGAAGCAACGTTGCGTAGCGGGTCGTTGATCACCGCCCGTTATGCACTTGAACAGGGAAGAGAGGTTTTTGCTTTGCCCGGGCCACTAGGCAGCCCGACGTCAGAAGGAACCCACTGGCTTATCCAACAGGGCGCTTACCTGGTTACTGAACCTAACGATATTGCCGAGCATATTGGCAGCGGCTTAACCTGGTTTCCGACTCTGCCAATCCCCGAACGGCCAAAAGCACCCCGTGATAAGCCACCAAAGGCGTCAGAGGCGATTATTTGTGCACAAGAATGCGAAGTTGAATTGCCATTTGCTGATGTGTTGGCTAACGTAGAATATGAGGTGACATCTGTTGACGTCGTCGCCGAACGTGCCGGCCAACCTGTGCCAGAAGTGGTAGGTAAACTACTCGAGCTGGAGTTAGCAGGATGGATCGCAGCTGTATCCGGCGGCTATGTCCGAATTAAGAGGGCAAGCCATGTTCGACGTACTAATGTACTTATTTGAAACTTACATTCACAACGAAGCGGAGATGAATGTTGACGAGGATAGGTTAACGGATGACTTGACCGAGGCTGGTTTTCACCGGGCTGATATTCACAATGCGCTGAATTGGCTTGAAAAACTTGCGGATATGCAAGAGGGTGGAACCCCATCTTATATGCTGGATTCAGATCCTTCAGCATTACGTGTTTATACCGATGAGGAAACGAGTCGGTTAGATAGCAGTTGTCGTGGCTTTTTGTTGTTTCTAGAACAGATTAAGGTTTTAAACTTCGATACCCGGGAAATGGTTATCGATCGTGTTATGGCTCTGGACACTGAAGAATTCGATCTTGAGGATCTGAAGTGGGTGGTGCTGATGGTTCTCTTTAATATTCCCGGATATGAAAGTGCATATCAGCAAATGGAAGAGCTGTTATTTGAAGTTAATGAAGGTTATCTGCATTAAGAGATAACAGGTAGAACGTAACATATGACAAAAACAGCACTTTTTGTTGAGAAGCAAAATGAATCCTGTCCGGAATGCGGGGCCGACCTGGTGATCCGTAGTGGTCGCCACGGCCCTTTTCTCAGTTGTTCATCCTATCCACAGTGCGAGTATATCCGGCCTCTGAAATCACAGGCCGATGGCCATATTGTGAAAATTCTGGATGGGCAGTTGTGTCCTAAATGTGGGGCAACGTTGGTGCTACGTCAGGGGCGTTATGGGATGTTTATCGGGTGCAGCGAGTATCCCGAATGTGACCATATTGAAGTCATCGATAAACCCGAACAAACCAGCCTCGGTTGTCCGCAATGCGGTAAAGGACATCTGCTGCAGCGTAAGTCTCGATTTGGTAAGGTTTTTCACGCCTGCGACCGTTACCCAGACTGCCAGTTTGCCATCAATAATAAGCCCGTTGCCGGCGAGTGCGCGCACTGCCATTACCCTTTATTGATGGAAAAGAAAACGGCGCAGGTGATGAAACTATTTTGTGCCAGTAAACTGTGCGGCAAAGCCGTAGAAATAAAAGATAACGAAGACAATGAATAAAGAAGCAGAAAACTCACTTGCAAAGATACTTGAAGCATTACATCAACAGCTGGTTATCGCTTATCCGACTGAGGCCGTATTCGGGCTAGGTTGTGATCCTGACAGCGAGCAGGCCGTTGAGTCTCTTTTAGTGCTCAAAAAACGGCCGAAAGATAAGGGGTTGATTTTAATCGCCGATAACTATCAGCAACTCCTCCCTTATATTGATGATTCATCGTTAACCCACCAGCAACTCGAACATATCTTGTCGTTTTGGCCTGGACCGGTGACCTGGGTGATGCCCGCAAAACCATCGACGCCTGACTGGCTCACCGGACGCTTCTCGTCGCTGGCGGTTCGCGTTACCGATCACCCACTGGTTAAAGAACTCTGCCAGCAGTTTGGAAAACCGTTGGTTTCTACCAGCGCGAACCTGAATGGTCAGGAACCTTGCAGATTTGCTGATGAAGTCCGGCTTCAGTTTGGTGAGGATTTCCCAGTGCTCAACGGCAAAGTGGGTGGACGAGAAAACCCATCTGAAATTCGGGATGCACTCACCGGCGATCTCATTCGTCAAGGTTAAGGAACGAAAGTCATGCCATGTTTCGCGGTATTCGGTAATCCAATCAGTCACAGCAAATCCCCCCGTATTCACGCACTGTTTGCCAGCCAGACAGGAGTCGAACACAGTTATGGAACGGTGCTGGCGCCGAATGAAGAATTCGAGGAAACGCTGCGCTCATTTTTTGAAGAGGGTTCCTGCGGGGCAAACATTACTGTGCCTTTTAAAGAACGAGCATTTGCTGAGTCCGATGAACTGACCGACCGTGCAGCGATGTCAGGGGCTGTAAATACCCTCAAAAAACTTGAAGACGGAAGGTTGCTTGGGGATAACACTGACGGTATAGGCATGTTGAGTGATCTGGAACGTCTGGCGCTTATTCAGCCCGGTGATCGGGTATTGCTGATAGGTGCTGGCGGAGCTGCACGGGGAGTGATCCTTCCGCTTTTATCCTACGGATGCTCTGTTGTCGTCACGAACCGTACTTTTGAACGTGCACAACATCTCAGTCATATATTCGAGAGCAAAGGTGATATTCGGGCTCTTGCGTTCAGCGATCTGGCCAGCGAGAAATTCGATCTGATTATCAATGCGACGGCATCAGGTATTAAAGGTGAAATCCCGGCAATCTCTGAGCAGGTTTTCACTACGCAGACGCGAGTTTACGATATGTATTATCAGGCTGGTTTGACGCCTTTCCTTCGTTGGGCAAAAGACCACGGCGTGACCTTCTATGCTGATGGTTTGGGTATGCTGGTGGGGCAGGCCGCTCACGCGTTCTATCTATGGCACGGTGTTATGCCGGAAATTGAACCTGTGCTGGCGCAGCTAAAACAAGATTTACTGGACTAACTGAAAGAGCCTGAACAGTCTTCTGTTTATGCTGTCCAGGCACTTTAACTATTTACCGACAACTAATTATCCGCAAGATAGACATCTTTCCATGTGACATAGTTACTTGAAGAGTAGGTCAGCCCTGCAAGTTCATCGGCTGTCAATTCACGGATTTGCTTAACCGGACTCCCTAAATAGAGGTAGCCACTTTCAAGCCGCTTTCCGGGAGGAACCAGACTTCCGGCACCAATCATCACATCATCTTCTATGATCGCCCCATCCAGCAGTATTGATCCCATCCCTACCAGAACCCGGTTTCCGATCGTACAGCCATGCAACATCGCTTTATGCCCGACCGTGACGTCTTCACCAATAATAAGAGGATGCCCTTCAGGATTCTGGCGCGACTGATGAGTTACATGCAGCACGCTGCCATCCTGCACATTCGTTCTGCAGCCCACCGAGACACTATTGACATCACCCCGTATGACCACCAGCGGCCAGACACTGGCATCATCCGCGAGATCGACATCACCAATCACCACACTGGAAGGATCCACCATGACCCTTTCGCCTAATGTTGGCGTTAATCCCTGATAAGGGCGCAAAGCCTGAGACATAGGTAATTACCTCATAATTGAGTTTTAACCTTGGCAATATAGTCTTGACTGGGGGAAATACCAATTCAGGGGCCATAAGATCGGTGCCATAACCAGCGGATCGGACGAGATCTCCGCGAAAGGGTCGAAAAATACGCAGTCGATCCTTTTATTCAAAAAAAGGCTTGTGCAAAAAATTCGGATCCCTATAATGCCGCTCCATCGACAGGGAACAACGTGAACAACATCACGAAGTAACCGGGTCGGAAAGATTAAAAACAGTGGCAACCAGATAAAATAAACGGTTGACACTGAATGAGGAAAGCGTAATATACGCCACCTCGAGTTAGCAAGCGAAAGCGCGTAACTCACTGCTCTTTAACAATTTATCAGACAATCTGTGTGGGCACTCACAAGACGATATCAGCCACTTCGGTGGCAAAAAATATCAAGTCTTAGAGTGACCAAGCAGTAATTCATTTAGTGAATTATTACGAAAGTAAACTTTGAGCACCGCTTAACTTGTTTAAGCAAATCGAACTTTTAATTGAAGAGTTTGATCATGGCTCAGATTGAACGCTGGCGGCAGGCCTAACACATGCAAGTCGAGCGGTAGCACAGGAGAGCTTGCTCTCTGGGTGACGAGCGGCGGACGGGTGAGTAATGTCTGGGAAACTGCCTGATGGAGGGGGATAACTACTGGAAACGGTAGCTAATACCGCATGATGTCGCAAGACCAAAGTGGGGGACCTTCGGGCCTCACGCCATCGGATGTGCCCAGATGGGATTAGCTAGTAGGTGAGGTAATGGCTCACCTAGGCGACGATCCCTAGCTGGTCTGAGAGGATGACCAGCCACACTGGAACTGAGACACGGTCCAGACTCCTACGGGAGGCAGCAGTGGGGAATATTGCACAATGGGCGCAAGCCTGATGCAGCCATGCCGCGTGTGTGAAGAAGGCCTTAGGGTTGTAAAGCACTTTCAGCGAGGAGGAAGGGCAGTGTGTTAATAGCACGCTGCATTGACGTTACTCGCAGAAGAAGCACCGGCTAACTCCGTGCCAGCAGCCGCGGTAATACGGAGGGTGCAAGCGTTAATCGGAATTACTGGGCGTAAAGCGCACGCAGGCGGTTTGTTAAGTCAGATGTGAAATCCCCGAGCTTAACTTGGGAACTGCATTTGAAACTGGCAAGCTAGAGTCTTGTAGAGGGGGGTAGAATTCCAGGTGTAGCGGTGAAATGCGTAGAGATCTGGAGGAATACCGGTGGCGAAGGCGGCCCCCTGGACAAAGACTGACGCTCAGGTGCGAAAGCGTGGGGAGCAAACAGGATTAGATACCCTGGTAGTCCACGCTGTAAACGATGTCGACTTGGAGGTTGTGCCCTTGAGGCGTGGCTTCCGGAGCTAACGCGTTAAGTCGACCGCCTGGGGAGTACGGCCGCAAGGTTAAAACTCAAATGAATTGACGGGGGCCCGCACAAGCGGTGGAGCATGTGGTTTAATTCGATGCAACGCGAAGAACCTTACCTACTCTTGACATCCAGAGAATTCGCTAGAGATAGCTTAGTGCCTTCGGGAACTCTGAGACAGGTGCTGCATGGCTGTCGTCAGCTCGTGTTGTGAAATGTTGGGTTAAGTCCCGCAACGAGCGCAACCCTTATCCTTTGTTGCCAGCACGTAATGGTGGGAACTCAAAGGAGACTGCCGGTGATAAACCGGAGGAAGGTGGGGATGACGTCAAGTCATCATGGCCCTTACGAGTAGGGCTACACACGTGCTACAATGGCATATACAAAGAGAAGCGAAATCGCGAGAGCAAGCGGACCTCATAAAGTATGTCGTAGTCCGGATTGGAGTCTGCAACTCGACTCCATGAAGTCGGAATCGCTAGTAATCGTAGATCAGAATGCTACGGTGAATACGTTCCCGGGCCTTGTACACACCGCCCGTCACACCATGGGAGTGGGTTGCAAAAGAAGTAGGTAGCTTAACCTTCGGGAGGGCGCTTACCACTTTGTGATTCATGACTGGGGTGAAGTCGTAACAAGGTAACCGTAGGGGAACCTGCGGTTGGATCACCTCCTTACCTCAAGATACGCATTGTGCAGTGTCCACACAGATTGTCTGATAGAAAGTAACGAGCAGAAATACCTTAATAGGCTTGTAGCTCAGGTGGTTAGAGCGCACCCCTGATAAGGGTGAGGTCGGTGGTTCAAGTCCACTCAGGCCTACCAATTCGTCCTCATGCCGCGTTGTCATCATATTCGTTTGCACAAGCAAACTTCATATGACTCCGCCTTGCCTGAGAACAAATTGGCTAACTCATCATCTGATGTGTTAGTGATTAAGGTATCTGTAAGTGACTGTATGGGGCTATAGCTCAGCTGGGAGAGCGCCTGCCTTGCACGCAGGAGGTCAGCGGTTCGATCCCGCTTAGCTCCACCATTACCGTACAGCCTTTAAATAATACTTCAGAGTGTATTGGAAACAGTATGCTGCGAAGTATTTTGCTCTTTAACAATCTGGAACAAGCTGAAAAATTGAAAGTTTACAGCTGAACATCACTCTCCGTAGAAGTACTGAGTGGTGATTCTGTCTGTAACAGAGTCTCTCAAATAATCGCAGCGCGATGATGTCTTTTAAGACACCTTCGGGTTGTGAGGTTAAGCGACTAAGCGTACACGGTGGATGCCTAGGCAGTCAGAGGCGATGAAGGGCGTGCTAATCTGCGAAAAGCGTCGGTAAGGTGATATGAACCGCAATAACCGACGATACCCGAATGGGGAAACCCAGTGTGTTTCGACACATTATCATTACATGAATACATAGTGTAATGAGGCGAACCGGGGGAACTGAAACATCTAAGTACCCCGAGGAAAAGAAATCAACCGAGATTCCCCCAGTAGCGGCGAGCGAACGGGGAAGAGCCCAGAACCTGAATCAGGGTATGTGTTAGTGGAAGCGTCTGGAAAGTCGCACAGTATAGGGTGATAGTCCCGTACACAAAAATGCATACGTTGTGAGTTCGATGAGTAGGGCGGGACACGTGACATCCTGTCTGAATATGGGGGGACCATCCTCCAAGGCTAAATACTCCTGACTGACCGATAGTGAACCAGTACCGTGAGGGAAAGGCGAAAAGAACCCCGGCGAGGGGAGTGAAATAGAACCTGAAACCGTGTACGTACAAGCAGTGGGAGCCTACTTTGTTGGGTGACTGCGTACCTTTTGTATAATGGGTCAGCGACTTATATTTTGTAGCAAGGTTAACCGTATAGGGGAGCCGTAGGGAAACCGAGTCTTAACTGGGCGTCAAGTTGCAAGGTATAGACCCGAAACCCGGTGATCTAGCCATGGGCAGGTTGAAGGTTGGGTAACACTAACTGGAGGACCGAACCGACTAATGTTGAAAAATTAGCGGATGACTTGTGGCTGGGGGTGAAAGGCCAATCAAACCGGGAGATAGCTGGTTCTCCCCGAAAGCTATTTAGGTAGCGCCTCGTGAACTCATCTTCGGGGGTAGAGCACTGTTTCGACTAGGGGGCCATCCCGGCTTACCAACTCGATGCAAACTACGAATACCGAAGAATGTTATCACGGGAGACACACGGCGGGTGCTAACGTCCGTCGTGAAGAGGGAAACAACCCAGACCGCCAGCTAAGGTCCCAAAGTCATGGTTAAGTGGGAAACGATGTGGGAAGGCATAGACAGCCAGGATGTTGGCTTAGAAGCAGCCATCATTTAAAGAAAGCGTAATAGCTCACTGGTCGAGTCGGCCTGCGCGGAAGATGTAACGGGGCTAAACCATGCACCGAAGCTGCGGCAGCGACGCTTATGCGTTGTTGGGTAGGGGAGCGTTCTGTAAGCCGTCGAAGGTGGTCTGTGAGGGCTGCTGGAGGTATCAGAAGTGCGAATGCTGACATAAGTAACGATAATGCGGGTGAAAAACCCGCACGCCGGAAGACCAAGGGTTCCTGTCCAACGTTAATCGGGGCAGGGTGAGTCGACCCCTAAGGCGAGGCTGAAAAGCGTAGTCGATGGGAAGCTGGTTAATATTCCAGCACTTGGTGTTACTGCGAAGGGGGGACGGAGAAGGCTAGGCTAGCCGGGCGACGGTTGTCCCGGTTCAAGCGTGTAGGGGGGAAGAGTTGGTAAATCCGCTTTTCTGCATAACCCTGAGGCGTGATAACGAGCCACTACGGTGGTGAAGTAGTTGATGCCATGCTTCCAGGAAAAGCCTCTAAGCTCCAGGTAACACGAAATCGTACCCCAAACCGACACAGGTGGTCAGGTAGAGAATACTCAGGCGCTTGAGAGAACTCGGGTGAAGGAACTAGGCAAAATGGTGCCGTAACTTCGGGAGAAGGCACGCTGGCGCGTAGGTGAAGGGACTTGCTCCCGGAGCTGAATCCAGTCGAAGATACCAGCTGGCTGCAACTGTTTAATAAAAACACAGCACTGTGCAAACACGAAAGTGGACGTATACGGTGTGACGCCTGCCCGGTGCCGGAAGGTTAATTGATGGGGTTAGCAGCAATGCGAAGCTCTTGATCGAAGCCCCGGTAAACGGCGGCCGTAACTATAACGGTCCTAAGGTAGCGAAATTCCTTGTCGGGTAAGTTCCGACCTGCACGAATGGCGTAATGATGGCCAGGCTGTCTCCACCCGAGACTCAGTGAAATTGAACTCGCTGTGAAGATGCAGTGTACCCGCGGCAAGACGGAAAGACCCCGTGAACCTTTACTATAGCTTGACACTGAACATTGAGCCTTGATGTGTAGGATAGGTGGGAGGCTTTGAAGCGAGGACGCCAGTTCTTGTGGAGCCAACCTTGAAATACCACCCTTTAATGTTTGATGTTCTAACTCGGCCCCGTAATCCGGGGTGAGGACAGTGTCTGGTGGGTAGTTTGACTGGGGCGGTCTCCTCCTAAAGAGTAACGGAGGAGCACGAAGGTTAGCTAATCACGGTCGGACATCGTGAGGTTAGTGCAATGGCATAAGCTAGCTTGACTGCGAGAGTGACGGCTCGAGCAGGTACGAAAGTAGGTCATAGTGATCCGGTGGTTCTGAATGGAAGGGCCATCGCTCAACGGATAAAAGGTACTCCGGGGATAACAGGCTGATACCGCCCAAGAGTTCATATCGACGGCGGTGTTTGGCACCTCGATGTCGGCTCATCACATCCTGGGGCTGAAGTAGGTCCCAAGGGTACGGCTGTTCGCCGTTTAAAGTGGTACGCGAGCTGGGTTTAGAACGTCGTGAGACAGTTCGGTCCCTATCTGCCGTGGGCGTTGGAAGATTGAGAGGGGCTGCTCCTAGTACGAGAGGACCGGAGTGGACGCATCACTGGTGTTCGGGTTGTCATGCCAATGGCATTGCCCGGTAGCTAAATGCGGAAAAGATAAGCGCTGAAAGCATCTAAGCGCGAAACTTGCCTCGAGATGAGTCTTCCCTGTGGCTTTAAGCCACCTGAAGGGACGTTTAAGACTAAGACGTTGATAGGCTGGGTGTGTAAGTGCAGCGATGCATTGAGCTAACCAGTACTAATGACCCGAGAGGCTTAACCTTACAACACCAAAGGTGTTTTGTATTGGCTCTGTGAAAGACGTAGATTTTTCAGCTGATTGTTCCGAGATTGGTTCGTAGTGCAAGCCTGATATGGGGTGAGCGGTATGAATGAAACAGAATTTGCCTGGCGGCATTAGCGCGGTGGTCCCACCTGACCCCATGCCGAACTCAGAAGTGAAACGCCGTAGCGCCGATGGTAGTGTGGGGTCTCCCCATGCGAGAGTAGGGAACTGCCAGGCATCAAATTAGTAAAGTTTGCTATTAAGCAGGCTGTTATAAGAATAAGCGTGCTGATATGGCTCAGTTGGTAGAGCGCACCCTTGGTAAGGGTGAGGTCCCCAGTTCGACTCTGGGTATCAGCACCAGTAATAAGCGTAGAGTTCGGTAAATTACAGAATTTGCCTGGCGGCAACAGCGCGGTGGTCCCACCTGACCCCATGCCGAACTCAGAAGTGAAACGCCGTAGCGCCGATGGTAGTGTGGGGTCTCCCCATGCGAGAGTAGGGAACTGCCAGGCATCAAATAAGTAGAAAGCCCTGTACTGACGTACAGGGCTTTTTGCTATTCAGAATTAGAGGGGTAAATAGATCAGAAACTGGCTTGTTGCTCTGATTTTCGAGTTATTAAAGATAAGGCCATCCGGAAGGATGGCCTTTTTTGCTTTTGATTACGTAAAAACTCAGTGATTAGAACTCTGCGATATCCCAATCCCTGTTTGTGAACGAACAAACTGAGGATAGAAACGCTCTCTCTCTTTTTGCCCTTCAACAGAGTTGTCTGTAATTGAGAAGAACCAGGTTCCTGCAAAGGCAACAATCATTGAGAAAAGCGCCGGATACTCGTAAGGATAGATCGGCTTAGCGTGCCCAAGAATCTGGACCCATATTGTCGGGCCCAGAATCATCAGTATTACTGCCGTCAGTAACCCCAGCCACCCACCGATCATCGCACCCCGTGTCGTCAATTTAGCCCAATACATCGACAAAATAATAATCGGGAAATTACAGCTTGCAGCGATGGAGAATGCCAGGCCTACCATGAATGCAATATTCTGTTTTTCAAACAAAATACCCAACGCGATCGCCACAATACCGAGAATAATGACGGTAATCTTTGAGACCCTGAGTTCATCACGTTCCGTTGCCTTACCGTCTTTAATGACGCTTGCGTACAGGTCATGAGATACCGCCGAGGCTCCCGCCAGTGTTAATCCGGCAACGACCGCTAATATAGTTGCGAAGGCCACAGCAGAGATGAAACCAAGGAAGAAGCTCCCGCCTACCGCATCTGCCAGATGTACTGCGGCCATATTATTGCCGCCGAGTAATACGCCGCTGGCATCTTTGAATGCAGGGTTTGAACCGACCAGAACGATAGCACCGAACCCGATAATGAACGTCAGGATATAGAAGTAACCAATGAAGCCGGTGGCGTAAAATACGCTTTTACGGGCTTCCTTAGCATCGTTAACGGTGAAGAAACGCATAAGAATATGCGGTAAACCTGCGGTACCAAACATCAACGCGAGCCCCAGCGATAGCGCCGATATCGGGTCGGAAACCAATCCTCCCGGACTCATGATCGCAATACCTTTTGAATGTACTGCCACGGCCTGAGTAAAGAGTGTATTGAAGTTGAAGCCGACGGATTTCATGACCATTATTGCCATGAATGTTGCACCAGCCAGTAACAGGATTGCCTTGATGATTTGTACCCAGGTTGTTGCCAGCATGCCGCCGAACAACACGTAGAGCACCATCAGAATCCCGACCAGAATGACAGCGACATGGTAGTTAAGGCCGAACAGCAGCTGGATTAACTTACCGGCACCCACCATCTGTGCAATAAGATAAAGCGCAACAACGACCAGTGAACCACAGGCTGAAAGCAGGCGAATTGGTTTTTGCTTCAACCGGTATGAGGCGACGTCGGCGAAGGTGTATTTCCCCAGATTGCGCAGACGTTCTGCTATCAGGAACAGAATGATTGGCCAGCCGATAAGGAAACCGATGGAATAGATCAGGCCATCGTAACCGGAGGTATAAACCAGCGCGGAGATCCCAAGGAAAGACGCCGCTGACATGAAGTCACCAGCAATCGCCATCCCGTTCTGTAGCCCGGTAATGCGGCCACCCGCTGTGTAATAATCCTGACGAGAACGTGTCCGTTTGGCGGCCCAGTAGGTTATGTAGAGTGTCGCCCCCACAAATAAAACGAACATCACGATCGCTTCAATATTCAGAGGCTGACGTTTTACTTCGCCAGCAATCCCTTCTGCTGCAAATGCGCTGAAAGGCAAAGCCAGAGATAACATCAGGAAAAGAAGGGAGCTGCGGCGCGCAATCATGGCTGCACCTCGCGGATAATATCAGCCGTCAGTTGGTCAAACTCACTGTTTGCGCGAATTACATAAATGCCGGTGAGGATGAAAGAAATCACAATCAGGCCGACGCCTACCGGAATGCCTCGTGTAATTGTTGCACCTTCATACAGCGGTGTTCCCAGCCATTTGGGATCGAACGCAATCAGCAAAATAAAAGCGACATACAGCACCAGTGTGATGCCTGACAAAAGCCAGGCAAAACGACTGCGTTTTTGCACCAGTTCCCTGAAACGCGGGTTACTTACAACTCTCTGATAAATGAGATCATTCATCTCAGTGACTCCTGTGAGGCATTGATAGAGTTCACCGCGCCAGGGCGGTGAAAATTATGACGGCACTTTCATGGATTGTTTTTCTTCCAACAATTTTTCGACTACGCCCGGATCCGCAAGCGTTGAGGTATCTCCCAAATTACTGGTGTCACCGGCAGCAATTTTGCGCAGAATGCGGCGCATAATTTTACCGGAACGGGTTTTAGGTAATGAATCGGTCCAGTGAAGAACATCCGGAGTGGCGATGGACCCTATCTCTTTGCGCACCCAGTTGCGTACTTCGGTATAGAGTTCCGGTGACGGCTCTTCGCCATGATTCAGAGTGATGTAGGCATAAATAGCCTGACCTTTGATGTTATGCGGGATCCCAACAACGGCGGCTTCTGCAATTTTTGGATGCGATACCAGTGCGGATTCAATTTCAGCTGTTCCAAGACGGTGCCCGGAGATATTCAGGACATCATCCACGCGGCCAGTGATCCAGTAATAGCCATCTTCGTCACGGCGCGCACCATCACCGCTGAAGTACATATTTTTGAAGGTGGAGAAATAGGTTTGCTCAAAGCGGTCATGGTCGCCAAACAATGTACGCGCCTGTCCCGGCCATGAGTCAGTGATGACCAGATTGCCTTCACATGCGCCTTCCTGCGGAACCCCCTCATTATCGACCAATGCGGGCTGTACCCCGAAGAAGGGACGGGTTGCAGAGCCGGCTTTCAGCTCCGTCGCGCCCGGCAACGGTGTGATCATGAAACCGCCGGTTTCAGTCTGCCACCAGGTATCGACGATCGGGCACTGGCTGTTACCAATCGTTTTGTAGTACCACTCCCAGGCTTCCGGGTTAATCGGTTCGCCGACAGAACCCATGATCCGCAGTGACGCGCGGCTGGTTCCTTCGATCGCCTTATCCCCTTCCGCCATCAAGGCGCGAATAGCGGTAGGTGCGGTATAAAGAATATTTACTTTATGCTTATCAACAACCTGAGCCATACGCGCAGGTGTCGGGTAATTGGGCACACCCTCGAACATCAGGCTGATTGCGCCACAAGCCAGCGGGCCGTAAAGCAGATAGCTGTGGCCGGTTACCCATCCCACGTCGGCTGTACACCAATAGATATCGCCGTCGTGATAATCAAAGGTGTATTTGAAGGTCAGCGCTGCATAAACCAGATATCCGCCGGTCGTATGCAAAACGCCTTTAGGTTTGCCGGTGGAGCCGGAGGTGTAGAGGATAAACAGCGGGTCTTCCGCTTTCATTTCTTCGGGTGGGCAATCCGCGGACACGTCTTTTATTGCGTCATGCCACCAGATATCGCGGCCTTCTTTCCATTCACCCTGTTTCCCGGTGCGTTTGAAAATAATGGAGTGCGTAACGCTGGTGACAGCCGGGTTTTTCAGGGCACCGTCCACGTTCTGTTTAAGCGGGATGGTGCGGCCTGCGCGCAAGCCTTCATCGGCGGTGATCACGACTTTGGCATTGGAATCAATGATACGGCCGGAAACGGCTTCCGGTGAGAAACCGGCAAAAATGACCGAATGCACTGCACCAATGCGGGCGCAGGCCAGCATCGCCACGGCAGCCTCAGGCACCATAGGCATATAGATGGCGACAACATCGCCTTTCCTGACGCCAAGTCCTTTTAATACGTTAGCAAACTGGCAGACATCATGGTGAAGCTGTTTGTAAGTGACGTGCTTATTTTCGGCGTTCGGGTCATCGCCTTCCCAAATAAGCGCGGTCTGATCGCCTTTCTCTGCTAAATGCCGGTCGAGACAATTAGCGGCCAGATTGAGCGTGCCATCCTCAAACCAGCGAATATCGATATTTCCCGGTGCAAACGAGGTGTTTTTCACCTTAGTAAACGGTTTGATCCAGTCGAGAACTTTTGCCTGTTCTCCCCAAAATGCATCGGGATCTTCTACGGACTGCTGATAATACTGTTGATATTTTTCAGGTGTGATCAGGGCGCGTTCTGCCAGAGAGGCAGGAATAGAATGTTTATGAATTTGGCTCATGGTTTTTCTCCTTTATTTTGTTAAATATATGTCAATCAAAAGTTAAGTGTAGTTTGCGTTAGGGCTTTGTTTGCTTTCTGGGGGACAGATCACGCAAGCGGAGAAAAAACAGCAAGATATCTGCAACAGCGGTGAGGGGCAGGCCACAAAAGCCAAGATGCAGACAGACGTTATGAATGTATGAGCTAAAAAAGAAACGGAATCTGTCATTTCTCAATGAACGCAGGGCGGTTTGATTAGAGGGAACTACTGAAAATGATCTGGAGGGATATCCGGGCGGGCTGCACTCGGTCAGATCTTTTGATCTGAATACAGACTTTTCTCGCCGCTGTTGGCGAAAATGTATCAATAACCGTGAAAACGTAAATTTTAGTTAAACAAAAAGTAAATTATCAGTTAACTAAAGCTTAACTTTTCACCTTAACAAGAATGATTTTTATTCACGCAGGAACATTTAATGTTAAATATTTTAACCTTTAAGTTAATTTCCTTTCATAAAGTTGATGTTTAAAGATTAATCTGAGATTAAAACTCTTAATATTTGCAATTGGCAATTTATTATAACGTTAAATCAAAAATATCAGTATATTGATCTGGCAAGAGAGGGGTGCTCTCTTCGGTACAGCGAAAAATATCGCCCATTAGCGTATTTTTCACTTAATAGCTACCGTTAAATCTCAAGGACTTATTATGTTTAACGCTAAGAACAAGACACTGGTTATTGCTTTATCCGCTTTAATTTCCGCTTCAGCTTTTGCTGAGGACGTCACAACACCTCCGACCGGGGCCGACCAGGGTTCAGGCCGTATTCATTTCACCGGTACTGTTATTAATGCGCCTTGCTCTATTGCAGCAGGAGATGAAGACATTAATGTCGATATGGGTCAGGTGGCGAATAAGGTGCTGGCAACTGGCAATAAATATTCTCAAAACGTTAACTACACCATCCATCTGCAAGACTGCGATTTGACCGCGCAAACTGCGGGCACTGTTGAATATCCGGCGATGTCTAAAGTAGCCGTATCCTTCGCAGGTACGCCGGACAGCAGCGCCACTGAACTACTGGCGAACACCGGCAGCGCAAAAGGTGCTGGTATCCGTCTCATCGATGCTAACGGTGATTTACTGAAAGTTGGTGATACTTCAAAAGACATTAATCTGGTGACAGGTAATAACGAGCTGGTATTTGCGGCGCGCGTTGAAGCCAACACTCAGCCAGTGTCCACCGGTACAATCGTTTCTCAGGCGACTTACGCCCTGAACTACAAATAAATATTGCTGTTATTTAGGGGAGTAATCTCCCCTTTATTTTCCGGGTGCATCGGGGTTCCGTGCTGGATTTATAAAAATAAAAAAGTGATTTTATTATGTTGTTTGCGATGGACAGAACATCGACAAGGATGAGAATAACAACAGGGGTTATTATTTTCTTGTCGGGATGCCTTATTTCATTCAAAAGTCTGGCGGTAGAATTTAACGTTAACTTTATAGACTCTGCCGATCGCAATAATGTAGACCTTTCACGTTTTCAGGTAGCGAATTACATCGCGCCCGGTGAATATCTGCTGGATGTCGTGCTCAACGGCCGCACGCTGGGTGATCAAAGCCTGATTAAATATATTCCTACTGAAGATAATAAAAACAGTCGTTTGTGCGTGCCGCCTTCACTGGTGGATAAATTCGATCTGACCAAAGCCGCGCAAGAACAACTTACGCTTTGGCATCAGGGTGAATGTACTTCTCTGGATCGTCAGAAGGAAATCACCGCGCGTTATGATCAGGAAAAACAGACGCTGAATATCAGTATTCCGCAGGCCTGGCTGACGTTTCACGATGAAAACTGGGTGCCGCCGTCGCAGTGGGATAATGGCGTAAATGGCGCATTGCTCGATTACAACCTGCTGGGCAGCCAATATATGCCGCAGCACGGCGACAGCTCGACCAGTTTCAGCAGCTACGGTACCACCGGATTTAATCTGGGGGCGTGGCGTGCCCGTGCGGATTATCAGTATTCCGCCGCCCGGACGTCAGGATCGCCTGCGAACGATAAATTTACCTGGACGCAAACCTATCTGTTCCGCGCATTACCTTCCATCGGCGCGCGTCTGACCGGCGGTCAGACCTATTTCAGTTCAGACATTTTTGATTCTTTCCGCTTTGTCGGCGTTTCCGTCAACAGCGATCAGAGGATGCTGCCACCTTCGCTGCGCGGTTATGCGCCTCAGGTGACGGGTATCGCCAAAACCAACGCCAAAGTCAGTATCAGCCAGAACGGCCGCGTGATTTATCAGACCAACGTTTCCCCCGGACCGTTCGTCGTTCAGGACCTGACTGAAGCCGTGCAAGGCGCCCTGGACGTGAAAATTGAAGAAGAAAATGGCAGCGTAACAACCTATCAGGTGACCACGGCGACGATCCCCTTTCTGACCCGCAAAGGGCAGGTGCGTTTCAAAACGGCGATGGGTAAACCGACTACGGGCAGCAGCAATCATGTTTTGCAGCCGGGTTTTTACAGCGGAGAAATGTCGTGGGGCGCGCTTAATGATTTCTCAGTCTATGGCGGCCTGATTGCCACCACCGGAAATTATCAGGCTCAGGCGCTTGGCGTCGGGCAGAATTTGCAAAAGCTGGGCGCGGTGTCTTTTGATGTCACACGTTCTTCCGCGACGGTACCCGTGGCGGGCAAACAAACGGGTTTCAGCTATCGCGCCAACTACTCCAAGCGGTTTGATTCCACCGGAAGTCAGATCACTTTTGCCGGTTATCGTTTCTCGGAAAAAACCTTTATGTCGTTCAACCAGTATCTCGACAAGGTGAACGGCGACGGCTATTCCCGCGACGATAAACAAACTTATACCGTAACGGCCAACCAGTTTCTGCCGTGGCCAGCGATCACGTTGTATCTCTCGGCGACGCACAAGGTGTACTGGAACGAAAATCCCAGCAATAACTACAGCGTTTCCGTCAGCAAGATATTTGATATCGGGCGGTTCACCGGTATTTCCGGAACGTTGTCCGCCAGCAAGCTGAGATACCGCGATACCGATGAAAACCAGATGTTCCTGTCATTCAGTTTGCCGTTGTCTTCCGGGCAGCAAATCAGCTATGACGCTCAGCAGGATTCACAGAGCGGTTTTTCGCAAACCGCATCTTATTACAACAGCCAGGATCCGAATAACAGCTGGCGCGTGGGCGCAGGCGGGAGCAGCCCGGATCTGCAAAAAGGCGACGGGGTTTTCCGCGCGAACTATCAGCATATGTCGCCGTACGGTCAGTTAGGCGTGAATGGCAGCGTAAAAAATAACGATTACCGTTCGGTGAATGCCAACTGGTACGGCTCATTTACGGCGACCGCCGCCGGAGCCGCATTACACCAGAGCAGCTCGGGCAGCGAGCCGCGCATGATGGTGTCAGCCGGAGTAAAAGGCATTCCGATCAGCGAAGGTGCGTCAGTGACGAATGATTACGGCATTGCGGTCGTGAACGGGGTTTCCAGCTACCAGACTTCCGATATCCGCGTAGACGTCAATCATCTGCCAGACGATGTGGAAGTTTACAGCTCAGTAGTCAGCAAAACCCTGACGGAAGGGGCGATAGGCTTCCGCAAAATTCGCGCAATTAAAGGTGAGCGGTTGATGGCCGTAATCCGCCTTGCCGACGGCAGTTATCCGCCATTGGGTTCGTCGGTGATGGACAACAGTTCCGGGTTTGAAGCCGGTTTGATTGGCGATGGCGGTCTGGCGTATCTGGCGGGGGTCTCCGGCGAGAAATCGCTGACAGTACGCTGGGGCGAGGGTCAGAAATGCCGGATCCAGGTGCCTTCGCAGCCCGCAGCCAGCACAGGTCAGGTGTTATTGCCGTGCAGCTGAACATTAACAAAGTGAATCAGGAAAGGAAGAGTCCGATGAAGAAGCAGATTTTACACACTGCCATAGCGTTACTGATGATGGCCAGCGTCGCCTGTCCGGCCATTGCGGCGATCAACCTTGACCGGACGCGCATCATTTTTAATGCCAATGACAAATCAGTCAGCGTCATGCTGGAAAACCAGAGTAAAGGGTTGCCCTATCTGGCGCAGGTCTGGCTGGAGAATGCGCAGGGTGAAAAAATCACATCTCCGCTGGTAGCGTTACCGCCTATGCAGCGAATTGACGCGGGTCAGAAAAGCCAAATTCGCGTACTTCAGTTACCGGAAACCGCCGCACTGCCGAAAGACCGCGAATCCTTATTTTATTTCAATGTGCGGGAAGTGCCGCCAAAAAGTGACATGGCCAACGTCATGCAGGTTGCGATTCAGAGCCGCGTGAAGCTCTTCTTCCGTCCGGCAGAACTGCGCAAGTTGCTGAAAGGAAACTGGCAGGAACAGCTTCAGGTCAGCCGTCTTTCGGACGGTTTGAAACTGACCAACCCGACACCGTTCTATATCACCGTGGGTTATCTGGGTAAAGACAACAAAGGTAATGTGCCGGGTTTTGACAGCGTCATGCTGGCCCCGTTTGCGACGGAATCCCTGACCGGTAGCCAGTACGTCAGCGAGCGGTACAGCCTGGGATATATGGACGACTACGGAGGTTTACAGGTGAATGAGTACCAGTGCCAGGCGACGCAATGTCAGCGCATCAGCAAAGAAGGTAAACGCTAACCCCTGCGTGAAAGCCCGTATTTGAACCTGTTCATCTCATCAATAAGGGATTGTTATGCCTGATATTTACCGGTTATCCGCTGGCAGGATGATATTGATTATTTTATTGCTCTGTTTTTCCCGCAGCGCACTGGCGCTCGATTGTGTGGAAAAAGGAACGGGGATTGTGGACAAGCCTGCGATCCCGGTCGGGCAACTGGCGATCCCGTCGAATGTACCGATGGGCACCAAAATCTGGGAATCCAATGACATTAACGTCACCGCGTATTGCGATAACGTTCTGGGTTCAATCATTGATGTGGTGCATTTTTACTTCAACCCGAAATCGCAGTCAATCGGCGAAGGGTTACTGCTGGGCGTGAGCTATAACGGGCAGGATCTGGAGCAGAATGAGCAGCGGCTGAGTACCAACAGTTCACCCATCAAAAAAGGCCAAAATGTCACGGTCAACGTCACTTTCCGCCTGTATATCAAAGTCAGCGGGAACGCACCTTCCAGCGGGAATTATCAGGGGGCCGATCAGTTCACCGTATTCCAGCTCGATGGCAGCCGGGGCATTAACAAAACACCGGGTGCCAAAAATCTCAAATACAATCTGTCGGGATTACAGGGGATTCGCTTCCTGGCCTGTGGCTCAGATTTGAAAGTTTATCCGGAATCTCAGATTGTGGATTTCGGCCCGATTCAGAGCACCATTCTGTCACGTTCTTCCGGCATTTCCCTGCCGTTCGCCATTAAGGCCGTTAAGCAGGGATGTCTGGATAATTTCTCCCTGCAGGCCGAGTTTTCTACCGCCAGTCCGTTGCTGGATAACACGGCAATTGACCTGTCGAATGGTGCCAAATTAATGCTCTATAACGATAAAGAACAGGCGATTACGTTCAATCGTTACGATGACTTTGCTGAACTCAATAACGTGAATGAAGTAACGAAAAACTTCACGGCGAAAGTGAGTGCGATCCCGGGGAGAGCACTTTCTCTCGGGCAATTTGATGCGTCAGTGATCGTCAAAATTAACTACTACTGAACCGCATCTGTAAGAGGGAGAACGACATGCTAAGAACGGCTAAATTACGGGCTCAGGCGCTTGAAGAACCGGTATATTCTGCGCAGGCTCCGGAACTCATTGCTGAAACAGAAATTCATGCGTTACTGCAAACCTTGCGCGAAGATGCCGGATTGAATAAAACCGAGCTGGCGCGACGTCTTGGGATCACGCCTCCGGCCATCACTCGTCTGGAAAAGCGCCCGGCACAGGCCAGTTTCAGCACGCTGGCCCGTTATGCACAAGCCTGCGGATTTCAGTTGTATCTGTATTATAAATAGACAAAAGCTGTGACTGCCGGGCCTCACAGGTTCTTATTGAAGACGCACAACGTAAACGGTGACTGATTGTTTTCGATGAGCAGGGCGTTATCGCCAAATTTCTTTAAGACCAGCGTATCTGTGTGGCCCGTCAGAAAAAAACTGTTCATCAGTAAAAGTGAGGAAATACGCCAGTCAAAATCGTCCACACTGTCGATATTGATCTGACGGCTGGTCAGCGAGTAGGTCTCCGTCGCTTTACTTTCCTGAACAGAATCATAATAGATATTCCGCAGCAGTGTCTTTTTCTCAACAACGACGTTTTTGTTGTTATACAAATATCCTGTCCCGCTCAGAGAAATCAAAATTTTATTCTTACCCAGAAAGCTAAAGTAAAGTGATGTCACCATTCTGGCTCTTTGATTATCATATTGTGCTTCTATAATCATGTTCCCGTGGCAAGGAAATTTAACCGGAAACGCATCTTTATCTTTTCTTAAGAAAAGTTCGCAAGAGATCATTACGAGTAGAATGACAATGGGGAATGCCGTGATAAGAATAATCGTTTTCACCGTCGGTAATTTTTTCTTATAGTTTGTCATGCGTGGTCCTGTCATTTGTATAATAACTTATGCAAATGTTCATCTTGTGATTATCATCCGTATTACATTGCGTCATGAAGTCGCGCACGGAACCCGTATTTATCGGGAGCGAAAAACGCTCGCTTTGAAATATTAAAATCTCCCCCTGCTTACAGGAAATATTATTTTTTCGCAGGTATATTTCGGCCAGGCGTGTGAATTCATCTTTCCGTGATGGCGTGACGGGCGCAGTTGAATACAAATCGCAGGGACCTATTTTTGTAATCAGCAAATGAGCCTTCGGGTCACTCAGTTCATGGTAAAGAATGAAAATCCCCAAGACGATGATCGCTGCCATGACTAAAATACTCATAAAAATAGTGTGCTTAGCTTCCCACCGGCGCTGTTTGTGAGGCACCTTCTCGGGATGAACTGGCTCAGCGATAATTTCTGCGGAAGGTTTTCCTTCTTTGACAGGCTGCATGATCTCAGCGATTTCGCTAACAGGCTTATGCTCTTCCGTACTCTCTTTATGAATTGCGATTTGTTCGAAGTTCACTTCAATGGCGATCTCTTTTCTGATGAAAAAACCGACCTTAGGAACGGTGACAATGAATTCATCAGAATAACCCAGGAGTGAAATCACTTTGCGTAATTTACTGATGCAGTGATTGAGATTATTATTACTGGCAGTCAGGCCATAGTCATCCCATACTTTTTTAAAAAATGTTTCACGATGAACAACAATGCCATGCTGTTCAATCAGTAATAATAAAATCCTCCGTGCAGGATTGGATACAACGGCCTTGCTCTCGGCATCGCTCAGCAAAGAAAGTGAGTTATCCTCTGGATTGAATACTATTTCATTTTCAATCAGATAAATCATTTGCATCCTTCTTCTCCCTGTTAAAACTATCCTGTTGTGCATTCGCTTTCAGATAATTAGTACAGTGTTACCCTACCAGAGTTTTACCTTTAAATACCGTCGTAAAAGGGCAGCCAGTATAAACCGTACTATTTAAAATTCAGATTGTTGTCAGAAATATTTACAGCATGGCGATGCGCTGACTTATCAGGGAAAGAAGGAGAGATATCTGAGGGGAGCGATATAAATCACGTACGGAATTTTAGTAGTACGTGATTTATACGGCGATTATGACAGGTACTGGCCGGTAATGTGAACCTGCTGGTGTTCAAAGTCGATCGCGATATCGACCCCCAGCGGCAGGGTGAGCATCGGGTGTGTATGGCAACAGTCAAAACCGGCGACTAAAGGGATATCCTGCCCGTTAAGAATTTCCAAAAGCACATCAACAGGCTGTCCGCCGGTTCCTGCGTCATCAAATAATTCGTGCTTCCCGAGCAATATCGCACTGACGCGATCGAAAACACCGTTGAGTTTCAGCATGGAAAAAGAGCGCTCGACGGTGGCAATGTTCAGCAGACTATCTTCGATAAATAAAATGTCGCCCTGACGAATTTCTGGCAGATAAGGACTTCCCCAGATCCCCGAAAGGGTATTGAGGTTGCCGCCGATGACACGTCCTTCAATACGCCCTTTGCCGATAAAACGGCAGGCATTGGCATACAAATGCTTAGCCCGAACCGGAGTGGCATCATTCCAGTTAAGCCGTTCGTCCGTCCAGTGTGAGGGCAGGGTATAACGATAGGGTGCATCGTGACGGTTCATCAGAACGTCAGTAAAAGATGCATAAGTCTCATCAACCAGCGGGGGGAACTCGCCGAAGGAGGCGACCAGCGCAGGGCCGTAAAAAGTCACCAGCCCGGTTTGCGCGTAAATCCCTGCCAGCAGTGCGGTGGTATCTGAATAACCAATAATGATTTTCGGGTCAGCGCGCAGCGCGTCGTAATCCAGATAAGGCAGTAGCGAGTTGGTGTTATTGCCCCCGATAGTGGACATCACACAGCGCACCTGCGGATCACGAAACAGCTGATTTAATTCTTCTGCACGCCGGGCAACAGATCCTGAACGGTAATGGTCTGATTCACCGGTCAGCAATCCCGCTTTGAGCCTAAAACCTTTCTCCCGCAGGAATTCTTTCCCGCGCGCAAAGCGGTTTGGTGCTGTTGCGGTAACCGGTGAAGAGGCGGAGAAAAAACCAATAGTGTCACCGGTTTTCAATGCTTGCGGGAATAGCGGAGTTCCGGACGAAGGCATTTCTATATCCTATAAATTTGCTCAATGTTCAACCTGCAATGTATCAGCTCAGTTGCAGGTTGAACACGGAAAATCAAAGGATTAATGTCCATAATGAAGCCTTCTGGCCTAACGTTTAAACAATATTGAACGGGAGTTTTATGCAAATGAATCAAGGGATGAGAAGTCAGTCACGAAAGGAGAGTATGAAAAATTTTTGGAATAGCAGAAAGCAAAAAACCAGCCGTTAGGCTGGTTTCTTTAAATATGGTGCCCGGACTCGGAATCGAACCAAGGACACAGGGATTTTCAATCCCTTGCTCTACCGACTGAGCTATCCGGGCAACGGGGCGCATTAAACCGTATTGGGCATGAGCCGTCAACGGCTTTGTCATCTAAAACACATAAAAGACGTTCGTTTGCTGTCTTTTCATTCAAAAATGACGATTTGGTCTGTCTGGCATCAGGGAAACTCAGGAAAGCGCGCCATGCTCGCGGCAGCGGGCGATATTCAGCACATCTTCCGCCAGACGCCGTGCCACTTCCACATCGATGAGCTGGCGTTTCACCAGCAACTTACTCAGGCAACCTTCAAGGATGAGTTCCATCTGCTGCGCCACCATTTCGGCGTCATCGGAACCCATTTCCTGGAGCAAAGACAGCGTGTAATCGTAGGACGCCCGTTTCTGATTTTCAGCCAGTTGGTGAATAGGAGCGTCGCTCTCAGGGAAAAACGTACAGGCTGCAATAAAGAGGCAACCCGGATAACGCTGCTGGCGCACCTGCTCATCGAGCACTTTATACCGTGCCAGCAATTTCTGCGGCGGGGTGAGCGTGTCATCCAGCATCAGCTGACGCCGCCAGATCTCAATTTGCTCGCCGTGATAGCGCAGGCTGTCGTAGAGCAGCGCTTCGGCGTCGGGCCAGAAACGGCGCAGTTCATTAAGCGGAACGTCGACGAGTTCTGCGACTTTTTCCAGTGACAATGTTGCAAGGCCACGTTGTTCCAAGAGATTAAGGGTTTGATCGAGAACCTGTTCACGTAGCACGTTTGCCTCCTCACAATTCGCGTACTTCAAAATGTAGTGTCGTTTAAGGGCGGGTTTTCTGCAAATGCGCACTGAACTCTGTGGCATCCATAAAACCGGTCACCCGCGACTGCGGCAATTCATGGCCGTCGGGGCCGAAGAATAAAATCGTGGGCAAGCCCAGCACTTCAAGACGCTTTAACAACGCCTTCTGCTCCGGCGAGTTTTGCGTGACATCGGCCTGAAGTAACAAAGTGTCCGCCAGCTCATTCTGCACCTCTGGCGCTGAAAACGTATATTTTTCGAACTCTTTACACGCCACACACCAGTCGGCATACAAATCCAGCATAACGCGTTTACCCTGTGCTCCCTGCAAAGCGGCGTTCAGTTCGTCAACGTTATGGATCTGTTGGAAGTTCAGCGCGTGCTGCGATGCGGCTCCGCTGCTGGCGGGCGCAAAGGCCCAGTCCTGCAACGGACGGCTGACGATAAGCGCAGCGGCCAGGAAAATCAGTTGCAGAACGCGCACGATGCCACGCTGGCTTTTGAGGCTCAGCAGTAGCACCCAGCCGAAGAACGCGATGCCGAGCAGGCTCCACAGGCGTAATCCCCAGGTATCGCCAATCACACGCTCAAGTAAAAACACCGGCAGCGCCAGAATGACAAAACCGAAGCCTTCTTTGACGTAATGCATCCACGGACCGCTGCGTGGCAGCAGTTTATTCCCGAACATCGTGACGATAATCAGCGGGATCCCCATGCCCAGTGCGTACAGATACAGCGTGCCGGCACCGGCCAGCAGGTTTCCGCTTTGGGCGATGTACAGCAGGATGGCGCTTAGCGGCGCGGTGGTGCAGGGGGAACAAATCAGGCCAGCCAGCGCACCCATAATAAAGACGCCCGGCAGCGAACCGCCTTTTTGTTCATTGCTCCACAACGCAAGCCGGGTCTGAACGGAGGACGGAAGTTGCAGACTGAAAGCCCCAAACATCGATAACGCCAGCGCGATAAACATGAAGGATAAAACGATCAGCACCCACGTGCTTTGCAGCGCGGCCTGGAACTGCAACCCTGCGGCCGCAACCACCATGCCGAGCAGCGTATATGTCAGCGCCATTCCCTGAACGTAAACCAGCGACAGCAGGAAAATTCGTTTGATGCTGTGCGGACGCTGGCGCCCGAGAATAATGCCTGAAATCAGCGGATACATCGGCAGCACGCACGGCGTGAACGCGATGCCGATACCAATCAGTAACGCCCAAAGCGGCGAGAACGGCAGCGGCGTTGATTCTTTCGCAGGCGTGGCTTCGACCGGCTGAGGGAGGGATTCAGTGATGACTTTGCTGTCTATGACGGGCTCTGCAACCGCACTGAGCGGCACTTCGCGGATTTCCGGCGGGTAGCAAAAACCTGCAGCGGCACATCCCTGATAGGTCACACGGACCGTCGAATCGGCGCTGGCCTGCCGTATCGGCACCGTGAGGCGTAGCGTGTTTTCGAACACTTCACTGTCGCCGAAAAACTCATCGTGATGCTCACGTCCCTTCGGCAGAATAAACGCCGCCAGCTGGGCATTCTTCGGTTCAATCTCAATTTTGCTGCGATATAAATAGTAACCGTCGCGGATCTGCCAGTTCAGTTTGAGGTCATGACCTTGTTGCTGAAAATCAAAGCTGAAAGCCTGATCGACAGGGACAAATTGCGGGGCGGCCGGTTTATCAAACAACGAGGCGTGAGCCTGCAAAGGCAACATAAACAGGCTGCACAGCAGGAAGAAAATTCGAAGAATGCGGTGATCCATGCGGAGTAAAGTTCTCTTTGTCGCGGCAGATGAACGGCCACTGGGTGATTCGACAGAAGATGCGGACGGCTTCATGCCGCAGCGCGTTAACGAAATGTGAGTATACCCCGTGCGAATGCGACGCAGAAAGCCTTGCAGGTGCTTTATAAAAGAGTGAATCGGGAGAACGCAGGAAAGGCGGGGGCCGCAGCCCCCGGAAAAACTGTCAGAGAATAATACTGCCGATGGCGAAGCCAAAAAGAACCGATAAAAATACGCCGATCGTGCCCGGTATAAAGAACGGGTGGTTAAAGACAAAACGGCCAATTCGGGTGGTGCCGGTGTCATCCATTTGCACGGCGGCAACCAGTGTCGGATACGTCGGCAAAATGAACAGCCCGGAGACTGCTGCGAAAGAACCCACCGCTGTCAGCGGGGAAACGCTCAGCGCCAGCGCCATAGGCAACAGGGCTTTGGTCGTCGCGGCCTGCGAATACAGCAGGGCTGAACTGAAGAAGAAAATCACTGCCAGCAGCCACGGATGTGCCTGAATAATGGTGCCCGCCGTTTCCTTAATCCAGCCCAGATTCGCCTGTACAAACGTGTCGCCGAGCCAGGCAACGCCGAGGATACAAATACAGGCGCTCATGCCGGATTTGAACGTGCTGGAGGTCAGAATCGAATCGGTATCAATGCGGCATAACAGGGTGATTAATGTCGCCACGCTGAGCATGATAATCAGGATCGCGCTGTTGGTGGTCATCACCGGTTGAGCGACCCAGCCAAGGCTCGGGCTGTTAATCACGGCGTAACCCACCACAGAAAAAACGCCCAGCAGGAACAGTAAAACGGAAAGCTTAGCGCCGCGTTTAATTTCCACTTTCTTATCGCCGCGCAGCTCAATCAGGCCTTCTTCATAACGCTTGAGATAAACCGGATCGTTGGAGAGTTTCGAGTCAAAGCACCAGCTGATGATCAGCGACATCACAATCACGGCGGCCAGCGTCGAAGGAATCATCACCATCAGCAGATGCAAATAACTGACGCCGTGGCTTTCCATCGTCGACGCCATATACACCACTGCGGCGGAAATCGGCGAGGCGGTAATGGCAATCTGCGCGGCCACAACGGCTGTCGACAGCGGACGGCAGGGTTTAATCCCTTGCTCTTTTGCCACTTCAGAAATCACCGGTAGCGCGGAGAGTGAAATGTTGCCGGTACCGGCCATGATCGTGAGGAAATAGGTGACGATCGGGGCGAGAAGGGTGATGTGTTTCGGGTTGCGGCGCAGCAGTTTTTCGGTTTGCTGCACCAGATAATCCATCCCGCCCGCGACCTGCATGGTCGAGATGGCGGCAATCACGGCCATGATGATGGAGATCACGTCAAAAGGAATTGAGCCCGGTTTCACGCCGATTAAAGCGAGTACCAGAACGCCCAATCCGCCAGCGAAACCAATGCCGATGCCGCCTAAGCGGGCACCGAGAAAAATCGCGGCGAGTACAATAATAAGTTCGATGATTAACATGGCTGTCCGTCCATATATCCAGCAATCCTTAAGGAATTGAAAAATAATTGTTATGTAATTGTTGTTTGCTACAAAGTAAAAAGGCCCGCTGTTCCGCAGAACAACGAGCCTTTAAGAGGTCAATAATACTGTCTGTTACTGTTCATTTTCATCGGTATAGCGTTTCGCTTTGTAAGCCGGGTGCTTCAGATTTTCGATAGAGAAAATGTCGTCCAGCTCTGCTTCCGTCAGCAAACCGCGCTCCAGCACGACTTCACGGACGCTCTTGCCGGTTTCCGCACAAATCTTTCCGACGATATCGCCATTGTGGTGGCCGATAAACGGGTTCAGATACGTCACGATACCAATGGAGTTGAAGACGTAGAACTCGCACACTTCTTTGTTTGCCGTAATGCCGTTGATGCATTTTTCCAGCAGGTTATAGCAGGCGTTAGTCAGGATATGCACGGATTCAAACATGGCCTGGCCGATCACCGGTTCCATAACGTTCAGCTGCAACTGACCCGCTTCGGCGGCCATCGTGACGCATACGTCATTGCCGATAACTTTGAAGCAAACCTGATTCACCACTTCCGGGATCACCGGGTTAACTTTGGCAGGCATGATGGAAGAACCCGCCTGCAATTCTGGCAGGTTGATCTCATTGAGCCCTGCGCGCGGGCCGGAAGAGAGCAGGCGCAGGTCGTTACAAATTTTGGAAAGCTTAACCGCCAGACGTTTCAGGGAGCTGTGAACCATCACGTAAGCGCCGCAGTCTGATGTTGCTTCAATCAGGTCTTCCGCAGGAACGCAGGCCAGATTGCTGACTTCCGCCAGTTTCTGCACGGCCAGTTGCTGATAGCCTTCCGGCGTGTTCAGACGTGTACCGATTGCCGTAGCCCCGAGGTTCACTTCCAGCAGTAATTCGCCGGTGCGGATCAGGTTGCGGGTTTCTTCTTTAAGCAGCACGTTAAATGCGTGGAATTCCTGGCCCAGGGTCATCGGCACCGCGTCCTGCAACTGCGTGCGGCCCATTTTGATGATGTTTTCGAATTCGACTGCTTTGCGCTCGAAACCATCGCCCAGCTGGGAAATTGCATCCACCAGTTTCAGCAAGGACGCGTAGACCGCAATACGGAAACCGGTCGGGTAGGCATCATTGGTGGACTGGCATTTATTAAGGTGATCGTTGGGATTCAGAAACTGGTAATCGCCTTTCTGGTGGCCCATCAGCTCCAGGCCGATGTTTGCCAGCACTTCATTCGTGTTCATATTTACCGAGGTTCCCGCGCCGCCCTGATAGACGTCGATAGGGAACTGGTCCATGCATTTACCGTTATCAAGCACTTCGTCGCACGCCTGAATGATGATGTCCGCAATATGGCGTGGAATGGTGCGCAGCTCTTTGTTAGCCAGAGCCGCTGCTTTCTTCACCATCACCATGCCACGAACAAACTCAGGCACATCGCTGATCTTGGTGTTGCTGATATAGAAGTTTTCAATCGCCCGCAGGGTATGAATGCCGTAATAAGCTTCTGCCGGAACTTCGCGCGTGCCCAGCAGGTCTTCCTCGATACGAATGGTGTTTGACATGAGAACCTTCTCTTCGGTACTGAATGCGTTATGCGATGTTTAAAATTATGTTACTGGCCGTAGTAAATTTAAAACGATCAACCGTTGTTGCCACAACGAAGGCGATCATATGCTGGTTCAGGGGAATTGCACGTACTAAGATCACTATCCTGCCCTATGATTGTGCAAGATTTTAGTATCTGTGAGAACTCTCACAATTCATTTACCTGCTCAATTAAATCAGGTCTGGCGCTTGAAATCACCGGAACACAGCACCATTTCAGTGTAGTCAGCCTGCATTTCTTTGATGGCAAACATCGGAAACAGGCACCTATTCAGAGTTTCGAACGTTTCTGAAAAAGAACTTCGGGGCCAAATTACAAGGAGAATGCGGTGCGCTGGATACCGTTACTACTGTTATTCCTGCTGGCTTACATCGAAATTACCTTATTTATCAAGGTGGCTGCGGTCGTTGGCGTCGCCACGACGTTATTGTTGGTGGTATTCACCTCCTGCGTGGGTGTTTCTCTGGTCAAAAATCAGGGGATGAAAACCTTCATGCAGCTTCAGCAGAAGCTCGCTGTCGGTGAAAGCCCGGCGGCTGAGATGGTGAAGAGTGTTTCACTGGTGATTGCCGGTTTCCTGTTGCTGGTGCCAGGCTTCTTTACTGATTTCCTCGGGTTGCTGCTCTTGCTGCCGCCGGTTCAGAAGAGACTGACGCTTAAGCTGATGCCGCATCTGAATATTGTCCGGTCTGGCGGTAACTGGGGTCACAGTGCGCCCACCGGGAATACCTTCGATGGTGAGTTCCAGCGCACAGATGAAACGCAGGAACGCCTGGTTTCACCGAAAAAAGATGACGACACAGAGCACCGCGATCGCTAATCTCTGTGGCCTTGATTGTTAATACATTGTTGGGATGCGTGTTTCAGGCCGATTTTGGATCCCCTGAAAGTCGAAAGAAAAAGCGAAATTTTTTCTGTTCTTCCCCTTGAAGGGCGGCGTATCGCCCCCATTAAACAAACCACGAGGCCGGGCAGCACTTGTCAGGCATTCAACCCTAAAAATAGATATGGATCCGCTCACAGGAGAGTTATCAATGAAAATTCGTCCATTGCATGACCGCGTTATCGTCAAGCGTAAAGAAGTAGAATCTAAATCCGCTGGCGGCATCGTTCTGACTGGCTCAGCTGCGGGTAAATCCACCCGTGGTGAAATCCTGGCTGTCGGCCATGGTCGCATTCTGGAAAATGGTGAAGTTAAAGCGCTGGACGTGAAAGTTGGCGACATCGTCATCTTCAACGACGGCTACGGCGTGAAAGCTGAAAAAATCGACAATGAAGAAGTGTTGATTATGTCTGAGAGCGACATCCTGGCAATCGTAGAAGCCTGATCATCCTCCGACCCACTTTTTTCTGAACTGAACGAATTGAAGGGAAATTAACAATGGCAGCTAAAGAAGTTAAATTCGGTAACGACGCTCGTGTGAAAATGCTGCGTGGCGTAAACATCCTTGCTGATGCAGTAAAAGTGACCCTGGGCCCTAAAGGCCGCAACGTGGTTTTGGACAAATCTTTCGGTGCTCCAACCATCACTAAAGACGGCGTGTCCGTAGCGCGTGAAATCGAACTGGAAGATAAGTTCGAAAACATGGGCGCACAGATGGTGAAAGAAGTAGCGTCCAAAGCGAACGATGCAGCGGGTGACGGTACCACTACCGCAACCGTTCTGGCACAAGCCATCATCACTGAAGGTCTGAAAGCCGTTGCCGCTGGCATGAACCCAATGGATCTGAAACGCGGGATCGACAAAGCGGTCATCCACGCTGTTGAAGAACTGAAAAAACTGTCTGTGCCTTGCTCTGATTCTAAAGCGATTGCACAGGTAGGGACCATCTCTGCTAACTCCGATGAAACCGTCGGTAAACTCATCGCTGAAGCGATGGAAAAAGTGGGCAAAGAAGGCGTCATCACTGTTGAAGAAGGCACCGGTCTGCAAGACGAGCTGGACGTTGTTGAAGGGATGCAGTTCGACCGCGGTTACCTGTCTCCATACTTCATCAACAAACCAGAAACTGGTTCAATCGAACTGGAAAGCCCGTTCATTTTGCTGGCTGACAAAAAGATTTCTAACATCCGTGAAATGCTGCCAGTACTGGAAGCCGTTGCGAAAGCCGGTAAACCACTGCTGATCATTGCTGAAGACGTTGAAGGCGAAGCCCTGGCGACTCTGGTTGTGAACACCATGCGTGGCATCGTGAAAGTGGCTGCAGTTAAAGCACCTGGCTTCGGCGACCGTCGTAAAGCGATGTTGCAGGACATCGCAACCCTGACTGGCGGTACTGTAATCTCTGAAGAGATCGGTCTGGAGCTGGAAAAAGCGACTCTGGAAGATATGGGTCAGGCTAAACGTGTTGTGATCAACAAAGACACCACCATCATCATCGATGGCGTTGGCGAAGAAGCAACAATTCAGGGCCGCGTATCTCAGATCCGTCAGCAGATCGAAGAAGCGACCTCTGATTACGACCGCGAAAAACTGCAAGAGCGTGTGGCTAAACTGGCAGGCGGCGTCGCTGTTCTGAAAGTTGGCGCAGCAACTGAAGTTGAAATGAAAGAGAAGAAAGCCCGCGTTGAAGATGCCCTGCACGCAACCCGTGCTGCGGTTGAAGAAGGCGTGGTTGCCGGTGGTGGTGTTGCGCTGATCCGCGTTGCTCACACCCTGGCTGGCCTGAAAGGCGACAACGAAGATCAGAACGTGGGTATCCGCGTTGCTCTGCGCGCAATGGAATCTCCACTGCGTCAGATCGTTGTGAACGCAGGCGAAGAAGCTTCTGTTATCGCAAACAAAGTGAAAGCGGGCGAAGGCAGCTTCGGCTACAACGCTTACACTGAAGAATACGGCGACATGATCGCAATGGGTATCCTGGATCCAACGAAAGTAACCCGTTCTGCTCTGCAGTACGCATCTTCTGTCGCTGGCCTGATGATCACCACTGAGTGCATGATCACCGACCTGCCTAAAGATGATAAAGGCGATATGGGCGGTGCTGGCGGTATGGGTGGCATGGGCGGTATGGGCGGCATGATGTAATCATCATCCCCCTGCGTTCATCCGCAGGTACGGCAAATCAGCGGCAATTTTGTCGTCTGAGTTAACGTACTGAAGAAACCCGGTCTGAAAAGACCGGGTTTTTTTATTTGACCCTTTTTTATCGTGTTCAGTAAGATAAGTCTCAATGTCTTCCGGGTTTACCGTGTAGACTCATTTCTGCGTGGTTTTCGGATTTATACCGATAGCGCGGAACCTTGGGTATACGTGGCAACGGATGCCTAAGAGAGCCAGGTGTTTTCTGATAGGCTTTATGTGATTACAAAAACAAATGGGGAAAGTGATGCGGATTAAAATGTTACTGGGCCTGTCAGCTATCGCGCTGCTTGCCGGGTGCAGTACCACTCATCAACTGGATGCAGCGGGCCAGCAGGTGAAATTCACGGACGACAAACCAGGCGCAAATTGTCAGCTCCTCGGTGAAGTCACTGGTGCCCAAAGCAACTGGCTCTCCGGTACCGGCGGCGACGGCAGCTCAATGCGTGGTGCGGCAAATGACCTGCGCAACAAGGCAGCAGCGATGGGTGGCAATACCATTTATGGTGCCAACAGCCCGTCTCAAAATTTCCTGTCCAGCTTTGCACCGGTTGACAGCAAAATGGTCGGCCAGGTTTATAAGTGCCCATAGTCGGGATGTTCACGCTTTAGCTGCGTGAACTTGAATAGAAAAAACAAAGGGATGCCCGCTGGCATCCCTTTTTGCATTTCAAAATTTACGATTACGATTGCTTGAGCCGCAAATCCAAAATAGTTTTACTTGGCTCGCCGCCAATTTCGCGGGTCAGTTTCGGCACCATGTAGCCGGAGACTTTGCTCATCAGTCCTTTCATGATGACGCGCGCTTCATCGTCGCTCACCATGAAATGCGCCGCGCCCTGAACTTTATCCAGTACATGGATGTAGTAAGGTAAAATTCCCGCATCAAACAGCGCATTACTGAGCGCGGCCAGCACATCGGCAGAATCATTCACATCACGCAACAGCACGCTCTGGTTGAGCAGCGTGACGCCATGACGTTTCAGTTTGTTCATGCTTTCGCGCAAAGCGTCATCGATTTCATTGGCGTGATTGATGTGCGTCACCATAAGCACCTGCAAACGAGACTGTTCAAGGCGCTGGCAGAGCGTATCCGTGATACGCGCGGGGATCACTACCGGTAAACGGGTATGAATGCGCAGACGTTTAATGTGTGCGATCCCTTCCAGTTCAGCGATCAACCAGTCGAGTTCATGATCTTTCGCCATCAGCGGATCACCGCCGGAGAAAATAATTTCATCGAGTTCGGGGCGTGTACGGATATAATCCAGCGCCTGAACCCAATTGGCCTTATTTCCCTGGTTGTCCTGATACGGAAAATGGCGGCGGAAGCAGTAACGGCAATTCACTGCACAGCCGCCTTTCACCAGCAGCAGGGCACGATTGTTATACTTGTGCAACAGACCCGGAACAACGCTGCGTTGTTCATCAAGCGGGTCGGTGGTAAAGCCCGGCGCCGCGATAAATTCTTCGCGTGCGGTCAATACCTGGAGCAACAAAGGATCCCGCGGATCGCCGCGCTGCATACGTGTTACAAAGGCACGGGGCACACGAAGCGGGAACAAACGACGGGCCTCATGGCCACTTTGCAGATCTGCATTGTCGTTAAGTGCCAGAAGAGTAAGCAGTTCATTCGGGTCAGTGATAACATCGCCGAGTTGATACAACCAATCTTCTCTAAATGGCGTGTTTAGGGTTACAATGTTTGCCATTTTTTGGCTAATACCAGTTTAAAATTAGAGGGCCATCATGGCGACTTATTCTAGCAACGATTTCCGTCCGGGTCTTAAAATCATGTTCGAGGGCGAGCCTTTCGCAATCGAAGACAGCGTGTTCGTAAAACCAGGCAAAGGCCAGGCTTTTGCACGTGTGAAAATGCGCCGTCTACTGACCGGCTCCCGTGTAGAAAAAACCTTCAAATCTACTGACTCCTGCGAAGGCGCAGACGTTGTAGATACCAACATGACTTACCTGTACAACGACGGTGAGTTCTACCACTTCATGCACCCTGAGACTTTCGAGCAGCACGGTGTTGAAGCTAAGACTGTGTCTGAAGCCTCTAAATGGCTGCAAGATAACGCTGAATGTATCGTGACTCTGTGGGACGGTCGTCCTATCGCTGTCCAGCCACCGAACTTCATCGAAGCAGAAGTTATTGAAACCGACCCAGGCCTGAAAGGTGACACTGCAGGTACCGGCGGCAAACCAGCAACGCTGAGCACCGGCGCTGTGGTTAAAGTGCCTTTATTCGTGCAGATTGGCGAAATTGTCCGTTGTGACACCCGCTCTGGCGAATACGTTTCCCGCGTTAAATAAGTTACTTATTACGCTGGATGAAAGCTGCCACAGGGTAATGCCTGTCGCAGCTTTCCGGCTCAACCTGTTGAATGGGATTGTGTTTACCATGTTGAAGAAGATGATGTTTATCGTGGTTTCAGTGATGTTGCTGGCTTCGTTATCCGGTTGCAACACGGTTCACGGTTTCGGTGAAGACATCCAGCATCTGGGTGGCGCGATTTCCAAAGCAGGCTGATCCCTTCAGCCTCGTTTTACCCACTTTCCTAAAATCCTTCCTGTTTCCCGTCACATCCGTAAAATTAGCTACACTTAGTGTGTCGTACTTTACATTCTCTTATAGGAAGGAAGTTTATATGCTGAAGAAAAGTATCCTCGCAATCCTGTCTGTTCTTGTCCTGTCTTCTGCGTTAACCGCCTGCAATACTACGCGTGGTGTGGGTGAAGACGTCTCTGCCGGCGGCCAGGCAATTCAGAAAAGCGCTCAGTAACGGGCGAGTGAGATGAAGTAAGCTGAAGTCTGCCTGCACATTGATGCAGGCAGTGTTGTTTCTGGGGGGCGAAAACTTACGGCTGTTTGACCCATACCAGCTTGCTGGTATCAAAGCCGTAGCCTTGCGCGGTTTTCAGCAGTTGCTGTTTGACGCTGTCATCGAGCGTCGGGGTTCGCGAGAGGATCCACAGATAGCTTTTATCCGGTCCGCAAACCAGCGCATAGCGGTAATCTTTATCCAGTTCGATGACGTTATAGCCGCCGTAGAACGGGCCAAAGAACGAAACTTTAAGCGCTGCCCGCGACGGTGAACCGGTAAAATACCCTTTGCCTTCACTTTCCTGCCATTTGTTTTTCTCAGGATTAAAGCCGCGGTTAATGACTTTCACGCCGCCATCTTCGCGCAGGCTGTAATTGGCCGTCACGCGTTCCAGACCGCTTTCAAAGCTGTGATCCAGCCTCGCCACTTCATACCAGGTTCCCAGATAGCGACTAAGCTCGAAATTGCTGACGACTTTGACATCTTTAGGCGGTGTCACGCTGCAAGCAACCGATAAAAGTGCCGTGGCAATGACACAGAGTTTTGACCAGATACGCATAAATATTCCTTCCTTAGGTAATCGCCTAAGTGTAGGTAAGAATTGAGGAAAAGGGAAATGCGGTAGGAGAATCAGCGGCCACGGGAATGACCGCTGAAAGGAGATCTTCTCAGATCAGAGGCGGATCAACACGATAAGCGTAACGACGCTCAAGATCATTGCCAGACCGTAGAACACCCATTTCCCGGCAGGAACGTGGATCTTCAGGTCATGCATAGCGTGGTGGATCCTGTGCAGACCGCACCACAACGGCAGGACGATCATCAGCAGCAGGAACAGGCGGCCAATCCAGCTTTGTGCGAACGCCAGTACGCGCGGATAGCTCAGTGCATCTCCGGGGAAAAACCCCAGCGGCAGCAGGAAGCACACCAGCAGGATCATCACCGGTGCAAAAATCGCACTCCACATACCGCCCGCGCCAAACAGCCCCCAGAACACCGGTTCGTCTGAACGTTTAGGAAGAGTATTTTTCATATCGCCCCCTTAAAGAAACAGCGCGATGGCGAGGATCACCAGCGTCACAACGGCAGTTACGCACCAGAAACCGGTAATCACCGGTTCCGGCCCCATCTTCTTGCCTTTCAGAATCACGATAGAAGCTTTGGGTGCCAGCTCAAACCAGGTTTTGGTGTGAAGCAATGCGGCCAGCAAAGCAATCAGGTTGATCAGCATCACCACCGGGTTTTGCAGGAAATGCACAAATCCCGCCCAGCTTTCCGGTCCGTTGCGTAAGGCGAAAATACCGGCCAGCAGCAAGATGCTGAACCAGACTGCCGGAACGGACGTGCCTTCACGCAGCATATAGAAACGATAGAAAGGTGAATGCTGCCACCAGCTGGCGGGCATTTTGCGCACGTAAGGCTTACGTTTACTGCCCTGGGTCTGAGTTCGAGTCGTCATATTTTCCTCCCTCATTGCGGTCTCAGCCTCGCTATCATGAAGTCTTTCGAACTTTCGACTTTGCCCTGCTGAATGGCAGCCGCCGGGTCGACGTGTTTCGGACAGACTTCAGAACAGTAACCGACAAACGTACAGCTCCAGACACCGTTCTGGCCGTTGAGCTGCTGCATACGCTGGGCTTTGCCGTGATCCCGGTTATCCAGGTTGTAGCGGTGCGCCAGCGTAATGGCGGCCGGGCCGATGAATTCCGGGTTAAGGCCGAATTGCGGGCAGGCCGCATAACACAAACCGCAGTTGATGCAACCGGAGAACTGATGATATTTCTCCATTTGTGCAGGCGTTTGTTTCCCCGGACCTTCCGCAACGGTTCGCGTATTACCAATGATGTACGGCTTAATGGATTCGAGGCTTTCGATAAAGTGAGTCATATCGACCACTAAATCGCGCTCGACCGGGAAGTTAGCCAGCGCTTCGATCTGCATTCCTTCCGGATATTCACGCAGGAACGTTTTGCAGGCCAGCTTTGGCACTCGGTTAACCATCATGCCGCAGGAACCACAAATGGCCATACGGCAAGACCAGCGGTAGGAAAGATCGGCGGCAAGATAGTCTTTGATATAACCCAGCGCGTCGAGCAGCGACGTTGTTTCGTCAAAAGGCACGTCATACACCACCGGATGCGGCGCGTTGTCCGTCTCCGGGTTATAGCGCATGATTTCAACCTTCAGGCTTCGCATTTTAGCCACGTGATTGCTCCTTATCTTTTTTATCGTGATTCTCAGCTTCCCCGCCATACATACGTTTTGCCGGTGGCAATGTGGTGATTTTCACATCGCCGTATTCAAGACGTGGCGCGGAATCTGGCTGATAAAAGGCCAGCGTATGTTTGAGGAAATTGACGTCATCGCGTTCGGTACAGCCTTCATCCAGACGCTGGTGCGCGCCACGAGATTCCCGGCGATTGATCGCTGAGTGCGCCATACATTCGGCCACTTCCAGCCCGTGCCCCAGCTCGATGGTGTAGAGCAAATCGGTATTGAAAACGCTGGAGGTATCTTTGATTTTGACGCGTTTGAAGCGCTCTTTCAGCTCGGTCAGCTTGTCGATGGTTTTCTGCATCAGCTCGGTGGTACGGTAAATCCCGCAGCCTTCTTCCATCGCCAGACCCATTTCGTCGCGGATGGCCGCCCAGCTTTCATCGCCTTCCTGCTTCATCAGCGCGTCAACGCGGTTTTCGATATCACGAACCTGCGCGTCGAGGGCTTCGGTATTGCCGTAGTCTTTGGATTCGGCGGCGCGTTCTGCCGCTTTTTCACCGGCCATGCGGCCAAACACCACCAGTTCTGCCAGCGAGTTGGAGCCCAGACGGTTTGCGCCGTGAAGGCCAACCGATGAACATTCACCGACGGCAAACAGACCTTTGATGCGGGTTTCGCACTGCGCATCTGTTTCGATACCGCCCATGGTGTAGTGCGCGGTAGGGCGCACGGGGATCGGATCGGTAATCGGATCGACGCCGACGTAAGCTTTGGCCAGTTCACAGATAAACGGCAAGCGCTCACGCAGCTTTTTCTCGCCGAGGTGACGTAAATCCAGATACACCACATCACCACGCGGGGTGGAAATGGTGCGTCCGGCGCGCCATTCGTGCCAGAACGCCTGCGACACTTTGTCGCGCGGGCCGAGTTCCATGTATTTGTTTTTCGGTTCGCCGAGCGGGGTTTCCGGTCCCATGCCGTAATCCTGCAAATAACGGTAACCGTCTTTATTCACGAGAATACCGCCTTCACCACGGCAGCCTTCTGTCATCAGAATGCCGGAGCCGGGCAGGCCAGTCGGGTGATATTGCACGAACTCCATATCACGCAGCGGAATGCCATGACGGAACGCCATGCCCATGCCATCACCGGTAACAATCCCGCCGTTGGTGTTGTAGCGGTAAACGCGGCCCGCGCCGCCGGTCGCCATGACCACAGCATTCGCGCGGATTTGCACGCGCGTGCCTTCCATCATATTGATGGCGACCACGCCGCGAACCTGGCCGTCATCGACCAGAATATCGAGAACGAAATGCTCGTCGAATCGTTTGATTTGCGGGTATTTCAGTGAGGTCTGGAACAGGGTGTGCAGCATGTGAAAGCCGGTTTTATCCGCGGCAAACCAGGTGCGTTCGATCTTCATCCCGCCAAAACGACGGACGTTGACTGAACCATCCTCTTTACGGCTCCACGGACAGCCCCAGAGTTCAAGTTGCGCCATTTCAGTCGGGCATTGATGAACGAAATGGTCCACTACGTCCTGCTCACACAGCCAGTCGCCTCCGGAAACGGTATCCTGGAAGTGAAAATCAAAGCTGTCGTGATCTTGCGTCACTGCGGCAGATCCGCCTTCGGCGGCCACCGTGTGACTACGCATAGGGTACACTTTCGAAATCAACGCGATATTCAGGTTGGGATTGGCTTCCGCTGCGGCTATTGCTGCGCGTAAACCCGCCCCACCTGCACCTATAATTGCAATGTCGGCGTTAAAGGTTTGCACTGCATTCCTCCACTATCATCAATGAGATCGGGTTTGAAACACCCGCGAAAAAGGTTTTTAAATCTGAGGCTTAACCACCGCTGATGACAGTCAGGCGCTGTCCCAGAGGTTAATATTCTTATTATTTGTAAGGGATTTATTATACCCAATGAGGAGTAGTGGTAATTTGATGTGAATGCAGGTTTAGGCTTTCTCTGTATTTTGCTTCGCAAAATGAGATATTTGTTTGCCCTGAGGGTTGCAGGTAGACTGCATGACTTTTCTGAATTCGGAGTAAATCACCATGAGCGAAACGGCAAGCTGGCAACCCAGTGCTCCTGTCGCCAATTTGTTGAAGCGTGCGGCTATTCTCGCTGAAATCCGACGTTTCTTTGCCGATCGCGGCGTGCTGGAAGTCGAAACGCCGGCCATGAGCCAGGCCACGGTGACCGACATCCATCTGGTGCCTTTTGAAACGCGTTTTGTCGGGCCGGGTGCGGCTGACGGCATGACGTTGTATCTGATGACTAGCCCGGAATATCACATGAAACGTCTGCTGGCGGCGGGCAGCGGGCCGATTTACCAGATGGGTCGCAGCTTCCGTAATGAAGAAGCCGGTATTCATCACAACCCTGAATTCACCATGCTGGAATGGTATCGTCCGCGTTATGACATGTACCGCCTGATGAATGAAGTGGACGATCTGCTGCAACAGGTGCTCGATTGCGATACGGCAGAAACCCTGTCCTATCAGCAGGCGTTCACGCGCCATCTGGGCGTAGATCCGTTATCTGCTGACAAAGCGGAATTGCGTGAAGTTGCCGCGAAGCTGGATTTATCGAATATTGCCGATACCGAAGAAGATCGCGACACCTTATTACAGTTGCTGTTTACGATGGGCGTTGAGCCGCATATCGGCCGCGACAAGCCGACGTTCGTGTATCACTTTCCTGCCACGCAGGCATCTCTGGCGGAAATCAGCACCGAAGATCACCGCGTCGCTGAGCGTTTTGAGGTGTATTACAAGGGCATCGAACTGGCGAACGGTTTCCGCGAATTGACCGATGGTCGCGAACAGCGTCAGCGTTTCGAGCAGGATAACCGTAAACGTGCCGCGCGCGGGTTGCCTCAGCATCCGATTGATAACAATCTGCTGGATGCTTTAGAACACGGTATGCCGGAGTGCTCCGGTGTGGCGCTGGGCGTTGATCGTCTGGTTATGATTGCGCTGGGCGCAACCAGCCTGAGTCAGGTGCTGGCCTTCCCGGTCACACGCGCCTGAGTCCTGACCCGCCGGGTCAGGATTTTCTCTCTCTTCCTCCCGCCGAAGGGATTAACAGTCAATGAGTACCGATCCGGGGCAGAGAAAATCTGCCCCGTTTCTTTTATTTATTGAAAAAGCTGCTGTTACAAATCAGCTATTACAAATCGCCCGGCGAACGCGAGCTGTTACCGCTGCGTCCACTGCCGCTGCTGCTGGTAAACGTCGCATTATTGCCATTCTGCGCCCGGTGCAGCGTTTCCATACGGACCTGGAACGGAGGGAACGGCAGCGTAATGCCGTGCTCGCGGAACCCGGCCAGAATCAGCTGGTGGATTTCGTGACGAAGTGGCATACGGTGCGCCATTTCAGCGGCATGCATACGCAGTTCGAAGATCTGAATCCCCTGTTGTAAATCCACCAGATACGCTTCCGGCGCAGGCATATCCAGCACCAGCGAACAGCGGTGCGCGGCGTTAAGCAGGATTTGCGTCACTTCTTCACTGTTGGCTTCCGATGGTGCCGGAACGGTCAGCACGACACGCGTGACCGAATCGGAAAGCGACCAGTTGATGAACTGCTCGGTGATAAAGGCTTTGTTCGGCACGATAATTTCTTTGCGGTCCCAGTCGGCAATCGTCGTGGCGCGCGTATTGATTTTCGTGATGCTGCCGGTCAGGTTGCGGATGGTGACGGTATCGCCGATACGGATCGGCTTTTCGAACAGAATGATCAGGCCGGAAATGAAGTTAGCGAAAATTTCCTGCAAACCAAAGCCCAGCCCGACACCCAATGCGGCGACCAGCCATTGCAGTTTTGCCCATTCGATCCCGATAAGCGAAAAGCCCACCAGCCCGCCAATCAGCAGCAAAACGTATTTGGTGATGGTCAGTACCGCGTAACCGGTGCCCGGCGTCAGGTCCAGATGTTGCAGCAGCGCCAGTTCCAGCAGGGCGGGTAAATTACGCACCAGCTGCGTGGTAATAATCAGCACCAGAATGGCGATCAACACGGATCCGAGCGTGATCGGCTGCATGCTTTCCACGCCCTGAACGGTCGAGGAAACCTGCCACAGATGAATATTTTCCAGGAAAGAAAACGCGGAGTGGATTTCCGACCACAGGAAGATCACCGAGATCAGCGCGATCAACGTCAGCAGGGATCGCACCAGCCGCAATGACTGCGCGGAGATCGCATCCAGATCGACCACCGGTTCTTCGATTTCCACCGTGCCTTCATTACTGCTGTTGGCGTGATGCCCCTCTTCTTCACCGCGAGCGCGCTGGTTCAGCATTTCAGCACGGCGCTGTTTTGCGCGCTCAAAAGCGATGCGACGACGCTGAATGAGCATCCAGCGGCGGATAATGTGGTAAATCACCAGCAGAACAAACCAGATGGCGACCGAGGTTTCCAGACGCGCCAGCAGCGCCTGTGACGTCGCGAGGAAGCCCATCAGCGAGGCCAGCGCAGCCACGAGTGGTGCGCCCAGCATCATCCACCACAGCGTATTATTGAGGACGTTTTCGCTGTTGCCGTGTTTATCGTGGTAAAGCGGAATGCCCGCGCGTTTGAGGCTGTGTGTGACCAGCGCGACCACCAGACAGAGAATGACGAAACACAGGCGGCCAAGCGTATTGGAGAATTCGCGGTCATTCAGATTATCGAAGGTAATCAGCGCCATAATCAGCGGCACCATCACCCAGATGGACAGGGCGTAGTAACGCAACGCCCGTGAGACGGCGCGCTGCGGCCAGCCAAAGTGCGCTACAAACAGCCCCTGAGGATTCGCCAGCGCGGCGCTGACCATAAACGCCCAGAGGATCGGCAACGTCGCGGTTACGCCATCGCCAATGGCGACGGCTATCGGATAAGGCCAGGCACTTTGTAACCCGAAGCCTAACGCCGCCCACAGTACCGGCAACGGCATAGCCACCAGAATTGACCAGAACACCGTGCGCATCGTCAGTGAAAAGTGGTCTTGTGTGACTTTGCCAACTTTGCTGCTGGCACGCGCCAGAAATGCGTAATAGTGCTTGCGGGAACTGATGCTGATAATCACCAGAATCAGCGCGCCAAACAGCGGCAGCAACGTTTCTTTGCTGGTGACCATCATCATGGATGCGCCGCCCAACTGGCTCAGGGAATCAAGTGAAACCAGTCGTTTCAGATCATGGGCAACCTGCATCGGATAGGAAAAACCAATCGGGCTCACATCGGCGACCCAGAACAGATAGCGGTGCGCGGCGTCATGCACGTCATTCAGCGCTTCCACCAGCTGGCTGTTGGCGACTTTCAGTTTGGTCAGTTCAAGAATTTGCGTATCGCAGCCGGAGAGCAGCGAATTGAGTAAATCACGCTGAGTCCGCAGCTGGGCATCCAGGATTTTTTGCTGCGCTGCCGTCAGCGGTTTGCCATCGTCCTGACGTCCCTGACGGTAGATCGCCTGCTTATCCAGTAAATCTTCATAATGCAGGCGCTGGACGCGCAACTGCGCCATATCACGGTCAAGCTGTTGCGGTTTAGGCATGTCCGGCAGGCGGGAAACCTGCGCCCTGAGTGTTTCGCCCAGCAGATTTGATGCACCCAGCCACTGCGCCTGCTCGCGGATAGTGTTAATCGCCTGACGAACCTGCTGTGTCTGCGCGGCCGCCTGACGCTGCTGCGAGGAAATCAGATCCATGCGCTGCGCCTGCTGATTCAGCGCCAGCGACAGCTCGCGGTTCGACTGCAACTGCTGGCTGATGGAATGCGGAAGCTCACCGCTTTGTTCAGCTAACAGCTCGGTTTTTTCCAGTGCCTGTTCCGCTTCGCGCTGGCGCTGGTTGTTGAGCATATTGCGTAAAGCCTGCAACTGCTGATCGAGAAAATCGGCGCGTTTTTTGTAGAGATCGGCGCGAAGTCGTGAAAGTTCCTGCCGGTTGTTGGCAGAAAGCTGCGCCAGCTCCAGTTCATCAACCTTGGCTTTGCGTGCCGCTGATTCGGCCTGAAGTGCGCTGAGTTGCGCCTGTGCCAGCGGTGAAGATGCCGCTGCTGCCATGGCCGCCTGCATGCGCTGCTCAATATCGCTGAGCGCATTCCGGGCTTCGGTTTGCTGTTGTGGGATCTGGCTGACTGAGTCGCTGATATCGCGGAAGCGGTCCTGTTCCTGACGCAGCTGGCGGGTTTCTTCCAGTTGCTGGCTGCTGACCTGCAAAATTTGCTGCTCAAGCTGAGCGGCAGGAATAGTGTCATCAACGGCTGGCGGCTTATCGGGCTGGTTTTGCAGCTCGAGCCGCAATGCTTGCGTCAGTTTTGGAAAATCATCAATGACCGCCTGGTATTGCGTGGTGCGCCCGGCCGACACATTCAACTCATTCAGCCAGTTGAGCGCACTCTGCAGCGCCTCAACCACCTGCGTCTGATTGGCCATTTCTTTATTGGCTTCCGCCTGTTTCAGCTCTTGCTTAAGCTGATCTTCGGTCGGGGTTGCTGTCGCCGCCAGAGGCAGGGCCAGCAATAAACTCATCAGCAGGGCGGGGATCAGGCGCACTTATTCAATTCCTTTTCAGTGGTTTAACGCGTACTCAGTAGTCTTTGGGTGCTTGTGGTTCAGCTGTGGCCACACCCGCCGGCGTTTCTTTGATGACAGGTGCTTCCGGGGTTACAGGTGCTTCTGGCACCGCAGGTTCCGCTGCAACAGGTTCCGTCGTTGCAGTTGCCGGTCTGCGCAGTGCTTCAGCAAACGGTTCGCCCATGCGAGTGACGGTGCCGTTGCTCAGTTGTGGCATGAAGCGGATCTGGTTTGCAGCAAACAGATTGATCACGGTTGAGCCCAGTTTGAAACGTCCCATTTCCTGGCCTTTTTCCAGCGCAATCGCGCCTTCTTCGCCAGCGGCCGGGTATGTCCAGCGTTTGATGATGCCTTCGCGTGGCGGCGTGACGCAGCCTGCCCACACGGTTTCGATGCTGCCAACGATGGTCGCGCCGACCAGAATCTGCACCATCGGGCCAAATTCAGTATCAAATACGCAGATGACGCGTTCGTTACGGGCAAACAGGTTGGGGACGTTGGCTGCTGTCAGCGGGTTCACAGAGAATAAATCGCCGGGCACGTAAATCATTTCGCGCAGCACACCGCCGCACGGCATATGCACGCGGTGGTAGTCGCGCGGTGCCAGATAAATCGTGGCGAACTGGCCTTCTTTGAATTTTTCAGCCAGCAGATAATTCCCGGCCAGCAACGCTTCGAGGCTGTAGAAATGGCCTTTTGCCTGGAACAGTTTGCCGTCGGTAATCGCGCCTAACTGGCTGACTGCGCCATCGGCGGGCAGGCAAAGCATGTCCAGACCACTGACCACCGGACGCGCGCCATCACGCAGCGGGCGGACGAAGAATTCATTGAAGGTGGCGTACGATTTGAGATCCGGATTTTGGGCTTCTTTCATGTCCACGCTGTAGAAACGAGCGAAAGCTTTGATGACCCAATACGTCAGCGTGGCGGCACGTTTATCTGCGCCCCAGCCAGCCAGGCGGGTTAATCCTTGTTTAGGAAGTAAATATTGGAGTTTGATTTTGATACTGTCCAGCACGGGGAAACCTCTTGGATGGTATGAATGACCGGTTTGACCCGGCCATTTTGCAGGAGGCCGTCTTTTGACGGCCCCACAGTGTTTTAAGGCGGGGGGATTGTAACGGGGTGAAATCATCGGTTCAACTTCCGTTAACGTCACTCGTTTGCCCTTAACCTTTTAGCTCAATGGCTTAACATTAAAGCGCGTCGAAGTTTTTACGCGTTTTTACGTCTTCCATACTTTCCAGAATGCGGTGGTAGTTGTCGAAACGCTCTTCGGCGATTTCGCCGCGATCGACCGCATCACGGATTGCACAGCCCGGATCGCTGCCGTGTTTGCAGTCGCGGAATTTGCAATAGCCGAGGAAAGGACGGAATTCGACAAAGCCTTGAGTGATTTGCTCTGGCGCAAGGTGCCACAGACCAAATTCACGCACGCCAGGGGAATCGATAACATCGCCGCCGCGCTGGAAGTGGTAAAGGCGGGCTGCGGTAGTGGTGTGCTGGCCGAGACCGGAGTTGTCGGAAACTTCGTTCACCACGATCTGTTTTTCTTCCGGCGGAAGCAGGGCATTCAGCAAGCTGGATTTCCCTACGCCTGACTGACCGGCAAAGATGCTGATACGGTCCGTCAGCGCCGTTTCAAACGCCGGCATGCCTTCGCCGGTCTGACTTGAAACTTCAAGCACGCGGTAATTAATCTTGCGGTAGATATCCATCATGCCTTCGACGAATTTACGGCCTTCGTCGTCGAGCAGGTCAATTTTGTTGAGCACAATCAGTGGCTCAACTTCGACGGTTTCGCAGGCCACCAGATAGCGGTCGATAATGTTTAAAGACAGCTCCGGCAGGATGGCGGAAACAATCACAATCTGGTCGATATTGGCGGCGATAGGTTTTACGCCGTCGTAGAAATCAGGACGCGTCAGGACGGACGTGCGCTCATGTACCGCCTCAACGATACCTTTAACGCTTTCGTTTTCGCCTTTGCGCCAGACGACGCGGTCACCGGTGACCAGAGAACGGATGGTACGGCGGATGTTGCAACGGTGCTGGCTGCCGTCGGCCGCTTCAACGTCCGCATGCATCCCGAAACGGCTGATGACGATGCCGTCCTGCGGTTCGCCGTGCAGAGAATCGTCCAGCTCTTTCCGTTTGTCGGTCTGTGTCAGACGACGCTGGTGGTTAGTCTGAACGCGACGTTGTTGCCCTTTAGACAGTTTTGACTTAGTCACTGCGCCTCACTTGACTGGCTTTAATCGCTCGGTGCGACCAAAACGTCTATGATACCAGCTATATCTCTTTCATTGTAATAGGACACATCATGGCTGCAAATGACTCGAATTTGATTTGGATCGACCTGGAGATGACCGGTCTGGATCCTGAGCGCGATCGCATTATTGAGATTGCAACGCTGGTGACAGACGCGCACCTGAATATTCTGGCCGAAGGTCCGGTCATGGCTGTTCATCAGTCTGACGCGCAGCTGGCGCTGATGGACGACTGGAATGTCCGCACGCACACCGGCAGTGGTCTGGTCGAGCGCGTGAAAGCCAGCCCGTTTGACGATAATGCTGCGCAGCAAAAAACGATTGAGTTCCTGCGCGAGTGGGTGCCGGAAGGTAAATCGCCAATTTGTGGCAACAGCGTCGGGCAGGATCGTCGTTTCCTGTTTAAATACATGCCGGAGCTTGAGACGTACTTCCATTACCGTTATCTGGACGTCAGTACCCTGAAAGAACTGGCGCGTCGCTGGAAACCGGAAGTGCTGAGCGGTTTTAAAAAGCAAAACACGCATCAGGCGCTGGACGATATTCGTGAATCCGTGGCTGAACTCGCCTATTACCGCGAGCATTTCATTAATCTCTAATCTCCGTCATCCTTCACGTTGCAGATGCGTTGGCTGCGCGCTCTCACCCGAATCACAGACCGATGTCAGCTCATCGGGATTCGAGAATTTGCCGCCTTCCTGCAACTCGAATGATTTAGGCGATTTAATTTAAAAATCTTTATAAAAGCGCACAGAGCACGAAATCACCGCGTTTCGCCGATTAAATCGCCGGTTTGCTGATTTAATCGGCACTTGAACAAAAAAATCATTTTTTTGCTTTCAGGGGCTTGCGGCTAAAAGGATTTCTCGTATAATGCGCACCCCGTACCGATGAAGAATTTCGTTGAGTGCGCAGAGCGGGAATAGCTCAGTTGGTAGAGCACGACCTTGCCAAGGTCGGGGTCGCGAGTTCGAGTCTCGTTTCCCGCTCCAAATTTTTAAGTGTTTGTTTTAAGTGTTTTAGATTTACAATTTAGATGTAAAACATGCAGTACCATGCGACGCGGGAATAGCTCAGTTGGTAGAGCACGACCTTGCCAAGGTCGGGGTCGCGAGTTCGAGTCTCGTTTCCCGCTCCAAAAATTTCAAAAGCTGTAAATTTACAGCGGATGCAATCAGCATCTCAATGCGGGAATAGCTCAGTTGGTAGAGCACGACCTTGCCAAGGTCGGGGTCGCGAGTTCGAGTCTCGTTTCCCGCTCCAATTTTCTTCTTCGATTTACTTTCATTTCTCAGCAGCGTTTTCATGCATATTTCGTGCGTGATTCAGACGGTCATTACACGGTTTGTAGTAATTTCTTAAACAGACTTATCCACAGGTTTAGCTGTTTTTTTACACTGTGCGTTTTCTGCGCTGCCCATATTGCCAATTCTTAATCACTTGATTTTATTAAAAATAAATTTATAACAAAACGTTATGACGATCACTTGCTCTTTTTTTTGCAATTGATTGGCAAAGCATTTTTATTTTTATGCACAGAAAATATAACTTTTCTAATAATGTGATTTGGGATTTGTTATGCATCCCTCGGCAAACCTTTTTCAACAGCGCGGATCAGCCGTTTTTGCTGCGAAGTTTGCACTTCAATACGATGTTCACTTCTTCTTTCGGTTTGTTGCCGGATTGCCCATTCAATGTGTTCATCCAGCAGCGGGTTTTCGCCTGCGCGCGAATTCAGCGCGTTCAGCACTTCTTCCGACCAGGGCGCATTGCCCAGCGCCACAGAAATATTCCGCAACCAGCGCAAATGACCGATGCGGCGTATAGGCGAGCCTTCGGTGATGCGCAGAAACTTCTCTTCCGTCCAGCCAAACAGCGCGATCAGCTCCGGCGAGTGCAACACGGCGCGCGGGCTGAAATCTTCTTCATCCGTCAGTTGGGAATAACGGTTCCACGGGCAAATCAGCTGGCAATCGTCACAGCCGTAGATGCGGTTACCCATCATTGGCCGAAATTCTTCCGGTATCGCGCCTTCGAGTTCAATTGTCAGGTAAGAAATACAGCGACGCGCATCGACGGTGTAAGGCGCGACAATCGCGCCAGTCGGGCAGGTCGTCATGCAGGCTACGCATTTGCCGCACTTTTCTTCCTGCGGCTGATCGACCGGTAACGGCAGATCAATCAGCAGTTCGCCGAGAAAGAACCAGGAGCCGGATTCTCGGTTAAGTATAAGTGAGTGTTTACCAACCCAGCCAAGTCCTGCTTTCGCCGCCAGTGGGCGTTCCATTATCGGAGCAGAATCGACGAACGGCCGGAACGTGACGGAATGGTCAGGCTGTTGTTCAGTGCAATACGCCTGAATCATATCGCCGAGCTTTTTCAGCCGCTGACGCAACACTTTGTGGTAATCGCGGCCGAGCGCATAACGGCTGACATAGCCGAGCTGCGGATTATTCAGGGTTTTGGCGAAGGCGGCTTTGGCGGGCAGATAGTTCATGCGCACGCTGATCACCCGCAATGTGCCGGGCAAAAGCTCGTGAGGGCGCGCGCGCAACATGCCGTGGCGCGCCATCCATTCCATCTCGCCATGATATTGTTTATCAAGCCAGTCCTGGAGTTTGGGCTCTTCTGCGGATAAGTCTGTATCGCAGATGCCGACCTGCTGGAAGCCTAGCGATTGGCCCCATTGCTTGATATGTTGAGCCAGTTGAACGAGATCGAGAGGGAGTGTCATGACGAACCAACGTGAAAAACGAAACGAGGCGAGTTTACCACATTCCGTGTTTTCTGCTGACTGGCTGCGAAAAGCGGAGCGTCAGGCGGCTCAGGAAACAGGGATTTCTCTGTTTACCCTGATGCAGCGCGCGGCCAAAGCGGCTTTTTTGCTGGCTCAGCGTCAGTTTCCTGATGCGCGTCACTGGCTGATATTTTGCGGGCACGGCAACAACGGCGGCGATGGATATGAAGTTGCCCGTCTGGCTAAGCTGGCCGGGATCCGTGTGACGCTTCTGGCGGTCGACAGCGACAAACCGCTGCCTGATGAAGCGGAATCAGCGCGTCTGGGCTGGGAGAAAGCGGGCGGAGATATTGGCGCTGCCGATGCGCAATGGCCGCAGGATATTGATCTCATTATCGATGGTTTGCTGGGCACCGGTCTGACGTCTGCGCCACGCGCGCCCTACGACGGGCTCATCGGCAACATCAACGCGACGCCGGTTCCGGTTCTCTCTTTAGATATTCCCTCGGGTCTGGATGCCCAAACCGGGCAGGCTGCCGGACAGGCCGTTCACGCCACGCACACGCTGACCTTTATTGCCCTCAAACCTGGTTTACTCACCGGTCAGGCCCGCGACTACGTGGGGACATTGCATTGCGATCCGCTCGGGCTGCAAAGCTGGCTGGGCGGACATCTTCCACACCTGCAACGGCTGGATGCCACACAGCTGGCACAATGGCTGCATCCGCGTCGCCCCTGTTCGCACAAAGGCGATCACGGGCGTTTGCTGGTGGTCGGTGGCGATACGGGCTTTGCCGGTGCAATCCGCATGGCCTCGGAAGCCGCGCTGCGCAGTGGAGCAGGTTTGGTGCGAGTACTCACTCACATTGAAAATGCCGGGCCGTTGCTGACGGCAAGACCTGAACTGATGGTGCAGGCACTCACGGCAGAATCTCTTGAGGAAGGGCTGAAATGGGCGGACGTTCTGGTCATCGGTCCGGGCCTTGGACAACGCGACTGGGGCAAACAGGCAGTAGCACAGGCTGAAAAATCCGATAAACCGGCGTTATGGGACGCGGATGCGCTTAACCTGCTGGCAATCAATCCCGGGAAACGGCAAAATCGCGTACTGACACCACACCCCGGCGAAGCCGCCCGTTTACTCGGGTGCAGTGTGAAGGACATTGAAAGTGATCGCTTACTTTCAGCCAGTAAACTCACTGAACGCTACGGCGGTGTTGTCGTCCTGAAAGGGGCAGGTACGCTGATTGCCAGTGAACGCGGTGAACTCGCCGTTGCCGACGTCGGTAATGCCGGAATGGCATCGGGCGGCATGGGAGACGTACTTTCTGGTATTATCGGCGGATTACTGGCTCAAAAACTTGAAGTATATGATGCAGCCTGCGCGGGCACAGTGGTTCATGGCGCAGCTGCGGACGAAATCGCCCACCGGCAGGGAACGCGCGGTATGCTGGCGACCGATCTTATAGCGGTGATTTCCCCGTTAGTTAATCCAGACCTGAAGAAACAGATATCTGAATGAATCAACTTAATATCTCTTTACCCGACGAAGCCGCGACGCTGCAATTAGGTGCTTCACTGGCGAAAGCCTGCGAAGGCTCTGCGGTTATCCATCTTTATGGTGATCTGGGTGCCGGTAAAACCACCTTTAGCCGGGGTTTTCTTCAGGCATTAGGGCATCAGGGTAATGTGAAAAGCCCGACCTATACGCTGGTTGAACCCTATCAGCTGGGTAGTGTTTCTGTGTATCACTTTGATTTATATCGCCTTGCCGATCCGGAAGAACTGGAGTTTATGGGGATCCGTGATTATTTCGCGCAGGATTCCATTTGTCTGGTGGAATGGCCGCAAAAAGGCGCTGGTGTTTTACCCGAACCGGATATTGAACTGACGCTGGATTATGCATCGCAGGCGCAGCCTCTGGCGCGCACGGCGAAGCTGGTCGCAGTGTCTGAAGCCGGTATTCAGTTGTTGCATCGTGTTTAACAGCAAGGATGACTGCGCGATGAACTCACGCTTTAGCTCTCTTTTCGGTTCAGCGGCGACATTTCTGTCGGCGCTGATGATTTGTGTTGTTTTGATGCCGTCCGCTGCAATGGCGGCAGGTATGAAAAACATCAATGTTTCCAATGGCGCAACGCAGTCGACGGTGACGATTACCTTTGACGGCTCACCGGATTATTCTTTTTTCCCGCTGCATAACCCTGAACGCGTCGTCATGGATATCCGCCAGGACGGCGTGATGAAAGGGCTGCCGCTGACGTTTAACGGGCAGAATCTGGTGACCCAGGTACGCGCCAGTACGCCGCCGAATGCGCAAAGCCAGCGTCTGGTTTTTGAACTGAATCAGAAAGTCAGAACCAACGCGACGAAACAAAAAGACGGCAGCCAGTACACCGTTGTGCTGACCATGAATGCCTCTGCTGCTCCGCGCCGCAATGTGCCAGTTTCCGCGGTAACGAATACACCGTCGCCGAACGCTACCGCCGCGCCAGCCGTATCTGAAAAATCGAATCCATTTACTAACGATCAGACGAAAGTTGTCGCAACGACCGTGGCCCCGGACAACTCGCGTTCTTCCACCATTTCCACCAGCGACAGTAAAATTATTGTCGCAATCGACGCTGGTCACGGCGGGCAGGATCCGGGCGCTATCGGCGGCGGTGGTCTGAAAGAAAAAAATGTCACCATCGCGATTGCCCGTAAGCTTCAGACATTGCTCAACGCCGACCCGATGTTCAAACCCGTGCTGACCCGCGACGGCGACTATTTCATATCCGTCATGGGGCGTTCTGACGTGGCGCGTAAGAAAAATGCCAACGTTCTGGTTTCTATTCACGCCGATGCCGCGCCAAGCCGCAGTGCGCGCGGGGCGTCAGTCTGGGTTCTGTCCAACCGTCGCGCCAACAGCGAAATGGGTAACTGGCTGGAGCAGCACGAGAAACAATCCGAATTGCTCGGCGGCGCAGGTGATGTGCTGGCGAATACCGCGTCTGATCCGTATCTGAGTCAGGCGGTTCTGGATTTACAGTTCGGCCATTCTCAGCGCGTGGGTTACGACGTCGCCACCCGCGTTTTACGGGAACTTCGCTCGGTCGGCTCGCTGCACAAAGCGAAACCCGAGCACGCCAGTTTAGGCGTGCTGCGTTCACCAGATATTCCGTCTTTGCTGGTAGAAACCGGCTTTATCAGTAACTCAACCGAGGAGCGGCTGCTGGGCAGCAGCGCGTACCAGGATAAAATTGCACGAGCCATTCACATTGGCCTGCGTAATTATTTCCAGTCGCATCCGATACAAAACGGCCCAAAGGTCGAAAACCGTCCGCTGCTGGCATCAGCATCGGCGGCAAGTGATAGCGCAACGGCGGGTACATCAGTCAGTTCTTCCGTCAGTCAGCCCGGCCCGATTGAAGCCACAGCCGCTTCCGGCGGAGCGACGCAAATCCACAAAGTCACCCGTGGCGAAACGCTGACCGGTATTGCCAGCAGTTACGGAACGACCAATGCGGCGCTGCGCGACCTCAATAAATTGAAAAAAGATGGCGTCTGGGTCGGCCAGAGATTGAAAGTGCCGGCCGGCACCCGCACTTCTACAGCATCATCATCATCGCGCGCTTCTGCCGCGACGGCCAAAGCGACGAAAAAGCCAGCGAAACATACGGTGAAACGCGGTGATACGCTTTCCGCCATCGCGAGCAAATACGGTGTCAGCATGAATGACATCAAAACGGCGAATCACATGAAGTCTGGCGAGGTACAGCTCGGCCAAACCTTAACGATTCCACAGTCATAACGGCGGTTTACAGCCGTCAGCCACAGGAGCCGATATGCCGATCAAGGTATTGCCGCCGCAGCTTGCTAATCAGATAGCGGCCGGTGAAGTTGTCGAAAGACCGGCTTCCGTGGTGAAAGAATTGGTGGAAAATAGCCTGGATGCGGGCGCGACGCGTATCGATATTGATATCGATCGCGGGGGCGCCAAACTTATCCGTATTCGTGACAACGGTTGCGGGATTGGCAAAGACGATCTGGCTCTTGCGCTGGCACGTCACGCTACCAGCAAAATCACCTGCCTCGACGATCTGGAAGCGATTCTCAGCCTCGGTTTTCGCGGCGAAGCGCTGGCCAGTATCAGCTCGGTATCGCGCCTGATTCTGACTTCACGCACCGCAGAACAACAGGAAGCCTGGCAGGCATACGCCGAAGGCCGCGACATGGCGGTAACCGTCAAACCGGCCGCGCATCCGCAGGGTTCTACCGTTGAAGTGCTGGATCTGTTTTACAACACGCCAGCCCGGCGCAAATTCATGCGCACCGAAAAGACCGAATTTACCCATATTGATGAAGTCGTCCGTCGCATTGCGCTGGCGCGTTTTGACGTTTCCGTTAATCTCAGCCACAACGGCAAACTGATCCGGCAGTACCGCGCCGTGAAAGATCCGTCGCAGGCTTCCCGCCGTCTGGCCAGTATTTGCAGCCCGACGTTCGTTGAACATGCGCTGGAAGTCGAATGGAGTCACGGTGATCTGGGGATCCGCGGCTGGGTTGCTGACCCGGCGGGTTCGCGCAGCCTGACTGACATGCAATATTGCTATGTGAACAACCGCATGATGAAAGATCGTCTGATTAATCATGCGATCCGTCAGGCGTATCAGGATCAACTGAAAGACGATCAGCAGCCCGCGTATGTGTTGTATCTGGACGTCGATCCGCATCAGGTGGATGTCAATGTGCATCCGGCGAAACACGAAGTGCGTTTCCACCAGTCGCGGTTGGTTCACGATTTCATCTATCAGGCCGTGATGTCTGTTTTACAACAGGCTGGCAATCCGGTGCTTGAAGAGCCGCAGTTGCAGGAAGATGCACCGCGCTGGCAGCCGGAAAACCGGCCGGCGGCAGGGGGAAATCACTTCTCACGGCCCGCTGATAAAAAACCGGCTCCGCCCGCACGGGAAAATGTATTTCCTGAAACTGCCCGAAGCAGCGCGCCGCGCGAACCGGCATTCCGGAGTACTGAACCGGCTTACAACCGCGGTGAAGCGAAACCCTATCAGCAGCTTTTACAACCTGCCGTCGGGGATTTCTCATTGCAGGAATCACCCCCTGCCGTGGCACAGGCCGCTAAGCCTGCGGCATCTGCGGCCCGTACACTGGCTGAACCGGCACTTGAAGCGCACAGCCACAGTTTCGGGCGCGTACTGACGGTCTGTTCGGCGGAATATGCGTTGCTGGAGCGCGGAAAACAGCTGGTGCTTTTATCGTTGCCAGTGGCCGATCGCTGGCTGAAATGGGCGCAGCTGACGCCGCCGGAAGAAGGGCTTCGGCCACAGCCTTTGCTTATTCCGCTAAAACTGACGGTAAGCAAAGAAGAAGTCGCCGTGCTGGCGAAACACGCCTTGTTATTACAGCGTTTTGGTTTAGAAATGCTCAGCGAGTCACAGCGTGTGACGGTTCGCGCGGTACCTTTACCAATACGCCAACAAAATTTACAAAAGTTGATACCCGATCTGTTAGGTTACCTTGCTGTTCAGCAGGAGGTGACTTCTGATGCGGTAGCTATGTGGTTTGCCCGCCACTGTGGCTGCGAGCACGAAGTCTGGTCGGTTTCACAAGCCATACAATTACTCACGGACGTTGAGCGACTTTGCCCGCATCTGGTTAAAGCGCCTCCTTCCGGACTTCTGCAACCTCTTGATTTACAGTCCGCGCTGGCGGCTTTTAAGCATGACTGACTCTGAAAAAAAAGCCGCTCCCCCGGCGATCTTTATTATGGGGCCGACCGCATCCGGTAAAACGGCACTGGCGATGTCGCTGATGAAACATCTTCCCGTTGAGTTAATCAGTGTGGATTCTGCACTGATCTACCGTGGAATGGATATCGGCACTGCGAAACCGACGGCGGAAGAACTGGCGCAAGCGCCACATCGTCTGATTGATATTCTTGATCCGACCCGCGCTTATTCTGCTGCAGACTTTCGCGCAGACGCATTACGCGAAATGGCAGAAATAACCTCACGCAATAAGATCCCGTTATTGGTGGGTGGGACTATGCTTTATTTCAAGGCATTGCTCGAAGGTCTTTCTCCGTTGCCCCCGGCCGATCCGGCTGTGCGTGAGCGCATTGAAAAACAGGCTGCAGAGCAGGGTTGGGAAGTACTTCATGGCCAGTTGAGCGAGATAGATCCCGTTGCGGCTATGCGAATTCATCCGAATGATCCGCAGAGACTGTCCAGAGCACTGGAAGTTTTTTATATTTCGGGTAAAACTTTAACGGAACTGACTAAAATTTCGGGTGAAACGTTGCCTTATCACGTTCATCAGTTTGCGATTGCCCCGACCCGCCGTGAAACATTACATGCGCGGATCGAGGAACGTTTTAGTCAGATGTTGTCCAATGGTTTTGAAGACGAAGTCAGAACGCTGATAGCTCGGGGCGATTTGCATACGGATTTGCCTTCCATTCGTTGCGTCGGATATCGCCAGATGTGGTCATATTTATCCGGTGAATTCGATTACGATGAAATGGTTTATCGTGGTGTTTGCGCGACACGACAGCTGGCCAAGCGTCAGATGACCTGGTTGCGAGGTTGGGAGGGAGTCCAATGGCTTGATTCTGAGAAGCCGGAAGAGGCCTTAAACCGTGTAATTCAGGTTGTTAGTGCATAGGTTGGGTGATTGTGTACAATTGATGAGTACTCAGCGCGCAAATTTTTTATGTGATTTATTTTCGAGCCGATAGGCTCAAAGTTACAAACAACAAACTAATAAGGAAAAGATAGAATGGCTAAGGGGCAATCTTTGCAAGATCCGTTCCTGAACGCATTGCGTCGTGAACGTGTTCCGGTTTCTATTTACTTGGTGAATGGTATTAAGCTGCAAGGCCAGATTGAGTCTTTTGACCAGTTTGTCATTCTGTTAAAAAATACGGTAAGCCAGATGGTGTATAAACACGCTATCTCCACCGTAGTGCCTTCCCGCCCGGTGTCACATCATAGCAATAATCCAGGTACGGGCAGCACCAGCAGCAATTATCACCATGGTAGCACCCCGTCTGCGCAGCAGCCGCAGCAGGAAAACGATGACGCTGAATAAAGCGCAACGTTGGTCAACCACGAAGGGGTTCATAAGTATTCCGATTATGCTTATGTCCCCCCGGCTGGCGAATTTTTCCCAAATGAGAGGTCGCAAGCTTGTTTGACCGTTATGAAGGCGGCGAACAGGCCGTTCTGGTTCATATCTATTTCTCCAAAGACAAAGACACGGAAGATCTGAGCGAATTCGAATCGCTGGTTTCTTCTGCCGGTGTAGAGGCGCTTCAAGTCGTCACCGGGAGCCGTAAGGCACCGCACCCTAAATACTTTGTCGGTGAAGGGAAAGCCCAGGAAATTGCAGATGCAGTCAAAGCAACCGGCGCTTCTGTCATTCTCTTTGATCACTCGCTGTCTCCAGCCCAGGAACGAAACCTGGAAGCGTTATGCGAATGTCGCGTTGTCGACCGCACCGGATTAATTTTAGATATCTTTGCCCAGCGGGCGCGAACACACGAAGGTAAGCTACAAGTAGAACTGGCGCAATTACGCCACATTGCTACCCGACTGGTTCGTGGCTGGACACACCTTGAGCGTCAGGGCGGTGGCATCGGGGCGCGTGGCCCGGGTGAAACCCAGCTCGAAACAGACCGCCGTTTACTGCGGGACAGAATTACGTTAATTCTCAGCCGTCTTGAAAAAGTGGCTAAGCAGCGCGAAACCGGTCGTCGTTCGCGCGTTCGTGCGGATATTCCGACGGTGTCTTTGGTGGGGTATACCAACGCCGGGAAATCCACACTCTTTAACCGTATCACTCAGGCCGATGTGTATGTGGCCAATCAGTTGTTTGCTACGCTGGATCCTACGCTGCGACGCATTATGGTTGCGGATGTCGGGGAAACGGTTTTGGCGGACACCGTAGGGTTTATTCGTCACCTGCCCCATGATTTAGTTGCCGCTTTCAAAGCAACGTTGCAGGAAACCCAACAGGCATCTCTGTTATTACATGTGATTGATGCAGCGGATATCCGGGTTCAAGAAAATATTGACGCGGTGAATACGGTGCTGGCAGAGATTGAAGCAGATGAAATTCCTGCGCTGTTAGTGATGAACAAAATAGATATGCTGGATGATTTTGTCCCGCGCATCGACCGCAACGAGGAGAATTTGCCGGTCAGGGTCTGGCTCTCAGCCGTGACAGGTGAAGGTATTCCGTTGCTCTTTCAGGCGTTATCGGAGCGGTTATCTGGCGAAATTGCGCAGCATGAATTGTGCCTGCCGCCGGAAGCAGGCCGCCTTCGTAGCCGTTTTTACCAGCTTCAGGCCATTGAAAAAGAATGGATTGAAGAGGATGGCAGTATTGGTCTGATGGTGCGAATGCCCATTGTTGACTGGCGCCGCCTCTGCAAACAAGAGCAGGAACTGGCCAGCTATGTCCGCAACCAGAGCCTGACTGATTTGGCCTGAAGAACACCAATCATAGAATAATGGAGCTATAACATGGCGTGGAATCAGCCCGGTAATAACGGACAGGACCGCGACCCCTGGGGCAGCAGCAATAATAATAGCGGCAACTCTGGTGGAAATTCTGGTGGTAATAATGACAACAAAGGCGGCCGCAATCAGGGGCCCCCTGACCTGGATGATATCTTCCGTAAACTTAGCAAGAAGCTGGGTGGATTCGGCGGAAAAGGTTCAGGCAACAACAATAACAACAATGGCGCGCCATCAGGTTCCGGTCACGGGATGAGTGGCACCCGGATTGCGGGCATCGCGGTTGCCGCGGTGGTTGTGATTTGGGCGGCGACGGGCTTCTATACCATTAAAGAAGCGGAGCGTGGCGTGGTCACCCGTTTTGGTAAGTTCAGCCATCTGGTTGAGCCGGGCCTGAACTGGAAACCCACCTTCGTCGATCAGGTTCGCGCAGTGAACGTCGAAGCCGTACGTGAACTGGCCGCGTCTGGTGTGATGCTGACGTCTGATGAGAACGTGGTCCGCGTTGAAATGAACGTGCAGTACCGGGTGACCAACCCTGAAGCGTACCTGTTCAGCGTCGCCAACCCTGACGACAGCCTGAGCCAGGCAACAGACAGCGCACTGCGTGGCGTTATCGGCAAATACACGATGGATAAAATCCTGACTGAAGGCCGTACCACCGTGCGTAGTGATACTCAGCGTGTACTGGAAGAAACTATTCGTCCGTACAAAATGGGTATCACCATTCAGGACGTTAACTTCCAGACTGCGCGTCCGCCGGAAGAAGTGAAAGCTTCCTTCGATAACGCGATTGCCGCCCGTGAAAGAGAGCAACAGTCTATTCGTGAAGCAGAAGCTTACGCGAACCAGATCCAGCCTCTGGCAAATGGTGAAGCACAACGTTTACTGGAAGACGCGAAAGCATACAAAGACCGTACTGTTCTGGAAGCGCAGGGTGAAGTGGCCCGGTTCTCCAAACTGTTACCTGAATATAAAGCCGCACCGGAAATTACCCGTGAGCGTCTTTATATCGAAACCATGGAAAAAGTCCTCAGTCACACCCGCAAAGTTTTGGTGAGTGACAAAGGAAATAACCTGATGGTATTGCCTCTGGATCAGATGCTGCGCGGAAATAACGCGGCAGCGAACGATACCAGCAAAAATGATGAAGCAGGTTTGTTGCCTTCTGTACCGGGTCTGACAAGCAGTAATGGCAAAAGCAGTGCCGATAACAGCAGTTCCCGTTCGTCTGGCAGTGTCATGGACCAGCGCCGTGCTAATGCACAGCGTGACGATACACTTCGCGTAGGGAGAGAATAACAATGCGTAAGTCATTTTTACTTATCGTCGTTGTGGTGCTGGTGGCGCTTTATGCTTCACTGTTTGTGGTTCAGGAAGGTCAGCGCGGTATCGTACTGCGCTTCGGCAAAGTTCTGCGCGACAGCGATAACAAGCCTCTGGTGTATGCGCCGGGTCTGCATTTCAAGGTTCCGTTCGTGGAATCCATCAAAATGCTCGACGCGCGTATTCAGACGATGGATAACCAGGCTGACCGTTTCGTGACCAGCGAGAAGAAAGACTTAATCGTCGATTCTTACCTGAAATGGCGTATCAGCGATTTCAGCCGCTACTATCTGGCCACGGGCGGCGGTGACGTCTCTCAGGCTGAGATCCTGCTGAAACGTAAATTCAGTGACCGTCTGCGTTCCGAAATTGGTCGTCTGGATGTGAAAGACATCGTGACCGATTCCCGTGGTCGTCTGACATTGGACGTACGTGATGCGCTCAATACCGGTACCGTAGGTGATGAGCCTGAAGCGACGACCGAAGCGGATGATGCCATCGCGTCTGCGGCTAAACGTGTTGAGCAGGAAACCAAAGGCAAACAGCCAGCGGTGAACCCGAACAGCATGGCAGCGTTGGGTATTGAAGTGGTTGACGTTCGTCTGAAACAAATCAACTTGCCGGAAGAAGTGTCCAGCGCGATTTACGACCGTATGCGCGCTGAGCGTAATGCGGTGGCATTGCGTCACATTTCTCAGGGTAAAGAAGAAGCGACTAAAATTCAGGCTGCGGCGGATTATGAAAGAACCCGTACTGTCGCTGAAGCTGAACGTACCGCCCGTATTACGCGTGGTGAAGGCGATGCTGAAGCCGCGAAACTGTTTGCTGATGCATTCAGCCAGGATCCTGACTTCTACGCATTCATCCGTAGCCTGCGTGCTTACGAGGCCAGCTTCAAGAGCGGTAACGACGTCATGGTGTTAAGCCCGGACAGCGATTTCTTCCGCTTCATGAAGTCACCTGAAAAAAACAAATAATTGCTGATGCAATTTCCAAAAGGCCCTTCGTGGGCCTTTTGTCATTTCTGAAACTCCTTTTGCTGCTGAAGGGGATCACTGAGACGCATTCATCATGAATTCGACAATCTTGCTGGCACTGGCCTTAGTTTTGGTTCTGGAAGGCCTAGGGCCGATGCTTTATCCTAAATCCTGGAGAAAAATGATCCTCACGCTGGCGAATCTCCCCGATCACATTTTGCGCCGTTTTGGCGGGGGTCTTGTGGTTGCGGGCTTCGTAATTTACTACATGTTGCGTGGTCGTCTGGGTGGTTGAGGTTTTATTACGTTCGGCGTGTCACGTCTTGTTGAGACCGGTAGCACGCAATTAAAACTTTTCCCGCAAACGTGTGCTAAAAGTACTGGAAAGCACAGAATGAGATGTTAGAATCCTTTTTTAAGCAACCTGGTGATTCTTGAGATGGGTAAGAACGTCGTCGTACTCGGCACACAATGGGGTGATGAAGGGAAAGGCAAGGTCGTAGACCTGCTTACTGAACGGGCTAAATATGTTGTGCGCTATCAGGGCGGTCACAACGCCGGTCACACTCTGGTTATCAACGGTGAAAAAACCGTTCTTCATTTAATTCCGTCTGGCATTCTGCGTGAGAACGTGATCAGCATCATCGGCAACGGTGTTGTTCTGGCACCTGACGCTTTAATGAAAGAAATGGGCGAACTTGAAGCTCGTGGCATCCCAGTACGCGAACGTCTGTTACTGTCTGAAGCTTGCCCGCTGATCCTGCCTTACCATGTCGCACTGGACATGGCGCGCGAAAAAGCGCGTGGCGATAAAGCTATCGGCACCACCGGTCGCGGCATCGGCCCGGCTTATGAAGATAAAGTTGCCCGTCGCGGTCTGCGCGTTGGCGATCTCTTCAACAAAGAAACTTTCGCTATCAAGCTGAAAGAAATCATCGATTATCATAACTTCCAGCTGGTCAACTACTACAAAGTAGAAGCCGTTGATTTCCAGAAAACGTTGGATGATGTCATGGCTATCGCCGACATCCTCACCGCTATGGTTGTTGACGTGTCTGAGCTGCTGGATGGCGCGCGTAAGCGTGGCGATCTGATCATGTTCGAAGGCGCACAAGGTACGCTTCTGGACATCGACCACGGGACCTATCCGTACGTAACGTCTTCTAACACCACAGCAGGCGGCGTCGCTACCGGTTCTGGTATTGGTCCACGTTATGTTGATTACGTTCTGGGCATCGTAAAAGCCTATTCCACCCGTGTGGGTGCAGGTCCGTTCCCAACTGAACTGTTCGACGAAACTGGCGAATTCCTGCGTAAGCAAGGTAACGAATTCGGTGCGACCACCGGTCGTAGCCGTCGTTGCGGCTGGCTGGACATCGTAGCGGTTCGTCGTTCTGTGCAGATCAACTCCCTGTCTGGTTTCTGTCTGACCAAACTGGACGTGCTGGACGGTCTGAAAGAAGTGAAACTGTGTATTGGCTACCGCATGCCTGATGGCCGCGAAATGACGACGACCCCGCTGGCTGCAGAAGGCTGGGAAGGTATCGAGCCAATCTACGAAATCATGCCAGGCTGGAGCGAAACCACCTTTGGCGTGAAAGAAGTCGAAAATCTGCCACAGGCAGCACTGAACTACATCAAGCGTATCGAAGAGCTGACTGAAGTTCCGATTGATATCATTTCGACTGGCCCGGATCGTAGCGAAACCATGATCCTGCGCGACCCGTTTGACGCATAACAGCCTGAGCTGATTGCGTAAAAACGTCATAACCGGGCAAATTTGCCCGGTTTATTTTTTCTGACCGTCCACGCTTGTTTACTTCCCGCGAAGCATCCACTATCTAAATGATTAGCTGCAAAGTTCGCGGCTGGTTTATCATCAAAGTGTCATAATAAACAATCATCTTCACCCTGTTGTCATTGCTGACGTGGAAAGACCGGGTAAACAACTACCCAGAGGTATGTGTGCAGTTAACGAGTTTTACTGATTATGGTTTGAGAGCGTTGATTTATATGGCATCGCTGCCAGGCGATCAGATGACCAATATTTCGCAGGTCACCGAAGTTTATGGTGTATCGCGCAATCACATGGTGAAAATCATCAATCAGTTGAGCCGTGCGGGCCTGGTCACCGCTGTCCGTGGCAAAAACGGGGGCATTAAACTGGGGAAACCCGCAGAGACAATCCGCATTGGCGATGTGGTTCGCGAACTCGAACCGCTGTCACTGGTCAATTGCGAGAGTGATTTTTGCCATATCACGCCCGCTTGCCGGCTAAAACACGTCCTGCACACTGCTGTAGAACATTTTCTTGATGAGCTGAATCAGTACACTCTGGCCGATATGGTCAAAGACAACTCAACGCTCTACAAATTATTGCTTGTTGAATGAAAGACTTTCAACAAACTGCTGATGACAACGGAGGAATCGCTATGTCACAAGATCCATTCCTGGAACGAGAAGCAGAAAAATACGAATCACCTATTCCCAGCCGCGAATTTATTCTCGAACATCTCGCCAAACGTGAAACGCCCGCCAGCCGGGAAGAGATTGGGAATGAGCTGAATCTTTCCGGAGAAGAAGCGCTGGAAGCCCTGCGCCGTCGTCTGCGCGCGATGGAGCGTGACGGACAACTGGTCTTCACCCGCCGCCAGTGCTACGCGCTGCCGGAGCGTCTGGACTTACTTAAAGGCACCGTCATTGGCCATCGCGATGGCTATGGTTTCCTGCGCCTTGAAGGCGTTAAGAAAGACGACGTTTACCTTTCTGCTGAACAAATGAAAATGTGCATCCACGGCGACGTGGTGCTCGCACAACCGGTCGGCACCGACCGTAAAGGCCGCCGTGAAGCGCGTATCGTGCGCGTTCTGGTGCCAAAAACCAGCCAGATTGTCGGTCGTTACTTTACCGATGCGGGTGCAGGTTTTGTGGTGCCAGACGACAGCCGTCTGAGCTTTGATATTCTGATCCCAGCCGATGCTATTAACGGCGCGCGCATGGGGTATATGGTGGTGGTTGAGCTGACACAGCGTCCGACCCGCCGCACCAAAGCGGTCGGTAAAATCGTTGAAGTACTGGGCGATAAAATGGGCACCAACATGGCGGTGGATATCGCGCTGCGTACTCATGAAATCCCGCACGTCTGGCCGCCACAGGTTCTGAAACAGGTCGAAGACCTGAGCGAACAGGTGCCGGAAGAAGCCAAAAAAGGCCGTGTCGATTTACGCAGCCTGCCGTTAGTCACCATCGATGGTGAAGACGCACGCGACTTCGATGACGCCGTATACTGCGAGAAAAAACGCGGTGGCGGCTGGCGCTTGTGGGTGGCTATTGCTGACGTCAGTTATTACGTCCGCCACGGCACCGCGCTGGACGATGAAGCACGCAGCCGTGCGACATCCGTTTACTTCCCGTCGCAGGTTGTCCCGATGCTGCCGGAAGTCCTGTCAAACGGCCTGTGTTCCCTGAACCCACAGGTTGATCGTCTCTGTATGGTCTGTGAGATGACAATCTCCGCGCAGGGCAAGCTGACCAGCTCTAAATTCTACGAAGCGGTGATGAGCTCCCATGCACGTCTGACGTACAACAAAGTCTGGCGCGTCATCGAAGGCGACCCCGAGCTGCGCGAGCAGTACAGCCCGCTGGTTAAGCATCTGCTTGAACTGCACACCATGTACAAAGTGCTGGATCAGGCGCGTGCAGAACGCGGTGGTATCGCCTTTGAAACAGAAGAAGCCAAATTCATCTTCAACGCTGAGCGCCGTATCGAACGTGTCGAGCCAACCGTCCGTAACGACGCGCACAAACTGATTGAAGAGTGCATGATCCTCGCGAACATCGCGGCGGCACGTTTTGTTGAAAAACATAACGAACCGGCGCTGTTCCGTGTTCATGACCGTCCAAGCGACGACCATATCTCCGCGCTGCGAAGTGTGCTGGGTGAACTGGGTCTGGTCATGGGCGGCGGTCTGAAACCTGAGCCAAAAGATTATGCTCAGATTATGGATGAACTGGCGGATCGTCCTGACCGCGAAATGCTGCAAACGATGTTGCTGCGTTCGATGAAACAGGCGATTTATGACCCGGAAAACCGCGGCCACTTTGGTCTGGCATTGCAGTCTTATGGGCACTTCACGTCTCCAATCCGTCGTTATCCGGATCTGGCATTGCACCGCGCCATCAAATATCTGCTGGCGAAAGAGCACGGCACGCTGAAAGACCGCTGGACGCCAACTGGCGGCTGGCATAGTGACTATGAAGACATGTTGCAGCTCGGCGAGCACTGTTCCATGGCTGAACGCCGTGCGGACGAAGCCACCCGTAACGTGGCGGACTGGCTGAAATGTGACTTCATGCAAGATCACGTCGGCGAGGTCTTCACCGGTATTATCGCCAGCGTGACCGGCTTCGGCTTCTTCGTGCGCCTGAACGATTTGTTCATCGACGGCCTGGTGCACGTGTCCTCGCTGGACAACGATTATTACCGTTACGACAACATCGGGCAGCGCCTGGTCGGTGAATCCTCCGGCGCGGTTTACCGCCTGGGCGATACGGTAGAAATCCGCGTTGAAGCCGTGCATATGGACGAGCGCAAAATCGATTTCGCACTGGTTTCCAGCACCCGTAAAGCACGTGGTGAAGGCAAAACAGCCCGCGATCGCGCCAAAAAAGGCGGTGAACGTTCCATGCGTTCTACCGCACCTGCCAATGCCGGGCGTCGCCGTACTGGCAAGAAAAACGTGAACTTCGAGCCGGACAGCGCCTTCCGTAAAGACGACGCAAAACCGGCGGCTAAACCGAAGAAAGAGAAAGCGGTTAGCGCAGTCGGCAAAGACGGCAAACCGAAGAAAGCTAAAAAGCCTTCTGACAAAACGGCGAAAATTGCATCGGCCACCAAAGCCAAGCGCGCGAAGAAAAAGTCAGTAGAAAGCTAAGCCAGACGGGCGATTGTTCTGTGATAGAATCGCCCGCAATACTGTTAATTCAATTGCGGACAGCATGCTGTCCGCAAGTCTATTTTAAAGAGCATCATGAGCGAAATTATCTACGGTATTCATTCCGTTAAAGCTTTACTCGACAACGATCCGCAGCGCTTTCTGGAAGTCTTTATCCTGAAAGGCCGTGACGACAAACGTCTGAAACCGCTGATCGACGAGCTGGAAGCGGGCGGCATTGTGATTCAGGTGGCGAGTCGCCAGTGGCTGGATGAGAAATCCGAAGGTGCCGTGCATCAGGGGATTATTGCCCGCGTGCGCGAAGGCCGTCAGTATCAGGAAAACGATCTGCCTGCGCTGCTGGAAAGCCTCGATTGCCCGTTCCTGCTGGTGCTGGATGGCGTAACTGACCCGCACAATCTGGGCGCGTGTTTACGTACCGCTGATGCGGCGGGTGTTCATGCGGTTATCGTTCCGCGTGACCGTTCTGCAAAACTGAACGCGACAGCCAAAAAAGTCGCCAGCGGCGCGGCAGAAAACGTACCATTGATTAACGTGACCAATCTGGCGCGTACCTTGCGCGTATTGCAGGAACATAATGTCTGGATCGTCGGCACGGCGGGCGAAGCGGATCATGACCTGTTCCAGAGCAAAATGACCGGCCCTATGGCGCTGGTGATGGGCGCAGAAGGCGAAGGTATGCGCCGTCTGACCCGCGAACATTGCGACGAACTGATCAGCATTCCGATGGCGGGCAGCGTGTCTTCCCTGAACGTATCCGTCGCGACCGGTGTTTGCTTGTTCGAAGCGGTACGCCAGCGTGGTCTGAAAAAAAGCTGATTTCAGTTTTCTGACTTCATGCCATAAAACGGGAGCCTTCGGGCTCCCGTTTGCATTTCTGCCTTTGTGATCTGCGCGCCTGTTAATTCCCCGTTTTTTACCATACTGATACCTCATCCTTTTGAAAGGGAGCAGGCGATGAACTGGGAAACACATCGGGTTTTCAATCAACCCAAGCCGCTGAGTAACAGCAATTTATTCCTCTCCGATACGCCGCTGCGTGAAGCCGTTTCACGTCAGCAGGCGGGTTGGGACAATGACGTGCTGGCTTCTTTAGGGCAACAGCTGGGCTCCGCCGAATCGCTGGAGCTCGGACGGTTGGCGAATGCGAATCCGCCCGATCTTCTGCGCTATGACACCACCGGCGAACGGCTTGACGATGTCCGCTTTCACCCGGCCTGGCATTTGCTTATGCAGGGGCTGATTGCTAACCGCGTGCATAATTTGCCGTGGCAGGAGGATGCGCGTATCGGCTCCTCCGTGGCGCGGGCGGCGCGTTTCATCCTGCATGCGCAGGTCGAGGCTGGAACGCTTTGCCCGGTGACGATGACTTTCGGCTCGATTCCCCTTTTACAACAATACCTGCCTGCGGAATTTCGCAGCTGGCTCAAACCGCTGTTATCTGACCGCTATGATCCACATTTGCAGCCCGGCGATCAGAAGAAAGGTGTGCTGATCGGCATGGGCATGACCGAGAAACAGGGCGGTTCTGATGTGCTCAGCAACACCACGCGGGCGGTTGCGCTGGAAGGCCGTGGCAGTGGAAAACCGTACCATCTGACCGGCCACAAGTGGTTTTTCTCGGTGCCGCAAAGCGATGCACATCTGGTGCTGGCGCAGGCCGACGGCGGGCTTTCCTGCTTCTTTTTACCAAGAGTTCTGCCGGACGGTTCACGCAATGCCATCCGCATTGAACGCCTGAAAGACAAACTTGGTAACCGCTCGAATGCCAGCAGCGAAGTGGAGTTTCAGGATGCGACGGGATGGCTGTTGGGCGAAGAGGGCGAAGGTATACGCCATATCCTGAAGATGGGCGGACATACGCGTTCTGACTGTGCGCTGGGCAGCCACGCCATGATGCGCCGGGCTTTATCCGTGGCGTTGTATCACGCCTTCCAGCGGCAGGTTTTCGGTAAGCCGCTGATTGAACAACCGCTGATGCGCCAGACCCTGAGCCGGATGGCCATGCATCTGGAAGGGCAAACGATGCTGCTGATGCGTCTGGGCGCTGCGACCGGTGCCCGCGATAATCCGGCTGAACAGATTTTGTGCCGCCTGCTGACGCCCGCCGCCAAGTTTGAAGTCTGTCGTCAGGGCATGCCTTTTGTGGCGGAAGCGATGGAAGTATTAGGCGGGATCGGGTACTGCGAAGACAGCGAACTGCCGCGTTTGTATCGCGAAATGCCGGTGAACAGCATCTGGGAAGGTTCCGGGAACGTGATGTGCCTCGACGTGCTGAGAACCCTCAAAAAGCTGCCCGCCAGCGGAGAAATGCTGCAACATCTGCTGCATCAGGTGCGCGGGCAAAACCGGATTTTTGACCGTGCTTCACGCCAGTTCCTGCAACGGCTGCGTTCACCGCAAGAAGCGCAGGGGCGCTGGCTAACCGGGCAATTGTTTAACCTGCTGGCGGCCACGCAGATGCTGGAATTCGCTTCGCCGCCCATGGCCGACGCGTGGTGCCGGATGGTGTTGGATCCGCGCGGGGAAACACTGCTGCCTGAGCGTCTGTGTCAGTTACTGATCAACCGTGCGATCGGCGCTGAATGATTAGCGGTAAAGCGTCGCCTGAGAGTACCAGCGGCCGGGCACAATGGTTTCGCTGTTAAACATGATGACGTAATAATGCGCACCCGCCGCATTGGCTTTGCGCCGGATTTCCGCTTCGACGTCCATCGGGCTGCCAATGGCTTCGGCGGTAATGCTGCCGATTTTGGTCAGCGTTGATGTCTGGGCGCGGGTAATTTCCTGCGCTTTTGCCGTCGGCGCGGGCGGTGGAACGGGTGTTGTCTGCATCATGTTGCTGCAACCGCTGAGAACAGCCAGTAACATCAGTGCGGCGGAGATTCGGAGGGATTTCATCGTGATATCCGGTAAAAGGGCGATAGTCTGAGTGTAGCCCTTTCACCGGTGTGCTGGCGAGTCTGCGCGGTGTTTATTACCGCGCGACGCACGTCTTATCTTTCGGAAATTTTAAACACGCTCACCAGTTGAGAAAGGTGACGGCCTTGTTCGCTGAGCGCCGCCGCGGTTTGCCGTGAATTTTCCACCAGCGTGGCGTTTTCCTGTGTCGCTTTACCAATCTGCATGATGGCTATATTAACCTGCGAAATCCCCGAAGACTGCTCGTGCGAAGCCACATCGATGTCGCTCATCAGCACTTTCACCTGACGGATGCCGGTAAGAATATCGCTCATATTCGCCTGCGTTTTGGCCGCGCTCTGATGGCCGTCTTCGACTTTACTCAGGGAATCGGCGACCAGGTTTTCAATCTCTTTCACCGCATTCGAACTGCGTTGTGCCAGCGCCCGGACTTCGGCAGCGACCACCGCAAATCCGCGCCCGTGTTCACCGGCTCTGGCGGCTTCCACGGCGGCGTTCAGCGCCAGAATGTTGGTCTGGAAGGCGATGCCTTCGATGACCGTGGTGATATCCGCGATGCGCGTTGAGGCATGCTTGATAGCTTCCATGCTTTCGACGGATTGATTTACCGCATCCGCGCCGACCGTGGCGGCTTTATCGGTTTGCTGCACCAGCCGCGTTGCCTGCGTGGCGTTGTCCGCGGTGTTCTGTACGGTGGCGGTGATTTGCTCCATGCTGGCCGAGGTTTCTTCCAGACTGCTCGCCTGCGTGCCAATCTGCCGGTTTATTTGATCGCTGTCGTGCGCCAGTCCGTGGGTATTTGCCATGATTTCGGAAGACACCTGACGCACTTCGCCGACAATTTTTTCCAGACCGTGACCGATCCCGTCGATGGCGTGCATCAGGGAACCTATCTCATCGACGCGCTGCGTCTGCGCGCGGGCCCGCAAATCACCGCTGGCATATTGCTGGGCAATCAGCACAACGTCGCTGAGCGGGCGGCTGACCAGTTTTCGCGTCAGCCCCATAAAGAGCGCCGCGAACAACGCCAGCGCCAGCAGGCTGATCATCAGGAAGCGATTCCGCGTGCTGTTGACCTGTTCCATCAGGCTGTCTTTGTCGGTACTGCCCACAACCACCCAATGCCACGCGGGGACATTCGCATAGACAATAAATTGCTGATGCTGGCTGGCCGGATCGGTGTACTCGCGTTCGCCATGCGGTTGCGACATCACCTGCTGCAACTCACCGTCCGGCCACGCCGGAGTTTTGCCTTCATCCGTGGAATGCACCAGATACTTGCCGAGATCATTCCCCGGCGCGCTGTTGAGCACAAAGAAATAACCTTTCTCCCCGATGCGCTTGGATAAAATTTTGGAGCGCATATCCGCGTATTCCTGCGTGATATCCACACCGACAAACAGAATGCCAATCACGCTACCTTGTGCGTCGCGTACCGGCTGATATTTGGTGATGTATTTCTTGCCAAATAACGTCGCGAGGCCGCTAAAGGATTGTCCGGCCATAATTTTTGCATACGCCGGGCTGGTGTTGTCGAGCAACGTCCCGATAGCACGGGTGCCATCCTGCTTTTTCAGCGAAGTCGTCACGCGGATAAAGTCGTCGCCACGGCGGGCAAAAACAGTAGAAATCGCCCCGGTGCGCGCCAGAAAATCATCGGGGATCCGCGTATCCAGATTCAGGGGATTCCCGCCGGCTTTAATCACCGGCGCAGACTCACTGCCGACCCTCACCGGGCTGGCGGTATCGAGTTCGAAATTCTCTGGCAGGAAATGGCTGAATAAACGCGTGTAGCTGTCAACTTCGGCATTCAGGCTGGCGTTATACATCTCAATCATGTCAACGACGCCGGTCACCTGTTCTGAAATGGCGTTAACGGCCAGCGCATTAACCTGTCGCCCGGCAGAATGCGTCAGAGACAAAGTGAAAATAATAAACAGGGTGCCGACCAGCAGTGAAGCAATACTGGCCAGTTTTGCGCCTATGCTCCAGCGGCGAAATACACGTTTTGATGCCGTATTCATGGGGTTTTTCCGTTTGCTTATGTAAGCGCACTAACGGCGGCAAACAGGAAAGGATTAATGATCAAATGTAACCAGTTATTTCATTAAAAATTGATCTGAATCAATGAAGTTATTCAAAAAATGTGAATTTGAATTAGGTGGAAATGACTGATTTTAGTTTCACTTCAGTAAATGGTTATAAATCATGCGAAAAAGGTTGTGGTCGCTCAGTGGCAGGCCGGTAAAATGAAAAACAGACTGAAGCTAAACTCGTTTGCCAGAAGGCGTAAAGGGAGTATCAGATGGTTGAGATGTACGAAGAAAATATTGAAGGGATCCAGGTGATTCATGCTGTTCCTGCTGGACAATATCAGCAGCAACTCCCGACGATATTTTTCTATCACGGCTTTACGTCGTCGAAAGAAATTTACTCCTATTTTGGCTACACGCTGGCGAAGGCCGGATTTCGCGTTATCTTGCCTGATGCCCGGCTTCATGGTGCGCGCGCAGATGGCGATGAAGCCCGGTTGCTGGCGAATTTCTGGGGCATTTTGCAGGGCAACGTCGACGAGTTACCGGTGCTGAAAGATCACTTTGTCGGCAAAGGTCTGGCTGACCCGGAAAGACTCGGCGTCGGTGGTGTGTCGATGGGTGGAATGACGACGATGGCCGCGCTGGTAAAATTTCCGTGGGTGAAAGTGGCGGCGAATCTGATGGGCTCCGGCTATTTTTCACCGTTATCGCACCATCTTTTTGCGGCTTACGACACGCAAGACTCCGCGCAACGCGACGCGTTTGAACGTGAATTTGCACCGTTATTGAGCCTGGATGTCAGCGGGAAAGCGGCTTTAATTGCCGGAAAACCTTTGTTTGTCTGGCATGGCGAACAGGATGATGTCGTCCCGTTCGGCGAAAGTCAGCGCCTGCGGCAGGAGCTCGCGGATAATGACGCAGACGCGAACCTGACGTTCATTTCTGAAGCCGATGCGAAGCATAAAGTGTCGGTTAACGCGCTGGCGGAAAGCACGGCATTCTTCGCCGCAAAGTTGTAGAGAAATTAATCTACCTTTCTCCTTGAGTTTCCCACAGGCTGTACATATAATTGCGCGTCATTTTTTCGACCGCACAACAAACACGTTCCTTGCTTCCATGGGCCGCGGTTGACCCTGACAGGAGGCTGAATAATCCGTAAGGAGCAATTCTATGCGTCATTACGAAATCGTATTTATGGTTCACCCTGACCAAAGCGAACAGGTTCCGGGCATGATCGAGCGTTACAGTGCAGTAATCACTAACGCTGCTGGTCAGATTCACCGTCTGGAAGACTGGGGCCGCCGTCAACTGGCTTACCCGATCAACAAACTGCACAAAGCCCACTACGTTCTGCTGAACGTTGAAGCTCCGCAGGAAGCGATCGATGAGCTGGAAACTAACTTCCGCTTCAACGACGCCGTTATCCGTAGCATGGTTATGCGTACTAAACACGCGGTAACTGAAGCATCTCCAATGGTTAAAGCAAAAGACGAACGTCGTGATCGTCGTGAAGACTTTGCTGAAGCTAATGATGATGCTGAAGCTGGGGATTCTGAAGAGTAATTGCCGTGACGGCGAATCGTCTGGTGTTGTCAGGCACTGTGTGCAAGACCCCCATTCGTAAAGTCAGTCCTTCGGGTATTCCTCACTGCCAGTTTGTGCTTGAGCACCGCTCGCAGCAGCAGGAAGCCGGATTTAGCCGACAAGCATGGTGCAGAATGCCCATCGTTGTCAGCGGACAAGCGTCACAAGCATTAACTCACAGTATAACGGTCGGCACGCAACTCACTGTTACCGGATTCATTAGTTGCCATCAAGGGCGCAATGGACTGAATAAAGTGGTGTTACATGCCGAGCAGATTGATTTGATAGATTCTGGAGACTAGCCTAATGGCACGTTATTTCCGTCGTCGCAAGTTCTGCCGTTTCACCGCGGAAGGCGTTGTAGAGATTGATTATAAAGATATCGCTACGCTGAAAAACTACGTTACCGAAAGTGGTAAAATTGTCCCGAGCCGTATTACCGGTACTCGTGCAAAATACCAGCGTCAGCTCGCTCGTTGTATCAAGCGCGCACGCTATCTTTCTCTGTTGCCATACACTGATCGTCATCAGTAATCGGCAACTGTCAATTAACGACTCTGAGAGGATTAGGTAATGCAAGTTATTCTGCTTGATAAAGTAGCAAACCTGGGCAGCCTGGGTGATCAAGTTAACGTTAAAGCGGGCTACGCTCGTAACTTCCTGGTACCACAGGGCAAAGCTGTTCCTGCTACCAAGAAAAACGTTGAATTTTTCGAAGCACGCCGTGCAGAGCTGGAAGCTAAATTAGCTGACGTTCTGTCTGCTGCTGAAGCTCGCGCAACTAAAATCAACGAACTGGGTTCAGTAACCATCGCGTCTAAATCAGGCGACGAAGGCAAACTGTTCGGCTCTATCGGTACTCGCGATATCGCTGATGCAGTAACTGCTGCTGGTGTTGAAGTTGCTAAAAGCGAAGTTCGTTTGCCGAATGGCGTCCTGCGTACTACTGGTGACCACGAAGTGGAATTCCAGGTACACAGCGATGTGTTCGCTAAACTGAACGTGATCGTGGTTGCTGAAGCGTAATAACGCGGATGTAAACCAGTGAAACGCCGGCCTTGTGCCGGCGTTTTGCTTTTCTGCGTCCGGGAATTTTCATCCAGGGAGAAATAAGAAGGCGCAGTTTTTTGACGATCAGTTTCCGCGCTGGAAACTGCCATCCGGCTGACGTGTAAACGTCACCGTCACATTTTGCTCCGTCGTCACCTGTAACGCCGTGACCACACCCTGCGCATCACGCTGAATCTTCACCTGCTGGCCCGTTTTGAGCGTGCTCAGCGGCTTATCAGCGCCCTCAACGCGCGCCATCGCAAACACATCATTCACGGCCATATTATTGTCGCGGAACAGCTGAGCCAGCGTCTGACCGGACTGAACCTGATAATTGCGCCAGGTACCTGCGCTGTCGTTCACCTGCGGCTGTACCGGATCCGGTTCCGCCATCTGCGTGGTACGGCCCTGATCGTTACGCAAATCAGCCTGCATTGGAATGCTGGTCGGTTGTTGCGGTTGTGAAGGCGCGTAAGTATTTTCCGGCGTGTAAGGCCAAAGTAGTGCCAGAAGGATCACCAGCACACTGATAATGATGCCACGACGATGCGTGTATGGCAGAGGCGACATCCAGTGGAAATCGTCGCTCATATGCCAGATTTTGCTCAGCAGCGTTTTGCTTTTCGTCACAGCAGAAGAAGCTCGACCGGTTTGCCCGGCGTTTTCTTCCTCTTCGTTTTCAGTTTGCGCTGTCGTGTCTTGCATCGGCCTTTTCATAATGGCAATCCAGGATCTCAACATGGGTTGATAAATACGGACGGCTTTCCTTCTCCTGGGCGGGATTCTGCCCATGACAACCTCTCTTTTTCACTGTCACAATTTCGACTGCCTGTTGCTGCCTAGTATAGCCGTTTAACTGCTTGATGCGGAAAGGGGCAAAGCATAAATATCACCCAAACGATGTGTTAAATAGCGGCAAATACGAAAAATTTATCGAAAAGTGGAAGGAACTGCGTCAGGCGTCAAGTTGCCTCACAGAGAATTTTACCCAAAAGCCTTGCGCTGCTATGCTGCGCGTTCGACATTTTTAAGAGCTAAGGAAAATTCATGACTACCCCTTCATTTGACAGCGTAGAAGCGCAGGCAAGTTACGGTATCGGCCTGCAGGTCGGTCAACAGTTGCAGGAATCAGGTTTGCAGGGCTTAGAGCCTGACGCACTGCTGGCAGGCTTACGTGACGCGCTGGAAGGGAATACGCCAGCCGTTCCTGTTGATGTGGTTCACCGCGCACTGCGTGAAGTCCACGAACGTGCTGATGCTGTTCGTCGTGAACGTCAGGAAGCTCTGGCCGTTCAGGGTCAGGAGTTCCTGGCTGCAAATGCACAGCGCGAAGGCGTAAGCAGCACCGAATCCGGTCTGCAATTCTCTGTGATTACTCAGGGCGAAGGCACGATCCCGGGCCGTCAGGACCGCGTGCGTGTTCACTACACCGGTAAACTGATTGACGGTACGGTATTCGACAGCTCCGTGCAGCGTGGCGAGCCGGCTGAATTCCCGGTTAACGGCGTGATTGCTGGCTGGATTGAAGCACTGACTCTGATGCCAGTCGGGTCTAAATGGGAGCTGTATATCCCTCATAACCTGGCTTACGGCGAACGTGGCGCGGGTGCTTCCATCCCTCCTTACAGCGCGCTGGTCTTCGAAGTTGAGCTGTTAGAAATTCTGTAATTCCTCGCGGAAACCAGAAACGAAAGGGCGCATTTGCGCCCTTTTTTTATCTTTTCATTCTACGAATCAGCTGTTTACTGAAAGCGGAATTACTCGCCGCGTAATGCCCGCGGGAACAGCAGGTTATTTTCCAGATGGATATGTTCCATCAGGTCGGTGATGAATTCGTTAATGCCGGCATACAGCGCACGCCAGGTCACACAGGCACCTTCCGGCGGCGTCACGTTATGGGTCAGTCGTTTGATTTCTTCCAAGATATCGCCCGCATCATCATGCTCACGTTCCATCACTGAAATCGGCCCGGCGGCCTGACGGCCCATTCCGCCTCGGATCATCGGAAACAGAATCTGTTCTTCTTTCATCATATGCTGCGTCAGTTCGTCGAGGATCCGTTGTAACTGAACCGCCAGACCGTGCGGGCAGGGCAGTTTGTCACCGTGAACGCGTTCGACTTTATCTGCCATTAGCACCAACTCAGGCAGATCCTGACGGTGACGATCGTGATAACGCGGAATAATGAAGTCGATGATCTCCGCCAGAGGTGCGGTTTTCCAGTCAGTGGAAGTGTCCGGCTGCTGTGCAATTTCAGCAAGTTGCTGCTCAATTGCGTCGATATCCAGCTCTTTTTTGGTCACGGCGCGCAGAAGCGTTTGTTTGCCACCGCAGCAGAAATCCAGATCGTACTGACGAAAAAGACGGGTTGCGCGCGGAATGGCAACGGCCAGAGCGCCAAGAGGTTGGTCGCGATAGTCCATGATGAAGCCTCGTTAAATGAAGTAATCTATAACATACATTATAAATACATGTTATAGGTAAGGCTATAGCTCAAAGGAAGTACAGAAAGAAAAAACGCTCCCGAAAGAGCGTTTGAGGGACCGGTTATTTTTGCAAATCGACCTGATAAACCTCGAAGCCGATATCGTCCGACCCTTTGGCGGTGACAGGATATTGTGCGTGAGATTTTATGAAGGCCGCGGCTTTGTCGCCCGGCGACGTCTCGAAGCGGATATCCAGCGGTTGCGGCGCTTTAATCGTTGCCAGCTTCCAGTTGTTGTCCGCCGTTGGCGTAACCGCACCGTGCTTTTTGGTTTCTGCGCTGATGTACGCGGCCACCACAGAACGGTTTTCATCCGGCGACGCGAAGGCAATATGCGTATCGCCGGTGCCCGCAAATTTTCCGCCATACGCACGGTAGTTGTTTGTGGCGACCAGGAAAGTCGCTTTCAGATTGATAGGTTTACCGTTAAACGTCAGGTTTTTAATGCGCTCAGCGTCTTTGTTGATGAGCGTACATTCGCCGTCATATTTCGCCGGCTGGCTGACATCAATCTGATAATTCACGCCATCGATCACATCGAAGTTATAGGTACGGAATCCGTCCCAGTTAATCAGCGACTGCGGTTTGGTGCTGTTCACGTCAATCTGATTAAACTGCCCGGCGGAGCATTCCAGCCAGTCTTTTACTTCCTGTCCGGTGACTTTCATCACCACCAGCGTATTCGGGTAAAGATACAAATCTGCGGCGTTGCGGAACGTCAGTTCGCCTTTTTCCACCTCGACATAGCTGGCCGGATCGTTTTTACGCCCACCCACTTTGAACGGTGCCGCAGCGGATAATACCGGCAGATTCGCTAAATCCGGATCGCCCTGAATGAAGTGTTCGGTGTAGGCTTTCTGCGCATTGTTGACGATTTGCACCGTCGGATCGTCCTGCACCAGCGCCAGATAGCTAACCATATTATCGTTAGATTTGCCGATGGGCTTGCTGACAAATTCGCGGGTGGCGTCGTGAGAAGGCGCGAGAACTTTCACCAGATCCTGATCTTCAGCGGCCAGCGATTTCTTCTGCGCTTTATCATAAATCGGGCGTGCTTCGGCTTTCGCGGTTTCCACCTTCCAGCCGTCGCCGTCGTTATTTAAGACCATATCGACTACGCCCAGATGGTCGCCCCACATGCCCGGCATCACCGCAGGAATGCCATTCAGCGTCCCCTGTTTGATGTCCGCGCCTTTAATATTGGCAAATTCTTCGCTCGGGAATACGGCGTGCGCGTGGCCGAACATAATGGCGTCGATGCCTTTCACCTGGCTCAGGTAATACACCGAGTTTTCGGCCAGGGTTTTGTACGGATCGCCGGACAGACCGGAGTGGGGGATAGCGACAATAATGTCCGCGCCCTGTTTACGCATCTCCGGGATCCATTTTTTGGCGGTCTCGGTGATGTCTGCAACGGTGACTTTGCCCTGCAAATTCGCTTTGTCCCAGACCATGATTTGTGGTGGAACAAAACCGATGTAGCCGATACGCAGATTATGCGTTTTGCCGTCGCGATCTTTCACCGCGTTGTCGGTAATGAGGAACGGTGTGAACAGCGGCTTACCGGTTTTATCGTCGATGACGTTGGCATTTACGTAAGGGAATTTCGCCCCGGCCAGCGCTTTTTTCAGGTAATCCAGGCCGTAGTTAAACTCGTGATTCCCCAGATTTCCGACCGCGTAATCCAGCGTGTTCATGGCCAGATAAACGGGATGAACATCGCCCTGTTTCAGGCCTTTTGCCGCCATGTAATCGCCCAGCGGGCTGCCCTGAATGATGTCGCCGTTATCGACTAACACGGAGTTGGTCACTTCTTTTCGCGCGGCGTGGATCAGGCTGGCGGTGCGCACCAGACCAAATTTGTCCGTTGGTTTATCTTTGTAGTAATCGAAGTCCATCATGTTGCTGTGCAGATCCGTGGTTTCCATGATGCGCAGATCCACCTGTGCCGCGCCCGCTGATGTCGCGACGAGCATAGCTAACAGGGATAACGTCAGATGACGCTTATTCATTGCCTTGCCTCCAGAGAACGGGCGACGCCCGGAAAAGAAAAACCGGATATGTATCTCAAAATTTGCTGAGAATGTAATCAGTTGTCATAAATAAATGTGAGTTGTAACAACTTTATGGCGTATTTACACCGCCAATACGTTGACCTGATAACATTACGGGATGGCTATTCGCGGTAAAAAAAACTAGGCTTGAGAAATGAGAATCAAAGCCTTGAGGTGAAAGATGTTAGAGCAAATTTGTCAGTTAGCGCGTGAGGCGGGCGATGCCATTATGGCTGTCTATGACGGCGAACAGCCGCTTGATGCGCGCCATAAAAAGGACGATTCGCCGGTCACCGCAGCCGATATTGCGGCGCATAACGTGATTAAAGCCGGTTTGCAAAAGCTGGATCCGCAGACGCCGATGTTGTCGGAAGAAGATCCGCAAAACTGGAGTGAGCGTCAGACATGGACGCGTTACTGGCTGGTTGATCCGCTGGACGGCACTAAAGAATTCCTGAAACGTAATGGCGAATTCACCGTGAATATCGCGCTGATCGAAGACGGTGTGCCGGTGTTGGGCGTGGTGTATGTGCCGGTGACCCAGGTGATGTACAGCGCGGCAGAAGGCAAGGCGTGGAAGGAAGAGCAGGGCAAGCGTCAGCAGATTCAGGTGCTCGAAGCGCATCCGCCGCTGGTCGTCGTCAGCCGGTCTCATTTCAGTAATGATCCGGAATTGCAGGATTACCTGGCGCAACTGGGCGAGCATCAGACCGTCGCCATCGGCTCATCGCTTAAATTCTGTTTGGTGGCGGAAGGTTCTGCGCAACTTTATCCGCGCTTCGGACCGACCAATATCTGGGATACCGGCGCGGGTCACGCCGTGGCGCTGGCTGCCGGTGCGCAGGTGCATGACTGGAAAGGGCAGACGCTGACGTATACGCCGCGTGAATCTTTCCTGAATCCGGGCTTCCGCGTTTCTCTGTTCTGATACTGAAACCCCGGTTTCACGCCGGGGTTTTCCTTCTTATTCTTTCACCAGCTGATCCACCAGCGTAATCACCTGCTGCACTTCCTGCGGTGTCAGTGGCCCGTCTTTGGCAAATTTAATCACGCCATTTTTATCCAGCACGACGACCGCCGAACTTTCCGGTTGCAGTTCCCACGCTTTTTTCACCGTTCCGTTGCTGTCGACAATGACCTGTGACCACGGGAATTCACGTTTGCCACTTTCAATGCTTTTACGCACGAACATGCCAGTGCCGATGATGGCGTCATCTGTGTTAACAATCGTGGTGGTCTGGTAGCGGTCGTGCGGCAAGTTTGCGGCACGGATGGCGGTGATCAGCGGTTCATTGAGCGCTTTGGCGCTACTTCGGCCCGCCATGTGCTGCACGATGCGGACTTTGCCCGGCAATTTCGCACTGTTCCACTTGCTGTAGCTGAACTGGTCATTGACGTCGTTGAGCTCGCCTTTGTCGTCTACGCCAACGGGAGCCACGCGTTGCCCGACCGTGAAATTATGGGCGGACGCAAAAAGTGAAAATGTCATAAAAGTGATCACAAAAAGACTTCTTAAAAGCATAGATTCTCCGGGGCACAAAAGAACAGTCCACTCCATCATAGGATCGCCCAAGTGGTCTGTCCTGTTGGGTTGTTAAAATTGTGTTGCAGGTTACAAAATTGCCACATAAAGCAGGGTTATACTGCTATTTAACGTCAAGGCTTAAGACAATACTGAAAAGCAATGTAAAAGCAGTTAAATATACTGGCAATACCTGACTGCCCTGCTATGTTATAGGTCTCTTCACTGCAAACGACCTTTTTCTGCCCCAGTATCTGTCGCCTTGCGACGTGGCTGGTGCATGCAGTGATTTAACGGAGAAAAGTAGAAAAATGAGAATCTTCCAGCGTTACAATCCGATGAAAGTCGCAAAGTACGTCAAGACACTGTTTCGTGGGCGTTTGTATATTAAAGACGTCGGCGCGTTCGAGTTTGACCAAGGCAAAATCCTGTTGCCAAAGGTCCGGGATAAGCGCCATTTTAGCGTGATGTCTGAAGTTAACCGCCAGGTGACGCACCTGCAGGCGGAAATGGGCTGACAGCCCGGCGCGTCGTCGCTGCCGCCTTTTACGAGCAGCTTGCGCAAACAATAACGGCCCCTTTTGGGGCCGTTTGTCTTTCCGGAGAACAAAGAACGAATGGCGTTATGCCTGTGCTTTCTTCTCGTCTTTAATTTCCTGCGGCGTTTTTGGCAGCAGCGGAGTCACAGGCTGATCGATAATGCGGGTCACCAGCAGCTGATCAATTTTGTAGCTGTCGATATCCACAACTTCGAATTTATAACCGGCAAATTTCACAAAATCCGTACGCTTTGGAATTTTACGCAGCATGAACATCATGAAGCCGCCGATGGTTTCATAATTGCCGGACTGCGGGAATTCTTCGATGTGCAGCACACGCATGACATCTTCAATCGGCGTACCGCCTTCAATTAGCCATGAATGCTCGTCACGAGCCACAATCTGTTCTTCCATGCCCTGACCGACAAGGTCGCCCATCAAAGTCGTCATCACGTCATTAAGGGTGATAATGCCCACCACCAGCGCGTATTCGTTGAGGATCACCGCGAAATCTTCGCCTGCCGCTTTGAAGCTTTCCAGCGCTTCGGAGAGTGTCAGGGTATCCGGCACAATCAGCGCATTGCGGATTTGCACGCCGCTGCTCAGCATCAGGCTCTGATTGCCCAGCACGCGGTTCAGTAAGTCTTTGGAATCGACGTAGCCGACGACCTGATCGATATGACCATCGCAGACCAGGAACTTGGAATGCGGATGCGTGGCGATTTTCTCTTTTATGCTTTCTTCGCTTTCGCGCAGGTCAAAGTAGATCACGCTTTCACGCGAGGTCATGGACGACGGAACGGTACGTGATTCGAGTTCAAACACGTTTTCAATCAGCTCATGTTCCTGTTTACGCAGCACGCCAGCCAGCGCACCGGCTTCAAACACGGCATAAATATCGTCGGAAGTAATGTCGTCGTTACGCACCATCGGCAGTTTGAACAGCCGGAAAATCATATTCGCCATGCCGTTAAAGAACCAGACCATCGGGCGGCAAATCATCAGACAGAAACGCATCGGGTTGACTATACGGACGGCAACCGACTCAGGTGAAATCATACCGATGCGCTTCGGCGTAAGGTCAGCAAACAGAATGAACAGGCTGGTGACCAGGACGAAGGAACAGATAAAGCTGATTTGATCCGCCAGTTCAGGGGACAGAAAGCGGATGAAGAAAGTCTGAAAAGCGGGGGAGAACGCGGCATCGCCGACGATACCACCGAGGATGGCGACGGCATTCAGGCCGATCTGAACCACCGTAAAGAACAGGCCAGGGGTTTCCTGTAATTTCATTACGCGTGCGGCATTGACGTCTCCTTCGTCTGCCAACTGTTTAAGTTTGATTTTGCGGGAAGCCGCCAGCGATATCTCTGACAGTGAGAAAAATGCACTGATCGCGATGAGTAAAAGAATCAGTAAAATACTGTTTAACATAATCTATCCGTTTAACACCGGAGTGAACCGGCAGGGAAAGGCTCTCATTATTTTTGTTGCTTAAAAGAACATCTTTTTAAATGAAGCCGTAAAAAGCAGTTCATAAGAAAAAAGCGTAAGGATGAAAAACAAAGATAATTGCCAGAAATAGTTTTAAAGGGCCACATTTGTGACCCGCATAGTATAGCAGCAGCACTAAGACTGCCGCCAGCGCTTAAAAATCCCGCATTATTGCGGCGGTAAACAGACGCCAATACCGCCTAATCCGCAGTAGCCTTCCGGGTTTTTATACAGATATTGCTGATGATCGTCTTCTGCATAATAGAACGGCAGGGCTTCGGTAATTTCCGTGGTGATGGTGCGCTTATCGTTCGCGTCGTCCATCGCCTGCTGGAAACTCGCCAGACTGGCCAGCGCCTGATCCTGCTGGTCTGCACTCAGCACATATAATGCAGAGCGATATTGTGTCCCGATATCGCCGCCCTGACGCATTCCCTGAGCCGGATCGTGATTCTCCCAGAAAATTTGCAGCAACTTCGCGTAGCTGATAACCGCCGGGTCAAACACCACGCGGACGACTTCAGCATGGCCGGTCTGGCCTGTGCATACTTCGCGGTAAGTCGGGTTCGGTGTGAAACCGCCGCTGTAACCGGAGGCTGTGCTGTAAACCCCTTCCTGCTGCCAGAATAAACGCTCAACGCCCCAGAAGCAGCCCATCGCAAGGATGGCGACTTCCATATTATCAGGCACATGTGTCATTGAATGACCGTTGACTGCATGAATCGTTGCTACTGGCATCGGGGTTGTACGGCCAGGTAACACATCCTCGTGATGGACAGGTTGCGTTTTATCGGAAAGTTGCACCACGGAAAACTCCAGCTGTTGCTTAAATGAACAAGGTTTGTAACAAAAGGTCTGAGTGAATAAGAGTGACTAACAGGCCACTCTTAGTTGTATCTGATTGCGTCTTTGCACACAATACGGGGAACGTTGCTTCGTCGTTGAACATTTTCAGGGGATTAGCACTAAACTGCTGTCATCTGACTTTGGAAAGATGAATCTGCCAGAAACGAGCAGAACTACCCCGACGGGTAACGAATTTTTTAACAGGAAAGCAAAATTAGCAGGAGTGCGTGTGCCACGATATCGTGAACTGGGTTTGTTATGTGTGCTGATGGCCCCCTCACTCTCCATGGCAGCGAAAGTGCGTTTGCAGCTGGAAGGCCTGGATGGCGATTTGGAAAGGAACGTTCGCGTTCGCTTATCTTCAATTCAAAGTGATGAAGTCGGGGCTAACGGGCGGTTTCGCGCGCGTGTCAGCGCCGCCATTGAGCAGGGCTTGCGGCCTTTAGGCTATTATTCGCCAACGATCGATTTCGATTACCGCGAAACCCCTCCGCCGGGCCGCCCGGTATTGATTGCGAAAGTGACGCCGGGTACGCCGGTTAGAATTGCCGGTACGAATGTCGTCATTGAAGGGCAGGCGGCCAAAGATGATGAGTTTGAGAAACTCAAGAAAGCGCAGGTTCCTGCGGTAGGCACCATTCTGAACCACGGCACCTACGACAGTTTTAAAAGTTCTCTGACCGGTGAGGCCGTGCGCAAAGGGTACTTTGATGCCAACATGCGTAAAAGCCAGCTGGGCGTGATTGAAGATGAACATAAAGCGTTCTGGGATATCCAGTTCGACAGCGGCGACCGCTATCGCTTTGGTGACGTTCATTATCAGGGCTCGCAGATCCGCGATGAATATCTGCAAAATCTGGTGCCATTTAAGCCGGGCGATTATTACACGTCTGCGCAACTGGCTGAGCTTAACCGCCGCCTGTCCGCTACCGGGTGGTTTAACTCGGTCGTTGTGTCACCAGATTTTACTGATGCTAAAACTACAAAAACGTTGCCGCTGAATGCGCTGGTTTCGCCGCGCACCGAAAACACGATTGAAACCGGTGTCGGCTATTCGACGGATATCGGCCCGCGTCTGACGGCCAACTGGAAAAAACCGTGGGTAAACGATCGCGGTCAGAGCTTTGAAACCTCTACGACGCTTTCCGGCCCTGAACAATCGCTGGATCTCAGCTATAAAATCCCGCTGCTGAAATCTCCGCTCGAACAGTATTACCTGGTTCAGGGCGGCTTCAAACGTGAAGACCTGAACGACACCAACTCCGATTCCACCACGGTGAATCTGGCCCGTTACTGGGATCTGTCCAGCGGCTGGCAGCACGCCGTTAACCTGCGCTGGAGCCTCGACCACTTTACCCAAGGTAGCGTCACCAACACGACGATGCTGATATATCCGGGTGTGAGCCTGAACCGTACGCGTCAGCGCGGCGGACTGATGCCCACCTGGGGCGATTCCCAACGTTATTCTCTGGATGTTTCGGATACCACCTGGGGCTCGGATGTCGATTTCGCCGTGATTCAGGCGCAGAACGTCTGGATCCGCACGCTGGCCGAAAAACATCGTTTTGTATTCCGCGGCAATCTGGGCTGGATTGAAACCAATGACTTCGAACGCGTGCCGCCTTCCCTGCGATTCTTCGCCGGTGGCGACCGCAGCATTCGTGGTTATAAATATAAATCCATTTCCCCGCGCGACGATGACGGCAAGCTGACCGGTGCCTCCTATCTGGGCACCGGTTCGGTGGAGTATCAGTACAACGTGACCGGAAAATGGTGGGGCGCGGTGTTTGTCGATTCCGGCGAAGCGGTGAACGACATCACGCAAAATGATTTCAAAACCGGTGCGGGCGTAGGCGTGCGCTGGGCTTCACCTATCGGCCCGGTGAAATTAGACGTTGCCGCCCCCGTTGGCGACAAAGATGAGCATGGATTGCAGTTCTACATCGGTTTAGGTCCGGAATTATGAGTTTATTTAAGAAAATCTGCCTGGGTTTCCTGATCTTCCTGCTGCTGATCATCAGCCTGGTGGCGTTTTTAGTCGGTACGCAAACCGGCCTGCACCTGATGATCAACGGTGCGAACCGTTTTGTACCGGGGCTGAATATCGCCAGCACGGAAGGTGGATGGCGTGATCTCACCCTGAAAGGTGTGCATTACGAAATGCCGGGCGTCGACGTGAAAGCGGGAGAATTCCATCTTTCGCTCGATTTTTCGTGCCTGAAAAACAGCGCGCTGTGCGTGAATGCGCTCCGCGTGAAAGACGTCAATGTGGTGGTGAACACCAAAGAAATGACGCCCGCGGCGGAGCAACCTCAGCCAGAAAACAGTGAGCCGCTGACCAATCTCAGCACGCCGTACCCGATTACGCTGCGCGTGCTGACGCTGGATAATATCAACGTGACGCTCGATGACCGGGCGATTTCTCTGGCGTCATTCCGCACCGGCGCGCACTGGGAAGGACGGGCGATTCAGCTGATGCCAACGCATATCGGCGGGTTACTGATTGCCTTACCTAAAACGCCGGTCAATCCGTTACCGGAAGTTGTTCAGGCGGCGCAGGACAAAGCGGTCGAAAAAGCCACCGGAAAACCGGCGGAACCGGCCGTTGTCGTACCTGAAAAGCCACTGGGTGAAACTTTACAGGCGCTGTTTGCCAAACCGCTGTTGCCTGAATTACCGGATTTCCGTCTGCCGGTCGATCTGGATATTCAGCAAATTCTCGGTGAAAACCTGCGTCTGACCGGTGACACCGATGTGCTCATCACCCGTTTCGAACTGAAAGCCAGTACGCAAAATCAGATCGTTAAGCTCGATAAATTGCAGGTGCGTTCGCCACAGGGTTCGCTGGACGGCATCGGGCAGGCGACGCTGAATCAAAACTGGCCGGTGGATATGACGGTCAACACCGCCGTGAATCTCGATCCGCTTAAAGGCGAGAAGATCAAGCTCAAAATCGCCGGGGGTCTGCGCGATAAGCTTGATGTGGGGCTGAACCTTTCCGGCCCGGTGCGTGCTCAGCTGGCATTGCAGACTCAACTGGCAGAAGCCGGACTGCCGCTGGATCTGAAACTCAGCAGCGATGCGTTGCAGTGGCCGCTGACCGGCACGCCGCAGTACCAGGTGAAAGGCTTTAAATTGAATTTCAGCGGTAAAGCGACGGATTACGCGCTTTCCCTGCGTTCGGATTTCAAAGGTGATCAGATCCCGCCTGCCACGCTGACCGTCGACGGTAAAGGCAACGTTGAGCAATTTAAGCTGACGTTGCTGCGACTGGCAGCGCTTGAGGGGAATACGGATCTGACCGGCGTGGTCGACTGGAGCAAAGCGATCAGCTGGAACAGCGAACTGAAACTGACGGGGATTAATACCGCCAAACAGTGGCCGGAATGGCCCGCGAAGTTGCAGGGCAAAATTACCACGCGCGGCAGCCTGTACGGCGGCACGTGGCAGATGCAGGTTCCGGTGCTGGATCTGACCGGTAACGTCAAACAAAACGCCGTCAAGGCGCAGGGCAACGTGCGCGGAAACAGCTACGGGCAGTGGGATATTCCGCAGCTACACCTTGAACTGGGCCGCAATAATCTGGATGTGAAAGGTAAGCTCAGCGACACCTGGAATCTGGACGCCAAAGTGGACGCCCCGCATTTGGACGGCGCATTGCCGGGGCTGGGCGGTGTGGCGAAAGGGATGCTGCAACTGCGCGGCGACCTGAAAGCACCGAAGCTGCTGGCCGATCTGACTGCCACCGGCCTGAAATGGCAGGCGCTGACGGTGCGACGCGTGGATGTGAAGGGCGACGTCAGTTCCACCGATCAGATTCAGGGCAATCTCGCCGTGCGCGTCCAGCAGCTTAAACAGGATGCGCTGGATATTTCGGATATTAATCTGGACGCCAAGGGCAATGAAAAGCAGCATCAGCTGACGCTGAAAGTGGAGGGCAAACCGGTCTCGGGGCGCCTGGCGCTGACCGGCAGTTTTGACCGCGCAACCGAAGAATGGAAAGGCAATATCAACAATACGTCGTTTGATACGCCGGTCGGGCAATGGCGTCTCAACCGTTCTATCGCGCTGGATTATTTCAATAAAGAGCAGCGGATCACCGTCGGGCCGCACTGCTGGCAGAACCCGAACGCGGATTTATGCGTGCCGAAAACCATTGATGCCGGTGCCAGCGGGCAGGCCAGTGTGGTGCTGAACCGCTTTGATCTGGCGATGATCAAGCCTTTCCTCACTGATGATACGCAACTGAGCGGGACGTTCAGCGGCAAAGCCGACGTAAGCTGGAAAGCGGAAGGCGGTTTGCCGCAGGCGAGTGTTTCGCTGGTGGGCAAAGGCGTGAAAGTGCAGCAACTGGTGCAGGGTAATCCGCTGCCAGTGGCGTTCGATACGCTGAACCTGAATGCCGGGCTGAACAATGGCCGTGCGAGTCTCGACTGGCTGATCAAAATTGCCCATAACGGGCAGCTTGACGGCAATATTCAGATCGCCGATCCGCAAGGGAAACGTAACCTCAGCGGGAACGTGAATATCGCCCGTATTTCTATGGCATTGCTGCAACCCGCACTGATGGATGGCGAGAAAGCGTCCGGTATCCTGAATGCGAATCTGCGGTTGGGCGGTGATGCGCAAAAACCGCAGGTCTTCGGCAAAATGGCGCTGACCGGCGTCGATTTCGACGGGCAATTTATGCCGTTTGATATCACGGATGCCAATATCAACATCAACTTCAATGGCATGTCGTCGATTATGGAAGGCGTTATCAAAACCGCTCAGGGCCAGCTGGAGCTGAACGGTAACGCCGACTGGAGCGAAATCAACGCCTGGCGCGCCCGTATTGCCGCGCGCGGGAATAAAGTCCGCGTTTCCGTGCCGCCGATGGTGCGGCTGGATGTATCGCCGGATCTGGTGTTTGACGCCACGCCGCAATTGTTCTCTCTCAATGGCACCGTGGATATTCCGTGGGCGCGTATTACCGTGCAGGAATTGCCGGAAAGCGCCGTGGGCGTTTCGTCGGATGAAGTGATGCTTAACGATCAACGTCAGCCGATCGCGCCGGTTTCGGCTTCGATTCCAATCAACAGCAATCTGATGGTGAATATCGGTCCGGATGTGCGTCTGGATGCGTTTGGTCTGAAAGCCCGCCTCGAAGGTGCGCTGAAAGTGGCGCAGGACAGCCGCGGGTTGGGTCTGAACGGGCAAATCAATATTCCGTCCGGGCGTTTTCATGCGTACGGTCAGGACTTAATTGTGCGCAAAGGACAGCTGTTATTCTCCGGCCCGGCGGATCAGCCGTTGCTTAATCTGGAAGCCATCCGTAACCCGGAAGCGACAGAAAATGATGTTGTGGCCGGTTTACGCGTCACCGGCGAGGCCGATGCACCTAAACTTGAAATATTCTCAGATCCGGCGATGTCGCAGCAGGAAGCCTTGTCCTACCTGCTTCGCGGGCAAGGATTAGACAATTCTGGTGGTGACAGCGGCGCAATGACCTCAGCTCTTATCGGGTTAGGGGTTGCGCAAAGTGGTAAACTTGTGGGTAAAATCGGTGAGGCGTTTGGTGTCAGCAATCTGGCGCTGGATACTCAGGGCGTGGGAGACAGTTCTCAGGTCGTGGTCAGTGGCTATGTTTTACCGGGTTTACAGGTGAAATATGGTGTCGGGATATTTGACTCGCTGGCAACCCTGACATTGCGCTATCGGTTGATGCCGAAGCTTTACCTGCAGGCTGTATCGGGCATCGATCAGGCATTGGATTTGCTCTATCAGTTTGAGTTTTAACTCATGTGACTTTTACTATACGAATATAAACATGCGAATAATTGTTTACGGTAGTCTGCGACGCAAGCAAGGCAATAGTCATTGGATGACGAATGCTCAATGGTTGGGTGACCATGAGCTGGAAGGGTATGCGCTTTATAATCTGGGGCACTATCCGGCAGTCATTCCAGGGGACGGAAAAGTCTATTGCGAAGTTTACCGCATTAACTCGTCAATCATGGCTGAGTTGGATGAGCTGAAAAGTAATACGAAAGATTATCGTCGCGAGCTAATTTCGACGCCTTACGGCAGTGCCTGGATTTACCTCTACATTCGCTCACTGGATGGTGTGCCGAGAATTGAGGGTGGCGACTGGGTAAAGCGTAACGAACCGGTCAGCGAGTAATCTGAGCAAGGTCGTCAGAAATAGTCGTTGTTTGACAAAGCGTTATACATAAAAAAACACCGTCCAGTGGACGGTGTTTTTTTTCGTGCCGCAGAAAACAATTACTTGTTTTTAGCGCGCTCGAAGGAGGTCACGATTTCAGCTTTTGCAGCAGCGGCATCAGCCCAGCCTTCAATTTTCACCCATTTGCCTTTTTCCAGCGCTTTGTATTGCTCGAAGAAGTGAGTGATCTGGCCGCGCAGCAGTTCTGGCAGGTCGTTCACATCTTTGATGTGATCGTATTCTTTGCTCAGTTTAGTGTGCGGAACCGCAATAACTTTCGCATCTTCGCCAGATTCGTCAGTCATTTTCAGAACGCCAACCGGACGGCAACGGATCACAGAACCTGGTTGCAGCGGGTATGGCGTTGGAACCAGTACGTCAACCGGGTCGCCGTCCAGAGACAGGGTGTGGTTGATGTAACCGTAGTTCGCAGGGTAGAACATTGCGGTAGACATGAAACGGTCTACAAACAGTGCGCCAGTGTCTTTATCAACTTCGTATTTGATAGGATCCGCGTTTGCCGGGATTTCGATCACTACGTAGATATCTTCTGGCAGTTCTTTGCCTGCCGGCACGTTCAGTAAGCTCATTGTTGGTTTCCTTCGTTGAACCAGGAATAGAGTGCCGCACATTATAGCCAACTCTTCCGTGATTTCCCGCCCTTTTCGTCGTATCGCCTTCGGCTATTTTCCGGCATGACCTGCTGCGGAGGATCGTCAAAATCTCCAGAATCGGCAGTAAAATTTATACATCCGCCTCTTTGGCGTGTAACTGCCTGTTTTTGCTTTTCTTATCAAGAGATTCAGTGGATTGCCGATAACAATATTCATACAAAAAATCAGGCAAACCTGATCCCTACCTCATTCGCAGTTTCTCCTTTTCACCTGAATAACTGGATAACACCGTATGTTGAATAAGTTGAGCGTAAAAGCCGGTCTGATTGGCTTACTGGTCGTAATGACGTTGATTTTGTTGCTGGTGAGTGTGCTGGGCGCGAATGCCATCCGGCAAAGTGCGACGTCACTACAGAAAATTAACCAGCTTCAGGGAGACGAACTGGGTTCGCTGGCGGACAACTACAGTTTCTCATTGCGCACGCGTGTTGCCAGCGGCGTTGCTGTGCGTCAGCTCGAAATCGGCATGATGGATGACGCCAAATCGACCACCGACCGGATTGCCGGGTATATCAAACAGGCAGATACGGACATGACAAAATTTGTCAATATTCTGGATGACACGCAGCGCGGAAGGGATTTATCGGATGCAGTAAAAAAATCCTATGATGCCTATAAAACTCACGGTCTGGTTCCGCTTCTGGCCGCACTTCAGGCGCAGAGCGCCGACGGTTATTATGACGTGCTGGAAAATAAAATCACGCCGTACAGCAATGCTTATGACAAAGCGCTGGCAGATTTCCGCGCGTATGCAACGGATAACACCCGCCAGAGAATTGAACAGGCACGCGCCAATGCTCACATTCAGGTAACAGTGATTGTGATCGCTTTCCTCATCGCGCTGGCCATTGCGTTGCTGGCCTGGTTTGCCCTGCAAAAAATTATCATGCATCCGTTGAATTTCTCGATTGCGCAGCTGGAATTTATCGCGAAAGGCGATCTGACCCATGAAATAGACGACTCACGCAATAATGAAATGGGACGCCTGCTGAAGGCCATGAAGCAAATGCAGGACTCGCTGGTGCTTTCGGTCGGGCGCGTCCGCGATGCCGGGAATCAGATTGACGTCGGCTCCCGCGAACTGGCCGCCGGTAACGTTCATCTGGCGCAACGCACGGAAGAATCCGCCGCTTCTCTGGAAGAAACCGCTGCCAGTATGGAGCAACTGACGTCAACGGTACGCATGAACGCGGCGAACTCCGAACAGGCCAATCAGCTGGCGCAAAGCGTGTCAGTGATTGCGGACAAAGGCAGTGAAGTTGTTCATCAGGTAATGGATAAAATGCAGGGCATTACCGACAGTTCGAAACGTATCGGCGACATTATCAGCGTGATTGACGGCATTGCTTTCCAGACCAATATTCTGGCGCTGAACGCCGCAGTAGAAGCCGCCCGCGCCGGTGAGCAGGGGCGTGGTTTTGCCGTTGTGGCCGGTGAAGTTCGGAGCCTCGCGCAGCGCAGCGCGCAATCCGCCCGTGAAATCAAAGAGCTGATCGGTGATTCTGATAACCGCGTGTCGGAGGGGTCGGCGATGGTGAAATCAGCGGCGGAAACGATGATTGAAATTTCCAGCGAAGTGACGCGTGTCACCAGCCTGATGCGCGAAATCTCTATCGCGACGACGGAACAGACGCACGGCATCGAGCAGGTTAACGTGGCAATTACGCAGATGGATCAGGTTGCGCAGCAGAATGCGGCACTGGTCGAGCAAGCCACGGCTGCGACACGTTCTCTGGAAGAGCAGGCACAACTGCTGGCGGAAAGCATGGCGGTGTTTAAGCTGAACCGCACTGAGCATTACTAATACATTGAATCTGAATGCAATAAAAAAGGTGGCCATAAAAAGCCACCTTTTTGCATTTGGGAAACGCTAAGTTACAGAGGTATCACGTTCATTCTTTGATGATTTTTGTGTCGGGTACGGATTTATTCATCAGGGAATTGGGCGATAAAGCGTTCTGCATCTTCAACCATTGAGCTGTTACCGACGAAGAACGGCGCGCGTTCGTGCAGTTTTTGCGGAATGATATCCAGAATGCGGTTTTTACCGTCACTGGCTTTACCGCCAGCCTGTTCAGCCAGGAACGCCATCGGGTTGCATTCATACAACAAACGCAGTTTTCCGGTCGGATGACTGGCCGTGCTTGGGTAAATATAAATTCCGCCTTTCAGCAGGTTACGGTGGAAATCTGCAACCAGTGAACCGATGTAACGTGAGGTGTAAGGGCGTTGCGTCGCTTCATCCTGCTCCTGGCAATACTTAATGTATTTTTTAACGCCAAGAGGGAATTTGATGTAGTTGCCTTCATTGATGGAGTACATGTTGCCCTTTGCAGGGAAACGGACTTTTTCATGAGAGAGGCAGAATACACCGAGTGAAGGATCGTAAGTAAAGGCATGAACGCCTGCGCCGGTAGTGTAAACCAGCATGGTGGAAGAGCCGTAGACCACGTAACCTGCGGCAACCTGGCGGTTTCCCGGTTGCAGGAAGTCTGCTTCGGTCACGGGCTGGCCGAGCGGAGAAGTTCTGCGGTAAATAGAGAAGATGGTTCCGACTGAAACGTTAACATCAATGTTTGAAGAGCCGTCCAGCGGATCCATCAAAATCACATATTTTGCATTTTCAGCACGTTCGCCATCGAAAATGACGATCTCATCTTCTTCTTCAGACGCGATACCGGCAATTTCGCCACGCGCCTTCATTGCTGCTTTCAATTTTTCATTCGCGTACAGATCGAGTTTCATCTGCACTTCACCCTGCACATTTTCCACACCGCTGGTGCCGAGAATGTCAACCAGACCCGCTTTATTGATATCGCGGTGAATGATTTTAGCGCCGAGTTTTATTGCTGACAGCAAGGCGGTGAGCTCACCGGTTGCATGAGGAAAGTCTTGCTGTTTTTCAACAATAAATTCGCCTAACGTTTTCATAACACGTTCCCTGAATCTAGGATGGATAACGGTTCGTTAATAAAACCTTCACAAGAGCATGGGCAGTTTAGCCCAAATATATGGACGAATCATAGGCAAATCCATTTCTTCTGGGCGATTCTGAGCGGTAGAATAGCGGCTGACTTAAAGGCATCAATGGAAAATATATGCGCATTCATATTCTTGGGATTTGCGGCACGTTCATGGGCGGGCTGGCGATGCTGGCACGTGCACAAGGGCATCAGGTAACCGGTTCGGACGACAACGTTTATCCACCGATGAGTACGCTGCTGGAAAATCAGGGGATCGACCTGATCCAGGGTTACGATCCGACTCAGTTAGATCCTCAGCCGGATCTGGTGGTTATCGGCAACGCGATGACGCGCGGAAACCCGTGCGTCGAAGCGGTGCTCGAACAGGGGATCCCGTATGTCTCCGGCCCGCAGTGGCTGCACGATCATGTTCTGCCGGGGCGCTGGGTTATTGCGGTAGCAGGTACGCACGGTAAAACGACGACTGCCGGGATGGTGACGTGGATCCTCGAAGCTTGCGGTTATGAGCCGGGCTATGTCATTGGCGGCGTGCCGGGTAATTTCGACGTTTCTGCACGTCTTGGAAACAGCCCGTTTATGGTGCTGGAAGCGGACGAATACGACTGCGCGTTCTTTGATAAACGGTCTAAGTTCGTTCACTACAGCCCGCGCACGCTGATCCTTAACAATCTCGAGTTCGATCATGCGGATATTTTTGATGATCTGAAAGCGATCCAGAAACAGTTCCATCACCTTGTGCGGCTGGTGCCGGGTAAAGGCAAAATTATCCTTCCTGAGCATGACACTCCGCTCAAACAAGTGATGGCGATGGGTTGCTGGAGTGAACAGGAATTTGCCGGTGAAACGGAAAATTGTGCCTGGGATGCCAAAAAACTGACGCCGGATGCCAGCACTTTCGACGTTTATCTGCATGGCGACGTGGTCGGGCAGGTGAAATGGAATCTGGTGGGCGAACACAATATGCATAACGCATTGATGGCGATTGCCGCTGCGCGTCATGTTGGCGTGAAACCTGAAGATGCCTGTAAGGCGCTGGGTGATTTCATCAATGCCCGTCGCCGTCTTGAACTGCGTGGTGTGGAAAATGGCGTCAGCGTGTATGACGATTTTGCGCATCACCCGACGGCTATTCTGGCAACGCTTTCTGCATTGCGCAGCAAAGTAGGCGGCACGGCACGCATTCTGGCGGTTCTCGAACCCCGCTCAAACACCATGAAAATGGGCATGAGCAAAAACGAGCTGGCACCTTCTCTCGGTCGCGCCGATGAAGTGTTCCTGCTGCAGCCGCAGCATATTCCGTGGCAGGTTGCGGAAGTGGCCGAGCGCTGCATTCAGCCTGCGCACTGGAGTGCGGACGTCGATTCACTGGTCGATATGGTGATCAAAGCCTCACAGCCGGGCGATCATATTCTTGTGATGAGTAACGGCGGTTTTGGTGGTATTCACGGAAAATTGCTGACGGCGCTGGCGGCCAAAGCAGAAGCTGCCCAGGAAAAATAAACTGGCAAGCGATATACCGAAAGCACAGCGATGGCTGTGCTTTTTTTTTGCCTGTTGTTTGTCAACATGGCAATTTTTGGACAAAAAAAAGCCCTCAAAAAATTTGAGGGCCAAAGGGTGTCGTCGGACAGGACGACGAGGGTTACGTTAGCAAGAGAGCGGCAGTAGCAGTGTCTTCTCTCTCCCAGCCTCAACAGCGCATTGATTTTCGCTGGTATGTGGCTGTTGAAACCCGGTAAACGCTAATTCAAGTACTCAAGCAGTGGCTTTGGATCAGGGACTGACTCAGAAATCTTATTGATAGATTTCTGCGGTTGCGTGATAAGCACCGTCGTTATGCGCTTCGATCACACGGTAAGATTTTGCGCCCTTGCTGTCGGCTTTATCGGACAACTGCTGGCGGATGTCTGTTGGGACGCCATTGACGCCGCTGACGCTGATAGTGCCCATGGGCTGAAGGTTTTCTGCCTGTTGATTAGAAACCAGTTGTGCGGCAGACGCACCGAAAGAAACAGCAGACAGCAGGCTAAGAGCGGCGATAGTGGTCATGATTTTCATGATAATTTCCTAATTTCATAGACGTTAAGGCTATTAATGAGAGCAACGTCGGTTGAGATTTGGATTCATCAGTTCTGGAATATCGGAGTCCGGCAACGCACGAAGCGTGCAGGAACATTGATGATGGCAGAGACAAATCCGTCTTGATGCGCTTTGCGCGGGCCTGAATCATTCAGGCCCCTTCGCTTCATTTACCCAAACTTATTGGTAAATTTCTGCGGTAGCGTGGTAGTTACCTTCTTCGCGTACTTCAATCACACGAAATGCTTTAGCCCCTTTGGCATCCGCTTTGTCAGACAATGCCTGACGGATATCAGAAGGTGCGCCAGCAACGCCGCTGACACTGATCATCCCGCGTGACTGAAGATTTGCGGCCTGATCCTGAGTAACGGGTTGTGCTGCAAAAGCACCGAATGACAGAGCAGAGAGAATGCTTAATGTTGCAATTGTAGTTTTAACGTTCATGATTTTGACCTCGTCGATTTTATTTTGTTTTCAGCAACTGGTGCTTCACACCACGGAAATGAGTATACATCTAGTCACTCAGAATATTAATAGTTTGCTAATAGTTATTTTGGTGGTTATGTGGGGGCTATTTGAATTTTTAATAACAAAAAAGAATAAAAACTGAGTAAAAAGCGACCTTTTTCTGTTAATTTTCCGTAAAATCAAAAGATTGAGTGAATTTGACTATTTGTGCTTAATTTTGCAGTCAGTCACACCATGGAAATGTTTATGTGACGGGAAAGTGCTTTGTGTGAACGGAATTAACAGCGATAACGGCGCGAAGCGGAGATTGAAAGCCCGCGAGGGAACGTTCAAGAAGGGTAACCGGATAAGTAAAACCACGCTGAGGCCAGAAATTCTTTTCTTCTGACCTCAGGCACAGAATGGCAGCAGGAAACAGCGCAATATACCGCTGGGCTAGAGTTCCTGCTCAAACAAACTGAGGATGGCGTCGTGAAGCTGTCTGACGCTGAAACCCCGTGCTGGCGTGGTGAAAATTGTGTCATCACCGGCAATGGTGCCCAGTATACCTTCGGATTTACCCAGGGAATCGAGCAGGCGGGCGATCAGCTGTGCTGCGCCCGGACTGGTGCGGATCACGACGACGGCGTCGTTATGGTCTATGTCTAATACCAAATTCTTCAGCGGGCTGGTGGTTGTCGGCACGCCGATTTCGGCAGGCAGGCAGTAAACCATCTCCATTTTCGCGTTTCGGGTACGCACCGCACCGAATTTTGTCAGCATCCGTGAGACTTTTGACTGATTGATATTTTCGAAACCGTCTTCCTGAAGTGCGACGACAATTTCGCCCTGAGAACTGAATTTCTCTTCCTTCAACAGTGCTTTGAAGGCTTTGATCAAATCTTCCTGTTTAGCAGGATTACGCATTTTGCACCCTGGTCTCTGTATCATCATTTCGTTGATTATGCATATATTTGCATTTTTATGCAACACGAGGCTGGCAGGAAACCTCCAGATTATGCATTCAGACAGGAGTGTGAGCGCCGTAACATATACCAGAATGCCATGAATATGCCGAAATTGTGCATTGCAGTGAAGTGATGAGTCAGGATGTTGTTATACCCATGATCTCGATTCAGCTCTCACATTGAATCGAATTTAACCATTTTTTAACCTGGTGTGTTTTGTGGTGCTACTTTTAAGGTGTCGCTTTCCGATTAAAAGTCATAAAAAGCCGAAAAAAGGCGCGAACAGGTGTTTTTTTACTTTCTTAACGACCAAGCTCAGTTTTCCAGCAGTTGAGCGATTGTTTTTAGCTGTATAAGTGATTAAGGTCACACCCAAAATAATCCCACGACACTTATAAGTTAGTGATTAAAAAGGAGTATAGGATGAAAGTTGCAGTTCTAGGTGCTGCGGGCGGTATCGGTCAGGCCCTCGCACTTCTGCTCAAGACCCAGCTACCTTCCGGTTCTGAACTGTCATTATATGATATCGCGCCTGTTACTCCGGGTGTCGCTGTCGATCTGAGCCATATCCCTACAGCCGTCAAAATTAAAGGTTTTTGTGGCGAAGATGCAACACCAGCTCTGGAAGGTGCGGATATCGTTTTGATCTCTGCCGGCGTGGCGCGTAAACCGGGTATGGATCGTTCCGACCTTTTCAATGTTAACGCCGGTATTGTTCGTAATCTGATTCAGCAGGTTGCGACAACCTGTCCGCAAGCCTTAATCGGCATTATCACCAACCCGGTCAACACCACGGTCGCGATTGCTGCCGAAGTGCTGAAAAATGCGGGCGTGTATGACAAAAACAAACTGTTCGGCGTGACGACACTGGATGCAATCCGCTCGAACACGTTTGTGGCTGAGCTTAAAGATAAGCACCCGGAAGAGATTGATGTGCCCGTGATTGGCGGACATTCAGGTGTGACGATCCTTCCTTTATTGTCTCAGGTGCCTGATGTGGTATTTAGCGACGATGAAATCGCTGCGCTGACCAAACGCATTCAGAATGCGGGAACCGAAGTGGTCGAAGCCAAAGCGGGTGGCGGTTCTGCAACTTTGTCTATGGGGCAAGCTGCCGCACGCTTTGGGCTTTCTTTGGTTCGTGCCTTACAAGGCGAAAGCAACGTGGTTGAATGCGCCTATGTAGAAGGTAAGGGCGATTATGCCCGATTCTTCGCACAGCCTGTTTTGTTGGGTAGAAAAGGGGTCACTGAGCTCATTGACATTGGTAAGCTCAGCGCTTTTGAACAGCAATCATTGGATTCGATGCTGGATATCCTGCGTAAAGATATCGAACTTGGCGAACAGTTTATCAATCACTGATGAGCCTCATGGGAAGCCGCTGGGAAATCCGGCGGCTTTCTTCACATCATTTATTCTCATTGGGAATGCGGCACCGGCGCTCAATGATCTTAAACGTGGTGGCATCGAAGTAGCGGCTTGGCCAGATAATTGAAGGGTGGATGCCCAGCGCGCTGGCGATGAGTAACTCTCCTTTTGGCCAGGGTCTGGAAAGTGCATTCGAGAGCGTTGAAGAGCTCAATCCGGCGGAGCGCGAGACTGCGGCCAGGGTCGTTCCTTTTTTTCTCAGTGCTGCGATAATATCAGCCTGATGCCAGTCATCATTCCTTGTCATCATGGTATTTCCCTTATTTTTAAATCGCTTTTATAAGACTATTTTATGCAAACATATATTCAATGATTGTTTACTCGCTTCCTGTTCAATCTCATCAATGTTTCCTAAAAATATTTTTTGCACGGATTAAGAAAATACATTCTTATTAAAGTTAAAACAAACAAGTAAATTCAGTTTGCTTTTTTTCATTTTCATCTGTTCTTGTCGTTTATTTTGAATTCATTTAATACGAACGCGTTATTGAAGTGTTGATATTTTGAACGTATCTATAGATCTCAGTGATTTGAGGGTATGATATAACGATCTGCGCTAATGAATTATAGAGATAAGATGGGAGTAATATGGCGGAATATTCATTTTAGCCATTGTTTTATAATGATTTAAATCATTATCTAATATTCTGACCAGAAATCTGATTACATAACTTTCTAAAAAATACTTTTAAGGTCGATATTCTGTTGTTGATAAACATAATTCATGGAAACAATGTTCTTCAACAGTAGACTCATTCCGAAAAATTGAATATCTTCTTTCCGTTAAATAGGCGTTTTCCTAAATGGTCTGTTTTAATATTTTCTCTAAAGTGGACTTATGGTGAAAAGGGAAAGCATCCGCATAATTCTCATGGATTTATAACAGCAACCTTTCTTATTGGATTATATGAGAAAGACAAGGATCGTTATGAAAAAAGAGTGGTTTGCAGCAAAGGAACTGACCGGGAAAGATGGCCTTCCTACATCAACACAGGGCGTGCATGGGATGGCTCGCAGATTATGTTGGATTAAACGGCGGCGTCGCGGTGTCCAGGGGCGGGCAGTGGAATATCACATAGACAGCCTGCCGGGGAATACCGTCGCCAGTCTGGCGATGAATGAACACTCTGCTGAATATGTTTACACGTCACATCAGGATCCACTGGCGATCTGGATCGAAAGTTACAAGCAACTCAGGGAGCCAGAGCGCGAAACAATGATCTCTTTTATCGTAAGGGAAGGGATATCGGAAATACTAAACAGGCTGCGTAAGTCTGACGATTCCTAGATTTGCTACACCTGACGCGCCTGTGCAGACAGGCACGTCAGGAAAACATTAGAAATCGCGTTTTACGGACAGATGCGCCAAACCTTCCAGCGCTGAGCGATAATCGGATTCAGGAAGAACCTGAAGTGCCTGAATCGCTTTATCAGCCTCCTCTTCAGCGCGCTGACGCGTGTAAGCCAGAGATCCCCACTGATGCATGGCGGCTAAAACGGGCTCCAGCAAATGACGCCCGTTGCCTTCTTCGATAGCTTTGCGAATCATCGCCGACTGTTCAGCATCGCCGTGTTGCATCGCATGCAAAAGTGGCAAAGTCGGTTTACCTTCATCAAGGTCGTCACCGGTATTCTTACCCAGCGTTTCACCGTCTGCGTCATAATCCAGCAAATCGTCAATCAGCTGGAATGCGGTGCCCAAATAGCGACCATAATCTTGCAACGCCGTAATTTGTTCAGTGCTTCCACCAGCCAGCATGGCAGAAGATTGTGATGCGGCTTCGAACAGACGGGCAGTTTTACTGTAAATGACCTGCATATAGCTTTCTTCGGTAATGTCCGGATCATTACAGTTGATGAGCTGCTGCACTTCACCCTCTGCAATCACATTCACCGCTTTGGCCATCAGGGCCAGAACAGGCATTGATTCCAAATCCGTCATCATCTGGAAAGCGCGGGTGTAGATAAAATCACCAACCAGCACGCTTGCCGCGTTACCAAACGCTGCGTTAGCGGTGGCTTTACCACGACGCATATCAGACTCATCCACCACGTCATCGTGCAGTAATGTTGCGGTATGAATAAACTCAATCAACGCGGCGACTTTTATGTGTTTATCACCGTCGTAAGATAGTGCTTTGGCTGCGAGTACTGCTATCATCGGACGGATACGTTTGCCGCCGCCACTGATGATGTAATATCCCAGCTGATTGATGAGAGAAACCTCTGAATTCAACTGCTCAAGGATGGATGCGTTGACCGCAGCCATGTCATCCTGGGTAAGATCGATAATCTGTTCTAGGTTCATTGTGTTTTTTCGGCTGTTTTTCTCTTCGCCGCAATGAGGTCTGGCTCACATTGGCACATGGCGCTAACTGTAATGGGGATTGTACTTGAAAAACAGTGTAGATAAATGATATCGAAAGAACTGCGCTTTTTTTCTTCTTTTGTCGTCATTGTGCTCTTGTCTTATGCTGATTTTTTGCGTAGAATTCGCGCCCTATTGTGAATATTTATAGCGCCCTCTGGACTATACAAAGTTGAGTGCGCGGAAAGCGGAGTTTTATATGTACGCGGTTTTCCAAAGTGGTGGTAAACAACACCGTGTCAGCGAAGGGCAGACTATTCGCCTGGAGAAGCTGGACGTTGCAACTGGCGAAGCTATCGAGTTCGATCAGGTTCTGATGATTGCAAACGGTGAAGAAATCAACATCGGCCTGCCATTAGTTGCTGGCGGTGTAGTTAAAGCTGAAGTCGTTGCTCACGGTCGTGGCGAAAAGGTCAAAATCGTTAAGTTTCGTCGTCGTAAACACTATCGTAAGCAGCAGGGCCACCGTCAGTGGTTCACTGACGTTAAAATCACCGGCATCAGCGCTTAAGATTAGGAGAGCGGAACAATGGCACACAAAAAGGCTGGCGGCTCCACACGTAACGGTCGCGATTCAGAAGCTAAACGTCTGGGCGTAAAACGCTTTGGCGGCGAAGCAGTACTGGCAGGCAGCATCATCGTTCGTCAGCGCGGCACCAAATTCCACGCTGGTATCAACGTGGGTTGCGGCAAGGACCACACTCTGTTTGCTTTGGCTGACGGTAAAGTCAAGTTCGAAGTTAAAGGCCCGAAAAACCGTAAGTACATCAGCATCGAAGCTGAATAAGTTTTTCGCGTCTTAGTAAATAGATGTAAGCCCCGCAATTCGTTGCGGGGCTTTTTACATTCTGGTTAGCCCATTCTGGCGGGATATGGACACAAAATCACAGGCATCTGTTGGCATCCTGTTGGCGCTGATTACTGCTATCAGTTGGGGTTCTTTACCCATCGCCATGAAGCAGGTGCTGGTGGTCATGGATCCCTTTACTGTGGTTTGGTACCGGTTTTCTCTGGCAGCAATTGTGCTGGGGTGCATTCTGGCTGTAAAGCGCAGGTTGCCGCCCAGAACGATTTTTAATCGCCCGCGCTGGCTGGTTTTAGTGTTGATCGCTACATGCGGATTGCTGGGGAACTTCGTTCTTTTTAGTTCTTCGCTGCAGTTTCTAAGCCCGACAGCCTCTCAGGTTATCGGCCAACTTTCGCCGGTCGGAATGATGTTTGCGAGTGTGATCATCCTGAAAGAAAGGATGCGAATCACACAGGTCATTGGCGCCAGTATGCTGATTTTCGGGTTGGTATTGTTCTTTAATACCAGCCTGATTGAAATTTTCACCCGCCTCACGGATTACACTTTGGGTGTGATCTTTGGTGTCGGGGCAGCCTCTGTTTGGGTGGTTTATGGTGTGGCACAGAAAGTATTACTGCGCCAACTTGCCTCGCCGCAGATCCTGTTTTTGCTGTACACTTTATGTTCTATCGCATTGCTCCCGCTGGCCAGCCCGGCGGTGCTTTCACAGCTCAGCGGCTGGCAGTTTGCCTGTCTGTTGTTTTGCGGCGCGAATACCCTGGTAGGATATGGCGCCTTAGCGGAAGCGATGGCGAGATGGCAGGCGGCCCAGGTCAGTGCAATTGTGACGCTGACTCCGCTGTTTACCCTGCTATTTTCAGATTTACTGGCATTTGCCTGGCCTGACTTTTTTGCTGCACCCGTGCTCAATTTTATTGGTTATATCGGGGCAATTGTGGTGGTGGCGGGGGCAATGTTTTCCGCAGTTGGCCATCGCTGGTGGCCACGTCGGACAGAGCAAAACCTGGCAGCTAAACACTAGCTGCACGGCGAATGATTTACGGAGACGGTACAAATGAAGTTTGTTGATGAAGCCACGATTCTGGTTGTGGCCGGTGATGGCGGTAACGGGTGCGTCAGCTTCCGCCGCGAAAAATATATCCCCCGTGGTGGCCCTGATGGCGGCGACGGCGGTGACGGCGGTGATGTTTACCTGCTTGCTGATGAAAACCTTAATACGCTGATCGATTTCCGCTTTGTGAAATCTTATCGTGCTGAGCGCGGAACCAACGGTCAAAGCAGCGACTGTACGGGTAAGCGCGGTAAAGACATCACCATCAAAGTGCCTGTCGGAACACGTGTTCTGGATCAGAGTACGGGCGAAGTGCTGGCCGATATGACCCAAAATGGTCAGATCAATATGGTGGCTAAAGGCGGTTTCCACGGTTTGGGCAACACCCGTTTCAAATCTTCCGTGAACCGTTCGCCGCGTCAAAAAACTATGGGCACCAAAGGCGAAGAGCGTGATATCGCCCTTGAGCTTATGCTGTTAGCTGATGTAGGGATGCTGGGCCTGCCAAATGCGGGTAAATCCACATTTATCCGTTCAGTGTCTGCTGCAAAGCCGAAAGTGGCTGACTATCCGTTTACCACTTTGGTTCCGAGCCTCGGTGTTGTGCGTATGGATCACGAGCAAAGCTTCGTGGTTGCCGACATCCCGGGTCTGATCGAAGGCGCTTCTGAAGGCGCGGGCCTCGGTATCCGTTTCCTGAAGCACCTTGAGCGCTGCCGCGTTCTGTTGCACCTGATTGATATTGCGCCAGTCGACGAATCTGATCCGATCGAAAATGCTAAAGTCATTATCAACGAACTGAAGCAATACAACGCCAAGCTGGCTGAAAAGCCGCGCTGGTTAGTGTTCAACAAAGTTGATCTGATCGAAAAAGAAGAAGCAGAAGCACGTGCTAAAACGATCGCTGAAGCTTTAGGCTGGGAAGGTAATTATTACCTGATTTCCGCGGCAAATCGTGAAGGCGTTAACGCACTGTGTTGGGATGTGATGAAATTCATCAATGAAAATCCTAAGCACATGGCCGTTGAAGCGGCTATCCCAGAGAAAGTTGAGTTCATGTGGGATGATTATCACCGTGAACAGCTGGCTGAAGTGGAATCTGAAGCTGACGACGACTGGGATGATGACTGGGATGAAGATGACGACGAAGGTGTCGAAATCATTTACGAACGTTAATCTCCCGTCCTTACGTTGTGATTAAATCGAGAAGGCTCCCAGTTCAGGGGAGCCTTTTTTAATGTGTGCTCTTCAGAGATGACGGCGTGTTAATGAGGTTTGCAATGCCAGATCAGGTAACCAGCATTGCGCGCTGAGTCCTTTAGCCGCAGCGCGGTTACGAAGCGTCAGGGTTCCACCGTGTAAATTCGCAATACGTATGACAATATTCAAACCTAACCCGCTGCCGCCATAGCGCTCATCGCCTCGTTTGAAGGCTTGTGTCAGTTCGCTGGCTTTGGCTTCATTAATGCCCGGACCTTCGTCGTTAATCTGTATCAGAAAACCGTTGTTCTGAGGTTCAATCGCGATAGTGATTTCACTGTTCTCCGGCCCGTACCGGTACGCGTTTTCAACCAGATTTCGTACCATAAGCCGGAGCAGTACCGCATCTCCCTGAATTTCTGCCCGCACCGGCGTATGCACGATCAATTTTTGCTGACGATCGGCAAGCATTTCACTCAGTTCTTCCCTGAGAGGTCTGACGACGTGACTCACCAGATCCACCTGCTGATATTCGCCTTTTGCAAAATTTTGCCCGGCGCGCGAAAGCATCAGTAATTGTTCGATGGTATGCATCAACAGATCGATGCGATTTATCAGCGTATCGCTGCCATCAACACCATTCTTTTGCATAATTTCAAGGTGCAACCTGACACCTGCCAGCGGCGTTCTCAGCTCATGCGCGGCATCGGCGGTGAACAGTCGTTCCTGTTGGATGGTGTTGGAAAGGCGTGAGAACAACTGATTGAGGGTGTTGGTGACGGCCACGATCTCCCGTATTTCACTGTTCAATGGCAGCGGCGTCAGGTTATCCGCAGAGCGGGTTTCCAGGCGTTCTTGTAACTGATTGAGCGGGCGGATAATCCAGCTGATGGCCCAGAAAGATAACACCAGCGTAATCGTCATCATCAGCAAAGAGGGCGCAATAAGAGACGCAATGGCTTCCGCTATCTCTTTCTCAACATGGGCATTGCGGACTTTTGCAGAAAGCGTGTCATTCACCAGCAGGTTTATCTGCTCCTGGCTCTCATGCCAAAGCCAGAAAACGCTGGTAAGTTGGGTGACGAAGAGGATCAGCGCCAGCATAACCAGCAGGCGGCGGCGCATACTGGTCATGGTAAAACTTCCAGACGATAGCCAATACCGCGGACTGTACGGATGAGTTCTTTGCCCAACTTACGCCGCAAATTGTGTACATGAACTTCCAGCGTATTGGAGCCCAAATCGTCCTGCCAGGTGTAGAGGTCTTGCTGAAGTAATTCCCGATTGACGGTCTGCCCGGCGCGCATCATCAGACGGGATAAAATGGCGAATTCTTTAGGCGTGACTTCCACCGGAGAGCCGCCAAGATAGGCCTGGTGTGACGAAAGATTAATGGTCAGATTTCCGACTGAGATTTGATTGTCGCTCTGCCCCTGATAACGGCGGATAAGCGCCCGGACGCGTGCCTGTAATTCAACCAGCGCGAAAGGTTTGATCAGATAGTCGTCCGCGCCAGCATCCAGACCATCAACGCGATCCTCCAGCGCATCGCGGGCAGTGAGAATCAGCACGGGGAGGGAAATATTTTGACGCCGCCACTGACGCAACAGCGTTGCGCCATCTTTGTCCGGTAATCCCAAATCCAGGATCACCAGACTGTACTGGCTGGTTTGGATCAGACTTTGCGCTTCGGCAGCTGTAGAAGCGCAGTCGCAAACATAATTATCACTGGTAAGTGCCAGAGATAATCCCTGCCGTAAAAGTTCATCGTCTTCAACTATCAGCAGTTTCATCGTCTGGCACGACTCCGTGGTTAATTATTTTGGTAGATGTCCTTGTAAAGACGGCTCTCAAAGCGCACCAGCGGAGCACGTCGTGTGCGCTGGTCTTCAGGCGGAACCGCGTAACCGGAGAGGAACTGGACAAATGCCATGCGCTGTCCGCTGGCCGTGGTGATAAAGCCTGCCAGGTTATAAACGCCAGCCAGTGAACCGGTTTTCGCCGACACTTTGCCATCTACGCCTGCTTCATGAAGACCGCCGCGATATTGCAAGGTTCCGTCATGGCCCGCCAATGGCAGCATTGAAATAAAGTCTAACTCTTTATCGTGCTGCGCGATGTATTGCAGCACCTGCATCATGGTGGCCGGTGACAATAAATCATGGCGGGAAAGGCCGGAGCCATCAACCTGAATCGAGTTACCCAAATCCACGCCTGCTTTCTGACGCAGGATCTGACGAACTGCATCTGAACCCGCGCGCCAGGTACCCGGCACGCCAAAGCGCTGATGGCCAATCGTACGAAAGACTGTATCGGCGATCATGTTGTCGGATTTTTTCAGCATCTGATGTAGCAAGTCATGCAACGGAACGGACTGCGTTTGAGCGAGCACGGTTCCGGCAGGCGTTTGCTGAGTCTGGCGTTTTAACGTGCCATCAATCTGAATATCGGCTTGCAGCAACTCGTCTTTGAGAATTGCGCCCGCATAACTAGCGCCATCCTGAATCGCAAAGGCCAGGGGCAATGGCTCACTGCGCTGAGTCAGACAGCCTGTCAGCGTGTAACGGTTAAACTCGCCCGGCACCACATCCAGCTCGCAGTACTGTGCATCCGGCGAACCTTTAGCCAGGGTGCGTACTTCGCTAAACATGTGAACAGGATAATAGGATGCCACGCGGATAAAGGCATTTTCGTCCGGTTTTGGGGCGCTGTAGAGGGAAACAGAAAAACAGTTTCTGTCGACAATCGCGGCAGCCGGCGGTGCGCTGAAACACTGGGTGATATCGTTCCAGGGCCAGCCGGGGGCTTTATCGTGGCTGGCAAACACGGAAGTGTTAATGACCACGTCGCCACTGATTTCTCTGATGCCCTGTTTTTTTAGCACAGCGACCATATTCCGAATATTCTGACGTTTTAGCGTCGGATCGCCGGAAAAACGAGCAACCAGATCACCTTTCAGAACGCCGTCTGAAACGGAACCCGGAGTTTCAAGCGTGGTGGTGAAGCGGAAATCGGGGCCCAGCTGCAAGAGAGCTGCCAGCGCCGTGAGAATTTTCATTGTACTGGCAGGCAGGGCCATCTGCGAACCGTGATAATCAAGCACGGGGGCAGGGGCGCCGATTTTCTGTACCAGCACAGCCAGATTCGTGCCATCCGGCAGATATTCTGTGTAATTCTCGATCTGGGCCGCATTTGTATTCAGAACAAACGCGCATGCTAATCCACTGACAATTCGTAAAAAACGCATTATTTTGAGTAAAGGCTCTGGGTAACGGCAGGATAAAGTGGTGCCATACTACGATGCTACGAACCAAGGCGCAACGTGGCTGAAAGTAAACGATGATCCTCAGTGAACTCTACGTTAAAATACGAATCATAATGCAAAATGAATCCTGACCTGGTGGTAACACCGGGAAAGGTTTTTTTTGTTTTTCGCCAGAGAGAGTCGGTCAGAAAAGCTGGCTTAAATTCTTACCTGATTCAATCAGGACGGTGTTTACCGAAAGGACATAGTTAGAGGTATAAATATATGAAACCGATTCCGATGACGTTGCGTGGCGCAGAAAGATTACGTGAAGAACTTGATCATCTGAAGGGCGTCCGTCGCCCGAAAATTATTGCAGATATTGCAACAGCGCGTGAACACGGCGATTTGAAAGAGAATGCTGAATACCACGCAGCCCGCGAACAGCAGGGTTTTTGCGAAGGTCGTATTCAGGAAATCGAAGCCAAGCTTTCTAATGCTCAGGTTATTGATGTCACAAAAATGCCGGCAACCGGTCGTGTCATTTTTGGCGCTACAGTGAAAGTACTGAACCTGGACACTGAAGAAGAGCAGACCTATCGCATTGTGGGCGATGACGAAGCTGATTTTAAGCAGAATCTGATTTCTGTGAACTCACCGATTGCACGCGGTTTGATCGGTAAAGAACAGGATGATGTGGTTGTTATCAAAACGCCTGGCGGTGATGTTGAGTTTGAAGTACTGAAGGTTGAGTATCTCTAAAATCTGCATTAAAAAGGGCGAAACGCGTTGTTTCGCCCTGTAAATCTCACATTCATGCAGTGAATTGCTTCACAGTAAATTGAAAACTAAAGTAAAAAGGCCACCTGAGGCCTTTCCCTGAACGTGATTTCGTGGCACCTTTCCGAAAATCTAAAGCGCTTTTCGTTAAACCTTAACGAATTAACGCGGTAAGATAATTTTGCGGTCTTCGGTAGAAGGGCGATAAAGTACCAGCATATTGCCGATGACTTGCACATTACACGCCTTGGTTTCACGCACGATTGCGTCTACGATCAAGGTCTTCGTTTCGCGTTCTTCTGCCGCGACTTTTACCTTGATCAGCTCGTGATGCTGCAGCGCCTGTTCAATTTCGGCGAGCACGCCTTCAGTCAGGCCGTTGTTACCCAGCATGACAACCGGTTTTAGGGGATGTGCCAGACCTTTCAGGTACTGTTTTTGTTTATTGTTAAGATTCATCGTCTTTTTTGCTTAAGTTGGGATTGAAAACGGGTCATTCTACCGCCATCTCATGTATATCACCAACCCGGACTGCTCCGGGAAGTGAATTATACTGACTTAGCCATAGACGTCATGATGCTAACAGCTTGTTCCAAAAGCTCTAACACAGGGTGGTTGGAAAACTATATGGTTACTAAATAATGTCTATTAAAAAGCGTTCTGCAAGTTCCACCCGCTGGCTGCAGGAACACTTTAGCGATAAATATGTGATTCAGGCTCAGAAAAAAGGTCTGCGTTCCCGCGCCTGGTTTAAGCTTGATGAAATACAGCAAAGCGATAAGCTGTTTAAACCCGGGATGACGATTGTGGATTTAGGCGCAGCGCCCGGTGGATGGTCACAGTTTGCCGCAACACTGATCGGTAGCAAAGGGCGCATCATTGCTCTTGACCTTTTACCTATGGATCCTATTGTTGGAGTCGATTTCCTTCAGGGGGATTTTCGTGATGAATTAGTTCTCAAAGCGCTGCTTGAACGCGTGGGAGAAAACAAAGTTCAGGTGGTCATGTCCGATATGGCCCCGAATATGAGCGGTACTCCGGCAGTCGATATTCCAAAATCGATGTATCTGGTTGAGTTAGCACTGGATATGTGTCGGGATGTATTAGCACCAGGCGGAAGTTTCCTGGTGAAGGTGTTTCAGGGAGATGGCTTTGATGAATACCTGCGGGAAATTCGCTCCCTGTTTACGAAGGTGAAGATTCGTAAGCCAGACGCTTCCCGAGCACGTTCGCGAGAAGTGTACATCGTAGCGACAGGGCGGAAACTGTAGTCCCCTAACGCTGTTTGTTAACACAGTTGTAATATGAGGTTAATCCCTTGAGTGACATGGCGAAGAACCTGATCCTCTGGTTAGTCATCGCAGTTGTATTGATGTCTGTATTTCAGAGTTTTGGGCCCAGCGAGTCGAATGGTAGTAAGGTGGATTACACTACCTTTACTACCGAAGTGGCCCAAGACCAGGTTCGTGAAGTACGTATCAACGGACGTGCGATTGATGTAATCAAGAAAGACAGCAGCAAGTACACCACTTATATCCCGGTAAATGACCCTAAATTACTGGATACGCTGCTGAGCAAAAACGTGAAAGTTGTCGGCGAACCGCCTGAACAGCAGAGTTTCCTCGCAACTATCTTTATTTCATGGTTCCCGATGCTGCTGCTGATTGGCGTCTGGATATTCTTCATGCGACAAATGCAGGGTGGCGGTGGCAAAGGCGCAATGTCCTTTGGTAAAAGCAAAGCCCGCATGCTGACGGAAGACCAAATCAAAACGACATTCGCGGATGTTGCAGGTTGTGACGAAGCGAAGGAAGAAGTGAGCGAACTGGTAGATTACCTGCGCGAGCCAAGCCGTTTCCAGAAATTGGGCGGTAAAATTCCTAAAGGCGTTCTGATGGTCGGTCCTCCGGGTACCGGTAAAACCTTGCTGGCAAAAGCCATCGCAGGTGAAGCAAAAGTTCCATTCTTCACTATTTCCGGTTCTGACTTCGTAGAAATGTTCGTGGGTGTGGGTGCGTCTCGTGTACGTGACATGTTCGAACAGGCGAAGAAAGCTGCTCCATGTATCATCTTTATCGATGAGATTGACGCCGTTGGCCGTCAGCGTGGTGCAGGTTTAGGCGGTGGTCACGATGAACGTGAACAAACGCTGAACCAGATGCTGGTTGAGATGGATGGCTTTGAAGGTAACGAAGGGATCATTGTTATTGCCGCGACCAACCGTCCGGACGTTCTTGACCCGGCATTGCTGCGTCCAGGTCGTTTTGACCGTCAGGTTGTCGTGGGTCTGCCAGACGTTCGTGGCCGTGAACAGATTCTGAAAGTTCACATGCGTCGCGTTCCTTTAGCGACTGATGTTGAGCCTTCTGTTATTGCCCGTGGTACACCTGGCTTCTCCGGTGCTGACCTGGCAAACCTGGTCAACGAAGCCGCGCTCTTCTCTGCGCGTGGTAACAAACGCGTTGTGTCTATGGTTGAATTTGAGAAAGCCAAAGACAAAATCATGATGGGTGCGGAACGTCGCTCCATGGTGATGACAGAGTCGCAGAAAGAATCGACCGCGTACCATGAAGCTGGCCATGCCATCATTGGCCGTCTGGTTCCTGAACACGATCCTGTGCATAAAGTGACGATTATTCCCCGCGGACGTGCATTGGGTGTGACCTTCTTCCTGCCTGTAGGCGATGCTATCAGTGCAAGCCGTCAGAAACTTGAAAGCCAGATTTCTACCCTGTACGGTGGCCGTCTTGCGGAAGAGATTATCTATGGCGTGGAAAAAGTGTCTACCGGTGCTTCTAACGACATCAAAGTTGCAACATCTATTGCCCGTAACATGGTTACGCAGTGGGGCTTCTCAGAGAAATTAGGTCCGTTGCTGTATGCGGAAGAAGAAGGCGAAGTCTTCCTCGGCCGTTCAGTCGCGAAAGCTAAGCATATGTCTGATGAAACTGCCCGTATCATCGATCAGGAAGTGAAATCACTGGTTGAACGTAACTATGCGCGTGCACGTACTTTGCTGATGGAAAACATGGATATCCTTCATTCAATGAAAGATGCCCTGATGAAATATGAAACCATCGATGCACCACAAATTGACGACCTGATGAACCGTACAGAAGTTCGCCCTCCAGCGGGTTGGGACGATGTAAACGGTAAAAATGGCACTGACAATTCTAACGACGGTGGCGCGCCAAAAGCTCCAACGCCAGTTGATGAACCTCGTACGCCAAATCCTGGTAACACGATGTTTGAGCAATTCAGCGGCAAATAAGCCGCTGGTTAGAAAAGAATGCACAACTCTCAACCCCGGGCTTGCCCGGGGTTTTTTATGCGTGCATTCTTTCCCCCGAGATTTAAATACTGTTATTACTGATTGACCAGAAGGGACATGATTTATGCACCTCACAGCCAGAGAGTCGACGCTGGACCTCACTTTTCCCCAGGTCATGGGGATCCTGAATGTTACCCCTGATTCCTTTTCGGACGGCGGACGCCATAACACGCTCGAGCTTGCCATCAGGCACGCCCAGAAGATGGTGGATGCAGGCGCGACCCTCCTCGATATTGGCGGTGAATCAACACGTCCGGGCGCTGAAGAAGTCAGTGAGGACGAAGAACTGGCCCGTGTGGTACCGGTGGTTGAGGCGATTGCCCGGCGTTTTGATGTCTGGATCTCTGTAGATACCTCAAAGGCCAGTGTGATCCGCGAATCTGCGAAAGCGGGTATGCACCTGATCAACGATATTCGCTCGTTGCAGGAGCCAGGAGCATTGGCTGCGGCGGCGGAAACCGGATTGCCGGTCTGCCTGATGCACATGCAAGGTGATCCGAAAACGATGCAACATTCTCCGCATTACGACGATGTCGTTGCGGAAGTTGAACAATATCTTGTCGGGCAAATTGCGCGTTGTGTGAACGCCGGTATTCAGAAAAATAATTTGTTACTCGACCCCGGCTTCGGTTTCGGTAAAAATCTGGAGCACAATTACCAGATGCTCGCCAGACTGTCAGAGTTCCATCACCTGGGATTACCTCTTCTGGTGGGAATGTCGCGCAAATCTATGGTGGGACAACTGCTACATGTGTCTCCTGAAAAGCGGGTTACCGGAAGTGTCGCCTGTGCCGTCATCGCGGCCATGCAAGGCGCTCAGATAATTCGTGTACATGATGTCAAAGAAACCGTTGAAGCGATGCGTATCGTCGAAGCGACACTTTCTGCAAGGGATAAAAAATAATTATGAGCAACCGTAAATACTTTGGGACAGATGGCATTCGCGGGAAAGTAGGTGACAGCCCGATAACTCCTGAATTTGTTCTGAAGCTTGGCTGGGCTGCCGGTAAAGTGCTGGCACGACATGGTTCCCGCAAAGTCATTATCGGAAAGGACACCCGCATTTCTGGTTATATGCTGGAATCTGCGCTGGAAGCCGGGCTGGCTGCGGCCGGGCTTTCTGCTTCTTTCACCGGGCCGATGCCAACGCCAGCCGTTGCTTATCTCACCAGAACATTCAGGGCTGAAGCGGGGATCGTTATCTCTGCGTCGCATAACCCTTACTATGACAACGGGATCAAATTCTTCACCATCGACGGGACGAAGCTACCGGATGATGTGGAAGAGGCGATTGAAGCGGAGCTGGAAAAACCACTGACTTGCGTTGAATCCGCAGAACTGGGCAAAGCCAGCCGTATCGTTGACGCTGCAGGTCGTTACATCGAATTCTGCAAAGGCACATTCCCGACGGAATTGAGCCTGAATAGCCTGAAAATTGTGGTCGACTGTGCCAATGGCGCAACCTACCACATCGCGCCGAGCGTACTGCGTGAACTGGGCGCTAAAGTAATCGCGATCGGCTGCGAGCCCGACGGCATGAACATCAATGAAGAATGCGGTGCGACAGATGTGCGTCAGCTCCAGAAACGCGTTCTGGCGGAAAAAGCCGATCTCGGTCTGGCATTTGATGGCGACGGTGACCGTTTGATCATGGTCGACCATGAAGGCAATAAGGTTGATGGGGATCAGATCCTCTACATCATTGCGCGCGAAGGCTTACGTCAGGGTCAGTTGAAAGGCGGTGCAGTGGGCACGCTGATGAGCAATATGGGGCTGGAACTGGCTCTCAAACAGCTGGGCATCCCTTTCACCCGCGCGAAAGTGGGTGACCGCTACGTGCTGGAAAAAATGCAGGAAAAAGGTTGGCGGATTGGTGCTGAAAACTCAGGCCACATTATCCTGCTCGATAAAACCACGACGGGTGACGGTATCGTGGCAGGTTTGCAAGTGCTCACAGCAATGGTGCGCAACCATATGACGCTTCATGACCTTTGCAGTGGCATGAAACTGCTGCCGCAGATTTTAGTGAATGTCCGCTTTGCCGGTGAACACGATCCACTTGAATCTGATGATGTCAAAAAAGTGACTGCCGAAGTTGAAAAAGAACTGGGTGGCCGTGGCCGGGTACTGTTGCGTAAATCAGGTACAGAGCCGTTGCTGCGCGTTATGGTAGAAGGTGAAGACGCGGCGCTGGTTGAAAAACTGGCCAACCGTATCGCTGATGCGGTTAAAGCAGTAAAACCGTAAGCCAATAAAAAACAGTAAATTTTCATTTTTTACGCCGCCACTTTTTATCCGCAAGGCGGCGTAAAATGAATCACTTTGGTTGTTTTGATGGATATTTGACGATTTTTTCCGCAAACAAACAATCTGATGAAAATTGCCCTTGCGCGGTAATACGGCTTTGGTTAGTATTCACACCCGCTTCAGTGGGTCCTTGAGTGACCTGCTAAATTGGTGAGAAGCAATTGGCATGCGGTGAACCCGCGAGGATACAGGTACTACTATGTACGACGCTCTTCTGGTGATTTTCCTTATCGTAGCAATCGGCCTTGTGGCTTTGGTTATGCTGCAACAGGGTAAAGGCGCTGATATGGGAGCCTCTTTCGGAGCAGGTGCTTCTGGCACATTGTTCGGTTCGAGTGGTTCCGGTAACTTCATGACCCGCATGACAGGCATTTTGGCAGCACTGTTCTTTATCATTAGTTTGATTCTTGGGAACATGAGTACCAATAAAGGCCAAAAAGGTAGTGAGTGGGAAAACTTAAGTCAGCCAGCGCAAACTGAGCAGACAACTGCACCGGCCGCTCCAGCAGCGCCTAACAGTGACGTTCCTCACTAAGCAGTAAACTTCTTATCAAAAGAAGCAGAGTTTTAAACGATGGCTTGTGCTTGGACAGTATGAGCGGTTGTGAGAAAAAGAGTGCCGAGGTGGTGGAATTGGTAGACACGCTACCTTGAGGTGGTAGTGCCCGAATGGGCTTACGGGTTCAAGTCCCGTCCTCGGTACCAATCTTTATGATAACTTGCTTTTTAGCGGTTATCGGCGTAGTATTTGCCACGTTTTCGGACGCGGGGTGGAGCAGCCTGGTAGCTCGTCGGGCTCATAACCCGAAGGTCGTCGGTTCAAATCCGGCCCCCGCAACCACTTTCCCTAAGTGTTTATTTCAAATAGACTTTCAGTATCTTCCTGTGATGTTCTGCAGTTCCAATTTGAAAGCTTCAATTTGAAAATAATACTTTGCGAAAGTTGCACCGAAGCCGCCTGTGCGGCAAATAGGGTCCAGTTTCATAAAGCCCCGATTTATCGGGGTTTTTTGTTATTTGGCAACAGAATCACTGGGCTATTTAGCCCTTTTTTTATGTCTTGGGGGTGGGCTTGTCCACATTAGAACAAAAATTAACAGAGCTGATTTCAGCACCAGTCGAGGCACTTGGCTTTGAGCTGGTGGGCATCGAGTTCGTTCGGGCTCGCCAATCGACGTTGCGCATCTATATTGATAGTGACGCCGGGATCAATGTTGATGATTGTGCTGATGTCAGCCACCAGGTGAGCGCTGTGCTGGACGTAGAAGATCCAGTCACCGTCGCCTATAACCTGGAAGTTTCCTCTCCAGGCCTTGATCGTCCTATGTTCACCGCTGAACATTATCAACGTTTCCTCGGTGACGAAGTCAGCATTGTCCTGCGAATGGCTGTGCAGAACCGTCGCAAATGGCAGGGTATTATCAAAGCTGTCGAAGGCGAAATGATCACGGTGACAGTGGAAGGGAAAGATGAAGTGTTCGCACTGAGCAACATCCAGAAAGCGAACCTGGTACCCCACTTTTAAAGAGTTTGGAAGAGGCAACTAGGATGAACAAAGAGATTCTGGCTGTTGTAGAAGCAGTTTCTAATGAAAAATCCCTCCCGCGCGAGAAGATTTTTGAAGCGCTGGAAATTGCATTATCAACAGCGACCAAGAAAAAGTACGAGCAGGAAATCGAAGTCCGCGTCAGCATTGACCGCAAAACCGGTGACTTTGATACCTTCCGTCGTTGGGTTGCAGTCCACGAAGTGACTCAGCCAACCCGCGAGATCACTCTCGAGGCTGCACAATACGAAGATCCGTCTATTGAACTTGGCGGATACATCGAAGACCAGATTGAGTCGGTCACTTTTGACCGCATAACCACGCAGACTGCTAAACAAGTTATCGTACAAAAAGTACGTGAAGCAGAACGAGCTATGGTGGTTGAGCAATTCCGCGAACAGCAGGGCGAAATCGTCACTGGTGTCGTTAAAAAAGTAAATCGCGACAGCATCGCATTGGATTTAGGCAGCAACGCTGAAGCCGTTATCCTGCGTGAAGACATGCTTCCGCGTGAAAACTTCCGCTCTGGCGACCGTATTCGTGGCGTGCTGTATGATGTTCGCCCGGAAGCGCGTGGTGCTCAACTGTTCGTCAGCCGTTCACGTAACGAAATGCTGATCGAACTGTTCCGCATCGAAGTACCAGAAATCGGCGAAGAGCTGATCGAGATTAAAGCGGCAGCCCGTGATCCGGGTTCTCGTGCAAAAATCGCAGTGAAAACTAACGATAAACGTATCGACCCGGTAGGTGCCTGTGTCGGTATGCGTGGCGCACGCGTTCAGGCCGTATCCAGTGAACTGGGCGGTGAACGCATCGATATCATCCTTTGGGATGACAATCCTGCGCAATTCGTGATCAACGCTATGGCACCGGCAGATGTTGCCTCCATCGTTGTTGATGAAGATAAATGCACCATGGATATCGCCGTTGAAGCCAGCAACCTGGCACAGGCGATCGGCCGTAATGGTCAGAACGTGCGTTTGGCCTCCCAATTGTTGAAACAGCATCGTAGTGATGACAAGTGGGAACTGAACGTGATGACAGCAGACGACCTGCAAGCCAAACATCAGGCTGAGGCACACGCTGCGATTGCTACCTTCACGAAATACCTGGCCATTGATGAAGATTTTGCCACGGTCCTGGTAGAAGAAGGTTTCTCTACGCTTGAAGAACTGGCTTACGTACCAGTCAAAGAACTGCTTGAAATCGACGGCCTGGATGAAGACACCGTGGACGCGCTGCGCGAACGTGCAAAAGAAGCGCTGACCACCATTGCTTTAGCCCAGGAAGAAAGTCTCGGTGATAAAAAGCCTGCTGATGATCTGCTGAACCTGGCGGGTCTGGAACGTAGCATGGCATTTAAACTGGCTGCCCTAGGGGTTTGTACGCTGGAAGATCTTGCCGAGCAGGGTGTCGACGATCTGGCTGATATTGAAGGTCTTACTGACGAGCGGGCTGGTGAACTTATCATGGCTGCGCGCAATATCTGCTGGTTTGGCGACAACGCGTAATAAACTGTAGCAGGAAGGAACAGCATGACAGATGTAACTGTAAAATCGCTGGCGGCAGAGATTCAGACCCCGGTAGATCGCCTGGTACAGCAATTTGCTGATGCAGGGATCTCGAAGTCCGAAGCTGACTCTGTGACCCAGCAAGAAAAAGAAACATTGTTGGCGCATCTGAATGGTGGAAACGCCGGTGCGACAAACAAACTGACGTTACAACGCAAAACGCGTAGTACACTGAATATTCCGAGCACCGGCGGGAAGAGTAAATCGGTGCAAATCGAGGTCCGCAAGAAACGCACTTATGTTAAACGTGATATGACCGAGGCAGAAATTGCCCAGGCCGAAGCGGAAGAGCAGGCGAAGCGTGACGCGGAAGAACAGGCACAGCGTGTAGCAGCAGAGCAAGCCCAGCGCGAAGCTCAGGAAAAAGCCAAGCGCGCCGCCGAAGAGCAAGCTAAACGTGAGGCCGCTGATAAAGCTAAACGTGATGCAGCGGAAAAAGATAAAGTGACGAATCAACATACCGACGAAGTAACCAAACCAGCTCAGGCAGAGAAAGCACGCCGTGAAGCTGAAGCCGCAGAGCTGAAACGCAAAACGGAAGAAGAAGCCCAGCGTAAGCTTGAAGAAAACGCCAAGCGCATTGCAGAAGAAGCCCGTAAAATGGCGGATTCTGGTGTCTGGACTGAAACTGTCGCACCAAGCGAATCAGAATCTGCTGACTATCATGTCACCACTTCTACCCATGCCCGTGCTGCTGAAGACGAGAACGACGCCAAAGTTGAAGGCGAACGTCGCAGCCGTACCCGCGGTGGCAAAGCGACTAAGCAGAAGAAAGGCAATAAACTGTCTGAATCTAAAGCTGATCGCGAAGAAGCGCGTGCCGTTGGCCGTAATGGTAAAGGCAAACGTAAGCCAAGCACTCTGCAACAGAGCTTCAACAAGCCCGTTGCTGCAGTGAACCGTGACGTTGTGGTGGGTGAAACCATTACCGTTGCCGAACTGGCAAACAAAATGGCAGTTAAAGGTTCTCAGGTCATCAAAACGATGATGAAACTGGGCGCCATGGCCACCATCAACCAGGTTATCGATCAGGAAACTGCTCAGCTGGTTGCGGAAGAAATGGGCCACAAAGTTATCCTGCGTCGTGAAAACGAACTGGAAGAAGCGCTGATGAGCGACCGTGATACGGCCTCATCCGCTGCCGCTGAGCCACGCGCTCCGGTAGTGACCATCATGGGTCACGTTGACCACGGTAAAACTTCCCTGCTTGACTACATTCGCTCAACGAAAGTTGCTGCGGGCGAAGCCGGTGGTATTACTCAGCACATCGGTGCTTATCACGTTGAAACTGAAAACGGCATGATCACCTTCTTGGATACTCCGGGACACGCCGCATTTACATCAATGCGTGCTCGTGGTGCTAAGGCAACAGACATCGTGGTGCTGGTTGTTTCTGCAGATGATGGCGTGATGCCACAAACGATTGAAGCTGTTCAGCATGCGAAAGCCGCTGGTGTGCCAATCGTTGTTGCGGTCAACAAAATTGATAAGCCAGACTCTGATCCGGATCGCGTTCGTACTGAACTTTCTCAGTATGGCGTTATGCCAGAAGAGTGGGGCGGTGAGTCTCAGTTCATCCACGTATCTGCGAAAGTCGGTACGGGTATCGACGACCTGCTGCAAGCTATCTTGCTGCAAGCTGAAGTTCTCGAACTTAAAGCCGTTCGTACCGGCATGGCGAGTGGTGTTGTGATCGAATCCTTCCTGGATAAAGGTCGCGGCCCGGTAGCAACCGTTCTGGTTCAGGAAGGTACGCTGAACAAAGGCGATATCATTCTGTGTGGCTTCGAATACGGCCGCGTTCGTGCAATGCGTGATGAAATGGGCCGTGACATCCTGTCTGCGGGTCCATCTATCCCGGTGGAAGTGTTGGGTCTGTCCAGCGTTCCTGCTGCGGGTGATGAAGTCACTGTTGTTCGTGATGAGAAAAAAGCCCGTGAAGTTGCGCTTTACCGTCAGGGTAAATTCCGCGAAGTTAAACTGGCTCGTCAGCAGAAATCTAAACTGGAAAACATGTTTGCGAACATGACCGAAGGTGAAGTTTCTGAACTGAACATCGTTCTGAAATCTGACGTGCAGGGTTCTTGCGAAGCGATTTCTGATGCATTGCAAAGCTTGTCTACCGACGAAGTGAAAGTGAAAATCGTGGGTATGGGCGTCGGTGGTATCACCGAAACAGATGCAACGCTGGCAGCAGCTTCCCGTGCGATCATCCTGGGCTTCAACGTCCGTGCAGATGCTTCTGCCCGTCGTGTTGTTGAAAGCGAAAGCCTGGATCTGCGTTACTATTCCGTTATCTATAACCTGATTGACGAAGTTAAACAGGCAATGAGCGGTATGTTGGCGCCAGAATACAAACAGCAAATCATTGGCCTGGCTGAAGTTCGTGACGTGTTCAAGTCACCTAAATTCGGCGCAATTGCAGGTTGTATGGTTACTGAAGGTATGATCAAGCGTAACAACCCAATCCGTGTACTGCGTGATAACGTGGTGATCTACGAAGGCGAGCTGGAATCCCTGCGTCGCTTCAAAGATGACGTTGCTGAAGTTCGTAACGGCATGGAATGTGGTATCGGCGTTAAGAACTACAACGATGTGCGTGCTGGCGATGTGATCGAAGTCTTCGAAATCATCGAGATCAAACGTACTATCGCTTAACGTTTGCGAAGTAGCTGATATCCAGATGGGGGCCTTGCGCCCCCTTATTCGTCTGGATCAAGTGAGGAGAAAAGCATCATGGCAAAAGAATTTAGCCGTACTCAGCGCGTCTCTCAGGAGATGCAAAAAGAAATCGCTATCATTTTACAGCGCGAAGTCAAAGACCCGCGCGTAGGAATGGCGACAGTTTCAGGCGTTGAAGTTTCACGCGATCTGGCTTATGCCAAAGTCTTCGTGACCTTCCTGGACGTTCTGACCACTGACAATCACGATCCTGATCGTGTCAAAAATGGCATCAAGGCTTTGCAGGACGCATCCGGTTTTATCCGTACGCTGATCGGTAAAGCGATGCGTTTACGCGTCGTTCCGGAACTGACTTTCGCCTACGACAACTCTTTGGTTGAAGGTATGCGCATGTCGAACCTGGTCACCAATGTTGTTAAGAACGATGCTGAACGCCGTTCAGCTGCAGGCGATGACGAGGAAGCATAATGAGTCGCCCACGTCGCCGCGGCCGTGACATACACGGCGTTCTGCTACTGGACAAATCAATTGGCTTGTCTTCCAACGATGCCCTGCAAAAGGTTAAACGTCTTTACAACGCTAACCGCGCAGGGCATACCGGTGCGCTCGACCCGCTGGCCACTGGCATGTTGCCGCTGTGCTTAGGTGAAGCCACCAAATTTTCACGATTCTTGCTCGATTCCGATAAACGTTATCGCGTTATCGCCCGCATGGGACAGCGCACGGACACCTCTGACGCAGAAGGTGCCATTATTTCCGAACGTGAAGTGGCCTTCAGTCAGCAGCAACTTGACGACGCACTCGACAGCTTCCGCGGGGAAACCCAGCAGATTCCTTCCATGTATTCCGCACTGAAATACGAAGGGAAGAAGCTTTATGAGTACGCACGTCAGGGCATTGAAGTTCCGCGTGAATCGCGCAGCATCACAGTGTATGAACTGACGTTCATCCGCTGGGAAGGTTTTGAAGTTGAGCTGGAAATTCACTGCTCAAAAGGTACCTATATCCGAACGATTGTCGACGATCTCGGCGAAAAGTTAGGGTGTGGGGCGCACGTAACGTATCTGCGCCGTTTGCAGGTCGCAACTTATCCTTCTGAGCGTATGGTCACAATGGAAAAACTCCATGAACTGATTGCTCAGGCAGAAGAGCAGGGCATAGAGCCACGTCTTTTGCTGGATCCGTTGTTGTTACCGATGGACAGCGCATGTGAAGACTTCCCGGAAGTGAATCTGTTGCCCGTGGTGGCCGGATATGTGAAACAGGGTCAACCTGTTCAGGCATCGGGTGCGCCCACGAGTGGTATGGTTCGCATCACCGAAGGCGAAGAACGTAAGTTTATCGGTGTGGGCGAAATAGATGATGATGGCCGCATTGCGCCGCGTCGTTTAGTCGTCGAATACACGGATTAAGCGCTTTCTGCCCACCTTGCGATCATATATAGCAAAGGGTAGAATAGCGCAGCTTATGCATTGGGTAGCTGAATTAGAGATCGGCTCCCGTTTAATTATCTATAATATTTTGGAGTAAGATTATGTCTCTAAGCGTTGAAGCTAAAGCTCAAATCGTTTCCGACTTCGGTCGTGGCACTAACGACAGTGGTTCTACCGAAGTTCAGGTTGCTCTGCTGACTGCTCAAATTAACCATCTGCAAGGTCACTTTGCAGAGCACAAAAAAGATCACCACAGCCGTCGTGGTCTGCTGCGTATGGTTTCTCAGCGTCGTAAACTGCTGGACTACCTGAAGCGTAAAGATGTAGCACGTTACACCAGCCTGATCGAACGTCTGGGTCTGCGTCGCTAATCAAGCGAGTTTCAGTGTAAAGGGGCCAATAGGCCCCTTTATTCTAGGAAGCATAGCCAAATCAGGTTACTGTATGGCTGCTGTTTCTACTGCTCTTCCAAGAACATGAACTTCCGTTACAGATGTTTTCGCGCGGCTAATGAGAGACTTTATTGCCACAACGTCAGGCCAATAAGGATTGTCATTAGTCGCGAGAATGTAGTGAGAAGCTCGGATATTTATCGGTGTGAACTGCTGTCATAACAGCTGCGCGCCACAAACAAGGATATTACATTGCTTAATCCGACTATTCGTAAATTCCAATACGGCCAGCACACCGTTACGCTGGAAACCGGCATGATGGCCCGTCAGGCCACTGCAGCAGTTATGGTTAGCATGGACGACACTGCGGTATTCGTTACCGTTGTTGGCCAGAAAAAAGCGAAACCAGGTCAGAGTTTCTTCCCGCTGACGGTTAACTATCAGGAGCGTACTTACGCTGCTGGTCGTATCCCGGGTAGTTTCTTCCGTCGTGAAGGCCGTCCAAGCGAAGGCGAAACACTGACTTCCCGTCTGATTGACCGTCCGATCCGTCCTCTGTTCCCGGAAGGTTTCCTGAATGAAGTTCAGGTTATCGCGACTGTGGTTTCCCTGAACCCACAAGTTAACCCGGATATCGTGGCGTTGATCGGTGCGTCCGCTGCCCTGAGCCTGTCTGGTATTCCATTCAGCGGCCCAATCGGTGCAGCTCGCGTAGGTTACATCAATGATCAGTACGTTCTGAACCCAACTGCCGATGAGCTGAAAACCAGCCGTCTCGATCTGGTTGTTGCGGGTACTCAGGGTGCTGTGCTGATGGTTGAATCTGAAGCTGAAGTGCTGAGCGAAGATCAGATGTTGGGCGCGGTTGTATTCGGTCACGAACAACAACAAATCGTTATCGACAACATCAACTCACTGGTTGCCGAAGCGGGCAAACCAAAATGGGAATGGCAGCCTGAAGTGGTTAACGCTGAGCTGCACGCTCGCGTTGCTGCGCTGTCTGAATCCCGTCTGGGTGATGCGTACCTGATCACTGACAAACAAGACCGTTACGCTCAGATCAACGTGATCAAAGCTGACGTCGTTCAGGCTCTGAAAGCTGAAGACGAATCTCTGGATGCTGGCGAAATTTCTGACATCCTGGGCAGCATCGAGAAGAACGTTGTTCGTAGCCGTGTTCTGCGTGGCGAACCGCGTATCGATGGCCGTGAAAAAGACATGATCCGCGGTCTGGACGTGCGCACTGGCGTTCTGCCACGCACCCATGGTTCTGCTCTGTTCACCCGTGGTGAAACTCAGGCACTGGTTACCGCAACTCTGGGTACTGCACGTGATGCGCAGAACCTGGATGAGCTGATGGGCGAGAAGACGGATAGCTTCCTGTTCCACTACAACTTCCCTCCGTACTCTGTGGGTGAAACAGGTATGGTTGGTTCGCCAAAACGTCGTGAGATTGGCCATGGCCGTCTTGCTAAACGTGGCGTGCTGGCGATGATGCCAAAACCAGAAGACTTCCCGTACACCGTACGTGTGGTTTCTGAAATCACCGAATCTAACGGTTCATCTTCAATGGCTTCTGTTTGTGGTGCTTCTCTGGCCCTGATGGATGCAGGCGTGCCGATTAAAGCCGCTGTTGCGGGTATCGCAATGGGTCTGGTTAAAGAAGGCGAAAGCTTTGTGGTTCTGTCCGACATTCTGGGTGACGAAGATCACCTGGGCGACATGGACTTCAAAGTGGCCGGTAGCCGCGACGGTATCACCGCGCTGCAGATGGACATTAAAATCGAAGGTATCACCCGCGAAATCATGCAGGTGGCTCTGAACCAGGCTAAGGGTGCGCGTCTGCACATTCTGGGCGTAATGGAACAGGCTATCAGCACCCCACGTGGCGATATCTCTCAGTTTGCTCCACGTATCCATACCATCAAGATCAGTCCGGACAAAATCAAGGACGTGATCGGTAAAGGTGGTTCTGTGATCCGTGCTCTGACTGAAGAAACGGGCACCACTATCGAAATCGAAGATGACGGTACTGTGAAAATCGCAGCAACCGACGGCGAGAAAGCGAAATTCGCTATCCGTCGTATCGAAGAGATCACTGCTGAAATCGAAGTGGGTCGTATCTATCAGGGTAAAGTGACCCGTATCGTAGACTTTGGTGCGTTTATTGCCATTGGTGGCGGTAAAGAAGGTCTGGTTCACATTTCTCAAATCGCTGATAAGCGCGTTGAGAAAGTGACTGATTACCTGCAGATGGGCCAGGAAGTACCGGTTAAAGTTCTGGAAGTTGACCGTCAGGGTCGTGTGCGTCTGAGCATCAAAGAAGCGACCGCACCGACTCAGGGCGAAACAACTGAGCAACCTGCAGCAGAATAATCTGTAACAGAAGTTTTACAGCTCCTTTCCACGTGGACGGGAGCTGTTCGTCTCACGAACGTAAGGAAGCGTTTGTGTTAAGCAAGCGGATGACAGGACGTTCATCCAATGTTTGTCTCCGGGAGTAGAAATGAAGCCTTTCTTGCGCTGGTGTTATGTTGCGACAGCACTTATGTTGGCAGGATGCAGCAACCATGATTGGCGTAAAAATGAAGTTCTGGCGATTCCGTTGCAGCCGACGTTGCAGCAGGAAGTCATTCTGGCCCGCATGGAACAAATACTTGCCAGCCGGTCATTGACTGATGATGAGAGAGCACAGCTATTATATGAACGCGGTGTGCTGTATGATAGTCTCGGGCTAAGAGCACTTGCGCGAAATGATTTTTCACAAGCGCTGTCTATTCGTCCTGATATGCCAGAAGTTTTTAACTACCTGGGGATTTACCTAACGCAGGCAGGCAATTTCGATGCTGCCTATGAAGCGTTTGATTCTGTACTAGAGCTTGATCCAACTTACAACTACGCGCGTTTGAACCGAGGTATCGCCCTGTATTACGGTGGCCGATTCTCGTTAGCGCAGGATGATCTGCAGGCGTTTTATCGAGACGATCCAAATGATCCCTTCCGTTCGTTATGGCTTTATCTTGCGGAGCGAGAAATCAATCCGAAGAATGCCGAAGTAGCGCTTCAACAGCGTTATGACAAAGCGGACAGAGGGCAATGGGGATGGAATATCGTCGAATTCTACCTGGGCAAAATCAGCGAAGCTACGCTGATGGAACGCCTCAAGGCAGAAGCAACGGATAACACTTCGCTCGCTGAGCATCTCAGTGAAACTGACTTCTATTTAGGTAAGCATTACCTAAGTCTGGGGGACAAGAACAGCGCTGCGGCACTGTTCAAACTGACGGTAGCTAACAACGTTCACAACTTTGTTGAGCACCGCTATGCATTGTTGGAATTGGCGCTTTTGGGCCATGAGCAAGACGACCTATCAGAATCGGACCAGCAATAGCTGACGACACCAATCAGCCTTTTTAATCATGGTATCTACCATTTTTAAGCGCCTTAACGGGCGAGGGTTGCTTTGTTCGTTTTATAATCTAATTTGAGCCGGTTCACACTTTTCAATGAAAATGACTGAAAATTTTCTCGACGAGTTATGTAGACTGGCTGCCATTATTAATGAGGCACGTGTACATGACTACTGAGCTTGAAACCTCTTTTGCTGACCTGGGGCTGTCTGCTCCGATCATTTCTGCCCTGACTGATTTGGGCTACGAAAAACCATCACCAATCCAGGCTGAGTGTATTCCTCACCTGTTAAATGGCCGCGACGTTCTGGGTATGGCTCAGACCGGTTCCGGTAAAACGGCAGCGTTCTCCTTACCGCTGCTGCACAACATCGATGCTTCACTGAAAGCACCACAAATTCTTGTTCTGGCACCCACCCGCGAACTGGCGGTTCAGGTTGCTGAAGCAATGACTGATTTCTCTAAACATATGCATGGCGTGAATGTGGTTGCCCTTTACGGCGGCCAGCGCTATGACGTTCAGCTGCGCGCTCTGCGTCAGGGGCCACAAGTTGTTGTGGGTACCCCAGGTCGCCTGCTGGACCACCTGAAACGCGGCACCCTGAACCTTTCTAACCTGAAAGGTTTGGTGCTGGATGAAGCCGATGAAATGCTGCGTATGGGCTTCATCGAAGACGTCGAAACTATCATGGCGCAGATCCCGGCTGACCATCAGACCGCGCTGTTCTCTGCAACCATGCCAGAAGCTATCCGTCGCATCACCCGTCGCTTCATGAAAGATCCGCAGGAAGTGCGTATCCAGTCAAGCGTGACGACCCGTCCGGACATCAGCCAGAGCTACTGGTCTGTATACGGTCTGCGTAAAAACGAAGCGCTGGTTCGTTTCCTGGAAGCTGAAGATTTTGATGCGGCGATCATCTTCGTTCGTACCAAAAACGCAACGCTGGAAGTGGCAGAAGCACTGGAACGTAGCGGCTACAACAGTGCTGCACTGAACGGTGACATGAACCAGGCCCTGCGTGAGCAGACTCTGGAACGTCTGAAAGATGGCCGCCTGGACATTCTGATCGCAACCGACGTGGCAGCACGTGGTCTCGACGTAGAACGTATCAGCCTGGTTGTTAACTACGACATCCCGATGGACTCAGAATCTTACGTTCACCGTATCGGCCGTACCGGTCGTGCTGGTCGTGCAGGTCGCGCATTGCTGTTCGTTGAGAACCGCGAACGTCGTCTGCTGCGCAACATTGAACGTACAATGAAGCTGACCATTCCAGAAGTTGAAATCCCAACTGCAGACGTTCTGGGCGAACGTCGTCTGGCGAAGTTTGCAGCAAAAGTTCAGCAACAACTGGAAAGCAGCGATCTGGATCAGTACCGCGCTCTGCTGGCAAAACTGCAACCTGCAGAAGAGCTGGACATCGAAACGCTGGCTGCGGCACTGCTGAAAATGGCACAGGGCGAACGTCCTCTGATCGTTCCGGCTGATCAGCCGTTCAAAAGCCGTCCACCGCGTCGTGAATTCGAAGATCGTGGTGACCGCGGTGATCGTGGCGATCGTCGTGACCGTCCGGCTCGCAGTAACAGCGATCGTCCGGCACGTGATGGTGACCGTCCTGCGCGTGATGGCGATAGCCCACGTCGTGAACGTCGCGAAGCTGGCGATATGGAACTGTATCGTATCGAAGTGGGTCGCGATGATGGCGTTGAAGTTCGTCATATCGTTGGCGCGATCGCTAACGAAGGTGATATCAGCAGCCGTTACATCGGTAACATCAAACTGTTCGGTACGCACTCCACTATCGAATTGCCTAAAGGTATGCCGGGCGAGATCCTGTCTCACTTCACCCGTACCCGCATCCTGAACAAACCGATGAACATGCAGTTGATCGGTGATGCGCAGCCACAAGCTCCGCGTCGTGACCGTCCGGCTGGTGCTGGCGGTGAGCGTCGTGGTACTGGTGCTCCGCGTCCGTTCAATGGCGAACGTCGTGAAGGTGGCCGTGGTAACGGTGCCCCACGTTCTTTCAGCGGTGAACGTCGTGAAGGTGCTTCAGCAGCTGGCGAACGTCGTCCGCCAAGCCGTGCACCACGTCGTACTACCGACGCATAATCTGACTTCAGTTCTCTGAACGTCAGATAATAAAAAACCAGCCTTTTAACGGGCTGGTTTTTTTTCGTCTGCCATTTATCGCAATGTTTATCCGATGCGTTGTGCTTTCACCAAATCGCCCTGTAACTGAGAGACGATTTCGAACGAACGCAGACGTGCTTCATGATCAAAAATCTGCCCGTTAATCATCAGCTCATCGGCTTCGGTTTCGCGCAAGATGGACAGCAATCCCTGACGAATCGATTCTTTATTGCCGACGACTGACATCCGCAGCGCATTATCCACACCAAAGCGTTCTGACGCTGACCACAGGCTTTCGATGTTATCGACCGGTGCCGGTAATTTCCCCGGCATACCGCGGCGTAAATTGATGAACTGCTGCTGATTGGACGTAAACATACGCTGCGCTTCTTCGTCGGTATCTGCGGCAATCGCATTGATGCACACCATCGCATACGGCTTTTCAAGCTGCGCGGAAGGCTGGAATTTGCTGCGGTAAATCGCCAGCGCCTGATACAACATATCGGGCGCAAAGTGCGATGCAAAGGCAAAAGGCAGGCCAAGTGCGGCGGCGAGTTGCGCGCTGTACAGGCTGGAACCCAGCAGCCAGATCGGCACATGCAGGCCCTGACCCGGAACCGCCTGAACGGCCTGCTGCGGCTGAACATCGCCGAAATACATTTGTAATTCCTGAACATCCTGCGGGAAATTATCGATTTCCCCGGAAAGATGACGGCGCAGCGCAATCATCGTGCGCTGGTCAGTCCCCGGCGCGCGGCCCAGGCCAAGATCGACACGGTTTGGATACAACGTTGCCAGCGTCCCGAATTGTTCAGCAATCACCAGCGGCGAATGGTTTGGCAGCATCACGCCGCCTGAACCCACGCGGATCGTTTTCGTCCCCCCCGCAATATAGCCCAGCAAAACAGACGTCGCCGCGCTCGCGATGCCGGTCATATTGTGGTGTTCCGCCATCCAGTAGCGCTGATAGCCCCATTTCTCGGCGTTTTGCGCCAGATCCAGAGAACACTTAAAAGCCTTAGCCGGATCAGCACCTTGCGGGACAGGTGCCAGATCGAGCACGGAAAGGGGAACGGTGTTTTTATCAGACATAATCACGGCTCACTCGTTGATGAAGAGGAGGGGAAAGGATGCATTCCGCTCATAATTAAACCGAGTATTACCCATTACGTGTTCATTGAATACGGCATTTGTGCCCTTAATTTCCGTTTAAACATGCTTAAATTAGATTGGAATCACTTAAACTATAATTTTAGCCAATATGTTGTTTTGTGTTAAAAAGTCTCTGTTCATCCCGCTATGATTCCATTGACGTCAAAATGCCCCTCAAAAGGCGACGAAAGCAGGCAGGGACAATCATGGAATGGAAAACCAATGCCGGTCATTAATTCAGGCGAACAAAAAGGACGTGGTATCAATGAGTAAACGAATGTTATTAACCCTGCTGCTGGTGGCGGTGGCGGTTTCTTTGGCGGTTTTGTTTCGTGCGCATAACGAAGATCTCCTGCTTCAGGGCGAAGTCGATGCGCCGGAAGTGATTGTCGCGTCGAAAGCCAAAGGCCGCGTGATTGAACGTCATGTCGAACGTGGCGATGACGTGAAAGCGGGGCAGTTGCTGATTACCCTCGACAGCCCGGAAATGATGGCGCAGCTTCGCGCGCTGGAAGCCGCACGCGATCAGGCCAAAGCCCAGCTCGAACTTTCGGTTAACGGGACGCGTGAAGAAAGCATCCGCAACCTGAAAGCGACGCTGGCACAATCTCAGGCCGAATACGTCAATGCCCGCGACGAATACAACCGTAATGCGAAAATCGCCGGTAAAGGCTTTATCTCTGCCTCTGACTTAGAAGATTCACGCCGCGCGCGCGACAGCGCCTATGCGCAGGTATTAGTCGCCAAAGCCAATCTGGACGAAGGCGTTAATGGCGATCGCGTGGAGCAACGAGCCAGTTATGCGGCTCAGCTGCGCCAGGCGGAAGAAGACTTGCTGGAAGTCAAAGCCCAGACCGATGATTTACAGGTGAAAGCGCCGGTGGACGGTGAAGTCGGGCCGATTCCTGTGGAGGTTGGCGAGCTGCAAAGTGCGTCCAGCCCGTTGCTGACGTTAGTCCGTCTGCCTGATGCCTATTTCGTTTTTAACCTGCGTGAAGACATTCTGGCGGGCGTGCGCAAAGGCGACAAAGTACAAATGCGCGTGCCTGCGCTGAATAATGAAATGATTGAAGCCGAAGTGCGTTATATCGCGCCGCTGGGTGATTACGCCACCAAACGCGCAACGCGCGCGACCGGTGACTTCGATTTAAAAACCTTTGAAGTTCGTCTGTATCCTGCCAAACCGGTTCCCGGATTACGTCAGGGTATGAGCGCGCTCTGGCAGTGGAAAGCGAAGTGAAGCCGGTCAAAGCGCCGCGGAGCGAAAGGATAAAAGCCGCATGGCGCTGTTTCAGCCGTGCTTTTACCCGCGAGGCAAATTACGCCTTTCGTAAACCGGTGATCCACTGGCTGTGCTGGATTTTTCCTTTACTTCTGTTCGGTCTGATCAGCAGTAACTTCTCCGAAGGCACTTTACTGGATTTGCCTGTTTCGGTGGTGGATAACGACCACAGCACGTTGTCCAAAACGCTGACCCGCAAACTCGACGCGGGTTCTCATGCTCACGTTCAGGCATTTGAAGGCGGATTACCGGAAGCAGAATATCGTCTGCGCACCGCGCAGGATTACGCGTTGTTGTATATTCCGGTGAACTTCGAAGCGGACGTGCTGGCCGGTAAACAGCCGAGCGCCGTGCTGTATTACAACGCCCTGTTTTACGGTGCCGGGTTGTATTCCACGCAAGATTTCAGCGGGCTTATCACCGAGCTGAACAGCAGCTACCGGTCAATTATTGCGACAGAAATCGGCAAAACGTTGCCGTCACTGGCGAGCGTCGATCTTTCTTACGGCAGCCTGTTCAACGCCAGCGGCAGCTACATTTACTATCAGCAGTTCGCCGCCACTATTCACCTTCTGCAACTTTTCACCGTAACCTGCATGATTTACGTGATGGCGCGCAGTCAGGCGCTGCTCAGTGCGCCGTCATTTACGCTGGCGCTGCTCGGGAAACTCGCGCCATACACGCTGTGTTTCACCACCTTGCTGATGGTAGAGATTGCCATGCTTGTGGGCTTTTTTGATGCGAGGGTGAGCGGCAATCCGTTGTATATGCTGGTGATCGGCTTCTTTTATGTGATTGCCGCGCAAAGCCTCGGCCTGTTGTTATTTACCTTCACGAAAACGACGATCACCGCCTACACCATGATGGGGATTTTCGTCAGTATCGCGCTCACGTTCTCCGGCATGGCCGTTCCGGTGTTATCAATGCCGCTGCCGGCGCGCATAATTTCCGGCATCGAACCGCTGAGTTACGCACTGGCGGCAATGTTCGACGTTTTCCTGCGTCAGGTATCGCTGCGTGGCATTTTGATGGTGTGCGGCATTCTGCTGATTTACCCGCTGCTGACCGGCCTGCTGGTGCGTAAGCGCCTGTATATGCGGATGAAACAACAGGAGCCACCACAATGACCCGTCGCGAATGGTTCAAAACCTGGTGGGGCACTTTCAGCAAAGTGCTGACCGGTTTGCTCGATAAACCGATGTGGATGATGTTGCTGCTCTCGCTGTGCGTGATGAGCCTGGTTTATGCCAACCGTACCGTCTGGGATCTGCCGGTCGCCGTTATCGATCAGGATCACAGCACCGCCAGCCGGATGCTGACCCGACAGCTGGACGCCACATCGAAAGTCGAAACCCACCACTACGAAAATCTCGCCGATGCCGAACGCGATCTGGCGCTGCGCAAATTGTTCGCGGTGATCATCATGCCGGTGGATCTGGAAAAGAAGATCCTCGCCGGTGAAAACATCGTGATCCCGGTTTATGGCGATGCCACTAACCGACTGGCAAACGGGCAGATCCAGCAGGACGTGCTTGCGGCCTATCAGGCACTCCTCACGCAGTACAACACGGATTTACTGCACAGCAACGGCTTCAGCGAACGACAAGCCAGCGTGGTGTTATCGCCGATAATCGGACAGTCGCTGGACGTCTTTAACCCCGGCATCAGCTTCGCGGCGATTATCTTCCCCGGCCTGCTGGTCATGTTATTGCAGCACTCACTGCTGATTGCCAGCGTGCGCGTCAGCATTGTGCTCAACAGCGGGCCTTCCGGAAAACCGGCGATACCAGCTTTTCTTGGCGGGATTTCCGCGCTGATCCCGGTCTGGTTATTTCTCTCGATTGTCCTGTTCGTCCTGTGGCCATGGATTTTGGGATACCGGCAGACGGCCAGCATTCCTGAAATTCTGCTACTGACGTTCCCGTTTTTACTGGCCGTGCTCGGATTAGGCAAACTGGTCACGGAATGCCTGCGCAGCGTGGAACTGATCTACCTGACGCTGGCCTTTGTGACGACGCCAGTCTTTTACATTTCCGGCACCATCTGGCCGTTGCAGGCAATGCCCGCGTGGGTCAGGGCGATTTCTTCGATGTTGCCTTCAACCTGGGCGACCAAAGCGATTGCGGGGGTGAATCAGATGGGGCTGCCGTTTAAGGATGTCGGCGGTGACATCCTGATGCTTCTGCTTCTGTGCGCGTTTTATACGTTCATTGGTATCGCCGTGGGGATGCTGCGCGACGGCGTGCGTCTGAGGGCGATGTTCAGGCCGCGGCGAAAAGGCGTCTGATCAAAAAAGGGATATTACTGCAAAGTCATATCCCTTTTTCATGGCGTCACTCAGGCGTTCAGCGACGCAGTTCCAGCCCGGCAATGCGCTGCCAGTAGCCGTTACAGTCGGCTTTGTCTGTCAGCATTACCGGATGCAAACCCCGCTCATTGGCACGGAACGCCTCGAGAGTGGAAAGCGTCTCGTGCGTTTCCGGTGACAGCCGCACGATATCGACCAGCCCCTGCATCGACGTCAGTTCATTGCCCAGATTGTAACAATAGCCGCTTTGCGTCTGGATGCCGTTGAGGATAAACACCTGCTGATTTTCCTGCGACAGCATTTTCCGGCCCTGCGGATAATTGATGCAGCAGGTTTCGCATTCATCTTTCGCGCGGTTTTCCGAACGTGCCGTGAAACAGCGTGCGGAATAGGCCAGCGGCAGATGTCCGTAAGACAGCACTTCCACTTCGAACTTATCGCGGATACCCAATTCCTGGCACTGATTCAGCAGGTTCACCAGCCAGTCGCGGGACAGCTCAACCGGCATACACCAGCGCACCATGCCTTGTTTTTGCAGCAATTTCAGTGTGACGGCGTTGTAGCAGTTCAGCGCGTGACCGACCACAAACGGCAGCTTCCGGTCAGCCGCCATATTGACCGCGCCAAAATCGTTGGCTTCCAGCAGGAACTCACCGTTCTCCACATAGCGTTTCAGCTCATTAAGCTCGGACGGTGCCTGCAACAACGCCAGTGTGGAAACCACCACCTGTTTTCCCGCTGAAGCCAGTTCACGGGCGACATCCATCCAGTCATTGACCTTCATTTCACGCCGTTTAGTACACACATTCTCGCCGAGATAAATGATATCGGCGCTGCTGTTTGCCGCCGCCTGATAAAAGTCTTCCACCTGTGCTTTCGGCCAGTAATAAAGGATGGCTCCTAATGAATATTTCATGATGATCTCTTTAATTACTGCCATTTACGGTGATAGGCACCGAGCGTTGTTTGCGTACCCTCAGACATTGCGCCCAGCGTATTCATCCAGGCCTCATCGGTTTTGTAGTTTTGCGGATCGGCCATGCAGCGGTCGATGGCCATGCGCCACACGCGCGCGACCTGGCTGACATACGCCGGGCTGCGCTGACGTCCTTCGATTTTCACCGAGGCAATATTGGCGGCGAACAGCTCCGGCAGTAACTCCAGCGTATTCAGGCTGGTCGGCTCTTCCAGCGCATGGTATTTCGCGCCATCGACCAGATAACGGCCTTTGCACAGCGTCGGATAACCGGCGTTTTCGCCTTCGTCATAGCGGTCAATCAGCACGTCATTCAGGCGCGATTCCATGCCCTGTGCGGTTTGCTGCCAGCGCACAAAGCGCGCCGGAGAACAGGCACCCACGGTATTCGGCGATTCGCCGGTGAGATAGGAAGAAAGATAACAGCGGCCTTCGGCCATAATGCACAGGCTGCCGAACGCGAACACTTCCAGCGGCACGACGGTGGTACGCGATAGCTGGCGCACCTGATGCATGGAAAGCACGCGCGGCAGTACCACACGGGCGACGTCAAAATTGTTTTTGTAGAAACGGATTGCTTCGTCGTTGGTGGCGGAAGCCTGAACGGAAACGTGGCGCTCGACGTGAGGATATTTCGTTGCAGCGTAATCCAGCATGGCGATATCCGCGAGGATCAGCGCATCGGCACCGAGCTGCGCGGCCATATCCACCGCGCGTTCCCAGCGCTGATAGCCGTCAGGGTGCGCAAAGGTATTGATGGCGATATGCAACTTACGGCGGTGGCGGTGAACGTAATTTTCCGCCTCCTGCAATTTCTTCTCCGTAAAGTTGAGGCCTGCAAAGTGGCGGGCGTTGGTGTCATCTTTCAGGCCGATATAAACCGCATCTGCACCGTTATCGATGGCCGCTTTTAGCGCAGGTAAATTCCCTGCCGGGCAAAGTAGCTCCATTCTCGTTCCTTACTGCAACCGCACGCCGTGGCGAAAGGGTTGTGGGTGATGAAAAGCCAGTTGCCGACGTTATTCATTCATCAGTCAGGGCTTTGATTAGCGAACTATTTTAGAGAAGCTATAGATGCAATATTTTGATTTGAGGCAGTTTCTGGGGTGTTGAAGGAGCCTGAACCGTCGGGGAGGTTGTACGGGAGGTTTTTCTGTTGCAGTATTTATTGATGTAGACCGCTGAACGTTACGGGCGATGTGGCAAAATAGTACAAATAGTTGCCAAAAAATTGCCGAAAAAGTTACCGAAAGGAGTAGTGCCAGTGTTGCAAAAACTACGTGCACGTTTGGTTCGTCAGGGCCCCTCCCTGTTAAGTGTGCCTTTGAAATTCACGCCTTTTGCGCTACAGCGTCAGGTCTTGCAACAGGTACTGAGCGGGCAGCTTCGTCAGGCGCTGGCCGATGGCGAACTGGATTTCCTCGAAGGCCGCTGGCTGAAAATTGATGTCAGCGATCTCAGCCTGAGCTGGCTGATGTCAGTGGACCAGGGCAAACTGATCGTCGCCGAAAAGGGCGAGGCGGATGTCAGTTTTAGCGGCAGCGCCAATGACCTGATTTTGATTGCTGCGCGGAAAGAAGATCCGGATACGCTGTTCTTCCAGCGTCGACTGCGCATTGAAGGTGACACGGAACTCGGTCTGTACGTGAAGAATCTGATGGATTCTATCGATCTGGATACTATGCCGCTGCTGCTGAAAAAGGGTCTGCTGCACCTGGCCGATTTCGTCGAAGCGGGACTGCAAGAGGACCGCGAGCCGAAAGCTCCGGTAGCTGAGCCATGCTAATTCGCACTGAAATTCCGGTAGATGCCGCGGGCATTGACCGCCTGCTGCGTCGCGCGTTCCCCGGCGGCGCTGAAGCCGATCTGGTGCAGCAATTGCGCGAAGACGGCCTGCTGACGCTGGGCGTTGTCGCCACCGACGACGAAGGCGGGGTGGTCGGTTATGTCGCCTTCAGCCCGGTTGATATTCAGGGCGAAGATCGCAACTGGGTCGCGCTGGCACCGCTGGCGGTTGACGAACCTTTGCGTCGTCAGGGATTGGGCGAAAAGCTGGTGTACGAAGGGCTCGATTCCCTGAATGAATTTGGTTACGCCGCCGTCGTGGTACTGGGCGACCCGGCGTATTACGGGCGTTTTGGTTTTAAACCGGCGGCAGCTCATGATTTACAGTGCCGCTGGCCGGACACCGAAGCAGCATTCCAGCTCTTCACCCTGTCCGACGAGGCGCTCAGCGACGCCAGCGGGCAGGTGGAATTCTCCCCGCCGTTTGACAGGTTCTGATATTTAACGGGTCTGACTTCAGGCCCGTTAGTTTTCTTCCTGCTCCCCTTTTTCCTCACTGCCGCTTTTCTGCAATCCGAAATACCGTAGCAGACATTCCGGCGCGGCTTTCACCAGCAATTCCTTCTGCACTTTACTTAGCTTTTTAACCCGGATTTCCAGTTTTGAGGCCAGCGAGCGATCGCCCGCCGCGCAGTGAAACACCAGCGCCAGCTCGCCTTTTCCGCGTAATGCTTTCGCCCCTTTGCCGGCCTGATGCTGGTCGAGACGCCGCGTCACGTCGGTCGTGATGCCGGTGTAAAGCATGCCGGTCGGCGTTCTCAACATGTACAAAAACCAGCCGGGAGAAGTGGACATAGACGCATCGTATCGGGAAAAGTTTGTGTAAGTTTACCTGAACGGCACGGCAGAATGACGTAAAACATCGGTGTGTCACGGTACAATGCGGCAAAGACGACAAGGAACTTCTGATGAATAACCCCGACGACCTGAAACACATTCTCAAATTCCTGACTAAAAATCATGTGCTGGCGCTCTGTGCCGCCGCGGACGGTGAGATGTGGAGCGCTAACTGCTTTTACGTCACCGATGCCGAAAACCTGTCTTTGTACTTCATGACCGAACTGAAAACGCTGCACGGCACGCTGATGGCAAAATCGCCGCCCGTCGTGGGCACGGTCGCACCACACCCGAAGACCATCGCGCTGATCAAAGGCATTCAGTATCGCGGTGACGCGACCATCCTTTCCGGTGAAGAAGAGAGCCATGCGCGCCGTCTTTACTGCCAACATTTTCCGGTAGCAATCGCCATGAAAGCGCCGGTCTGGGCGCTGAAACTTAACAGCATCAAGATGACGGATAACGCCCTGGGATTCGGAAAAAAGCTGCTGTGGGAACGCGCACTTTCTGATAAGCCAGAGTAACAGGAACTGTCTGATAGCGTAGATTTTACAATCAGGTAACACTAAAAAATATCTGTCTCTAATACACTGTGTAAAAGCCGTTTTTTAAAAGGAAGTGATATGGCAAAAGTTCTTCTGCTGGGCGGAAGTGGTCTGATTGGGCGTGAGCTTTTACGTCTGTTGCAGCGCGATCCGCGCGTCAGCCGGATTGTTGCGCCGAGCCGCCGCCCGTTGCCGCCGGGCAATAAACTGATCAACCCGCTCGGAGAAAATCTCACGTCGCTGGTAGTCGCGCTGGATGAACCGATCGACCTGCTGTTTTGCTGCCTCGGCACCACGCGTAAACAGGCGGGCAGCGCGGAAGCGTTTCGCGCCGTGGATTACGATCTGGTGGTGGATTGCGCCAAAGCTGCGAAGGAACTCGGTGCGCGCCATTGTCTGGCGGTCAGTGCCAACGGCGCGGATGCGCACTCACGATTTCTCTATAACCGGACAAAAGGGGAAATGGAGCAGGCGCTGATTCATCAGGGCTGGACTTTGCTGACGCTGGTCAGGCCGTCGCTTCTGGTCGGAAAACGGCACCCGCCGCGCCTGCTCGAACAACTCAGTGCGCCGCTGTTTAAACTGCTGCCGGGAAAATGGAAAGCTATTGATTCGGACGTTGTCGCCAAAGCCTTGCAGGAACAGGCGTTTAACGCGGGATTGGGCGGTATCACTGTGCTGGAATCCGATCAAATCGCCGCCAGTATTGAAGAACTTTAATCCGCGTTCTCTGCTGGCCGGGATCCTTATGATAAGGTATCAGCAAAAAACGTGAATTTTGCCCCGTAAGGATCGCCCTGATCCTTACAGATATTTCTCCGCAAACACCTCCAGATTTCGAAAATCCGGCATTCTCTCTTTCAGCGTCTCGTGATCCCAGTTCCACCACTGGCTGTTCTCGATCTTTTCGATCATTGAATCTTCAAAACGCATGCCGATCTTTTTCGCGGCCACGCCCGCCACGATGGAATACGGCTCAACGTCTTTGGTCACCACGGCGGACGTCCCGATCACCGCGCCGTTCCCGATGCTGACGCCCGGCATGATCACCGCGTTATGGCCGATCCATACGTCGTTGCCGACGGTGACGTGATGTTCACGCCGCCAGTCGAAGAAATCCTGATCGTCTTCACCCAGTCCGTAAGCCGAGCTGCGGTAGGTAAAATGATGCTGCGCAACGCGCTGATATGTCGGGTGATTGCCCGGATTGATCCGCACGTAAGTGGCGATCGACACAAACTTGCCGATAGTCGCGTAGAAGATCTGATTGTTGCCCGCCGTATAGGAATAATCGCCGATCTGTGTTTCTTCGATGATGGCGTTGTCGGCAATATGCACGTATTGCCCGAGCTGCGAACGGTTCAGTTCGACCTGCTGGCCGATTTTCGGACGTGAATAATCCTGTTCGTCAGCCAGAGAAAACGGGGAAATGATGTCTGTCATAATCTCGCTCATGTTGAAGTGACGGAATAAAAAGGGGCGCTGACCGGCAACGAAAGAATGGCCAGTAAATGCCGTAACGTGTCCTGCAACGCACCGTCGTTATTCAGCCGGTGGCAGCTGGCGGGCAGCGCGTTGTCATATGCTCTGGCACGTTCCAGACGGCAGGCGATTTGCCCGGCGTCTTCACGTCCGCGTCGCAATAAACGCTCGGCCAGCACATCGTCTGACACCTGCAAACACACCGGTACCAGCCGCTGGCCGTAACGCTGTTGCGCTTTCTCCAGATGCGCCCGCGACCCGTTGACGACCACGTGGCAACCGAGCTGCATCCAGGTGTCGATTTCGATTCCCACGCCGTAGCGGCACTGATGCGCGTGCCATTCCAGCGCAAATAATCCGTGCTGGCGGCGCTGAATAAATTCGGCATCGCTCAGCGCAATATGATTCTCAGAACCGGCGTCGGCGGGACGCGTAATGTAGCGATGCGCCACGGCGACGTCCGCCGGTAAATGCTGGCGCAGTGCGTCCAGAAGACTGTCCTTTCCCGAACCTGAAGCGCCCATCAGATAAAGTAAACGACTCATTTTGTCTCCTTACTGAGTAAGAACTCGATCAGCTCCCTCCCCTGCTAAGGGGAGGGTTGGGGTGGGGTTTTAATGGCATCCGGGTTGTTTGCTAAACCCCCTCCCGGCCTCCCCCTTCGCAGGGGGAGGAGCAGAAACATAAAGGCTTTCAGCATGGTTGCTGAGCAAGACTCTCATGCCCTCAAAACACCTGAATGCCCTGACGCCAGACGTTTTGCACATAATGATGTTCGCCATGCGCGCGAGCCAGAACCAGATCGGCGCGTTTGCCTTCGGCAATTTCACCGCGATCCTGCAAGCCCAGCGCATTGGCCGGATTTCGCGTCACCAGCTTCACGGCCTGCGGCAAACTGAAGGCATTCGTTTCATCATTGGCGATGCGGAAAACGGCGTCCATCAGGCTGGCGGGATAATAGTCGGAAGACAAAATATCCAGCAGGCCCAGTGATGCCAGTTTATGCGCCGCGACGTTGCCGGAATGCGAGCCGCCGCGCACGATATTCGGCGCGCCCATCAGCACCGCCAGCCCGCTGGCGTGCGAGGCGCGCGCGGCTTCTTCGGTGGTCGGGAATTCTGCAATCACGCTGCCGAGCGCCAGAGATTCCTCAACGTGTGCCGCCGTGGCGTCATCGTGGCTGGCCAGCGAAATATTTCGCTCGCGGCAATGGGCGGCAATCGCCTCGCGGTTTGGCTGTGCCCAGCGGCGCGACAGGGCGATTTGTTCTTCCTGATACGCATCCATCTGCTCATCGTTCATGTGGTATTTGCCCTGATAATACTCGCGGTATTTCTGCGGCGTGGCGAACTGGCGCTGGCCCGGCGAGTGATCCATCAGGGAAACCAGCGAGAGAACTGACGTATCCATCAGCTTTTCAAACAGCGGCAACGTGGTGTCGTGCGGCAGTTCGCAGCGCAGATGCAGACGGTGTTCAGCGCGGTTCAGCCCGGCGTTCTGGCTGTTGACGATGGCGTCGATCATCTTTTGCAGATTCTCCAGACGATGCCCGCCGTCACGCACATCGCCCACGGCCACGGCGTCCAGTACCGTGGTGATCCCGCTTGCCACCATCAGCGCGTCGTGGCTGCTCATGGCGGAATGCGCTGGCCAGTCCACTTTCGGGCGCGGCGTGAAAAACTTGTCGAGGTTATCAGTGTGCAGCTCGATTAACCCCGGCAGCAGCCAGCCGCCCTGCGCGTCCAGCGCCTGCGGTAACTGACTGCACGTGTCGGCAAAAGCCGTGATCACGCCGTTGTGCATCTCCAGCGAGCCTTCGGCGACCTGATCATCGAGGACCAGTTTGACGTTATTGATGATCATGCGGACATCTCCGGGGCAGTTTCTGGGCTCATTACATACAGGCGATCGGCGACGCGTTCGCGGACATCTTCGTCATGGAAAATCCCGACCACGGCGGCTCCGCGTGCTTTCGCCTGCTCAATCAGCGTGACGACGGCGGCGCGGTTAGTGGCATCCAGCGAGGCGGTCGGTTCATCAAGCAGCAGCACCGGATAATCGACCACGAAGCCGCGCGCGATATTCACGCGCTGCTGTTCGCCGCCCGAGAATGTTGAGGGCGCGAGATGCCACAGACGTTCCGGCACATTCAGATGGCGCAGCAATGCGCTGGCGCGGGCTTCGCTTTGTGCTTTATCCACGCCCAGTTCCAGCAGCGGCTGCATCACCAGATTCAGCGCGCTGATACGCGGGATCACGCGCAGAAACTGGCTGACCCAGCCGACGGTATGACGGCGCACGGACAGAATTTCGCGCGCTTCGGCGCTGACCATATCGATTTCATGGCCCTGATGTTCGACCCAGATTTTGCCGCTGTCCGGCAGATAATTACCGTACAGCGAGCGCAGTAACGTGGATTTTCCGCTGCCGGAATGGCCGTGCAGCACTACGCATTCACCCGCTTTCACCTCGAGACTGGCGTTGCTGAACACCGGCAAGCGCACGCCGTGCTGGTTGTGTAACACAAAGGTTTTACTGAGATTTTCGACCCTGAGCTTCGTCGTCATTTTGGTCACTCTTTCTCTGGAATAAGGGTTAAGACAACACGGAGGACACGAGCAGCTGCGTATACGGATGATGCGGGTCGTCGAGCACGCGGTCGGTTAAACCACTTTCCACCACCTGACCCTGTTTCATCACCAGTAAACGGTGCGCCAGCAGACGCGCGACGCCCAGATCATGGGTCACAATCACCACCGCCAGCTGCATTTCCACCACCAGCGTGCGCAGCAAATCCAGCAACCGCGCCTGCACCGATACATCGAGGCCGCCGGTCGGTTCATCCATAAACACCAGACGCGGATGCGTCACCAGATTGCGGGCGATTTGCAGCCGTTGCTGCATCCCGCCGGAAAACGTGGTCGGCAGGTCATCGATGCGCGACACCGGGATTTCGACGTCTTCCAGCCACTGGCTGGCTTTCTGGCGGATATTGCCGTAATGACGCTCCCCGACCGCCATCAGGCGCTCGCCGATATTGCCCCCGGCGGAAACCTGGCGGCGCAGGCCGTCCATCGGATGCTGATGCACTACGCCCCAGTCGGTGCGCAGCAGGCGGCGGCGGTCGCTTTCCGGCATGTCATACAAAGACTGCGCGGGCGTCTGGCCGTTGTTGTAAATGACGTTGCCCTGCTGCGGCGCGAGCCGGGCGGAAATCGACTGTAACAGCGTGGTTTTACCGGAACCGGATTCGCCGACAATGCCCAGCACTTCGCCCGGATACAGATTGAAAGACACATCGCTGAAGCCTTTTCCCGGCGCGTACAGATGGGTCAGATTGTTCACCGACAACAGCGGCGCGGCGGCGAGATTTAATGGAGTGGTCATCAGCGGTTAACCTCGTTGGAAGCCTGTTGCTCAACTTGCTGAGCGCAAAAATCGGTGTCTGAACACACGAACATCCGGTTGCCCACATCGTCGAGCACCACTTCGTCGAGATAGCTGTGATGTGAACCGCAGAGGGCGCAGGGTTCATCCCACTGCTGCACGGTGAACGGGTGATCGTCGAAATCCAGACTTTCCACTTTGGTGAACGGCGGCAGGGCGTAAATACGTTTTTCGCGTCCGGCACCGAACAGCTGTAAAGCCGGCATCATGTGCATTTTCGGGTTATCAAATTTCGGGATCGGCGATGGATCCATCACGTAGCGGTCGTTCACTTTCACCGGATACGCGTAAGTTGTGGCGATATGGCCGAAGCGTGCGATGTCTTCATACAGTTTCACCTGCATCACGCCGTACTCTTCCAGCGCATGCATTTTGCGGGTCTCGGTTTCACGCGGTTCGATAAAGCGCAGCGGCTCCGGGATCGGCACCTGAAAAATCAGGATCTGATCTTCCTGCAACGGCGTTTCCGGAATGCGGTGACGCGTCTGGATCAGGCTAGCATCCACGGTTTTCTCGGTGGTTTTCACCCCGGAGACACTCTGGAAAAACTTACGGATCGACACGGCGTTGGTGGTGTCGTCAGCGCCCTGATCAATCACTTTCAGCACATCTTTTTCGCCGATCACACTGGCGGTGAGCTGGATCCCACCGGTGCCCCAGCCGTAAGGCATCGGCATTTCGCGGCCCGCGAACGGAACCTGATAGCCGGGGATCGCCACGGCTTTGAGGATCCCGCGGCGGATCATGCGTTTGGTTTGCTCGTCGAGATAGCCGTGGTTATAGCCGGTGAGCGTCTGGGCGGCATTATTGTTCATGGGCGGAGTCCTGTTCTTTCGCGGCGCGCAGGCGCTTGAGCAATTCCAGTTCGGCCTGGAAATCGACGTAGTGCGGCAGCTTGAGGTGCGAAACGAAACCTGCCGCTTCGACGTTGTCTGCATGAGATAAAACGAATTCTTCGTCCTGCGCCGGGCTGCTGATTTGCTCGCCGTATTCACGGGTCTGCAACGCGCGGTCGACCAGCGACATCGACATGGCCTTGCGCTCGGCGCGGCCAAACACCAGCCCGTAACCGCGGGTGAAATGCGGCGGTTTGTCTTCCGGCGCGACAAAACCGTTCACCATTTCGCATTCGGTCAGCAGGATTTCGCCGATATCAATCGCAAAGCCCAGCTCTTCCGGCACGATTTCTACGGTCAGCCAGCCGGTACGGATTTCACCGGCAAACGGGTGTGTACGGCCATATCCGCGCTGCGTGGAATAACTCAGCGACAGCAGAAAACCTTCGTCACCGCGGACCAGTTGCTGCAACCGCGCCGCGCGCGAAGCCGGATAGACCGGCGGCGTGCGGGTGATATCTTCCGGCTCGGTGCCGTCATCCTGTTCTTCTAGCGCCAGCTGTTGTTGCGTCAGCAGGTCAAAAACGTGCCCGCAATTTTCCGGCTGAGGTTCGTCGGCAATGGGCGTAAACGGCGCTTCGCCTTCCGCCAGCAGGGCGAAATCCAGCAAACGGTGGGTGTAATCGTAGGTCGGCCCCAGTACCTGACCGCCCGGTAAATCCTTGTAGATGGCGGAAATACGGCGCTCGAGGCGCATCGCTTTGGTGTTCAGCGGTTCGCTGGTCGCCAGGCGCGGCAACGTCGTGCGGTAAGCGCGCAGCAGGAAAATGGCTTCCACCAGATCGCCGCCGGACTGCTTAATCGCCAGCGCGGCCAGCTCGCGGTCGTAAATCCCGCCTTCGCTCATCACGCGGTCGACCGCCAGACCCAGCTGTTGCTCAATCTGTTCGCAGCCGAGTTCATTCACACGGGTATCGCCACGGCGTTCGTGCGCCAGCAGCTGATGGGCGGCGGCAATCGCCTTCTCACCCCCTTTAACGGCGACGTACATCAGCACACCTCCACGCGCGTGGTGCGCGGTACGGCAATCAGTTCTTCGCCGCAGGTGAACATGAAGTCCAGGCCGAGCGGGAAACGGTGAGGGCGGTTGAGCAGGTAATCGCGAACTGCGTCCGGCAGCTGTGGCGAAATCGTCCGGCTGCTCTCAATACCCGGCCCGCGCAGACGCAGCGGCGTGCCGCCGGTCAGAGCTTCAAGCTGCACTATTACGCTGGTCGCCAGTTCCGGCGACATTTCATCACCGCACGGGAAAGCCAGTAACGTCGCGCTGTCGAGCGCCGGATCCGCCAGCGCAAAACTGACGGCGGAAGGGGTATCGGTCAGCACCGCGCCGGTGTGGAAGCGCAGGTTTTTCCGCAGGATTTCATCGTTGAGCGAGGCGCTCAGCCACAGCGGGGTGTCCTGATCGATAAGCGTCAGCAACACGCAGGCGCTGGCAGAACCCAGCGCGCCGAAACCGGGCATCGCGGGCAACTGCACGCTGACGCCAGGTTCGCTTAACGCTTTGAGAATACGACGGAAACTGTATTGCGCATCGGCAACCGGATTTTGAAAACTGGCAACAAGTGACATGAATTATTCTCCGCGAACCAGAGTAAAGAAATCGACACGGCTGGCAGCCACCTCACGGGCGCGCTGCTGGCGGCGTTCCTGTTGCAGCGCTGCCAGCGGGGCGATCACCCGTTTATGCAGCAGCTCATCCATCCCCTGGATTTGCAGCAAAGCATCAATAACCGCGCACAGTTCGGCGTGGGCTTTATTGCGGCCGCTGACATAGCTGTAGCCGTAGACACCGCCGTCCATCTGCACCACGGCGCGGGTGACGGTCATGTCACCCATCACAAAACGTTTTCCGGTGCCGCCCATGCGACCCTGAAGTTGCGTCAGGCCGGTTTCGGCGGCGCGGATGCGTTCAAATTGCGGAGACAGATTCAGCGGTTGCCAGTGCGCGAGCAGTTCATCCGGGCGGCTGTGAGCCAGCACCGACATCCAGCGCTGGCGGGTTTGCAGGTGATCCATTCAGTGCTCCATGGTCAGTTCGATCATGTCGGCGCGCGTCAGGCTGACGGAATATTCCGCCACCTGATCGCTGCCTTCACGAATGTTCAGGGTGCGCACACACAGCAGCGGAGCCTGCGGCACGATTTCAAGTAATTTGCTTTCTTTCGCCAGCGCGCGACGTGCGTTGATGCGGGTCGTGCGGCGGCTGAGTTTTTGCTTAATTTCTTCTCGGATAAAATCGTGCAGCGAGCCGTTATGGAAGTTTTGCAGCGCAGGCCACCAGTCGAGATCGGGCAGGTAATGGTCGATCACGCAGACCGGCACGCCGTTGACGCGGCGCAGCGTGCGCAGATGAATCACGGTGTCGCCTTCCTGACGCGATAACGCCGCAGCGACGTGATCGGTGGCCGGGCGCAGCACCGCCAGCAGACGCTCGCTGGTCGGGTGACTGCCCTGATCCAGCAGGTTCTGGCTGAACCGTGCCTGCGAATGCAGCGGGTAATCGTAAGGCCGCATCAGCACCAGCGTGCCAATCCCCTGACGGCGTTGCAGCCAGCCGCGATCCACCAGCTCATCCACCGCGCGACGCAGCGTGTGACGGTTGACCTTAAAGCGCTCGGCAAGCTGCTGCTCCGGCGGCAAATAATCTCCGCAGCGATAGCCATTACGCAGTTCGTGTTCCAGTTCGGCAGCAATTTGCTGATAAACCGTGGTGTGACTGGTCGGATGTCTAGATAAGTTCATCACAATGAATACCTCGCACGGGAGAATCCGGCAGTGGCAGGGGATTTTTGAAGGAGATAAGAAGGCGACATGATGCAAACCTCAGTTCGGCGTTGGCATCATGTTGGCGAAGCAAAGTGACAGTTGGGTGAAGGTCTGGTTGCAAAGAAGTGAAGAGTTGGAAGATGTCTCGCAGGAATACACATCGGCGGTTTACGGCGTGAGAGTGTAGGAATACACTTTTTAGGCCGTGAAATTTTTAACCTTTAATCACATAAGGATTATGTATGTCAGAAGCAAGAACAATGGAATTCAATGAGTTACCTGTTCAGGTAATGCCTGAAACACCGGCTGAAATATGGGCGCGGGAGAACAGGAAAGGGATTGACGCCATAAAGAAATATGCCGAGGAATATGGGGCTTTCTCTGACTATCAGCGTGCATTTTGATGGATCAGTACGCCATTTATACCAACAAGGGGGGAGGAAAAGCAGCCTATCCCTTTCTGCTGAATATTCATCATCCGTCAGCCGTGGGCTATCACCATACTGTCATGGTACCGCTGATTCCGTTGACCCGGCTTATCGATTTTCCGCCTAAAAAGCTTTGTCCGTTGCTCAAAATCCAACATCAGCATTATGTTGCGATGACGCACATGTTGGGAGGTGTTTCCCCGAAAGAAATCGGTGAGTGGATAAAACAGCTCGACGGTGAAATCTATGAAGTGAAAAACGCGTTTGATTTTTTGCTGAATGGAATTTAGAGAAAAGAGGGGAGTGATTTCCCCTCTGTAAGCTTTTATCTCAGGCGCTTTACCGTAAGTAATGAATCACCTGATTCCCGCTGCCGCGCCAGATCAGCGACGGGTCTTTCAGTTCCTGCACAAATTTGCCGTCCACCAGCACGTTGATCAGCGTCACCACATCCTGTTGTTCTGCCGTCAGTTCCCCGAGCGTGTAGCCGGTCCACATCCACACGTCTTTGCCGGGACATTCTGCCTGTACGCGCAGCAACAGCTGGCGTACGGCCGACAGATTTTGCGGATGCAGCGGGTCGCCGCCTGAGAGCGTGAGTCCCTGGCGGGGAATGACCGTGTTTTGCAGATCAGCGATAATCCGCTCTTCGTCTTCCGGCGTGAACGGCTTACCGGAATCCACGCGCCAGGTGCTTTTGTTATAGCATCCGCGGCATTCGTGGACGCAGCCGGAAACGAACAGTACGCAGCGCGTTCCGGGCCCGTTGACCACATCAATTGAGTAATATTGATGAAAATTCAAAATCTCAACCCAGTTGTCCGTTACCCAAATGCTTCACGCGGCGCTTCACTTCTTCCTGCTTACCGGCGTTAAACGGACGTGCATCCGGGCTGCCGAGATAACCGCAGACTCGGCGGGTCACTGACACGCGTGAAGGCTCGTGATTGCCGCATTTCGGGCAGGTGAAGCCTTTGCTGGTGCACTCGAATTCGCCGGTGTAGCCGCAGTCGTAGCACTCATCAATCGGCGTATTCGTGCCGTAATAAGGCACGCGGGTGTAGCTGTAATCCCACACGTCTTCCAGCGCTTTCAGGTTGTGTTGCAGGTTCGGATACTCGCCGTAGCAGATGAAACCGCCGTTGCTCAGTGGCGGATACGGCGCTTCGAAGTCGAGTTTTTCATACGGATTCACCTTCTTCTCCACATCCAGATGGAAGCTGTTGGTGTAATAGCCTTTGTCAGTGACGCCCGCGACCAAGCCGAATTCGGCTTTATCGAGGCGGCAGAAACGGTCGCACAGGTTTTCGCTTGGTGTGCTGTACAGGCTGAATCCGTAGCCGGTTTCGTCTTTCCAGCTTTCCGTAGCGGCTTTCAGACGGGCAACAATCGCCTCGGCTTTTTCACGCAGCTGGCTGGCGTCGAAGACGTGAGTCTGGTTGCCGAACAGCGCATTAATGGTTTCATGCACGCCGATATAACCCAGCGAAATCGATGCGCGGCCATTTTTGAAGATACCGGAAATATCGTCGTCGGCTTTCAGACGCACGCCGCACGCCCCTTCCATATACAAAATCGGTGCGACGCGGGCTTTGATCCCTTCCAGACGGGCAATGCGCGTCATCAGGGCTTTTTTCGCCAGCAGTAAACGTTCGTCGAGCAGGCTCCAGAACGTCGCTTCATCCTGTTTTGCTTCCAGCGCGATGCGCGGCAGGTTCAGGCTGATCACGCCGATATTGTTGCGGCCTTCGTGGATCATCTCGCCGTTTTCTTCGTATATGCCCAGGAAGCTGCGGCAGCCCATCGGCGTTTTGAAGGATCCGGTGACTTTGACCACCTGATCGTAATTCAGAATGTCCGGGTACATGCGTTTGCTGGCGCAGTCGAGCGCCAGTTGCTTGATGTCATAATTTGCGTCACCGGCTTTATGGTTCAGGCCGTCACGGATAGCAAACACCAGTTTCGGGAACACGGCGGTTTTGCGGTTTTTGCCCAAGCCTGCAATGCGGTTGCGCAGAATAGATTGCTGGATCAGGCGTGATTCCCAGGACGTCCCGAGGCCGAACCCGAAGGTGACAAACGGCGTCTGGCCGTTGGCGGTGTGCAGCGTGTTGACTTCATATTCCAGCGACTGGAAGGCGTCATAACACTCTTTTTCGGTACGGCTGTGGGCAAAGGCTTCGACGTCAGCGACCTGCCATTCCTGCGCGATGGCGCGGTGTTTCTCAAAGCTGGACGTGACGAACGGTGCCAGCACTTCGTCGATGCGGTTAATGGTGGTGCCGCCGTAAATGTGGCTGGCGACCTGCGCGATGATTTGCGCGGTGACCGCCGTGGCGGTTGAAATTGACTTCGGCGTGTCAATTTCGGCATTCCCCATTTTGAAACCGTGATTCAACATGCCTTTCAGGTCGATCAGCATACAGTTGAACATCGGGAAGAACGGCGAGTAATCCAGATCGTGGTAATGGATTTCACCGCGCTCATGCGCCAGCACCACGTCACGCGGCAAAATGTGTTGTTTGGCGTAATGCTTGGCAACGATACCGGCCAGCAAATCGCGCTGCGTCGGGATCACTTTACTGTCTTTATTGGCGTTTTCGTTGAGCAGCGCCATATTGCTTTGCTCAACCAGACCACGGATTTCCTGATTCAGGCGGCCACGCATTTCGCGTTTTACGTCGCGGTCATGGCGGTATTCGATATAGGCGCGCGCCAGTTTTTTATGCGGGCCAGCCATCAGCTGGTTTTCGACGGCATCCTGGATTTCATGGATATCGACGCGGGTCTGGTCTTGCAGATTCTCAGCGACCACGCGGGCGACCTGCTCACAGTAACCGATGCTGTCGATCCCTGCGGCGGCGGCGGCGCGTTGCACCGCTTGTTTGATCAGAACTTCATCGAAAGGGACCTGACAACCATCCCGCTTGATCACGATGGGTTGCATTTTGTTGTTGGATTTTGCGGGTACGGATTCCAGTCTGTCTGCCTTCACAATGACACTCCTTTTACGCTCATTCCCGCGCCCCGCAAGGCTTAGAGGCCGGTTGTGGGTGTTTTGCGGGAAATCGCTACATATTGGGTTGGGTGTGTACTATACACACTAGATGTAGGATCTGCGCGAGCGTTAATTGTCATTTTATTGACCTGAAACAAAGAATTTTTTCGTCGGAAGAATAGGTGAACAAATGTTAATTTTGGCCTGTTTTTTGCGTGTTGTTTTTAAAGGAGATGCATAAAAAACAAACGGGTCAGCCAACGATGTGACTGACCCGACAGATGTGAAAATTCAGATTACGCGAGGAGTTGCCAGCGGCATTCGTAAGGACGAAGACGGCCTGAAACCGGTTCATCACCATAGTTACTCAGCAGCGTTTTGCCTTCGAAATCAGGCAGAACGACGGCCTGATTTTCATCACTCAGATTCGCCATCACCTGCAACGTTTGCCCGTTTGCCTCACGCTGGTAACACCACAACTGCGGGTGTTCCGGCAGCAGATCCTGATAATCCCCGTGGGTCAGCACCGGTACGGTTTTGCGCAGCTGAATCAGTTGCTGATAGAGATAAAATACGGAGTTTTTATCCGCCAGCGCCTGTTCGGTGTTGATGTCTTTTACGTTATGGCTGACCGAAATCCACGGTGTGCCGGTGGTGAAACCGCCCTGATCGCCGTCGTTCCATTGCATCGGCGTCCGGCTGTTATCACGGGATTTTCGCGCCAGGATCCGCAGCAGCTCTTCGTTGCTGCGCCCGTCGGATTTCAGTTCAGCAAACATGTTCAGGCTTTCCACATCGCGGTATTGCTCAAGATGTTTAAAGCCCGGATTGGTCATGCCGATCTCTTCGCCCTGATAAATGTACGGCGTGCCCTGCAAACCGTGCAGCACCATCGCCAACATTTTCGCGGACGTTTCGCGCAGTGCGCCTTCATCGCCAAAACGCGAGACAATCCGCGGCTGATCGTGGTTACACCAGAACAGCGCGTTCCAGGCGTGGCCGTGCATTCCCTGCTGCCATTCGCGGAAAATCTGCTTGAGCTGCACGAAATCCGGCGGCGCGTCCGTCCATTTTTCACCGTTCGGATAATCGACTTTCAGGTGATGGAAGTTAAACGTCATCGATAATTCGCTGCCGTCATTGGCGGCGTAGCGGCGGCAATGCTCCAGTTTGGTCGATGACATTTCACCGACCGTCATCAGCCCGAGCGGTTTGAAAACGTCGCGGCTAAACTCTTGCAGAAATTCGTGAATGCGCGGACCGTCGGTGTAAAAACGGCGGCCATCGCCGGTATCGTCCGCCGGGAAATCCTGCTGCTTGGACACCAGATTGATCACATCCAGACGTAAACCGTCGACGCCCTTATCCGCCCAGAACTGACAGACTTTTTTCAGCGCCTCGCGCACCGGCGGGTATTCCCAGTTGAGATCCGCCTGCTCGGTGGCAAACAGATGCAGATAATATTGCCCACTGTTTTCGTGCCACGCCCACGCGCCGCCGCCAAATTTTGAACGCCAGTTATTCGGCGGCCCGCCTTCTGGCGCGCTGTCGCGCCAAATGTAAAACGGACGGAAAACGCTGGCCGGATCCTGCGACTGGCGGAACCATTCGTGGTGCGTCGACGTGTGGTTAAACACCATGTCCATGACGATGCGGATGCCGCGCTGATGCGCCTCGCGGGTCAGGCGCTCGAAATCTTCCAGCGTGCCGTAAGCCGGGTCAATCGCGCAGTAATCCGCCACGTCGTAGCCGTTATCGATCTGCGGCGACAGGTACACCGGCGTCAGCCACAGCGCGTCAACGCCCAGTGTTTTCAGGTAATCCAGACGTTGCGTGATGCCGTTAATATCGCCGGTGCCGCTGCCCGTGGTGTCCTGAAAACTCTTCGGGTAAATCTGGTAAATCACGCCGTTTTTCCACCACGGCAATTCGCTGCTCATCGCATTTTCCTTATTCAACATCTGTTTCACACCACTGCCAGTTCGCCACGCCGGGCTTTACGCTGATAAACCAGCACGGTCAGGATGATCGGAACCACAATCGCCACCAGCATCGCCAGCGCGTAGATGCTCCAGAACTGCGGTTTGATGGACAAAATGCCCGGCAGGCCACCGACGCCGATGCCGTTTGCCGTCACGCCAAACAGGCCGCAGATAAGCCCGGCGAAAGCAGAGCCGATCATCGCGCAGAGCATCGGGAAGCGGTATTTCAGGTTGATCCCGTACATCGCCGGTTCGGTTACGCCGAGGAACGCGGAGATGGCGGCAGGCACGGAAATTTCACGTTCATTGTGTTTACGGCTGACGATAATGACGCCGACCACGGCAGCGGCCTGTGCAATGTTGGACAGGGCGATCAGCGGCCAGACCGGGGTGCCGCCGGTACTCTGGACCATCTGCATGTCGATGGCGAGCGTAGTCTGATGCACACCGGTGATCACCAGCGGCGCATACAGGAAACCAAACAGCGCAGCACCGACGGGCGCGAGGCTGCCGGTCATCACGAATTTCACTGCAAAGGCCACGCCGTCGCCGATCATGCGGCCAAACGGCCCGATCAGCGTGTGCGCCAGGAAGACGGCAATAATCAGCGACGTGACCGGCACAATCACCAGATACAGGTAATTCGGCACGATGCGTTTCAGGCCATTTTCAATCATCGCCAGCGCCATACCGGCGAGAACGGAAGGAATAACCTGCGCCTGATAACCGACTTTTTCGATGGTGAACCAGCCGAAATTCCACACTTCAGGAATTTGCTGACCGAGGTTGTAGGAGTTCATCAGCTGTGGTGAAACCAGCGTGATGCCTAACACGATGCCGAGAATTTCCGTTCCCCCCATTTTCTTCACGGTCGACCAGCACACGGCGACCGGCAGGAACATAAACACCGCTTCGCCCAGCAACCACAGGAAGTCGTAAATGGATTGCCAGAGCGGGTGCATCTGCGCCAGCGTCTGGCCGCCGCTCATCGGAATGTCACCGATGACGTTGCGGAAACCGAGGATCAGACCGCCGCTGATCAGCGCCGGTAATAACGGGAAGAAGATTTCAGCGAAGTGCGAAATACCGCGCTCAAACCAGCTCATATTCTTGCGGGCGGCGACTTTCGCCTGCTCTTTACCGGCTTCGCTTTTGCCGGTGCTGGCGATCAGCACTTTGTAGTAGTCGTCCACTTCCGGGCCGATAACCACCTGAAACTGACCGGCGTTGGTGAAGCAGCCTTTGACCATCGGCAAGGCTTCGAGACCTTTCGGGTCAGCTTTGGACGGATCATTGAGGACAAAACGAAGACGCGTGATGCAATGAGTCACCATCGCGATATTGTCACTGCCGCCCACGAGGGCGATCAGCTGATCAACATCCTGTTGTTTTACCTTGCTCATAGGAGGTGGCCTTTTATAGGTATGCGTAAATTTGTCGTTGAGGTAGGGAACGGTTCAAGCATAGCGAAGGCGGTGGGAACTTGTCCGGGAACGTTCCCGGTTTTGCCGGGACGATCACAAAGTTTCTGTTATTCAGAAAAAGAAAGAGGGGGGAATCAAACGGCGAGCTGACCGGGAATCATCAGTTGTTGCAGCGTTGCGGAGCCGTCGAGTTGCGCCAGAAGCTGCTTCGCGGCGGCTTCTCCGCCTGCGCCATAACCCAGTTCAACCGACAGGGATTCCGGAAACAGAAAATGCAGCAACGGATTATTCCCGATGCCACAAACCTGTACGTCGCGGATTTGCTGCTGTTGCAGGTATTTCTGCGCGCCAATCGCGATGGTGTCGGAGGCGCAAATCACTGCCTGAATCTTGCGGCTGAGCAATTGCGGGATCAGCTCGAAACCGCTCTGGTAAGTGAGTTCACCCAGCGCAATGTGCGGCGTGAGGTGATGTTCCTGACAAAAAGCCCGGTACGCCTCGCTGCGCCGTTGCCCGGTGGTGGTGTCGTGCGCAGACACGCCGATAAAGCCAATTGACCGGATATTCTGCGCCAGCAATTTTTGCATCAGCAGCTGCACCGCGCCCGCATCGTCGTAGCAGACCGAAGACAACCCCGGCATATCGCGCGCCAACATGACCAGTTTATCTTTCCACGGCGTCAGCATTTGCGCCGACAATCCGGTAAAACCAAACAACACCACGCCGTCGATATTGCGCTGCTTCAGCACCTGCAGATGCTCTTTCACGCGTTCGGCGCTGAACTGACTTTCCAGCACAATCGGGTCGTATCCCTGCTGATAAAACAACGGCAGCATGGCGCGAACCGCCTGATTCTCCGAAGGAGAATCCAGACGCGACACGATAATCGCCACAATTTTGTCGCTGAACCCGCGCATGGCGCGTGCCGATTTTGACGGGCTGAAATGCTCCTGCTCAATCACCTGCAAAACGCGCTCACGGGTTTGCGGGCTGACATTGCCTTCATTATTCAGCACACGCGATACCGTGGATTTTCCGACGCCACTCAGGCGGGCAATGTCATTTATAGTCAGGCGATTTTGCATAGTTTTTTTGTATGGTTGTTTTAGGGATGATTAATAAGTTGATCAGGTTTAATTTTGGTTGCAGTTCACCGGCGTATACTGCGCGAATTATCGAAGGTATATCCACTTATTCCTGATAACCCTAACGGATTTTCCTGCCCGACGGCTATGAATTTCCAAACTGTTCCTTACCGGAGGTGAAAACCTGATGGAACCCGACCCCAATTCTGTAGGTCCGTTGTGATCCGGTAAGCACCCGCCTTTGCTGCTGCTTGCCGTGACGTTATCTGGTGAGCAGTGGTGCACGTTTTTTTTTCGTTCGCCCTGTTTTTATAAAATCCTTTTGCCATGCTTGTGGCGGTTTTGCCGTGGGCGAAACAAAGGTGCGAATGATGTTCAAAAATATAACTTCCCGGCTGCTCAATGCGCTCAGCCGTAATCTTCCGCGTCGTTTAGTTCGTCGCGACCCGATGCTCGAAACCGTGCCAGGCCGCGCCGCACAGGCGGTGCCTGCGGCGATGGCAGCGCATTGTCAGGCCTGTGCCCGTGCAACCGAAGACCAACTTTACCTGCAATTTGCCAGCCATCCGGAAGGGCTGACTGAACAGGAAGCTGAGGCGATCCGCGAAGTCTCCGGCCTCAATCAGACCGGCGATCAACAGCCTGCGCCGTGGTGGCTGCACCTGTGGCACTGCTACCGTAACCCGTTCAATTTGCTGCTCACCGTGCTCGGCATGGTGTCTTACGCCACCGACGATCTGACCGCTGCGCTGGTCATCGGCGCGATGGTGTTTATCTCGACATTCATGCACTTCATTCAGGAAGCGCGTTCCAACAAAGCGGCCGATGCGCTGAAAGCGATGGTCAGCAACACCGCGTCCGTGCTGCGCAGTGACGCGCAAACCGGCCGCAGTGAAACGGTCGAAATTGCCATCAGCCAGCTGGTGCCAGGGGATCTGATCAAGCTGTCAGCGGGCGATATGATCCCGGCGGATTTGCGTATTCTCTCCGCCAAAGATCTGTTTATCAGCCAGGCGGCGCTGACCGGCGAATCCCTGCCGGTTGAAAAACATCCCTGCGAAAAGAAACCTATTGCGAACGATCCGCTGGAGCTGAATACCCTGTGCTTTATGGGCACCAACGTGGTGAGTGGCACGGCAATCGCGATGGTGATTGCGACCGGCACCAAAACCTGGTTCGGCCAGCTTGCCGAACGCGTGGTGCAGGAAGACACCCAGCCGAATGCTTTCCAGGCAGGCATCAGCAAAGTCAGCTGGCTGCTGATCCGCTTTATGATGGTGATGACGCCCGTCGTTCTGGTGATCAACGGCTACACCAAAGGCGACTGGTGGGAAGCGGCGCTGTTTGCGCTGTCCGTCGCCGTCGGGCTGACGCCGGAAATGCTGCCGATGATTGTGACGTCCACGCTGGCGAAAGGCGCGGTGAAACTGTCGCGCCAGAAAGTCATCGTCAAACGTCTGGACGCGATCCAGAACTTCGGCGCGATGGACATTCTCTGTACCGACAAAACCGGCACGCTGACGCAAGATAAAATCGTTCTCGAACGCCACACCGACGTGCTTGGCGTAACCAGCGATGAGGTGCTGCATCTGGCGTGGCTGAACAGCCATTACCAGACCGGCCTGAAAAACCTGCTCGACGTGGCGGTACTGGACGCAGGCGACGTGAGCAATGGGCATAATTCGCTGAAGGTCGATGAAATTCCGTTTGATTTCGACCGCCGCCGGATGTCCGTGGTGGTGGCTGAAAACGATCAGAACCACCGTCTGATTTGCAAAGGCGCGCTGGAAGAAATGCTGTCGATTTGTACGCTGGTACAGCTTAACGGTGAGATTGTTCCGCTGACCGATGTGCTGCTCGGGCGCATTCGCCGCATCACTGATGACCTCAACCAGCAGGGGCTGCGCGTGGTTGCGGTTGCGCACAAAGTGATGCCTTCGCGCACGCAAGGTTACGGCGTGACCGACGAATCCAGCCTGATTCTGGCCGGGTATATCGCGTTCCTCGATCCGCCAAAAGAGAGCACCGCACCGGCGCTGGAAGCCCTGCAACGCAAAGGCGTGACCGTCAAAATTCTCACCGGCGACAACCTGCTGGTGGCGCGTAAAGTCTGCAAAGACGTCGGCTTAAAGGCGGATAACGTACTGATTGGCAGCGATATCGACGAACTCGACGACGTACAGCTGCTTCACGTTGCCCGCGAAACCACGGTCTTTGCCAAACTCACGCCGATGCACAAAGAACGGATCGTGCGCGTGCTGCGCGGCGAAGGGCATGTGGTCGGATTTATGGGCGACGGCATCAATGACGCTCCGGCACTGCGTGCGGCGGATATCGGTATTTCCGTGGATTCTGCGGTGGATATCGCCAAAGAGGCCGCCGATATTATCCTGCTGGAAAAAAGCCTGATGGTGCTGGAGCAGGGCGTGACGGAAGGGCGCAGGACTTTCGCCAACATGCTGAAATACATCAAAATGACCGCCAGTTCTAACTTCGGTAACGTCTTCAGCGTACTGGTTGCCAGCGCCTTCCTGCCGTTCCTGCCGATGTTGCCGCTGCACCTGTTAATTCAGAACCTGATTTACGATGTGTCTCAGGTGGCGATCCCGTTTGATAACGTCGATGAAGAACAGCTGGCAAAACCGCAGCGCTGGAACGCCGGGGATATCGGCCGCTTTATGGTGTTCTTCGGGCCGATCAGTTCCGTATTCGACATTCTGACGTTCAGCCTGATGTGGTGGGTGTTTAAAGCCAATACCGTGGAAGCGCAGACGCTGTTCCAGTCCGGCTGGTTCATCGAGGGGCTGTTGTCGCAGACGCTGATCGTCCACATGATCCGCACGCGCAAAGTGCCGTTCATCCAGAGCCGCGCGTCCTGGCCGCTGTGCATCATGACGCTGATGGTGGTCATTACCGGTATCGCGCTGATCTACTCGCCGGTCGCCGGATTCCTGCAATTGCAGGCGCTGCCGCTGAGCTACTTCCCGTGGCTCATCGCGATCCTGGCCGGTTACATGGTGCTGACGCAGTGTGTGAAAGGCTGGTTTGTACGCCGTTACGGCTGGCAGTAAAAATAACGGGCACTCACAAGTGCCCGTTCGTTTCATTCTGCGATGAGTATTGACTTATTCTTGCGATTTTAAGCGGTCGTTACGACGGTTCACCCAGGTGTTGATGAGCAGGGTGATAATCAGAATCGACGCGATCACGCCGAGCGAAATCCCCACCGGAATGTGGAACACGTCGAGCAGCAGCATCTTGATACCGATGAAAATCAGGATCACCGCCAGACCGTATTTCAGCATTGTGAAACGTTCCGCCACGCCCGCCAGCAGGAAGTACATCGCACGCAGGCCGAGAATGGCGAACAGGTTAGACGTCAGCACGATGAACGGGTCAGTGGTCACGGCGAAGATGGCCGGAATACTGTCGACCGCGAAAATCACGTCGCTGAGTTCCACCATAATCAGCACCAGCAGCAGCGGCGTGGCGAACAGAATCCCGTTGCGGCGGACAAAGAATTTCTCGCCCTGCAAATCGTCGGTCATGCGCATTTTGCTGCGCAGCCAGCGGATCACCGGCTTCTCGCCCACTTCGCCGCCATCGTCTTTCGCCAGCGCCATCTTGATACCGGTGAACAGCAGGAACGCGCCGAACACGTACAGGATCCAGCTAAATTGCCCCACCAGCCAGCTGCCCGCGAAAATCATACCGGTACGCAGGACGATTGCGCCGAGCACGCCGTAAATCAGCACGCGGCGTTGCAGGTTTGCCGGAATTGAGAAGTAGCTGAACAGGATCAGCCAGACGAAGACGTTATCGACCGCCAGCGCTTTTTCCAGCAGATAGCCGGTCAGGAACATGGTCGCTTTGGCGTCCGCCACTTCACGGCCAAACTCGCCGTTGAGATACCACCAGAAGCCAAAGTTAAATAACAGCGACAAGCCAATCCACACCAGCGACCACAGTGCGGCACTTTTCATGGTCATGGTTTGCGCGCCTTTGCGGCCCTGCAACAGCAGGTCGAAAGCGAGCATAATAACCACTACCACGGCAAAAGAGCCCCAGAGAATCGGGTTGCCTACGGAGTTCATCATCGGTTTATCCTCGAGAAAACATCAAAAAAAACGGCCAGCGTCGGAAGACGTTAGCCGCTCTCTCTGAGCTATAAGCAAACCTCGCCTTCCGGCAAGGTCTCACTTACAACCAAGATATATTCATAGAATATATCTGATTGCCCGGTAACCGGGTGGCTGAGACGGCGCTTAAGCGCGGATCCAGACACCGTAATGACGATTATCCGACGAAGAAGTTACTCCCCTTTGCAATCCGGAAAATAATACAAAATGTATCCACTGTCAAACATTCAGAAACATTATGGTTCATTATCCCGCCAGCGCCACCCGCTTGCCGAGTGCACTGACGAACGCCAGTAACAGCCCGCGGCTGAGCGGGGTTTCGCTCAGGTGCTGAGCCTGCGCGGCAAAGTCGACGCTGTCGTCTTCGGCAATCGATCCGAGCCATGACAGATACGTTTTCATTACCGCCAGACTGAATTCCGGGTGAAATTGCGTGCTGACCGCGTTCGGCCCGTAGCGCAGGATCTGATGCGGATCGTGCAGCGTTTTGGCTAAAACCGTGGCCGTCGGCGGCGGTGTGATAACGGTTTGCAGATGGATCAGGTTCGCCGCAAACTGCGCCGGAAGCTGTGAAACCAGCGGATCGAGATGTCCGGCGGGCGTCAGCGTGACGTCGTGCGTGCCAACCTCAATGCCCTGCGGATGGTAATCCACTTCGCCACCCAGCGCGTAAGCCATCAACTGATGGCCGTAACAGGCACCGAACATCGGTAATTCCTGCAACATGCCCAGACGCACCCAGTCGGCGGCTTCCTCGCTCCACGCCAGATGTTCCGTCACCATGCTGCGCGAACCGGTGATAATGGCACCGCAGTAATTTTCCGGCGGCAGCGGGCGCTCACCGGCCTGTAAATCGACAATCACGACCTGCCGGGGATCGATATCCCCCTGACGGATAAACATCTGCGGGAAGTTATCGTGGGCGCGGCGGATAGGCTCCGGCGCGTGGCCGGTCTGCAAAATCAATAACGGTTTCTGGCCGGGTGCAGTCATCTGTTACTCCCAATTAATAAAATCCCAATGAATGAAAATCCCAATTAACAAAAATTTCCGTACTGGCAGAGATTAAGCAGGCTGCTGGTCGGCAGGGAACACCACGCCGGTCTGGCGACGGATTTCCGTCAGCACTTTGGCGGTGATGCGCGATACTTCCAGCCCCGGGTGCGCGACAAACTGGTTATCCACCAGAATCGCAAAAGTTTCCGCTTCATACAGCATGGTATTGATGTGCTGTGGCTGCGTCAGATCCAGCTTCTGGCCGCCGCGTGGCGTCAGGCTGAGCGTCTGGCACTCAGACAGCTTTTCCATCTGCAATGTGCCTTCTTCGCCCTGAATTTCGCTTGGCAGAAGGGAATCGCTGATTTTGGAATGGTTAATCACCACTTCGAAATCATCCGCATACGACAAAATCACCGTGCCCTGACCGTCGACGCCGCTATCCAGCAGGACGGCGGTGGCGGTTACCGATTCCGGCTCGCCAAACAGCGAAATGGCGCTCGCCAGGCAGTAATAGCCGATATCCATAATCGACCCGTTAGAAAACGCCGGGTTGAAAGTATTCGGGTTTTCACCGGCCAGATAGCGCGGATAACGCGATGAATACTGGCAGTAATTCAGGATGGCTTTACGCAGCGTACCGATACGGCTCAGTGCGCCTTTCATGTGCAGGAAATTCGGCAGATAGGCCGTTTTAAACGCTTCGAACAGTACGACGTTATTTTCTTTCGCGCAGGCAATCAGGCTTTCGGCTTGCGCCAGATTTGAGGCCAGCGGTTTCTCGCAAATGACGTGTTTTTTATGGCTGAGAAACAGCAGGGATTGCGGGCAGTGCAGGGAATTCGGGCTGGCGATATACACCGCATCAATGAGATCGGACGCGGCCATTTCCTCAAGGGAATCAAAATAATGATCTACCGGATAATCCTCGCCGAGCTTTTTCGCGCCGTCCAGCGTGCGGGAGTAAATCGCGGTCAGCTTCATTTTACCGCTCTCGTGCGCGGCATCGATAAAACGCTGTGTGATCCAGTTGGTGCCGACTACAGCAAAGCGAATCATAACGACCTCATTAATAGGGTGACGGATTAATCATTGGTACAACTTGCCGAATATTTCCAGATGCGTCAGGTACATGCGCGTATCAAATTCTAACTGATGATAGTCCGGCGTCATGTGGCAGCAAAGGCTGTAGAACGCTTTGTTATGGTCTTTTTCTTTCAGGTGCGCGAGTTCGTGAACCACGATCATTTTGAGGAAAGCTTCCGGCGCACTTTTAAAGACGGTGGCGACGCGGATTTCTGCTTTGGCTTTCAGCTTGCCGCCCTGAATGCGGGAAATGGCGGTGTGGAGCCCCAGCGCGTGTCTCATCACGTGGATTTTGTTGTCATAAGCCACTTTACTTAACGGTGATGAACTGCGTAAAAACTGGTTTTTCAGGTCGAGCGTATACTGATAGAGCGATTTGTCTGTGGTCAGTACGTGCGGCTCGGGGTAGCGCGACAGCAACACGTTACCTAAACGTTCCTGTTCGATTAACTGGCGCACCTGAGCCTGAAGTTGCTCGGGGTAGCCTTGCAGATAGGTCAATTCAGGCATAACTGTTTGCTTTGTCTCTTATTGCCGGGGAAAAGGTGCCGGATCGTTAAGCGTGGTTTTTGGAGCGATCGCTGGGATCAGGCAGATAAACCCCTTTTTAACTGAAAAAACATTTTACTGATAGCCCAAATTAGGGGATAAACAGCGCAAATTGAATATTGAGGAGGGCCAATGAGCCAATTCGAACTCGAAGTGGGTGGACAGTTACTGCAACTGAACCTGGAACGTTATCCGCAGGATGACGCGGCAACGCAGTTGCAGGCATGGGAAGCGGCCGATGAATATCTGCTGCAAACCCTGAACACCGACGCGCTCAACGGCCGTCCGCTGCTGATTTTCAACGATGCTTTTGGCACGCTGGCCTGTGCGTTGCAGGAATTCAATCCGACCAGCATTAACGACTCGTTCATGAGCCAGCTGGCGATGCGTCATAACCTGCGTGATAACGGTTTTGACGAAGACAGCGTGGCGGCGCAAAGCAGCCTGGTGCCGTTGCCGATCAATCCGGGCCTGGTCGTGATTAAAGTGCCAAAAACGCTGGCGCTGCTGGAACAACAACTGCTGGCGCTGCGCGAAGTCGTGACGGCGGATACGCAGATTATCGCCGGTGCCAAAGCCCGTGATATTCACACCTCGACGCTGCAACTGTTCGAGAAAATCCTCGGCCCGACCAAAACCAGTCTGGCATGGAAAAAAGCGCGTCTGATCCATTGTGAAGCCACATTGCCAGCGCAAACGGCAGAACCGGTGATTGCCGAATGGGCGCTGGACGACAGCGAATTCCGTATTTCAAACCACGCGAACGTGTTCTCACGCGGCGGGCTGGATATCGGTGCGCGCTTCTTTATGCAACATTTGCCGGAAGGCATCGAAGGGCGCATGGCCGATTTGGGCTGCGGTAACGGCGTGATCGGCATGACCGCGCTGGCGCTGAACCCGGATGCCGAAATGCTGTTTGTCGATGAGTCTTACATGGCGGTGGAATCGAGCCGTCTGAACGTTGAAAACAACCTGCCGCAAGATCTGAGCCGCTGTCATTTCGAAGTGAACAATATGCTGGCAGGCGTTGAACGTGAAACGCTGCACGCCGTGCTGTGTAACCCGCCGTTCCATCAGGGCACGGTCGTCAGTGATGACACGGCATGGCGCATGTTCTGCGACGCCAAACGTTGCCTGCAAACCGGCGGCGAGCTGCGCATCGTCGGCAACCGTCATCTGGATTACTACCAGAAACTGCGTCGCCTGTTTGGCAACTGCACAACCATCGCCACCAACCAGAAGTTCGTGATCCTGCGCGCGGTGAAAACGGCGGCTCAGCACTGATTTAATGTTCTGGTAAAATAGATAATTGCCCGGCCTTATTGCAGGATTTTTAAATAAAGGCCGGGAGCTTTCAGGGAGAAGGCATTGGGTATTGACGTTACGGTTAACAGGGAAGTGAAATTTAACGATGCCCACGAACATCGGGTGATTACGGGCGTTCACTTAAATCCCAAGAAGTCCAAAGTCGGGCGAAATCCCTGCCTGAATATTTTCAGTATTTATACCCGCACTAAACAAGGCGACCTCAGGCGCGATGGTAATCCCCTGATCTATGCCCTGAAATCTTTGAACGGTTTTACGATCAGTAAATCTGAACTGCATGCATTCAAACCGACTTTCTCAGCAATCGTCGACAAAACTCTTCTCGGCTTGCCTTTTGCATCTGTACTCACAATGCCGTCCTCCTCTGCGCTGGCAGAACAATTTGGACGCCGTATCGCCAGAAAATTGTGCGGTAACATGGTCAGTAATGCGTTTTGTAAGCGGACTGCGACAGAAATTCTTGCTGAGTATCGTCAGCGCCACGTGGTTCCTAAAACCAGACATAAATCTGATGTTAACCGTGTTCTCGCTGAGCTGAATAAAGTCCCGCCGAATACCTTATTTTCGATGAAACTGGTCGAAAACAATATTCGCGAATATTTTCGGCCATTGAAACTGAACCCTGTCTGCGATTTACGTTTGATAATGAAAGGGCCTGTTTTACTGGTCGATGATTTGCTCTCTACTGGGACGACGTTACTGAATGCGAGGGAAGAGCTTGAGCGGGTTGATATTCAATGTCACAGCGCGATTTGCCTGCTGAGTGATTTGTAAGGCCCGGCGGCGAGGGCGGTGGAGCCAATGCCTGTTGGTGTTGTTATGCCTATAATGTATACTGACGTTCGCAGCCAACATACGCCCTTGGCTGTTAAAATATGAAGCATTCTGAAAGGAATGTGGGTTCGTGCAGGCACCCTGGTGTGGGTCAGGTCGGTAAGCGACAAAATCATACCGGAAGAATGGCAGCGACATTCTCCAACATGCAGAGTTGTAAAAATTGCCGGGTCAGCTGATGTTCACGCATCCGACTCGCTGTTAAAAAAGCCGCTCTCGCGGCTTTTTTTTCGTCTGGTTTTTTTTGACTGAATAGTCCCTCAGATCTCCAGTGCCAGTTTTGTTCCCTGACCAATGGCGCGCCGTGCGTCCAGTTCTACCGCGACGTCCGCGCCGCCAATCAGATGCACGGTTTTTCCGGCGTCCAGCAACGGCTGATACAGCGCGCGCTGCGGCTCCTGTCCGGCGCAGATAATGATGTTATCCACTTCCAGACACACCGGTTCGCCGTTCATGACGAGGTGCAAACCCGCGTCATCAATGCGTTCGTAACTGACGCCGCTTTGCATTTTTACGCCACGCTGCAACAGGCTGGCGCGGTGGATCCAGCCGGTGGTTTTACCCAGTCCCGCACCGACTTTGGTGGATTTACGTTGCAGCAAAACGATATCGCGCGCGGCCAGTTCCGGCTGCGGGCCTTGTGGCGCAAGGCCGCCGCGGTGCGTCAGCGTCTGGTCAATGCCCCATTCATGGCTGAACGCGCTGCTGCTCAGGCTCGATGACGGGCCGCTGTGGATGAGGTATTCGGCGGTATCAAAACCAATCCCGCCTGCGCCGATAATCGCCACCCGCTGGCCGACCGGTTTTTTATCACGCAGGACGTCGAGATACGTCAGTACGCGCGGATGATTGATCCCCGGAATGTCCGGCAGGCGCGGCGAAATCCCGCAGGCGAGGATCACTTCGTCATACCCGCTCAGCTGGCTGGCATTGACGATTTCACCGAGGCGCAACGTCACGCCGAGCAGGGCAAGCTGGCGCGAGTAGTAGCGCAGCGTCTGATAAAACTCTTCTTTGCCGGGGATTTGTTTGGCGACGTTGAACTGCCCGCCGATTTCGGTATTGGCGTCAAACAGCGTGACGTGATGCCCGCGGCTGGCGGCGGTTGTTGCAAAGGCCAGACCGGCCGGTCCCGAGCCGACCACGGCAAGGCGTTTGAAATGCTGCGCACGCACGACCGGCATTTGTGTTTCATGGCAGGCGCGCGGGTTCACCAGACAGGACGTCACTTCACCCGCAAAAATCTGATCCAGACAGGCCTGGTTGCAGCCAATACAGGTGTTGATTTCATCCGCCCGGCCCTGTGCGGCTTTCTCGACAAACGCCGGATCGGCAAGGAACGGGCGCGCCATCGACACCATATCGGCGCAACCTTCAGCGAGAATTTTCTCCGCCACCTCGGGGTCATTAATGCGGTTAGTGGTGATGAGCGGGATGCTGACTTTGCCCATGAGTTTTTGCGTCACCCAGCTGAATGCGCCGCGCGGCACCATCGTGGCGATGGTCGGAATGCGCGCTTCGTGCCAGCCGATGCCGGTATTGATGATGCTGGCGCCGGCCTGTTCGATGCGCTGCGCCAGCATTTCGACTTCCTGCCAGTCCGAGCCTTCCTCGACCAGATCCAGCATCGATAAGCGGTAAATAATGATGAATTCCTGCCCGCAAATCTCACGCACGCGGCGGACCGCTTCTGTGGCAAAACGCATTCTGTTTTCCACACTGCCGCCCCAGCGGTCGGTGCGGTGATTGGTGCGTGCCGTCAGAAACTGATTAATCAGATAGCCTTCCGAGCCCATGATTTCCACGCCGTCATAGCCGGATTCTTTCGCCAGTCTGGCGCAGCGGGCGAAATCCTCCAGTGTGGATTCGATTTCGTCTTCGGTCAGGGCATGAGGCGTGAAGCGGTTAATCGGTGCCTGAAGTGCCGAAGGGGCGACCGGATGCGGCTGATAGCTGTAACGTCCGGCGTGCAGGATTTGCAGCGCAATTTTACCGCCCGCGTCGTGAACGGCCTGCGTCACCACGCGGTGATGCTGAATGTGTTCCTGCTCCGCCAGAACCGAACCGCCGTGATAAACGACGCCTTGTGCATTCGGCGAAATTCCGCCCGTCACAATCAGCCCGACGCCCGCTGCCGCACGCTCGGCATAAAAGGCCGCCAGACGCTCCGGCCCGTCTTCCAGCTCTTCAAGGCCGGTGTGCATGGACCCCATCAGCACGCGGTTTTTCAGCTGCGTAAAACCTAAATCCAGGGGCGCCAGCAGGTGCGGGTAAAACGGCAACGCGCGTTCAGTCATGGAATTCTCTTAAGTGGTCGGATGAGATAATTTCAATTTAGCGTCTGGCAGGAGAATTGGAAAGTTAGCACGCGATGATTGTGATAGGCGTCACTGTAGGGGATCCCTGAGTGTTAATTAACTATTACGCATATTATTAAGGGTGGTTCTTTAATTAGGATGTTTATTTAGCGGAGAGGTAAACATCACGTCGTAGCAGATAAATTAATTATTTCTTTGTTTTTACACAATATTTATTGTGTGCAGGTTGTTTATTTTTAACATTTTTTTGTTGAATCGTTACGGTTAGGATTATTTTTATAAAACAATCTCGAATCGATTCAGTTCGGGTTAGAGCTGGACTAGGCTGGAGCTGCTTCACCCTAAAACTTCATTCCTAACCTGGATATATACTATGAATCTTATTGACCATACAGCCTGCCGCCCGTTTACCGAAGCCGGGCATTTGTCCCAGATTGCAGCCTATTATGAAGAAGGCCGTAATGTCATGTGGATGATGCTCAGGTCTTATCCACGTCCATGTTTTAATCAGGAGCTCATTGAAGACATCATGACGCTGACCTACGCCGCGAAGGCGTCGGGGCTGCGTTTTGATTTTTGGGTGACCGGATCGCTTGTGCCCAATATGTACAATGTGGGCGGTGATCTGAGTTTCTTTGTTGAATCCATCATCAATAACAAACGCGAGGCCTTACGTGCGTATGCACGGGCTTGTGTTGACTGTGTCCATGCGGCGGCGCGGGGGTTTGATGTCGGCGCCATCAGTTTGTCGATGATCGAAGGCACCGCCCTGGGCGGCGGATTCGAAGCGGCGCTGGCGCATCATTACGTCCTGGCGCAAAACACCGCGCGCATGGGGTTCCCGGAAATTGCGTTCAACCTGTTCCCCGGAATGGGGGGCTATTCTCTGGTGTCACGTAAAGCCGGAATGAAGCTGGCGGAGGAGCTGATTTCCACGGGTGAATCACATACGGCAGAGTGGTTCGAGGCGCGCGGGCTGGTCGATGTGTTGTTCCAGCCCGGCGAGGCTTTCAATGCCACACGAACTTTTATGGATGTCCTGCGGCCAAAACTCAACGGGATCCGTGCGATGATCCGGGCACGTCAGCGTGTGCTGCAGCTGTCCCGCTCAGAACTGATGGATATTACGGAAGATTGGGTGGACGCCGCATTTACACTGGAGGAAAAGGATCTGAGTTATATGGAGCGTCTGGTCATGCTGCAAAACCGGCATACCGCATCACTGCGTAAAACCGGCTAGCAGCAGGCAGAAACAGCCCGTCACTGGCGCTATTTCTGTTTTGCTTTATGTTTAAAAACATTGGGTGAAGCAACTATTTTTTCCTCAAGCCAGTGCTCGAGTTCATTCGCGGGCATTGGCTTGGCGTAAAGAAAGCCCTGTTTGCTGTCCACACCAATTTCATCGACCAGTTTTTCTTCTTCCGGGGTTTCCACACCTTCTGCGACCACCGTCAGTTGCAGGGTTTTTGCCACCGCCACAATAGCCCGTACCAGCGCCTGAGAAACCGGGTTGTCATTGATTCCGCGAATAAAACTTTGATCAAGCTTGATACAGTCGAGCGGAATGCGCGCCAGTTGCGACAGCGACGAATAACCAGTACCGAAATCATCCAGATGCACCTGCGCACCCAGTTTGTGTAACTGATTAATCATCACGACGGCGGCACTTTCATCTTCCACCAGGCAGCTTTCCGTCAGCTCGAAGTCCAGCAGACAGCCTTTCATTCCGGATTTTTTCATCGCATCGGACAGCGTGGTGATGAAGGAACCATTGTTGAGCTGCCGCCCGGAAAGGTTAACGGCAACGCGCAGATTCAGGCCTTTTTTCTGCCACTCCGTCGCCTGACGGGTCGCGGTTTCAATCACCCATTTTCCGATAGGCGTGATCAGGCCAGACTCTTCGGCGTAAGGGATAAAGCTTTGCGGCTGAATCAGCCCGCGCTCCGGCGATTGCCAGCGCAGCAACGCTTCGACGCTTTGCACGGTGCCGTACAAAGACACTTTCGGCTGATAGTGCAAAACCAGCTGATCTTTCTCGGCCAGCGCTTTGCGTAAATGCGTATCCAGCCACATGTACTCCGCGGCTTTCTGATTCATTTCCTGCGAGAAAACGCAGTGCGCGTTTTTGCCTTTTTCTTTCGCCACGTACATCGCGGTATCGGCGTTTTGCAGCAGCGTATCGCCATCGGTGCCGTGTTCCGGGCATATCGCAATACCGCCGGAACAGCCGGTATAGACTTCAATCAGGCCGATGCGGAAGGGTAAGCCCAGACGGCGCAATACGCGCTGGCTCAGTTCTTCCAGTGTGTGGATTTCAGCGTGCGTGCTGAGAATAATGAATTCGTCGCCGCCTAATCGCGCGAGTTTATCGTTGGGCGACAGGCAATCCTGAATGGCATCGGATACCGCGCGCAGCAGGTGATCGCCAAACATATGTCCGTAGGCGTCGTTGACCTTTTTGAAGTTATCCAGATCCAGATAAATCAGGCCAACTTTGTCATCACCACGTTCTTTCAGCGCTTTCGCGAGAGATTCCTGCAAGGCGTTACGGTTGGCAAAACCGGTGACTAAATCGGTGTTGGCCAGAACGCGCAGCCGCTCCTGCGCTTTGCGTTCATCGGTAATGTCAGAGCCGGAGCAAATCAGATATTTTTGCTGCTTGCCGCTGCCGCTGTGAACAAATTTGTTGCGGAACAGGAACAACCGCTGGCCTTTCACCGTGTTGATCCAACGTTCGACTTCATAGGATTGCTGGTGCTGAAAGAAGCCGTTGATGTTCTGGCGCGACGCCAGCCCTTCTTCCATCGACATAAACAGATCATAGGCGCTGCGCCCGATGACGTCTTCTTCGCGCAGGCCGGTGTATTCTTCGCTTAAGCGGTTAAAACGGTGGATTTTGCCTTCCTGATCGATGATCACGATGACCGAATTGGCTTCAGACACCACCTGCTCGGCGAACGTCAGGCCGACTTCCAGATCGTGTGCGACGGATTCAGTATCCTGATAAGCCGACGCCGTACCCGCCCAGGCTTTGCTGTCGATTTTGCGGCCCACCAGATACAGGCGAACGGGAGATCCGAACAGCGAAATATCCAGCGTGAAGCTTGAGGTGATCCCGGTCAGTTGTCTGATTTTCCCTGCCTGCCATTGCGTCAGGGAAATCGCTACGTTGACGATGCCTTTCTCAGCGGATAGCTCCAGTGCATTGCTGTCGGAACCCAACCGCCAGTACGGGCGTGGGGTACCGAAATGTAGGTACAAAATGGAGGCATCTTGAGAGTCGACCATGGAATGTTTCTCCGCAAAGAACGCTATACGCCGCCGGTGTGGCGACATGGCGACAGTCATCACAGACGGAGTTTACTCTGTTCAGCACACTCGCAACGCTCCGCAACAGGCGGATAAAGGGCGAGAGGGCGTAACACATTGAATTTAAGGTTAGCAACTGTCGGTTATATATCCAGTCGCCAGACAGAAATTACTGCTCAGAACGGGCGGGCTCCGTTACCGGTAACCCGCCTGTCAGAGACAAATTTCAGACTGCACGCCGAGCTCCGATTTGAGCCCGAAAAATCATTTCAACAGGAAGCTGGTCTGCTTCACATCCTGAGAGTCTAACCCTACGAATACGTTGAATTTTCCGGGTTCAGACGCCCATTTCAACTTGTCGTTGAAGAAACGTAAATCCTTTTCATTGATCGCAAATGTAACGGTTTTCTCTTCACCAGGCTGCAGGGTGATTTTTTCAAAATTCTTCAGCTCTTTGACCGGACGGCTGACCGAGGCCGCCACGTCCTGAAGATACAGCTGAACCACCGTCGCGCCGCTGACTTTACCGGTGTTTTTCACCGTCACGCTGGCGGTCAGCGGGTGTCTGGCGTCCATCGTGGTGGAAGACAAACTCACGTCAGACACGCTGAAACGGGTGTAGCTCAGGCCATAGCCAAACGGGAACAGCGGGCCATTGGTGATATCAAAATAGCGGGTGGTGTATTTATCCGGATGCTGCGGATTAAACGGACGGCCGGTATTCAGGAAGCTGTAATACAACGGAATTTGGCCGACAGCGCGCGGGAAGGTCATCGGCAGTTTGCCTGACGGGTTGTAATCGCCAAACAGAACGTCGGCGATCGCATGGCCGCCTTCGGTGCCGCTGAACCAGGTTTCCAGCATCGCATCAGAGATCTCGTTTTCCCACGTCAGGGTGAGAGGACGGCCGTTCATCAGCACGATAACCAGCGGTTTACCGGTGGCTTTCAGCGCTTTCAGCAGGTCGCGCTGGCTTTGCGGGATATTCAGCTCAGAACGGCTGGAGGCTTCGTGCGCCATGCCCTGAGCTTCACCGACCACGGCCACCACGACATCGGCCTTCTCAGCAGTTTTCACCGCTTCGTCGATCATGTCCTGTGGTTTTCTCGGGTCGTTAATGACCTGTTTTTCGTAGGAATTGAGAAAATCGACCATCGCCTGATCGTCGGTGACGTTTGCCCCGCGCGCGTACAGCACCGTGCCTTTATCGCCGAGCACGTCTTTCATGCCCTGCAATACGGTGACGGCCTGAGCGGCTTTACCGGCGGCAGACCAGCTGCCCATCACGTCGCGTTTGCTGTCAGCCAGCGCACCGACCACGGCAATCGTACCTTTCTTCGCCAGCGGTAAGGTCTGGTTGTCATTTTTCAGCAGAACCAGCGAGGTGCGTGCGACTTCACGCGCTTCGCTGCGGTGCAGACGGGTTTCGGCATTGGTGTCAGCCGGGTCGCTCGACGCCGGGCCTAAATGGCGGTACTCGTCAACAAACAGGCCCATATCCCATTTGGCGGCCAGCACGTCGCGTACGGCGCGATCGATATCCTGCTGGCTGACCAGCCCGTCGGCGAGTAATCCTTTCAGATACTTACCGTACATGTTGTCGGCCATGTCCATATCCACGCCCGCTTTCAGCGCCATCGCGGCGGCCTGACGATCGTCTTCGGCCACGCCATGTTTGACCAGCCCGCCAATCGCGCCATGATCGCTGACGGTCAGGCCTTTAAACTGCCAGTCGTCGCGCAGAATGTCTTTCAGCAACCAGGTATTGGAGGTCGCCGGGATGCCGTTGACGCTGTTCAGTGCAACCATCACACCACCGGCACCGGCATCAATCGCGGCTTTGTACGGCGGCATGTAATCGTTGAACATGCGGGTCAGGCTCATGTCGACGGTGTTGTACTCGCGGCCCCCTTCGACAGCGCCGTACAACGCATAGTGCTTCACGTTCGCCATGACGGCATCAGGCGCAGACGGATCTTTGCCCTGGAAGCCGGTGACCATTTCGTGCGCGAGGCGTGAGGTCAGATAAGTGTCCTCGCCAAAGCCTTCGGACACACGGCCCCAGCGTGGATCGCGGGTGATATCCACCATCGGCGCGAAGGTCATGTTCAGGCCATCGGCGGCCGTTTCCACGGCAGCGATATGCGCGCTGGTGAAGACCGCCTGCATATCCCAGCTGGATGCAAGACCGAGGCTGATCGGGAAAATCGTACGCTGTCCGTGGACAACGTCATACGCGTAAAAAGGAGGGATTTTCAGGCGGCTGTTTTTGACTTCATCCTGCATACGGCGGATATCAGGCTTCGTGACTGTATTAAATACCCCGCCAACTTTACCGGCCTTGATGTCCGCCATGATGGCTTCTTTTTGATAATCCGGGCCAACGGTGACCAGATTCAGCTGACCAATTTTTTCATCAAGGGTCATTTTTTTCATCAGGTCGGCAATGAACGCGTTGCGTTCTTTTACCTGATCCTGCGGGATACCCGTTGTTTCAACGGCCAGTGACGAGGCAGAGCTTACCAGTAACACTAACGCGCCAAGCACGTGATGCGTATTCATCGGAATTCCTTCAGCCATAAGCAGGGATGCCAAAATAGTGAAAATTCAGCAGCCTGAAGCAAACAAAACAATGATCATTCTAAGAAAAGTATAGTGTGAGAATCTAATACGACCGTTCAACTATTAGCAATCAATAGTTTGAGGCATCAACACATTATCTTTTTATCCTGCGGGACAGTGCGCAATGTACAGGTAATCAGGCAGATAGGTACAAAAAGACAGTCGACGCATCGCGCAAATTTTTAAATTTAGGATTAGATGGCATTTCGTTGCGTAAATAAGCAACAAAATCGCGGCGGGAGCACAGAAAATGGGCAATAAAAAGGGCAGAACCGTACGTTCTGCCCCTTAAAAATCGTCAATACCGATCAGAGAATAAGATCAATAATAGTAAGACATATCGGTCGGGGTTTTGCTCATGACGTCGAAGAACACGTCTTTCGTCGTGGACCAGAATTGCGCGATCGCCTCAGCGTTATAGCTCATTCCCATCAGGCTCATCACGAAGAAACAGGTGACGGTCAGGCCGATACCGCTGCAAACAAACGCCATGGTATTGCGGCTGGACTGGCGGCAAACAATATTAAGCTGGCTGGTGCAGAACATTAAAAAGGCGCTCAGCAGTTCCCAGCGCATCATGATAAATCCGGCAGTTAACGTACCCATCGATAAAAATCCTTACTCACTACAGCCGTTTGCACGAAGCCAGACCAGCCTGAAGGCTGTAACCGCGGGTTGGCAATGGGCTTTACTGAAGAAAATGGTGAAGTTAAAAAGTGTGACAACGGTCACATTATATCACCGGATTTTCATTGTGAGCAAAAAATGTTCGCCCGTATTCATGCGAAATAGGCATAACACACCGCCATAAACAGCCGGTGTGTTATGAAAAGAGAATGATGAAAAGAGGGTATGACGGATCAGGCCCCGTAGCCCATGACCTGAAGCAGATGCTGCGCCTGCTGAACGGCTTCCTGACGGTGGGCAACGCCCAGTTTTTGGTACAAATTGCGGATATGCGTTTTGATGGTGGTCGAGGCAACATCGAGCTCACCGGCAATCTGATCATTGCTGTAGCCGGAGTAAATCAGGCCAAGCACCTGCCATTCTCGCTGCGTCAGCGGGCTGGTGCGGATAAGCTCCGGCACCTGCGGGTGGGTCAGTAATTTATTCACGAAGCCTTCGTCGAAGTGCGCAAATTTATGGCGATGATGCTGATTAATTTCCCGCAGAATTTGCTGCGCGCGGCGCTGTTCCAGTTCCGGCAAGAGATTGAGCTGAATCAGCTGACGCAGCTGCTGCGCCATCATTTCCCCTTCAATCACGAAATGGCTGACAAACCCGGTGCGGTTCGCCAGCTCGAGCGCTTCAATCAGCACGCGCTGCGCGTCACTTTTGCGGCCGGTCTGCCAGTAAAGCAGGTTGCTCAGCAGCAGGTTACGGTTCAGATCGCTGGTCAGACGTAGCTGACGCGCGGTCTGATTCAGTTCGTCGAGCACCACTTCGGCTTCATCAAACTGTTCGAGCAAAATCTGCATACGGGCAATATTGCGCCACTGTCCCTGCTGAAAATGGTTATCCGCCATGTCCGGTTTACGCGCCTGTTGCAGCCACTGCCGCGCCGCGGATTTATCGCCGATCATCTGCCAGTAAATCACCCGCGGTTTATCGGTATTGGTCATCCAGTCGATGTGATACTGCCCGGTTTTGAGCAGGCTTTCACAGCGCTGTAAATGATGATGCGCATTGTCGAGCTGGCCCCGCGCCAGCGAGCATTTCGCCAGCATCGCCAGACACTGTAATTGTTGCTGTGGCTGGAAGTTGGTCAGCACGTCCAGCCCCTGACGCGCCGCGTCTTCGGCATCATCCAGACGGGACCACGACCACAATAATTGTGAGCGCAGACGCAGTAAAAATTCATGCATCGGCAGTTGTTCAAGATGCTGTTCGCGGACCAGTTCAAAGGCGCGATCCTGCATTTCAAATGCCGCCTGCAAAAAGCCCTGAGCAATCAGAATTTCGCTCTGTTGCAGCAGCGCCCATAACGCGTAGTGATAGGCTTCGTGACGCCTGGCGATTTGCTCGGTTTGCTGCATCAGCGGCAGCGCACGGGTTAAATCACCTTTGCAGTGCTGGATTTCGCCCGTCACCGACGTGGCAACAATGCGACTGTAATAGCTTTCATACGGCAGAAAACGCAGGGCGTCGGCGGCGAGTTTTTCGGCTTCATCCTGACGTCCGTCGTTGATCGCCACCTGCGCACGCAGGGCGTCAAATTCTGCGGTCAGATCCTGTTCCATAACGATGTTGCGTTGCTGCATTTCGCTTTCCGCGCGGGCCAGAAGCGTTTCCACTTCGGCATAACGGTGCTGACTTTGTGCCAGCCAGGCCTGCAACAGCACCAGTTTCGGATTCTGAATCAGACGGTCGTAAGGCAGCGCGGCGAGGCACTCTTCCAGCAGTGCCAGTTCACTCTGATTAAACAGCGCCCAGGCATGTTGCAGCAGAATGTCGCGCAGCATATCGGTGTCTTCCGCGCCCAGTGCGTGATGGATGGCTTCGGCGGGGAAACCCAGAGCCAGCCAGCCTTCGGCGGCAGCGCGGTGAATCTGCGGCAGTTCGGCCGACAGTTCCCACTGGCAGCGCTGACGCAAAAACGTGGCAAACAGCGGGTGGAAGTTAAACCATTCGCCGGTGTCATCCATGCGGTGAATAAACAGCCCCTGACGCTCCAGCTCTTCAAGCCGTTGCTGGCCGTTGTCGCCTCCGGTCAGCCGCACAATCAGGGCGTCATTCATCGAACGCAGCAACGAACAGCGCAGCAGGAAATCGCGGGTGGGCGCATCAACGCGATCCAGCACTTCATCCACCAGATATTCGGATAAATGGCTGGCATTCAGACCGGCCAGTTTGCGCGCGGACTGCTGTGTTGATTGTTGCGAAGAGGTGGTCGACTGGCGCGCCGAGAGCGCAATCAGCTGCAGCGCCGTAGCCCAGCCCGCGACGTCATCGCACAGGCGGCTGCTGTCGGCCTGATCGATCGGATCTTTAAGACGGTTATCGAAAAACTGCTGCGTTTCCGGGTGCGTAAACGCCAGATGTGAGGCATTGAGTTCGAGCAGTTGTTCGCGCACACGCATATTGGCGATGCCCAGCGGCGGCAGGGTGCGCGAAAGCACGACCAGCGAAATGTTTTCCGGCTGATGGCGCAGGAAGAAACGCATCCCTTCGTGGATGGCGTCGTTGGAAATGAGGTGATAATCGTCGATCACCAGCAAAAGCGGGCGGTGCCAGTCGGAAAGTTCCACGAAAAGCTGAGCGAACAGTGCGGACAAACTCGCGTACTGATGCTTCTGGCTCAGCGCCTCACTTTTCACGCAATGACCGCCGCAGGCTTGTTGCACGGCGGCAATCAGGTAGCTGGCAAAACGCTCGGGCTGATTATCGCTTTCATCCAGAGAGTACCAGCCGAGATCGCTTTTTCCTGCCGCCCAGTGCGCCACCAGCGTGGTTTTCCCGTAGCCGGCCGGGCTGGCGACCAGAGTCAGGCGATAATTTGACGCAGTCGCCAGCTTCGTCAGCAGACGATCGCGAACCACTGTATTTTGCTGCCGCACCGGGCGGCTCAATTTCGAAGGGATCAGCATTTTTTACGATTCTTTTGACGGTGAACAGAAGGGGCGATCTTTATTTCACAGCGTGTAATTAATCACTTTTTCTAAAGTCCTCCTTTGAAACATTGATTGCAAGAATGTTACGTTTTTACATCTCGTTAAGTTGCTCTGTATCACAAATTTCAATCAGACTTTTCCGCCGCTCACCTTGAAAGCCTCTCTCCTCCGGCTACGCCCCGTTTCTCCTCCCTGCCTAATCTTTGCCGGGATGATGCTGCTCATCAGCAGAAGCTTCAGCATAGTGATTATCAACCTAAAACTTCCCGACAGATTCCCGGACAGAGAGGCATGTGATGCAGGTGACTTTGGATAAAACACAGTTTTTGGCCGCGCTAAAACGCCAGTGGCAGGGATTCGGTTTACAGCAGGCGCAGGACATGACGCCGCATCAGTGGTGGCAGGCCACCAGCGGCGCGCTGTCAGAACAACTCAGCGCGCAACCCGCGCCGGCAGCCACAAAGCACCCGCAGCGGCACGTCAATTACATCTCGATGGAATTCCTGATCGGGCGGCTGACCGCGAATAACCTGATCAACCTCGGCTGGTACGAAACGGTGCAACAGGCGCTGAAAGAGCAGGGCGCAGAGCTGGCGGACGTGCTGGAACAGGAAACCGATCCGGCGCTGGGTAACGGCGGCTTAGGGCGTCTGGCGGCCTGTTTCCTCGATTCGATGGCGACCGTCGGGCAACCGGCGACCGGCTACGGCCTCAACTACCAGTACGGCTTGTTCCGTCAGTCATTCAGCGAAGGCCAGCAGCAGGAAGCGCCGGACAACTGGCACCGCGAAAGTTACCGGTGGTTTACCCACAACAGCGCGCTCTCCGTGGACGTTCAGTTCGGCGGCAAGCTGGTCAAAAATGAGCAGGGCATTGAGCAATGGCATCCGGCGTTTTCCCTGCGCGGCGAAGCCTGGGATTTGCCGGTGGTTGGCTATAAAAATGGCGTTACCCAGCCGCTGCGTTTGTGGCAGGCCACCGACGTGCATCCGTTTGACCTGACCTTATTTAACGACGGCGAATTCCTCAAAGCCGAACAGAAAGGCATCGATGCCGCTAAACTGACCAAAGTGCTGTATCCGAATGACAACCACGAAGCGGGTAAACGCCTGCGCCTGATGCAGCAGTATTTCCAGTGCGCGTGCTCGGTGGCCGATATTTTGCGCCGCCACCATTTCCTGGGCCGCAAAATTCAGGATCTGCCGCAGTTCGAAGTGATCCAGCTGAACGACACGCATCCGACGATTGCTATCCCGGAACTGCTGCGCATTTTGCTGGATGAACATCAGCTGGACTGGGACGCCGCATGGGCGATCACAAGCCAGACCTTCGCTTACACCAACCACACGCTGATGCCGGAAGCGCTCGAATGCTGGGATGAAAAACTGGTCCGCAGCCTGCTGCCGCGTCACTTCTCGCTGATCAAAGCCATTAACGCCCGCTTCAAAAAAGTGGTCGAAAAACAGTGGCCGGGCGACAAAGCGGTGTGGGAAAAACTTTCAGTGCATCAGAACAAACAGGTACGCATGGCGAATCTGTGCGTGGTGAGCGGTTTTGCGGTGAACGGCGTGGCGGCGCTGCATTCCGAGCTGGTGGTTAAAGATCTGTTCCCGGAATATCACCAGCTGTGGCCGAACAAATTCCACAACGTCACCAACGGCATCACGCCGCGCCGCTGGGTAAAACAGTGTAACCCGGCGCTGTCCGCGCTGATTGATGACACCCTGAAAACTGAATGGGTGAACAATCTGGACGCACTGAAAGGGCTGGAAAGCTCCGCTGACGATGCGGCATTCTGCCAGCGTTATCAGCAGATTAAGCGCGAAAATAAAGTGCGTCTGGCAGAGTACGTCAAACACACGATGGGCCTGACGCTCAACCCGGACGCGATTTTCGATGTGCAAATCAAACGCCTGCACGAGTACAAACGTCAGCACCTGAATCTGTTGCATATACTTTCGCTGTACCGCCAGTTGCGCGATAACCCGGAAATGGATCTGGTGCCCCGCGTGTTCCTGTTCGGCGCGAAAGCGGCACCGGGTTATTACCTGGCGAAAAACATTATTTACGCCATCAATCAGGTGGCAGAAAAAGTGAATAACGATCCGCTGGTGCGCGACCGCATCAAAGTGGTGTTTATCCCGGATTACCGCGTGTCCGTGGCGGAGCTGATGATCCCGGCGGCAGACGTTTCCGAGCAGATTTCCACGGCCGGGAAAGAAGCTTCCGGCACCGGCAACATGAAGCTGGCGCTCAATGGCGCGATGACCGTCGGCACGCTCGACGGCGCGAATGTCGAGATTGCGGAACAGGTCGGCGAAGAGAACATCTTCATCTTCGGCAATACCGTCGATCAGGTGAAAGCGTTGCAGGCCAAAGGCTACGATCCGCTCAAAATCCGTAAGAAAGACAAACATCTGGATAAGATCCTGAAAGAGCTGGAAAGCGGCTTCTTCAGCAACGGCGACACACAGGCGTTCAGCCTGATGCTCGACAGCCTGCTCGGCGGCGGTGACCCGTATCTGGTGCTGGCGGACTTCGCGGATTACTGCGCGGCACAGCAAAAAGTCGATGCCTTGTACCGCGATCAGGACGCGTGGACGCGCAAAACTATTCTCAATACTGCCCGCGTCGGGATGTTCAGTTCCGACCGTTCGATTCGCGATTATCAGCAGCGGATCTGGCAGGCGAAACGTTAAGGAGCCCGCATGGAGAACAAAGTACTGGAGCAGGCCGCCAGGGAGGCGGGTATTTCCTCTGGTTTCATTAATGCACATGGCAAGCAGCAGGCCATCGCGCCGGAAACCAAGCGCGAACTGTTGTCTGCTATGGGCTGGAAGGCCGGGCATCGCCCGGCTGCAACACCGGTTCCGCCGGTTAAAGTCTTTGTGTCCGGCAGCCGTCTGGCGCTGCCGGTCAGCGGAGAAGGGGAATTTGGCTGGACGTTGCAGCTGGAAAACGGCGCAAAACAACAGGGCCGGATCAGCGGCAAAATGACGCTGGCGCTGCCGGGGAAAATTCCTGCCGGTTATCACCAGCTGACGCTGACGCAGGACGCGCAGCAGTGGGATTGCCGGGTAATTGTCGCCCCGAAACGTTGCTACGAACCGGACGCCTTGCTGGCCGGTAAAAAACTGTGGGGCACCTGCGTGCAGCTTTATACGCTGCGCTCGGAAAGCAACTGGGGCATCGGCGATTTCGGCGATCTCAATCTGATGCTTAAGAACGTCGCCCAACGCGGCGGCGCTTTTGTCGGGCTTAATCCGATTCACGCGCTGTATCCGGCGAACCCGGTGGCGGCCAGCCCGTACAGCCCGTCTTCGCGCCGCTGGCTGAACGTCATTTATATCGATGTCAGCGCCGTAGACGATTTTAAGCAGAGTCCGGAAGCCCAAATCTGGTGGAACCAGCCGCTGACGCAGCAGCGTTTGCAGGCCGCGCGCGCCAGTGAATGGGTGGATTACGCGGAAGTCATGCCGCTGAAACTCGAAGGGTTACGGCTGGCCTATACGCATTTCCGGGGCCGTAAAACGCAGGATCATCAGGTGAAATCGCTGGCCAGTTTCGTGAAACAGGGCGGCGAAAGTCTGTATTTGCAGGCGGCGTTTGATGCGCTGTATGAGCATCTGGCGAAAGAAACGGATGTCGCGCTCGGCTGGAACCGCTGGCCGGAAAAATATCACGACGCCCGTGGCCCGGCGGTTCGCGCTTTCTGCGAGCAACACGCTGAAGATGTCGAGTTTTACCTGTGGCTGCAATGGCTGGCGGAAATCCAGTTCGAAAACTGCTATCGCACCAGCCAGCAGCAGGACATGCCGATGGGGTTATACCGCGATTTGGCGGTGGGCGTCGTCGAAGGCGGTTCTGAAACCTGGGGCGACGGCGAGCTGTATTGCCTGAAAGCCTCGGTCGGCGCGCCGCCGGATATTCTCGGGCCGCTCGGCCAGAACTGGGATCTGCGCCCGATGGATCCGCATGTGATGGTCAGACGCGGCTACCAGCCGTTTATCGATCTGCTGCGTTCGAACATGACCAGCTGCGGCGCGTTGCGTATCGATCATGTGATGACGCTGCTGCGTTTGTGGTGGATCCCGGCCGGAGAAACGGCGGATAAAGGCGCGTATGTGCAATATCCGGTGGACGATCTGCTGGCGATTCTGGCACTGGAAAGTCAGCGTCACCGCTGCATGGTTATCGGCGAAGATCTGGGCACCGTGCCGGTGGAGATCGTCAGCAAGCTGCGCGAGGGCGGTGTGTATTCCTATAAAGTGCTGTATTTCGAGCGCGATGAGGAAAACAACTTCCGTGCGCCGCAGTCGTACCCGGTTCAGGCGATGGCGACCATCACCACGCACGACCTGCCGACGCTGCGCGGTTACTGGCAAAGCGACGATCTGGCGCTCGGTAAAACGCTCGGACTTTACCGTGACGAAGAGGTTTTACAGGAACTGTACGCCGACCGTGCGCGTGCGCGTCAGGGGCTGCTCGACGGGTTGCATCATTACGACTGCATTCCGAAGAAAACCGGACACAAAGCCGCATTAATGGAAATGACGCCGGTGCTCAACCGAGGGCTGCAACGCTACGTCGCCGACAGCGCCTGTGCGTTACTCGGCCTGCAACCGGAAGACTGGCTCGACATGGACGCGCCGGTCAACGTCCCCGGCACCAGCGACGAATACCCGAACTGGCGTCGCAAACTTTCCTGCACTCTCGAAGAAATGTTTGCCGACGAGCAGGTGAATAAACTCATCAAAGACCTCGATAAACGCCGCCGGAAAGTCTCGGTGAGCTGAACGCAATACAAGTGAGAAAAGGGTTTCTGCCGGTACGGGGGAACCCTTTTTTGTGCTTTGAACCTCATTCATCAGACCTGCCTGAAACCCACCAAACCCTGCATTTCCCCTCATCAAAAAGGGATTAAAGAAATAAAAAATGAAATTGATTAATAAGTAACAGGCTTTGCAAAATATTATTCTGTCAGCAGGGATTATAACGGTGATCACAATAATGATATAAAGTGGTTATAACGTAATGTAATTATCACGCAGGCATGATTTAATTATAGGTGCTATTTTTACCCGATAATTGTTATTAAATATTTCTGTTTAAAGCAGCATTGTATTTACATTTGATTGCATTACAAACAATCTGCGGGTTAATTAATCTTTAATATACATTTTGTTTTCCCGTGTTACATTTAAAAATAATAATGTCGAATTAGTAAACCGTATATATCTTTTTCTTATAGGGAACTTTCTGAATTTTCACTTTGTCGCCCGTCTTACCTATGTTAATTATTTATACGCGGCGCAAGACCGCTCACACATCACATAAATAATAATGACAGGGTAATAATGAACAATTTAAAAGCGTCAATGTTAATTGGCGGTGTCGTGCTGTCGGCTTTATCGGCAAGTGCGCAGGCCGAGATTACTGTTTTAGATAAAAATCCTCAGAGTAATTCTTTGCTGGCACCGTTAAGTTTACAGGTGGGCGGGAGTATTCGTCCTGAGTGGATTTTCAATAACGGCGAAGAGCCGGGCTATTATAAAAATGGTCATGACGGCGGTACACGCTTCCGTTTCCGTGGTGATTATAAACTGACGCAAGACACCTCCATCATCGCTTACTACGAGCTGGGTGTGGACATGGCGCACCTGCTGGGCATGGACGGGCATTATGAAGAAGGCGCACGCCGTGATACTCAGCGTCAGTTATATGCCGGGTTTAAAGACGACCGTTACGGGACATTAACCTACGGCCACCAGTACGGGATTTATTATTCCGTCGTCGGGATTAAAAGCGACGTCTGGGATAACGATGGTCACGCGGGCGGTACAGGTATTGGTATTAACGGCAACTACGACGGTGCCAATAAACCGAAGAACAGTATTAAATATACCAACGACTTTGGCCCTCTGACGTTATATGCAAACTATTTGCTGCCGGAAGACCAAATCGCTGCCGGTGAAAATCAATATTATCGTCGTAATAATGGCGGCGGTTTAGGTTTCGATTATAAGCTGACCAAAGATTTAGTCTGGAGCGCAGCCTATAGCGTGACCGACGCGACAGTTAAAGATAATCAATACAATGAAAAAGATTATCACCAGCAGCTTTCGGGTACGGCGTTAACCTGGCAGCCGGGTAACTGGTATATCGTCGGAACCGGCAGTTATTACAAAGACTTTGTGCCAAGCACTCGCGCCAATCCGGTTGATCATTACTTTGCGGGCAGCGGCTACGGCGTTGAAGGTTTCGTCGGTTATACCTTTAACATCGACAAACCGTTCCTGAAATCTATCCAACCTTACGTCGCAGCGGATTCCCTGCAACTGAAAGGCGGCGAAGATTTCCATGCAAACCACACCTATTTTGGTGCGGGCACCACGATTGGTTACGGCCTGTCCGTTTATGTCGAACGCACACTGGCGCATTCTACCGACAGCGAACCCGATCAGACCTGGGTTACCGTGTTCTACGATTTCTAATTACCGATTGCCTCGTGTTTTCAATTGCCAGCGCCGAAATGCGCTGGCTTTTTTACGCCCTGAATCCCAGCGTTATGCCGCCAGCGGCTCTTCCTCTACAACGATGTCATCATCGGTAAACGGCAGTTCCAATGCCAGATTCAGCACCTCTAACCGCTCACAAAGAATAAAGCCCAGCAAATCTTTGGCCTGCGCGTTATCCAGCGTCACGATCGCATAAGCCAGTGCGCGGCATTGATCGACGATCTCTTCGAGTTCCAGCTGTGTATTGTCATAAAGGTCAGACATGGGCTGCCTCCTGTGCGGAGGTGTTGAGCAGAGCGGTAGTATAAAATTCCATTTTAATTCTCCAGCTGATAGTTGATTAACTACCTCCAGAGACGCTAATCCCGATGGTGGTAGCTCAAACAGCGTTAGCGTTCCGGCCAGTCTGGAATCCGGTGCCTCCTGAGAAGCCACTGCCTGAGCCACCATAATTTGGGTGAGTGCAGACCGTACCACATTTGCTCTATTTTCATAGAGTTGATGGCACCAAACTGGGACAGAACGCTAATTCTGACTGCGGGTTTTGCCGCAGTGAGGAGAGACTACATCATGGGAATTTATACAGTAAGAAGAATTTTTAGGCAGTTTTCATTCTTGCGAGATGTCTTGGAAAAGGGATGTAAATTTAAAGGAAACATATAATTAATCTTCCTAATATTCATGCGGCTGATCAATCGATAAAATAATTCCTAGCTTATATGGGTAAATTATATTACTAGCGGGCAAGCGCTAAGGATTGAACATGCCAAGTTACGATTTTAAAGTTGGACATAAGTACACGAGAGCTGATGTTTATCGGGTTTGCGGGGTGCCATTAGCGAAGCAAAAAGGTGAATGGCATACGGGATATAGAGTTTATGAAGGTAGGCATTTCATTTTTTGCAATATCGGCGGAGCTGGGCGTACAGGTGATGATCATGGTAATTATTTTATCAATGAGGATTTGTTGTGGCATGGAAAAGCAAAATCTCACATTGGTCAAAAATCAATCATAAATTTGACTGCTGCCGATAGTGAGGTCTTTGTATTTTATCGTTCAAACGATCGCGACCCTTTCACCTTTGCTGGTTTAGGAAAACCTGAAACCGTTAGAAATACGCAGCCTGTTGAAGTCTTATGGTCTTTTACAAATATTGAAGAGTCGGTCCGCTTGCCAGAAGAGGTTTCTGAGCAAGAGACTTTTACTGAGGGTGCTGTCAAAACTATTACTATCAACGCTTATGAGCGAGATCCAGAAGCTCGTCAGAAGTGCGTCGATCATTATGGGTACGTCTGTGTAGTTTGTAGTTTTGAATTTGAAAAGATTTACGGAGAATTGGGTAAAAACTTCATCCATGTGCATCATCTAAAGCCGTTAGGTGAAATTGGGAAAGCTTATGAAGTCGATCCTGTTAAAGATTTACGGCCTGTCTGTCCTAATTGCCACGCTATGCTACATAGAAAAAAAACAGCATTATCGATCGAAGAACTAAAAAAACACCTTAAAAACAAGTAATAAAATAATGCGAGGCGCATATCTGCGCCTCATTATTCCCCCCCTAAAACATCGCCCCCATCTCCAGTTGTCCCATCAGCAACGCATTGTCACTGTAGTCCACCGGGACGGCGACGACGGCGGGGCCTTGTACGTCCATCGCGGCGCGGAGGGTGCTTTCCAGGGTTTCGGCGGAGGTGACGGCGAAACCTTTGGCGCCGAACGCGTCGGCGTAGGCTTTGAAATCTATCGGGCCGAACTGGATGCCGGAGGTGCGCTGGTATTTTTTCTCCTCCTGGATGGCGACCATGTTGTAGGCCTCATCGACCCAGATGATGTGCAGCAAATTCACGCCCAGCCGGACGGCGGTTTCCAGTTCCATGCTCGATTGCATAAAGCCGCCGTCGCCGGAAACGGACACCACTTTGCGGCCGGGATCAACCAGCGCCGCGCCAATCGCCCACGGCAGCGCGACGCCCATGGTTTGCTGGCCGTTGGAAATCAGCACCTGACGCGCGCGGAAGCTGTAAAGGTAACGGGCGATCCAGATGTGGAAACTGCCCATGTCGACGCATAACGTGACGTCGCTGTTGACGATGTCCTGCATCGCGCGCACCAGGCGCAGCGGGTGGATGGCGAACTGGTTCAGGCTCCGGCCTTTTTGATCCAGCAGTTCGCGTTGCTGGCGGCGGTCTTCCAGAATCGCGATGGACGAGGTGCTCAGCACGAAATGCTGCTGGATTTGTTCGGTCAGCAGGTCGAGCGTATCGGCGATATCGCCCACCAGTTCGACATCCGGCAGGTATTCGCTGTCGGTTTCGGCGGGCATCACGTCGATGTGTACCAGCTCGGCATTCTCGTTATTCCACTGCGCCGGTTCGTACTCGACCGGGCTGTAACCGATGGTGATCACTAAATCGGCATTGCGCAGCAGGCGGTCACCGGCCTGATTATTGAATAGCCCCACGCGCCCGGCGAACCGGTGGAAAGACGCCTGATCGATAACGCCGGCGGCCTGATAAGTACTGGTGACCGGCAAATCGCTTTTGTGCAGCAGACGGCGGATGGCTTCGGCGTTGCGCGGCTGGCTGGCCATCAGGCCGAGGAGCAGAACCGGGTTTTTGGCCTGTTTTAACAGCCGCGCGACCTGCAAAATGGCATCGTGCGGCGCGCTGCCCAGCACGGGCGGTGGTGATGTCAGGAGTTTGCCGCTGGCGGGTTCGTTGACGATGTCCATCGGCAGGCTGATGAACGCTGCGCCCGGACGCCCGAACTCGGCGGCGCGAAAGCCGTTTGCCATCACTTCGGCCAGCGCGGAAGAGGAGGTCACTTCCGCAGAATATTTGGTTACCGGGCGGAACATCGCGACGGTATCCATCGTCTGGTGAACCTGTTTTACGTGGTCGGCACGTTTTACCGCGCCGCCGAGAGCGACCAGCGGGTCGCCTTCTGATGTCGCCGTGGCGACGCCGGTGATGAGGTTCGAACAGCCGGGGCCGGACGTCACCAGCGCGACGCCCGCTTTGCCGGTCAGACGGCCGACGGCACCGGCCATAAAGGCGGCGTTGGCCTCGTGGCGGACCGGAATAGTGATGATGCTGGAGTCGATCAGGGAATCGAAAACGCGGTCGATTTTCGCGCCGGGAATGCCGAATACGTGTTTTACGCCCTGTGCTTCAAGCTGAGCGACGACCAGATCTGCGCCGCATTTCCATTCGATTTTAGGGTCTGAATTTTTCATGGTGTTTTCCTTTTACCTGCGGGCTGTTAACTCTCAACGGACTGAATCGCATCGTTTAAATCATCGGGATTTAAATCGGCGTGCAGGAAATCGCTGTCCTGCGGGAAGTCGATCAGCAGCTTTTCAACGGTGCCGAACGTCAGCACGCCGCTCTCAACCTGATAATCCAGAACATGGCCGCCGCTGCTGCGTGCCTGATTAATAAAGTGTTCGTGATAACCCGCCACATTGATGCCCTGCATATACGCCGGGGTCAGAAAGCCAATCAGCACGCCCTGACTGTGCTCGATGTGAAACGTCGGCTGGGCTTCGATGGCTTCCAGCATCGGCTTATACGGGCGCTGCTGTTCCGGCACGGTGCGCGTCTCCACGCGGCTGAATTCACCGTCGATGCGCAGCGCGCAGAACGTGTTCTGGCTGGCCACGGCGCGGTCGATCACCGCGTGGATCTGCCCGCGGGTATGCGGTTTGTCGATCACGTATTCATTCGTAGGATTAAAGAATGTCATCACCGCAAACGGGGTTTTTTGTTCGGGCAGGGCGCGTCGTGCGCTGCCGTCGCCGCGCAACTGGAAGATATTGCTGTTAAAAGCAATCAGTTCTCCGTCGAGATGGTTGAAGGTGCCGAGGCCAAAATCGCCGTGCTCCAGCAGGTCGGCCATCGTCGTCTCGCCTTCGTAGACGCCGCTGAGCAGGGCGCTCATCAGGGATGACTGGTATAAAACGCGGTCGGGATGTCGCTGGTTAAACGCCGAGGCCGTGCGGGCAAATTCGGTGACGCAGGAACAGGATTCAGAATGGGTTTTCATGCAGGGGGCTCCGGTCGAATGATTAACTTAACTGATTAAAGGTTGACGCGATTCAGCCGGAAGTTCCAATATGACGAGGTGTTCACTTTGAGACGTTTTTGATATGGAACTTCGTCATCTGCGCTATTTTGTCGCAGTCGCTGGGACGGGCCACTTCACCCGTGCGGCTGAACAACTGGGCATTTCCCAGCCTCCCCTGAGCCAGCAAATCCAGCGGCTTGAACATGAAATCGGCACCCCTTTACTCAAGCGCCTGACCCGTGGCGTCGAGCTGACCGAAGCCGGAAAAGTGCTCTACGACGACGCCCTGACCATCATCAAACTCACCGATGCCGCCTTTGAAAGAACCCGTGCCGTGGCGCGCGGAATCAACGGGACGTTGCGTATCGGTTTCGCCACTTCGACGGCGTTTAACCCGCAGGTTTTTGCGCTGCTGCACCGTTTTCGGGATAAATATCCGGGCATCGTGCTGGAGCCGCAGGAAAAGGATATGGCAGGGCTGATGACCGCAATGGGCGAGGGCGCGCTGGACGCAGCGTTTATCCGCCTGCCTTGCGAACGCAGCAAGGACTTCAGTTTTAAGGTGCTGGATATCGAAGAAATGATGGTGGCGTTGCCGAAAAAGCATCCGCTGAGCCAGGGGAAAGACGTGCGTCTGGCGGCGCTGCGCCACGATACGCTGATCACTTTTCCCCGCGATTTATCGCCGGGGTTGTACGACGCCGTAACGCAGGCGTGTGAAGATGCGGGATTTACGCCGCGCTTCGGGCAGCAATGTCCGCAAATTACGTCGGCGCTGAGTATGGTGGCGACAGGGTTTGGTTATGCGGTGGTGCCGGCGTCGCTGAGTAAGATTGATGAAAACAATGTGCGCTGTCTGCCCCTGGCAGGGCAGACATTAACCACGCAGATCGCGCTGGCCTGGCGCAGAACAGATAACTGCAAGGCCGCGCTGCATCTGGTGGGATTGCTCTAAATTACACCACGATAATCACAGAAACCCGGCGGTTCTGGGCGCGTCCGGCCTGCGTCTTATTGCTGGCAACCGGCTGGCTCTGGCCTAATCCTCGGGTCTGGATATTGGCACGCGGCATTCCGGCGTCGGCAAAGGCGGCGGCAACGGTATTGGCGCGGCGCAGCGACAGGTCGGTGTTGTAACTGGCGTCGCCGTAGTTATCGGTATGGCCGTCGAGGTTCACTTTGTTCAGGCCGACGTGCAGAAGTTCGCTCGCCAGTTTTTCCACCGTCTGCTTACTGTCAGCGGAAAGTTTGTCCTGATTATTGCCAAACAGAACTTTGGCATCCAGACCCAGTTCCCAGCCCGCATCCGTTTGGGTGAAGCCATTTTTTTGCAGAACCGCGATTTGTTCCGGGGTTAATCCGGTCACCGGTTTAGCCTGACAGGCCGCCAGGAAAATAATGCAAAGTGCCATTCCGGCATACTGGCACCAGGTTTTAAAACGATTGTTATTATGCATGTGTGTTAACTCCTTTTAGTCTTTCATCACAACAGGCAGCGGCATGCCAGAAGAGACATGCCAGCAGCTGCCGGATATTTTTTTCGAGCGATACATCGCTTCGTCGGCTTTTTCGAGCAGTTCTTTCGCGCTGTTCGCCTGTGAAGGCGACAACGCAATACCGATACTCAGGGAAACATCCAGCGTCTTGTTATTGAGCAGGATGACCGGCGTTTTCATGATATCGACAATCCGCTCGGCGAAGGCCACGGCTTCCGCCGTGGATATCATCGGGTCGAGCAGGATAGCAAACTCATCGCCACCCAGACGTGCCAGCACATCGCCCTGACGCAGCGTTTTCGCCAGCCGTTCGCCAATCACCATCAGCACACGGTCACCGGCGGCATGTCCGAGCGTGTCGTTGATCTCCTTGAAGTTATCGACATCAATAAACAACAGGGCCAGCGACAGCGGCGGACGCATCGGGTTGAAGCACTGATTCAGCGTATCAATAAAGAACGCGCGATTATGCAGACCGGTCAATCCATCGTGCAACGCTTTTTGTGTCAACGAACTGTTTTCGTTACGCATATGGTTTTCCCAGGCTTCCAGCTCGGTCAGCAGGCTGTTGAAGTCCTGGCTCAGCGTATGCAGCTCAACAATCGGGGCAGAAGGCACGCGCAGGCTGAAAGAGCGGTTAGCGCTCACTTCGTGCGTAACCCGCGTAATGTGGCCCAGCGCATCGACGATCCCTTTCTGCATCCGGCGGGAAAAATAGAGTGCGACCAGCGCCGTCAGCACCAGACACCCGAGCAGGCTCAGCACGGTTTCCAGCAGGAAGCCAATCAGGCTGGTGCCGTTACCGGCCAGCCAGATTGTGCCGATGACGGAACCGGAGTGAATCACCTGTGTGGTAATCGGCTCCGGGAACGCGAGATGTCCGACAAACTGCCCGAGCTTGTCCCAGTTGCTGTTGATCGGGCGCTGCCATTCGGTAAACGTCGCCCCGGCAGGCGTCAGGATCTTCGCCTGCGTAAAATCACCGCGTCTGGCGATAAACTCCAGCGAATCATGCGCCGCGGTCGGGTCGTTAAAGACCAGCGCCGCTTCTGTGGTGTAGCCAATAGCACGCGCCGTCAGCTCAAGATTACTTTCGGCGTGCGAACGCAAAGCGATCAGGGCCAGCAGGGTCAGTAAAAAGCCCGCAAGACCAATCGCCGTCACAATAACAATCACATGGATTCTGTTCAGTGCGGCGCTCAGCGTCGTGCGCGTGCTCTGCTGTTCGGTGTCAGGAACAGGAATTTTATTTTCCATGGTCACTCCTTTTCCCTGGCAAGTTGTAATACGGCGGGATTAACCCGTACGCCGCTGCGTGACAGCGTATCCAGATTCAATTTAAAACCGGTGTGTTGTGCTGTAATCACCAGACAAAATGCGTTCAGTAATGCGCAGGCATCGTCCTGTTCGCCAATGGTCAAAATGGCATGCCCTTCCAGGCGCTGGTGTAAATCGGTCTGCTGACCGGCTGTCGTGCTGCCGGAATAAATGGCGTCGCACTGCGACGTCAGCAGCGGGCTGTCTATAGGAAGGGTTAAAATCTTGAGGGATCTGCCGGAAAATGCGCTGCCGTCCGGCGTTAATTGCGCGGCGTATTTTACCGGCGGGACGATGCACAAGGTCAGGGCCGAAGACGCCGTACCGGCAGGCCAGCGCGAATAGCTGAGAATGCCGTTAACCGTCTGCGCGACGGCGGCATTCGTGGCGTCATCGTCGGTTTCTGCCACGCCGGGTGCCAGCGGAACGGCTAAAAGCAATGTCAGCAGCGCAAAGCCATACGCAGCCTTCAAAAAACGGCGGGAATGAGTCTTTACTGACAGGCAAAAAAGAGATCGGGCTTTTCCCATTGAGTCGCTCAGCATTTCTTCCGGTTGAAATTATTTCTCCAGAATAAGAATAACTTTATCGGCAATACTTCTGAAAGCGTCAATAAAAAATTTTTCATGTTGTTACGTCGTCCGCTTTGTTTCGAATTTTTTACACAAAGCAGGGAAACGGCGCATCCTGAAGCAAATTTAATGATTTTGATTTTAAAGTTGTTTGTTTTTTAGTCGATCTGGCGTGTGCCCCACAGGTGATAAATAATACACTTTGATGGCAATTCAACCGTTATTTAAATAATAGTCACGGGGATAACAAAATATGACAAAAAATAAATGTTATCGGAATCACTATTTGATGAATCAAAATTGCAGGAAATGTTAATGATTCTGAATTTAAAGGAATATTAGGCGGGAATATTACGTTATTCGTGATCATGATCTCAAAGCCAGGTTGTTACCCAGATTTTTATGCTACCGATAGGTATCATGCCCGCATTAATGGTATGTTTTGTCCGTCAGGGTGGTTTTTTCGATGACGGGTGCAGTAAAAAAACATCAACCATTCCTGGGGAAAACGGAATTATTTTTATAATTAGGTACTGAGGAATCATGGATAATACAACAATCGGGACACTGTCTAAAAAATCGGTAAGTTCCTGGCGTAAAACTGACACCATGTGGATGTTAGGCCTCTACGGAACGGCAATTGGTGCAGGTGTTCTATTTCTTCCTATTAATGCAGGCATTGGCGGTTTAATACCGTTAATTATCATGGCAATTCTTGCCTTCCCAATGACTTTCTTTGCTCACCGTGGATTAACGCGCTTTGTATTATCCGGTAAGAATGCGGGCGAAGATATTACGGAAGTTGTTGAAGAGCATTTCGGTATTTCAGCCGGTAAGTTAATTACCCTGCTTTATTTCTTCGCCATTTATCCCATCCTTTTAGTTTACAGCGTGGCGATTACCAATACGGTTGAGAGTTTTATTATTCACCAGATGCACATGAATGCGCCACCGCGTGCCTTGCTGTCCTTAATCCTGATCCTCGGCTTAATGACGCTGGTGCATTTCGGGCAAGATATGATCGTGAAAGCGATGAGCATTCTGGTCTTCCCGTTTGTTGCCGTGCTGATGGCGCTGGCGCTGTACCTTATTCCTAACTGGAATACGTCGGTATTTGAAAATGTGTCTCTGTCCGGTAACGGCGTGGGCCACGGGATGCTGATGACGCTGTGGCTGGTCATTCCGGTGATGGTGTTCTCCTTCAACCATTCCCCGATCATCTCCTCTTTTGCTGTCGCAAAACGCAAAGAGTACGGTGAAGACGCTGAGAAAAAATGCTCACGCATTCTGGCCTTTAGCCACATCATGATGGTGCTGACGGTGATGTTCTTCGTCTTCAGCTGCGTCCTGAGCCTGTCTCCGGAAAACCTGATGGAAGCTAAAGCACAGAACGTTTCTATTCTGTCTTATTTAGCCAACCATTTCGCTAACCCGGTGATTGCCTATATTGCGCCGTTTATTGCCTTTATTGCGATTACCAAATCTTTCCTCGGCCATTATCTGGGCGCGCGTGAAGGTTTCAACGGGATGGTGATTAAATCACTGCGCAGCAAAGGAAAAACCATTGCGCTGCCAGCCCTGAATCGTTATACCGGCATCTTCATGTTATTAACCACCTGGTTAGTTGCCACGCTGAACCCAAGTATTTTAGGCATGATTGAAACGCTGGGCGGCCCGATTATTGCGATGTTGTTATTCCTGATGCCGATGTATGCGATTCGCAAAGTTCCTGCGATGAGAAAATACAGCGGTCATATCAGTAACGTATTCGTGGTTATTATGGGCCTGATTGCCATGTCGGCCATCGTATTTAGTCTGATAGGTTAATTAATTCAACAGTCATATCCGGTGAGCGGGTTTTATTCCGCTCACTGCTTCTGTTTTATTCACCGTCTCTTTATTTAATCCTTTATCCTATTCAGACAGGGAGTCCACCGTGATCAGCGTCTTCGATATTTTCAAAATTGGTATTGGCCCTTCCAGTTCGCATACTGTCGGCCCGATGAAAGCCGGGAAAATATTCACCGATGAACTTATCTCTTCAGGCCATATTGACCAGACAACCCGCATTGTTGTGGATGTTTACGGGTCTTTATCATTGACCGGAAAAGGTCATCATACTGATCTGGCTATCATTATGGGGCTGGCCGGCAACATGCCGGATGACGTTGATATCGATGCGATCCCCGGTTTTATACAGCAGGTGGAAACGTCCGGGCGTCTGATGCTGGGCAAAGGGGCGAAAGAGGTGGATTTCCCGGCCGGTTCTGGCATGAATTTCCACACCAGCAACCTGCCGCTGCATGAAAACGGCATGTCCATCAGCGCTTTTAATCGTGATGAACTGCTGTATACCCAAACCTATTATTCCATCGGCGGCGGCTTTATCGTCGAAGCCAGCAAATTTGGCGTGCAGGATGAAAATCCTGTCGTGCGCCCGTACCCGTTCCGTTCGGCCAGCGACCTGCAAAAACATTGCACGGAAACCGGCCTGTCCTTGTCGGCGCTGATGCTGAAAAACGAACTGGCAAGTCACACGCGGACAGAAATCAGCGATCATTTTGCGGCCATCTGGAATGTGATGAGCGAAGGGATCACCCGCGGTATTCATACGGAAGGGTTACTGCCTGGCCCGATGAAAATCAACCGCCGTGCGGCGGCTCTGCGTCGTATTCTGGTTACGCAGGATAAAAATAATGTCGATCCGATGGGCGTTGTTGACTGGATCAACATGTATGCGATGGCGGTGAATGAAGAAAATGCGGCAGGTGGCCGCGTGGTGACTGCGCCGACCAACGGCGCGTGCGGGATTATTCCGGCGGTGCTGACGTACTACGACCAGTTTATCCGCCCGATCAGCCCTGATTCTTACAGCCGTTTCTTCCTTGCCTCCGGCGCAGTCGGCATTCTGTTCAAAATGAATGCCTCGATTTCTGGTGCTGAAGTCGGTTGTCAGGGCGAAGTCGGCGTGGCCTGTTCCATGGCGGCAGCGGGTCTGACTGAACTGCTGGGTGGCAGCACCGCGCAGGTCTTTATGGCGGCAGAAATCGCAATGGAACACCATCTCGGGCTGACCTGCGATCCGCTGGCCGGGCAGGTTCAGGTGCCGTGCATTGAGCGAAATGCGATTTCAGCGGTGAAGGCCGTTAACGCCTCGCGCATGGCGCTTCGCCGCACCAGCGAGCCGCGCGTTTGCCTCGATAAAGTCATCGAAACCATGTACGAAACCGGCAAAGACATGAACTCGAAATACCGTGAAACATCCACCGGCGGTCTGGCGATTAAAGTTTTGGCCTGTAACTAAACACCCGTACAGCGAGCCGGTCCGGACGTTGTCACTGTCGAAAAAGTGTTTGAAGTACCGATCTGTTTAAAGAATAAAGAAAAGGCCTGCGGGGAAACCGGCAGGCCTTTTTTGCACCCAAAACAAAAACTGATCTAAATCAAAACTGAGTGATTTGCTCGCCCGTCGAAATTGTAGCCCCCGTATAATTTGCGGCCAATTATTTGCCGTCGAACGAAGAACCTCCTATGCCAATCAGTCTGATCCAACCCGATCGCACATTGTTTTCTTACCCGCGCTACTGGGCCGAATGTTACGGCACCGCGCCGTTTTTCCCGATGACCCGGGCGGAAATGGATGAACTCGGCTGGGACAGTTGTGATGTGATCGTGGTGACCGGCGACGCGTATGTTGATCACCCGAGTTTCGGGATGGCGATCATCGGCCGAATGCTGGAGGCGCAGGGATTCCGCGTGGGGATCATCGCGCAGCCGGACTGGACGAATAAAGACGATTTCATGCGGCTCGGAAAACCGAATCTGTTTTACGGCGTGACGGCCGGAAATATGGATTCGATGATTAACCGCTATACCGCTGACCGGAAACTGCGCCACGACGATGCTTATACGCCGGGCAATGTCGGCGGAAAACGCCCGGATCGTGCGACGATGGTGTACACGCAGCGCTGCAAAGAAGCGTTCAGCGATGTGCCGGTATTACTCGGCGGCATTGAAGCCAGCCTGCGGCGTATCGCGCATTATGATTACTGGTCCGATACCGTGCGCCGTTCGGTGCTGGTGGATTCCAAAGCGGACATGCTGATTTACGGCAACGGCGAACGCCCGCTGGTGGAAGTGGCGCACCGTCTGGCGGCGGGTGAATCGATTACGGATATTCACGACGTGCGAAATACCGCCGTGATGCGTAAAACTGCCCTGACTGGCTGGAGCGGGGTCGATTCCACGCGGCTCGATAAACCCGGCAGAATTGAGCCGATCATGAACCCGTACGGTGAAGATTTACCGTGCTCTGAAGGGGAACTTCCTGCGCCGGATGCGCCGCAGCCGGTCACCGTTCGCGCGCCAAAGCCGAAGCCTTGGGAGAAAACCTACGTCCTGCTGCCGTCGTTTGAAAAAGTGAAGGGCGACAAAGTGTTGTACGCGCACGCCTCACGTATTTTGCATCACGAAACCAACCCAGGCTGCGCGCGGGCGCTGATGCAAAAACACGGCGATCGTTATGTGTGGATTAATCCTCCGGCGATCCCGCTGTCCACGGAAGAAATGGACGAAGTGTTTGGCCTGCCGTTCCAGCGTGTGCCGCACCCGTCTTACGGCAAAGCGACGATCCCGGCGTATGACATGATTCGTTTTTCGATCAACATCATGCGTGGCTGTTACGGCGGTTGTGCGTTTTGTTCGATCACTGAACATGAAGGGCGGATCATTCAGAGCCGTTCAGAAGCGTCGATCGTCCGCGAAATCGAAGAGATCCGCGACAGCGTGCCCGGTTTTACCGGCGTGATTTCCGATCTCGGTGGCCCGACGGCCAACATGTATATGCTGCGCTGTCAGTCGCCAAAAGCGGAGCAAAGCTGCCGCCGCGCATCCTGCGTTTATCCTGAAATCTGTACGCACATGGACACCAACCATGAGCCGACCATCAATCTTTATCGCCGCACCCGCAGCCTGAAAGGCATCAAGAAGATCCTGATCGCCTCCGGCGTGCGTTACGATCTGGCGGTGGAAGATCCGCGTTATATCAAGGAGCTGGCCGAACATCACGTCGGCGGCTATCTGAAAATTGCGCCGGAACACACCGAAACCGGGCCGTTGTCGAAAATGATGAAACCGGGAATGGGCAGCTATTACCGGTTCAAAGAGCTGTTCGACAGCTATTCCAAACAGGCCGGAAAAGAGCAGTATCTGATCCCGTACTTCATCTCCGCCCATCCGGGGACGCGCACCGAAGATATGATCAATCTGGCGCTGTGGCTGAAGAAGAACCGCTTCCGGCTTGATCAGGTGCAGAACTTCTACCCGTCACCGCTCGCCAGCGCGACCACCATGTATTACAGCGGCAAAAACCCGCTCGGCAAAGTGGATTACAAAAGTGAGGACGTGGTGGTGCCGAAAGGCGATCGTCAGCGTCGCTTGCATAAAGCGTTGCTGCGTTATCACGATTCGGTGAACTGGCCGGTGATCCGCGAAGCACTGACGGCAATGGGGATGCGCCGTTTGATCGGCATTCGCCCGGATTGTCTGGTGCCGCCGGACGGCTTCGATCCGAAATTTACGCCATCACGTTCCGGAAAAGACAAACCGGCCGCGACGCGTTTCACCGGCTCCAAAGCGCAAAATCCGGCGACCGGAAAAGGCAAATCCACAGAATTCCGTGCAGGGAAAAAACCGGCGGCGGCCAGAGCGGCTCAGAGTAAAAACGGTCAGTCTGCCGCGCAAGGAAAAAGCGGGGAACCGCGGGTTAATCGAGGTAAAAGACCGGCTTAAGATCGCTGCTGATCGGGCTGTTATCGGCATTGGCAGGCATCACGTCTGCCATATGCTTCCACCATTGCTGGCAGATTTCCGTCTTCGCCACGGCGTTCCATCTTTCTTCTGATTCAATCTCCACATACCCGAACAGCAGGTTACGTTTTTCATCCAGAAAAATGCTGTAGTGGTGCGCGCCGTGCGCTTTCAGGGTCTCCGCCAGTTCCGGCCAGATCGGCGAATGCCGCCGCTGATATTCCGCATGCGCGTTCGGGTTGACCTGCATAACGAAGGATTTACGGATCATGTTTACTCCAGGGAGATTCTTGCAGGTGAAGGGAAAGCTCCTCCCCCTGCGAAGGGGGAGAAGCAAGATCACATCGCTTTCATGTACAACTCGCGGACTTCTTCGCGCGTTGCAGTTCCCGGATTGCACGGCGCGCAAGGGTCAGCCAGCGCTTTGTCGAGCCAGCCTTCAATGTCGGCTTCGACAATGCCTAATGCTCTGAATCCTGATGGAATTCCCACTCTTGCAGACAAATCACGAATCGCTTTAATCGCCGCAAAGCTGGCCTGCGTTTCGCTGATGCCCTGCGTATTCACACCCATCGCGCGTGCGATATCGGCAAAACGGTGCGGGGCGGAAGCGCGGTTAAATTCTTCCACGACCGGCAGCAGAATGGCATTACAGACGCCGTGCGGCAGGTTGTGCGTCGCGCCCGGCTGATGCGCCAGCGCATGCACTAATCCCAGCCCGGCGCTGTTAAACGCCATTCCGGCCAGATATTGTCCCTGCGCCATTTTCTCACGCGCTTCAATATTATCGCCATGATCCACCGCTTCTGGCAGCCATCGGGTGATGGTTGAGATCGCCGCCAGCGCCGTCGGATCGGTCAGCGGATGCGCGCCGACTGAAACATAGGCTTCGATGGCGTGCGTCAGGGCGTCCATGCCGGTTGCTGCGGTCACGTCTGCCGGGATCTTCAGCATTATCGACGGATCGTCCACCGCGATATCCGGGATCAGATTCACATCAATAATGACTTCTTTCACCTGCCGCTGGCTGTCGATGATCACCGCGTTGCTGGTGAGTTCCGCTGCGGTACCGGCCGTGGTATTGACCGCCACCAGGAAAACACCCGGTTTCGTCACTTTGCCGACGCCGGAATAAATCGTCACCGGCCCCGGATTGGCCGTCAGAATTTTGATGCCTTTTGCGGTATCAATCGGGCTGCCGCCGCCGAAACCGATCAGGTAATCGCAATGATTTTCCCGATACTGACGGAAACCTTCGTCGACGTGCGCGGAAGTCGGATTGGGCACCACGCCGCCGTATAGTGCATACGGCAGTCCGGCAGTTTTCAGTGCGGAGAACAGGCCATCGAGCAGACCTAACTCGACCAGCTGACCGTCGGTAACGATCAGCGCTTTGCCCGGTTGTTTTGTCGCCAGCATCGCAACCATATCGCTGATCGCGCCCTGGCCGTGGAGGCTGATTTTAGGTAATGCCAACATAAAGCTCATATAAAATCCCTCTTCTATTTTATTAAGAATCAATGCCCTGACCGCGCGGCTCCTGATCTGCGCCGGTCCCGGCGACAGGAAACTTTCCATCGTTCCTGTGCCGGGTTTTTAATAGGTTGGAGCCTTAATGGCCGGTTCAGGCTTTTAAAGCGGCCTCAAAAGGTGTGACGTCAAAACGTTTAGCCAGCGCAATCAGCTCGTCGGTTTGGATCGTCTGTTTCATGCCACCCATTGAAATCACTTTCACCAGTATTTCCGCCGATTTTTCAGCGGTGTCGATCAGGCCAAACGCATCATCGAGCGTCGGGCCGCAGCCGAAGATCCCGTGGAATGCCCACAGCACCAGGCTGTGATGTTGCATCCGGTCGGACGTTGCCGCGCCAATACCGTCAGTGCCCGGCACCATCCACGGCACAATGCCCACGCCGTCGGGGAAGACCACCAGACATTCGGTGCTGCATTCCCACAGCTTGCGGGTGATTTTCGCGCTGTCGAGTTCGAGCACGTAGGTCAGCGCAATCAGGTTGGTGGCGTGGCAGTGCATGATCACGCGATCCTGCCCGTGAGTGACGCGTTTACGCACGGCGTGAGATTGCAGATGCGACGCCAGTTCAGACGTCGGCAGGCCGCCCGCGGTCAGGCCCCAGAGGATTTTGTAACTGGCGCCTTTATCATCGAGCTGGATCACGGTCAGCGCTTCGGCAGGGGCGAGCTGCACGTTGCGGAAGAACTTGCCGGAGCCGGTCACAATGAAATATTCATTGGCCAGATCCGGCGCGTGCTGGGTCAGTTCAACCTGACGCGGCTGGGCGTAAAAATCATTTTTGTACGGTGCTACATCTTCCGGCAGCAGACGCATACTGACGTTGCCGCCGTTGCGCTCGTCCCAGCCTTTCAGCCACATATCGGTGGTCGCTTTGACCATGCCCTGTACAAACCACGCGCTAAATAATGTTTTCATCGGTTCTTTCCTGCGAATAAGGTGAATGCTTTTAAGCCATAAATTTTCAGAGAATCAGCGTTTAGCCAGCACGCTGGTTTCGTAATGACGAACGGTATCCAGCCACTGGCCGCCAACCGGTACGTCGTGGCGCTGGCAATACATGTCCCAGACGGCCTGCCACGGCAGCGATTTTTGTTCTTCCAACAGCGCCAGACGCGCGGTGTAATCGCCTCCGACTTCCAGTTTTTTCAGCAAGTCAGTCGGTTCCAGCAGCGCTTTCAGCAAGGCTTTTTTCATGTTGCGCGTGCCGATAACCCAGGCGGCGATGCGGTTGATGGAGGCGTCGAAGAAATCCAGCCCGATATGCACGCGGTTGAACAGGTTATGGCGCACGATTTCGCTGGCGATGGCCTGCGTTTCGTCGTCAAGCAGCACAACGTGGTCGCTGTCCCAGCGCACCGGGCGGCTGACGTGCAGCAGCAGGCGCGGCACATACAACATCGCGGCCGAGATTTTGTCGGAGATCACTTCGGTCGGATGGAAATGCCCGGCATCCAGGCACAGCGCGGTGCCACGGCTGGCGGCGTAGCCCAGATAGAATTCGTTGGAACCGACGGTGTAGCTTTCAGAGCCGATGCCGAACAGTTTGCTTTCGACGGCGTCGATGTGTTCGGTGATATCAAACTTCTCGGCAATCACTTCGTCGAGCGCACTCATCAGGCGCTGGCGCGGTGCCAGACGATCTACGGTGACATCTTTCATGCCGTCTGGAACCCAGATATTCATCACGGAAGGCGTGCCCAGCGCGCGGCCAAAGGAGGCGGAAACGCGGCGGCTGGCCTGACAATGTTCAATCCAGAACTGGCGGATTTCAGGATTGGCGCTGGAGAGCGTGAAGCCGTCTGCGCTCATCGGATGCGAGAAACAGGACGGGTTAAAATCCAGTCCCAGTTTGTTTTTCTTCGCCCAGTCTACCCAGCCGGTGAAATGCTTCGGTTCGATTTCATTGCGCGGAACCGGTGTATCGGATTCCAGATAAATAGCGTGCAGGTTCAGACGATTAGGACCGGGGATCATCGAAATCGCCAGCTCTAAATCCGCCCGCAGTTGCTGTGCATTGCGCGCTTTACCGGGGTAATTCCCGGTCGCCTGAATACCGCCGGTCAGCCCGCCTTCCGGATTTTCAAAACCCGCGACGTCATCCCCCTGCCAGCAATGAATTGAAACCGGCAGGGTATCGAGTTGTTTGATTGCGGCTTCGGCATCAATGCCCAGCTGGGCGAAACGTTCTTTAGCAAGCGTCCATGCGTTGTCGATAGATGAAGTCATACTGCGAGCTCCTCATTGGCGTGACAGAGCGCCTGAAAACGGCGCCAGTGAATTGGGAAATCCTCGTGAATACGGGGGAGGTAATGGCGTTGCTCGAAATTCGTGGCGACAATGCGACGAAATTCAGCGGCATCTTTTACGGCACCAAGGGCCATCAGCTGGCAGCCGATATTGCCGAGCGTGGACGCTTCAACCGGCCCGGCGCTGACGTTCACCTGACAGGTATCGGCGCAAAGCTGGTTCAGGAACTGGTTCTGGCTGCCGCCGCCGACAATGTGGATGTCGCGCAACGGCTCGCCTTGCAGCGTTGCCAGTTGCACGGAAACCTGGCGGTAAAGCATGGCAAGGCTGTCGAAAATGCAGCGTGCCAGTTCGGCCGGTGAGTTCGGAACTGGTTCTCCGGCCTGCTCGCAGGCTTCGCGGATGGCATCAACCATTGATGTCGGATTAATAAAGCGGTCTTCGTTCGGGTTGATCAGATAGGTGAACGGCGGGACGTTTTTGGCCAGCGTAATTAATGAAGGCAGATCCTGAATGTTAAGCTCCCGGCAAACTCGCTGGAATAACCACAGCCCCATAATATTTCTCAGTACGCGATAACTGCCGTTGATGCCGCCTTCGTTGGTGACATTGTCGTGCAGTGCACCGGCGTGATTGAACGCTTTCGGGCTTTCGATGCCCATCAGCGACCAGGTGCCGGAACTGATATAGGCGCTGTGCGTGCCGGTGAGCGGAGCGGCGACGACTGCGCTGGCGGTGTCATGTGTCGCGACGCTGAAAACGGGGACGCTGCGGCCGCGCGGGCTGTGCCACAGGCCGGGTGAATTGCCCGGCTGGCTTGGTTTTGTCATCCAGTGGCGTGGTACGCCTGCCAGTTTCAGCAGTTCATCATCCCAGTCGCCGGTAGAAATATTCAGCATCTGTGTGGTGCTGGCGTTGGTGTATTCCTGATTCAGTTTGCCGGTGAGACGGTAAAGGAAATAATCCGGGATCATCAGCAGATGCGCGGCTTTCTTCACGACGTCGGGTTGCTGTTCGCTCAATGCCCGCAACTGATACAGCGTGTTGAACGGCATAAACTGGATACCGGTTTTCTGGTAAATCGCTTCGCGGCTCAGCTGTTGTTCCATGCGCGCCATCACGCCTTCCGTGCGGTTGTCACGGTAGGAAACAGGCAATCCCACGCGCTGGCCCTGCTCATCAAGCAGGACATAATCCACGCCCCAGGTATCGATGCCGATACCGTCAAGCTGAACGCCGGACGCATCCAGGCGGTTCAGCCCTTCGAGAATGTGTTTTTCCAGCGCATCGAGATCCCAGATTTCGTGACCGTCAACGTGCATCAGGTTATTGGGAAAACGGTGAATTTCTTTCAGCGTCAGCGTGGCTGCCGGGTCTGTATCGTGGCGGGTAAACGTCGCCAGCATTACCCGGCCGCTGGAAGCGCCGAGGTCAATAGCGGCAAGATGGTGAGTTCTCATAGCGGCCATTCCTTATTGAATATGCGGCCAGTGTAGGGGAGGCGTTGCGGGGTCACCTTCCGGTGATTGCCACCGGTTTTGACGGGATGGCAGCATTAAAAAGGTAGATGCGAGGCAGATCACAGATCAGCCGAAAGCTGTTCCAGAGGCAGATCACAGATCAGCCGAAAGCTGTTCCAGAGGCGGGTCTGGAAATCATGAGATGCGCGGGGGGGCGACTGTGATCTTCGCCGCAGATCTTCATCGTGAGGGGGGGAATCTTAAAAATCTGACCGTGAATGCCGTTTTTCACGCCGCCGTTTGAAGGTAAGGACATCACGCGCGGGGTAGGGTTGTTTTCCGAAGACCTATGATTTTTTGTACCGGAGGCGATAAATGACGTTACTGAAGGGTGATGATTATTTTGCGGCACCTGAGCTGACCGTGACGGTTGAGCGGCGTCTTCCGCAAGACGTTTTCCCGGAGCATTACCACGATTCCCACGAAATTATGCTGGTGGAAAGCGGATCGGGCGTGCACATCTTTAATGACAATCCGTATACCCTGACCGCCGGAACGGTGTGTTTTGTCCGTGCCAGCGATCATCATTTGTTTGAAAACGTCGATAACCTGCGGCTGACCAATGTGCTTTTCCGTTCGCCGAAAGCCTTTCGTTTTATTCAGGACGTCGGCCATTTTCTGCCGCAGGAGCATCACTATCAGTCGCAGATCCACTGGCAGCTCAGCCCGTGCGTGCTGCATCAGGTGCTGAACTGCATTGCGCAGCTGGAAGCGCTGCCTGCCAGCGTGGAAATGGAACATATCGCCACGCGTGAAAGCCTGTTCTTACAGTTGCTGATCCTGCTTTATCAGGACTGTTTCCAGCCACAATTGCGAGATACCTCGGAAAACAGGGTCAATCAACTTTTGCAATGGCTCCAGTCACATTACAGTGAGGACGTTAACTGGACCGAGGCCGCAGAACGTTTTTCGCTGGCCCTGCGCACGCTGCACCGGCAGATGAAGCATTACACCGGCATGACGCCGCAGCGATATCTCAACCGCCTGCGCCTGCTGGAAGCCCGCCGCCGTTTACATCACAGCGATCAGAGCATTACCGATATCGCCTATGCCTGCGGGTTCAGTGACAGTAACCATTTCTCGACGCAGTTCCGTCGGGAATTTTCGGTGTCGCCAAAACTCATGCGTGATCAGCTACGTTAAGCGGTGCCTCTCGTGCGCTCAGGTTTTTTGCCTGAGCCGCCTCGTTTATTTTGTCGTCAAACGGGTAGGGATTGCTGCTATGTCTTTAAGACTTCACAAGAATGACCTCTTTCTGACCGGGATGAATTCGGTGGTGGTAGAAGAGCGCCATCCGCAGGCGGATTTCCCCACCCATGATCACGATTTCGATGAACTGGTGATCGTCTGGCGTGGTAACGGCATGCATATCTGGAACGATATCCCTTATCCCATTACCTGCGGTGATCTGTTTTACATCAACGCCAGAGACCGCCACAGCTATGAATCGGCCAATGAGCTGGCGCTCGATAATGTGCTGTTTTGCCGCGAACGTTTCGGGCTGGAAGCCGACTGGTCGCAATTATTGCCGGGAGAAAATGTCAGCCAGGAACAGCGTTACTGGCGGCTGAGCACGCTCGGAATGTCCGTTTTGCGCGATAAAGTGGATGAGCTGGCGAAGGAGTGTATGAAGTCAGAGCCGCTTTCCATTCAGTTAAGCGAGGCATTGCTGATGCAACTGGCGCTGCTCTTGTTGCGGTTCCGCCACCGGCCAGACAGCGGCGCGTTGCCCGACGCACATCAGCTGGATTTACTGCTGATGGCGCTGCGGGCGGGCATTGCCGAACCGTTCCATCTGGAGACGTTCTGCCAGCAACATCAGCTCAATCCCCGCAGTCTGCGAACGTTATTCAAGCAACATACCGGGCTGAGTGTGATGAGTTATTTACGTCAGCTCCGGCTCTGCCGGGCGATGAGCCTGCTGCGTTATGGCAACCTGACGATTGGTGATGTGGCCGCTGAATGCGGCTTTGATGACAGTAATTATTTTTCCGTGGTATTCAACCGGGCTTACGGTGTCTCGCCGAGGGATTACCGGCAGCGCTTTATTGCTGAGGCAAAAAAGATGCCGCCACGGCCTTTTTCACTGATCGCGGCGGATTGATAACGGCAAAGCAGGCTCTGCCGTTAAGTTTGAAAACGCGAAATCAGAGCGCCATTCCCAGACCGACGATATTGGCCGCCAGAATAATCACCAGCGCGCCGAGGCAAAGAATGCGTACCGGTTTTCTGCCGACACCCGCCCATTCTTTCAGAACCAGACCGATGATCCCGCCACACAATACGTAGAAACTCATGTGCAGCATCCAGCTCATGTAGTCGTATTCGATGGGAATGCTTGCGTGTCCCCAGGCGTAAAAGAAGAACTGCAAATACCACATGGTGCCGCCCAGGATGGAGAACAGGATATTGGCCACCAGCAGGGATTTCGCTACGGACATATCCGCTCTGAGCGAAATGTTTCTTCGCGTCGCGAGGCGGATAAGGCAGAAACCGAGGTTGACGATAGCGCCGCCGCCCATGATCACCACATAACTTGGCAGGGCAACGTACAGCGGGTCGATGCCCAGCGCGCGTGCCGCTTCGTGCATCGGCACGGCTGCGCTCATCGCAAACGACATCCCGGCGGAGAAAATCCCGCACATGACCGCCAGAATCAGCCCTTTTTTCAGGTTAAATTCTTCTGCCTTAATCCCCAGCGCTTTCTCTTTCAGATAACCGGCGTAACTGACAATCGCCACGCCAATCACCGCCACCAGCACGCCAAGCAGCGTTAACCGGCCACCGGCAGTACCGAACAGCATACCGATTTTACCTTGCAGAACCGGCGTCATCAGCGTACCGATAATCAGCGTGATCCCGATGGCGATGCCTATTCCCAGCGACATTCCGAGATAACGCATGGTGAGCCCGTAGTTAATGTTCCCGATGCCCCACATCGCGCCGAACAGGAAAACGGGCAGCAGGATGGCAAAGCTGAACGAGCCGTAATATGACCAGAAATCAGGCAGAAGCACGTAGCTCACTGCCCACGGTAAAATAATCCAGGAAAAGAAGCCGCCGAGCGACCACATGGTTTCCCATGACCAACTTTTCACTTGCTTGAAAGGTGCATAGAAGCACGCTGCGCTGGCGGCTCCTATCAGATGCCAGATGATCCCTAAAACTATCGAACTGTTCATACACTGGACCTTTTGTTATGTAGAGAAACAGAGTGGTGCTGAAATAGATAAACCTGCCGTAACACGCTGATCCGTCAGAAGTCAGTGCGGCAGGTGCTCAGTAGTGTAAGAAGTGTTCGATCAGGGAGCCTTCCGGTCAGTGCCACGGGAAAATAGCCTCTGGCACTCGCCGGAAGGTGGAAGTGAGTGAGTTCACAGATTTGGAAACAGGCTGAATAATAGTGTTAAAACAATAAAATACGCGTGTTTTGCAACATAAGCGTCAGGCGGCGGAAGACGAGAGCCTGGGCCCGCACGGCCATAAAATCACCGCGATTAGGATTATTTTTATCTGTCTTATTTTTGAGGATTTTTTTGAAGGGTTAGAACTTATTTAGGCAGAACGGTCAATCCTGCGCGTAACATTCGCCAGTAACCTTCAATAAGGTAAACAAGCTGTTTAACTTTCAGCCTGAACCTTAATCAGGCTGAAAGTTGAATGATTATGCAGTGATTATGAATGGCAGAGCTTTATTTACGAACGGGGCAGCCGCTATTTATCGCCAGCAAAAATAATAACAATCAGCGCGCTGTTATCGGGGTGACTTTCCCACAATAATCAGGCCAGTCTTTCCTCAGCGATTTCCTGATGCTCATTATTTTCTTCCCAGGCATAGAATATTTTATTACGCCCGCTGTTTTTGGCTTTATACAGTGAGGCATCCGCGTGACCCAAAGCACTAATAAAATCGCCTTCTTCCAGCGCGGCCAGCCCGGCACTTACCGTGACGTGCGTGGAGACCTGTGCGTTAAACAAATGCGGGATATTCAGCCCCAGAATCTTATTCTGGATGCGTTCTGCCATACGGATCGCGTGTTCCTGCTTAACGTTCGACATCAGTACCAGAAACTCTTCTCCGCCGTAGCGGACGACCACATCCCGCGAACGCACGGCGTCACGAATGGCGGCAGACACGCGCACCAGCGCCTGATCGCCCATGCTGTGGCCGTAGTTGTCGTTGTAGGCTTTGAAGTGATCGATATCGAGCAGCATCACGTAATGACCAGAAGCCTGATTAAAGAGGGTTTCGAGTTTGTTTTGCAGGCCGCGGCGGTTATACAGGCCAGTCAGCGGATCCAGCATACTGAGATCGCTGAATTTTTCCCTTTCGCTGTAGAGATTCGACACCATGCGGCGGGTGAATTCGTCACTGCGTTTGAGCATCAGGTGATGCAGCCACAGGCCAATCAGCGGCAACATGACGGTGAAAAGGATATGCCCGATATGCTGAAAGTCGTCCAGAAAGATCACGCAGACAGTAGAAGGTGCTGCATGCAGGCAAAAAGCCAGAAAATTATCTGATAAAGCGATGGCGCTGATAAAGAATATACTGAGTAAACTGATGACCAGATAATTTTTATCTGTTTGGCCGACTTCCTCAAAACGTAATGCTATTTGCCAGGCCCATAACAGACCGACAATCACAGAACACATATTCAGATGTGCTGAGTAATTTTTCTTACTGAAAAAAGAAAATATTAACCCGCCACAACAAAGTGTAAAAATCACTACCAGCGGGAATGGCATAGCCACGGCATTATCAGGGGGATAAACCATAGAAAATAGCGCTGTGGCACTATTTAAAAAAAAGAATAGGAGCATCGCCAGCCGATGTTTGCTTCTCAGCAGTTCATCATAGGAATGAGATATCATCAAATTTACTCTATTTAGCGTGTGTGATTCTGAATAGATAAAGACTCTTATCGCCCAATACCGCGTGCTTATTCCATTAAGGCAAGTTCCATGCAGGCAGGCTAATAGTTCTAATTGGAAATTATTAGAATTCTATAAATATAGTTTTTGTAGTGACTATTGTAAAAAATTTAATTAACTGTGTTTCACTAATTTTGTTTAGCGTTTCTAAAATTAGCACTTTTGTACGCAGGTGTCACCCAAACGGAAGACAAGACCGCAAATAACCGCCATGCCCGGAACAGAAACGCCGGAGTGCAGGCGCTCTGCGCGCCGAATTATTGCGCCGATGTATGGTAAATGAGAAAAAATCCTATATGATATTAGTTCTCATTATCAACGTTTGGAGCAGGGTTATGATACCGGCGATTGTCATGGCATGTGGGATCTGGGCGGTTGTCTGGATGCTGGGTAAGCGACTGACCAGCGGCTGGGGGGTTTTATTGCCTTGTGCGCTGATGCCTTTACTGGCGCTGGCGCATATGACGCTGGATCAGTTGCGCGTTCTGGTTGTGGTCGCGATGCTGGTGACGTTGGTTATGCTGTTCCACCGGACGCTGCGCCATTATCTGCTGCTGCCCTCATTCATGGCGCTGGCGGGCGGGCTGGCGGCAGTGACGCTGAATTTTAGTTTGTGATAAATCGGGAGTATGAAGATGAAAAACAGGAAAAACAGTCACGCTAAGGGGATTTTTTTCTTTTTGAAATCTAAGGAGGTAATACAGGAAGGGAAAACCGAAGAACAGAATCATGTGGTGCGAAGAGAGGGACTTGAACCCTCACGTCCGTAAGAACACTAACACCTGAAGCTAGCGCGTCTACCAATTCCGCCACCTTCGCACAGATGAATTCTGCTTACTGCTGATTTATATCACCGGAGTGGTGCGAAGGGAGGGACTCGAACCCTCACATCCAAAGGACACTAACACCTGAAGCTAGCGCGTCTACCAATTCCGCCACCATCGCGTACCGTGCCGTGCAATATAAATCTTGTGATTGTTTTGGTGCGAAGGGAGGGACTCGAACCCTCACATCCAAAGGACACTAACACCTGAAGCTAGCGCGTCTACCAATTCCGCCACCATCGCGAACCAATTGATTACTGTGTTGACGTCATCGAAATGTCATCAGCAAGTAACACAACCACGGGGGCGAATTCTAGAGATTTTCCCACAGGCGTCAACTGTTATTTCCCCCATTTCGGACGGTTGATGTAAAAAACAACATATTCACGGTGAATGCGTCAATCTGTCAGAACGACGCCAGGTTAATTGATGGTTTAATCAGCGATTTTTTCATTATTAGCGGGCGGCGATAAAGACGTATCGGGATGCGAAAAGAGCGCAATCAGCCAGTCCAGAAACACGCGAATACGTGGCGCGAGAAAACGCCCCGGCGGATACATGATGTAAAGCGGCATCGGCGGCGGCGTTAAATCTGACAAGACTTCCACCAGTTCTCCCCGTTCAAGTTCCTGCGCAATCGCCAGCCTCGATGCCTGAATCAGGCCAAAGCCGGCTTTTGCCGCCGCCACGTAGGCATCCGCGCCACTGACCGTCAGCGTGTTGCGTAACTGAATTTTGACGCCGGTACCGTGCGTGACAAATTCCAGGTGCGACTCCGGCTGCTGGTGCGCGAAAAAATAGCCTATGGCGTGATGCGTGGTGAGATCTTCCCGCGTTTTTGGCGTACCGGATTTCGCCAAATAGGCCGGGGATGCGCAGGTGATTTGTTCAAGACTGGCCAGATGCCGCGATTGCAGATTTTCATCTTCTGACGGCCACGCACGAATGACGCAATCCACGCCCTGATCGAGCAGATTGACGGCGTTGTCATTGGCGCTGATGCTCAGGATGATATGCGGGTAGCGTTCATAAAATGCCTGCAACGCCGGAATGACCATCACGCGCGCCAGCGAATGCGGCATGTCTATTCTCACCACGCCGGTCGGCTGGTTTTTATGATGCGCAAAAAGCGTATCCGCTTCTTCCAGCGCCGAGATCAGTTGCAGACAGCGCTGGTAATAAATCTTGCCTTCATCGGTGATTTTTACCTGACGCGTTGTGCGCAAAAACAGCCTGACGCCCAGCCGCTGTTCGAGCCGTTTCAGCGTCGTACTGACGGTTGCGCGTGGCAAATCAAGATCTTCGGCCGCACGGCTAAAACTCTCCAGCTCGGCGATACGGATGAAAATTTTCATCGCCTGGATCTGATCCATTTTGTTCTCCGCCGGTTCTCATGATTGTTTGCGATTTATGAACAGTGTTGCACGTTTTTGCTGATTTATCTTTCCAGGCATAATAACCACACTTCATTCCGTTACTTACTCTTCTACGTCACGAGGGAATCTCAATGAAACAACGTCAGCTTGGAAAAAACGGTCCGATGGTTTCAGCGCTCGGTTTGGGCTGCATGGGTATGAGCGATTTTTATACCACCGGACAGGATGAAAAAGAGTCGATGGCGACGCTGGAACGTGCGCTGGAGCTGGGTGTCACGATGTTTGATACCGCCGACATGTACGGGCCGCATACCAATGAAGAACTGCTGGGGCGTTTTCTGAAAGGGCGTCGCGATCACGTTTTCTTAGCCACTAAATTCGGGATTGTGCGCGATCCGGCAAATCCGAATATACGCGGAACCAACGGTCATCCGGATTATGTTCGTAAATCTGTCGAAGGCAGCCTGAAACGTCTGGGGACGGAGGTTATCGATCTCTATTATCAGCACCGCCCGGATCCGTCCGTTCCGGTTGAAGAAACCATGGGCGCGCTGGCGGATCTGGTTCAGGAGGGGAAAATCCGTTACATCGGGCTGAGTGAAGTGTCTGTCAGCCTGCTGGAGCGTGCGCATAAAGTGCATCCGGTTACCGCGCTGCAAACTGAATATTCGCTGTGGTCGCGGGATGTGGAAGCCGAGATTTTACCGGCGTGCGAACGTCTCGGCATTGGTTTTGTGCCGTACAGCCCGCTGGGACGCGGTTTTCTGACCGGACAAATCCGTTCGATGAACGATCTTGAGCCTGACGATTACCGTCGCTTCAGCCCGCGTTTCGTAGGTGAAAACTTCGCGAAGAATCTGCAACTGGCGGAGAAAATCGGTGAACTGGCGCAGGAGAAAGGGGTGAAACCGTCGCAGCTGGCGCTGGCGTGGGTGCTATCGCGAAACGATAATCTGGTGCCAATCCCTGGCACCAAACGTCGTCATTATCTTGAGGAAAACATCGCCGCGCTTGATGTCTCCCTGAGTGAAGCCGAAATCGCGGCGATCGAAGCGGTGTTCCCTTTCCACGTTGCGGCGGGTGACCGCTACAACGCAGAAATGATGCGCATCCTCAGCGAGCATTAAAACGACGAATTAACGCTTTTTCTTGGGATCACGCGGCGGACGGCCACGCACTGCTTTGTACACTTTGAAGCGGCCATTTTGTGCCAGTACTTCATGGCTACCAAACGTGTCATCGAGCAGCGCGGCGTACGGCAGGAAGGCGTTAGCCACAATGCGCAGTTCGCCGCCGATATTCAGATGACTGACCGCGCCACGGATCAGCTGCTCAGCCGCCGTCAGGCTGGTTTGCAGACCTTCGTGGAATGGCGGGTTGGAGATGATCATGTCAAAACGACCGGCAATGTCGGAGTAGACGTTGCTGGCGATCACTTCGCCCGGCAAATCATTGGCGGCCAGTGTGGCGCGGCTGGCTTCGATAGCGGCTGCGCTCACATCGCTCAGCGTCACTTTCATTTTTGGAGAATACATCGCCAGGACGGATGCCAGAACGCCGGAACCGCAGGCGACATCCAGCACTTTGCCTTTAACAGGCTCTTCGAAGCTGTTGATCAGCAACAGGCTTCCGCTGTCCAGACCTTCACGGCTGAATACGCCCGGCAGGGTTTTGATGGTCACTTCTTCGACCTTGTACTCATCCCACCAGCCCTCTGCATCAAATTCAGGCTGCTTTTCCAGACGCCCGTGATACAGACCGCAACGGCGTGCGCTGTCGATTTTGCTCAGTTCGCACAGGCCTTCCAGCGTGGTTTCCGCGCTGCGAACGCCACTGCGGTTTTCACCGATGACAAAAACGTCGATACCTACCGGCAGCTGTGACAGCAGGTTGAAAAGCTGGAATTTGGCTTCCAGTTTGCTCTTCGGCCAGTAATACACCAGCACATCGCAAGGGGCGATCAGGTCTGCGTCGGCCAGTAAGCCGAACTGCACGTTGTCGCCCAGGGTTTTGCTGAGCATCTGCCAGTGGTGATACATATTGGTGTGAACGCGGACTTCTTCGGCGTCGAGTTCAGCAGGCAGGTTATCTTGTAAGTCGCCGGCGAACAGGACGCGGCGGCCTTCAAATTCTTCGCTATGGCGCAGTATGACTTCGCTGGCCGGAGTTAATGCAGACATCAGGGTGAGGCTCCTCAGGGATTAGCCGGCGATTATAGAGGTTTATTGGCGCATGTTCGATGTGTTTGCTAGCATAGCCGGGCTTTTCGCTATTCAACGGGCAGGGATCAGGCATGGCATCCAGACGAGATACATTGTTACAACAGCTGGGCATTACCCAGTGGACGCTGCGCAGGCCTGCGGTATTGCAGGGCGAAGTCGCCGTCAGCCTGCCTGCGGAGACAAAGTTATTGATCGTCGCCGATGTCCCGCCCGCTGAAGATGATCCGCTGGTACGCGATGTGCTGCGCAGTCTGGCGCTGGCCGAACCGCAGGTTTACCGCCTGACGCCGGAACAGGTGACGATGTTGCCGGAAAACACCCGCTGCAATATCTGGCGACTGGGTTTAAGCGAACCGCTTACGCTCGCCGGTACGCAGTTATCCAGCCCGGCTCTCGCCGAGCTTTATCAAGACGCCAGCGCAAAACGCGCACTCTGGCAGCAGATCTGTGAAAATGAACAACATTTCTATCCTGACGCCCGCTGATCTTCCCCGCGCATTTGAAATTGAACAGGCCAGCCACGCCTTCCCGTGGACGGAAAAAACGCTCGCCAGTAATCAGGGCGAACGCTATCTGAATTTCAAAATCATGCGCAACGACGTAATGGCCGGTTTTGCCATTACGCAAATCGTTCTTGATGAAGCCACGCTGTTCAATATTGCCATTGATCCGGCATTTCAGCGTCAGGGCTTAGGCCGTGCCTTGCTGGAAGACGTCATTCAACAGATTGAGAAAAAAGACGTTTTCACGCTCTGGCTGGAAGTCCGCGCCTCCAACGTAAAAGCCATCGCGCTATACGAAAGCCTGGGCTTTAACGAAGTCTCCGTCCGCCGCAACTATTATCCCGCCGCACAAGGCCGCGAAGACGCCATCATGATGGCGCTGCCGCTGGGCTAGCGCACAAAAAAACCATTGATTGCCCATCCCGTCTAAATCAGTGAAAATAGCCGGCTATAACTTTTATTACCGCTTTGCCTGACGTCACCTTCTGACGTGATGTGAATCCCGATGCAGGGCGGACCAACCGCAGAAACGTGAAAAACATGTCTCCAAGTGAATACGCCCTTGAAGTGGCTAAGCGCCGCACATTTGCCATCATCTCTCACCCCGATGCCGGTAAAACTACTATTACTGAAAAAGTGCTGTTATTCGGACACGCTATCCAGACCGCCGGTACGGTAAAAGGCCGTGGCTCCAGCCATCACGCCAAATCCGACTGGATGGAAATGGAAAAACAACGTGGTATCTCCATCACCACATCTGTGATGCAGTTTCCGTATAAAGAGTGTCTGGTCAACCTGCTCGACACGCCGGGGCACGAAGACTTCTCCGAAGATACTTACCGTACCCTGACCGCCGTTGACTGCTGTCTGATGGTGATCGACGCCGCGAAAGGTGTTGAAGACCGGACCCGTAAACTGATGGAAGTTACCCGTCTGCGTGATACGCCGATACTGACTTTCATGAACAAACTCGACCGTGACATCCGCGACCCGATGGAAGTGATGGACGAAGTTGAGCGTGAGCTGAAAATCGCCTGCTCGCCTATTACCTGGCCGATCGGTTGCGGTAAATTGTTTAAAGGGGTTTATCACCTCTACAAAAACGAAGTGTATCTGTATCAGACCGGTAAAGGTCACACCATTCAGGAAGTCCGCGTGGTGAAAGGCCTGGATAATCCGGAGCTGGACGCCGCCGTAGGCGAGGATCTGGCTAAGCAATTGCGTGAAGAGCTAGAACTGGTTCAGGGCGCGTCCCATGAATTTGATCATGAAGCCTTCCTGCAGGGTGAACTGACGCCGGTCTTCTTCGGTACCGCACTGGGTAACTTCGGTGTTGACCACATGCTCGACGGTCTGGTGGATTGGGCTCCTGCACCGATGCCACGTAAAACTGACCTGCGCGAAGTGAAAGCTGACGACGAGAAGTTCACCGGTTTCGTGTTTAAAATTCAGGCCAACATGGACCCGAAACACCGTGACCGCGTGGCATTTATGCGCGTAGTTTCCGGTAAGTACGAAAAAGGCATGAAGCTGCGTCAGGTGCGCACCGGCAAAGATGTCGTGATTTCCGACGCGCTGACCTTTATGGCGGGTGACCGTTCGCACATTGAAGAAGCCTATCCGGGCGACATCATTGGTCTGCACAACCACGGCACTATTCAGATCGGCGATACCTTTACGCAGGGTGAGAACATGAAGTTCACCGGCATTCCTAACTTTGCCCCTGAACTGTTCCGTCGTATCCGCCTGCGTGATCCGCTGAAACAGAAACAGCTGCTTAAAGGGTTGGTTCAGTTGTCAGAAGAAGGTGCGGTTCAGGTGTTCCGTCCGATTTCTAACAACGATTTGATCGTCGGTGCAGTCGGTGTTCTGCAGTTTGAAGTGGTCGTGGCGCGTCTTAAAAGCGAATACAACGTGGAAGCGATTTACGAATCCGTGAACGTTTCAACGGCGCGCTGGGTAGAATGCAGCGACGTGAAGAAATTCGAAGAATTCAAACGTAAGAATGAAACTAACCTGGCGCTCGATGGCGGCAATAACCTGGCGTACATCGCACCGACCATGGTGAACCTGAACCTGGCTTCAGAACGTTATCCGGAAGTGAAATTCCGTAAAACCCGCGAACATTAATTCTTTCTTCGCACGGTTTATGATGAAAAAGACGGCAAATTCGCCGTCTTTTTTTTTGTCTTTTGCCCCCTGCCGCATTTCTTTCCTGTTCAATTTTTCCTCTCCTTGCCCGAAAAATGGGCGAAATACGCGTGAAACCTTAAGACTTGTCTGCATTCGCGGACGTATCCGGCGATCTTCCTACACATTTGAACATTCTTGACTATATTAAATGGGTGTTCGGGAAGTGGTGGATTAAAGCACTGACTTTGAATTACTAAACAGAGTGTTATATCGCATGGCGATAAAAAGCCAGAATAAAACGACGTACTCTGCTTCTCCGGACGTGAAAACAGCAGCAATACATATTGTTAGGAGACGTCACCAAGACTGTGACGTGAAGGGCCCCGATTGAGGCTCATAAACTGAAAGGAAGAAATCGATGAAAAACTCAAAATTTGCCTATTCAATGATGGCCGTCGTTCTGGGTACCGCACTGATGAGCGGTAGTGCACTGGCTGCAACTACCACGGATAGCGCAGGTGCAAAAATCGATAGCTCCATTAAGAAAGTTGATAACTACATGGGCGACAGCGCCATCACAGCAAAAGTAAAAAGTGCTCTGGTGGATGATAAAGCCATCAAAAGCAGCGATATTTCTGTGACCACGACCTCCGGCGTCGTAACGCTGAGCGGTTTTGTCGGTTCGCAGGCTGAAGCGGAACAAGCCGTTGCTGCCGCAACAAAAGTTGAAGGTGTGAAATCTGTCAGCGACAAACTGCACACCAAAGACAGCAAAGATCAGAGCGTAAAAGGTTATGCGGGTGACACTGCGACCACCGCTTCTGTCAAAGCAAAACTGCTGGCCGACGATATCGTCCCTTCACGTAACGTGAAAGTGGAAACCACCGACGGCGTCGTACAGCTTTCCGGTTCAGTAAAAGATCAGGCGCAGTCTGACCGCGCTGAAAGTGTGGCGAAAACCGTTGATGGCGTGAAAAGCGTCAAAAACGACCTGAAAGTCGCACCATAATTGTTCTGAGTCAAAAGGTGCCTGCGTGTCGGGCACCGTTTTTATGCACTACGCATAACAAATATTTTGTGTTGCCCGCTGAATATCGGGTCTTGCAGACCCTGTGAACCTTTTGTGTTTGTCTATTTATACAAAGCTTCGTACAAATAAATCGACGTCGAAAACGCTAACACTTTCATTTTTCGACTACCTTTAATAGGTAATCTGTTGCGTTATCCGGCGCTGAGCTGATACATGAAGTGTCATAAAGACACGGGTTTCACAGTAACAATGGCCCGAAGCGGGGCACCACCTTTTAAACTGGCAAAGTGAAAAATAGGGTAAGGAGAAGCTTATGTTTCGTTGGGGCATTATTTTTCTAATCATCGCGTTGATCGCGGCAGCACTCGGTTTCGGTGGATTAGCAGGTACCGCTGCATGGGCTGCAAAAGTTGTCTTCGTTGTCGGTATTATCTTGTTCCTCATCAGCTTGTTTACCGGCCGCAAGAGACTCTGACGCCGTAATCAGTGAAGCGATAACGCGTTAAAATATCACTCTCGCCCCCTTCTTTGAACGCACTGCTAAAGGCCGTGTTTTCAGAAAAGGGGGCGAGACTTTTTTGGATTTCGTTCAGGCAGATCTGCATTTCGTTAACAGGACGTAACGATTTTATCGGCCGATTTTGGCAAGTAATTCACGCAAAACGAGAAGTCGAGGTATGCTCAGAAAGGAGGCCGGAAAAAGGCCAATCGTGTCATGCCGATTTTGCGAGGATAGCGCGTTGGGATACAGAATACCTGTCACGCTGGGGAATATAGAACCGCTGGCGTATAAACCTTATATGCCGGGGAAAATCGCCCTGGTGTGTGAAGGAGGAGGACAGAGAGGCATTTTTACCGCAGGCGTTTTGGATGAATTCCAGCGGGCTCGTTTCAATCCTTTTGATCTTTATCTGGGCACATCAGCAGGCGCGCAAAACCTGTCCGCGTTTGTGTGTGGCCAGCCTGGCTACGCCCGAAGAGTCATTACCCGCTACACCACCAGCCCTGACTTTTTCAATCCCCTGCGCTTTGTGCGTGGCGGACACCTTATCGATCTCGACTGGCTGGTCGACGAAACGTCGAAAAACATGCCGCTGGCGATGGAAAGCGCAGAAAAACTGCTGATCGACGGCCGCGAGTTTCTGATGTGTGCCTGCCGCAGCGATGATTACACCGCCAACTATTTTGCGCCGACGCGTGAAAACTGGCTGCCGGTGATTAAAGCCTCCAGTGCGATCCCCGGTTTCTACCGCATGGGCGTGGATCTGGATGGCATCAGCTATCAGGATGGCGGGATCAGCGATGCTATCCCGGTTGAAGAAGCGTACCGTCGCGGCGCGGACACCATTGTGGTGATCCGCACAGTCCCTTCGGCGATGTTCTATACGCCGCAATGGATGAAACGTATGGAACAATGGCTGAGCGAAAGCAGCCTGCAACAGCTGGTGCGCATGATGCAGCATCACGAAGAAAGCTATCACCGCATTCAGCAGTTCATTGAAAATCCGCCGGATGACGTGCGTATTTTCGAAATTTTTCCGCCTAAACCCTTAGCCAGCCATGCGCTCGGCAGCCGTCTTCCGGCGCTGAATCAGGATTATCATCTGGGCCGCCGTTGCGGGCGTTATTTCCTTTCGGCTGCCGCGCACTGGTTTTTACCGCGTGAAAATGAACGACCATATCCGCTGATCACTCCGCGCGTTACCCGGCCCAAACGCGTTGTTGTCCCGCAGGACGAACCTGAAAATGTTATTCCTCTTGCCGCCGCCAGCAGCACGGTCGGACAGATTATTTTCGATCCCGCCGTGCTGACCGATATGGTTGCAGACGGTGGCGTCGTGCGCCCGGCGGCACTGAGCGACAATGCGCCGCCTGAGAGCCACTATCCGGCCAGCGAAGGCGAAAAACTGTGAGTTTCACCTTCATCGATACGCACTGCCATTTCGATTTCCCGCCTTTTACCGGCGCGGAAGCCGAAAGCCTGCAACTTGCCGGTGAATCGGGCGTCCGCGAGATTATCGTTCCGGCCGTGACGGCAGATCGTTTTCGCGGCATTCTCGCGCTCGCCAAAAATTACCCGCAGATCCACGCCGCGCTCGGGCTGCATCCTTTATACATCGCGCAGCATAAAGAACAGGATCTTGAATTGTTGGAGGCGTTGCTCAGCCACCGGGATGTGCGGCTGGTTGCCGTGGGCGAAATCGGGCTGGATTTATACATGGACGAACCGATGTTTGAACAACAACAGCGGTTGCTGAAAGCTCAGTTTTCGATGGCAAAAAAAGAGAATTTGCCGGTGATTTTGCATTCACGCCGCAGTCACGATCAGCTCGCCGGGATGCTACGCCAGGCCAGACTTCCCGCGACCGGCGTAGTGCATGGTTTTGCCGGAAGTCTTTCTCAGGCACAGGCGTTTATCAAACTCGGTTATGCAATAGGTGTGGGCGGGACGATAAGTTACGAACGTGCGCAGAAAACCCGTCAGGTAATGGCGCAGTTGCCGCTCTCTTCTTTGTTGCTGGAAACCGATGCGCCGGACATGCCTTTACAGGGTTTTCAGGGACAACCTAACCGGCCGGAACGCGCCGCGGCGGTGTTTGATGTGTTATGCCAGTTGCGTACGGAATCCGCGCAGGAAATCGCCGATACGCTGCTTGCCAATACCCGCCGGGTCTTTCAGTTATCGGCACGTGAGTAATTCGTTTTATTTTTTGTGATTTAAATAACATTTTAGTGCGCACGCATGTTCCCGTCATTCATGCATTCACTGCCGTGTTGCGATTTATGTTCTCTTTAAAATGTTATTATTATAACATTACCCGCAAGGGCGCCGGTCGGCGTTCTCTGTATATCCGGCAAAACTTCGTTTGTCATGAATCGGGTATACACTCTTATCTGGATTAGACACTGAGCATAGCGCCGTTAAAATGTGATGTAGATCTCATTTTATCAAGCAACGTTGCAAACGGTTTTCATTTTGTGTGAAATACTGCACACAGGAACCTGATGTGACGTGTTCAAATAGTCACAACGAATTGGCGTCAGCCAGTCCAAGCGCGGTGAGAAGGATCTCAGTTGCCACGTAAGCCACACGGTTTACGCACGCTATCTTCATGGAACCAAGTCCGCTCGCCAACGTGCAGAATTCTGCCCCCGACGTTATCCGCCGGAACGAATTCATGACTGTATGCTCAGTTCTGGCCGGTCGCTGGAATTGAAAATTGTTGGAGAGTTATATGACCGATTTAACCGCCGCAGCACAACGTGCGCTGAACCTGATGGATTTAACCACGCTGAACGAAGACGACACCGATGCAAAAGTGATCGCGCTTTGTCACCAGGCCAAAAGCCCGGCAGGTAACACCGCTGCTGTTTGTATTTATCCTCGTTTTATCCCGATTGCGCGTAAAACCCTGCGTGAGCAAGGAACGCCAGATATCCGTATCGCCACTGTGACTAACTTCCCGCACGGTAACGACGATCTTGAGATTGCGCTGGCAGAAACCCGCGCCGCCATTGCTTACGGTGCTGATGAAGTCGACGTGGTATTCCCATACCGCGCACTGATGGCCGGTAACGAGCAAGTGGGTTTTGAGATGGTTAAACAGTGCAAAGAAGCCTGTGCTGCCGCGAACGTTCTGCTGAAAGTGATCATCGAAACCGGTGAGCTGAAATCAGATGCGCTGATCCGCAAAGCCTCTGAAATTGCTATCAAAGCTGGCGCTGATTTCATCAAAACTTCTACCGGTAAAGTGCCTGAAAACGCCACATTGCACAGCGCTGAACTGATGATGAGCGTGATTGCTGAAATGGGCGTGGGCAAAGCCGTCGGTTTCAAACCAGCCGGTGGTGTGAAAACGGCTGAAGATGCTGCGCAATATCTGGCGCTGGCTGACCGTCTGCTGGGCAGCGAATGGGCTGACGCACGTCACTTCCGTTTCGGTGCTTCCAGCCTGCTGGCAAGCCTGCTGACCACTTTGGGTCACGCTGGCCAGAAAGCCACCAGCAGCTACTAAGCACCATTACACGAACTCTGCCGTGGCGCTGTTTAACAGCGTCCGGTATTCGCGTCCGCATCCGGCGCTCAGCTTAAGCAGGGGGATACCTTGTTTCTCGCACAAGAAATTATTCGAAAAAAACGTGACGGCCAGCCTTTAAGTGACGAAGAAATTCGTTTCTTTGTGAACGGCATTCGCGACAGCCAGGTTTCAGAAGGTCAGATTGCCGCGCTGGCCATGACCATCTATTTCAATGACATGACCATGAAAGAGCGCGTTTCGCTGACCATGGCGATGCGCGATTCCGGCACCGTGCTGGACTGGAAAAGCCTCAACCTGAACGGCCCGATTGTGGATAAACATTCCACCGGCGGCGTGGGTGATGTGACCTCCCTGATGTTAGGCCCGATGGTCGCCGCGTGCGGCGGTTATGTGCCGATGATTTCCGGCCGCGGGCTGGGTCATACCGGCGGTACGCTGGATAAACTCGAAGCCATCCCGGGCTTTGATATTTTCCCGGACGACAGCCGTTTCCGCAGCATTATTCAGGATGTCGGTGTGGCGATTATCGGCCAGACCAGCTCGCTGGCACCGGCGGACAAACGCTTCTACGCAACGCGTGATATCACCGCGACCGTGGATTCTATTCCGCTGATCACCGCGTCGATCCTCGCCAAAAAACTGGCAGAAGGGCTTGACGCACTGGTCATGGACGTCAAAGTGGGTTCCGGCGCATTCATGCCGACCTACCAGCTTTCAGAAGATCTGGCACAGGCGATTGTGGATGTGGCCAATGGCGCGGGTTGTAAAACTACGGCGTTGCTCACCGACATGAATCAGGTGCTGGCGTCCAGCGCCGGTAACGCCGTCGAAGTGCGCGAAGCCGTGCGTTTCCTGACCGGCGAATACCGCAATCCGCGCCTGCTCGAAGTGACGATGGCGCTGTGCGTGGAAATGTTGTTATCCGGCGGACTGGCAAAAGACGACGCGGACGCCCGCAGTAAATTGCAGGCTGTGCTCGACAACGGCAAAGCGGCTGAAGTCTTTGGTCGCATGATTGCGGCACAGAAAGGCCCGACTGATTTCATCGAACATTACGACCGTTATCTGCAACAGGCCACGCTGACCAAGCCGGTATATGCCGAAGGCAACGGCATTGTCAGTGCGATGGATACCCGCGCGCTGGGCATGGCCGTGGTTTCACTGGGCGGCGGTCGCCGTCGTGCCAGCGATGCTATCGACTACAGCGTCGGTCTGACGCACATGGCGCAATTGGGGCAGCAGGTGGATACCCGTCAGCCACTGGCGATGATCCATGCCAACAGCGAAGAAGCCTGGCAACAGGCAGCGGAAGAAGTGCGTGCGGCGATTGTCCTGAGTGACAAAGCGCCGGAAAGCACGCCGGTGGTGTATCGCCGTATCGGCGGCAACGCTTGATTTCAGGCTAAATCGCCCCCATCTAAGAACGATCAGGTGCGCGGCAGTTCCGCGTGACCCAATGCGTAACCATTCGCAGGAGAGCAAAATGAAACGTACATTTATCATGGTGTTAGACTCATTCGGTATCGGTGCCAGTGAAGATGCCGAGCGCTTTGGCGATGCCGGTTCTGACACGCTGGGCCATATCGCTGCTGCCTGCGCGCGTGGCGAAGCCGACAAAGGCCGCAAAGGGCCGCTGAATCTGCCGAACCTGACCCGTCTTGGGCTGGCGAAAGCCGCTGAAGAATCTACCGGCAAAATCCCGGATGGCATGGATGGTCATTCTGAAATCACCGGCGCGTATGCCTACGCCAGCGAACTTTCTTCCGGTAAAGACACACCATCAGGCCACTGGGAAATCGCCGGTGTGCCTGTGCTCTTCGACTGGGGTTATTTCAGCGACACCACCAACAGCTTCCCGCAGGAATTGCTGGATAAACTGGTGAAACGCGGCAATCTGCCGGGTTACCTCGGCAACTGCCACTCTTCCGGCACCGTCGTGCTGGACGATTTAGGCGAAGAACACATGAAAACCGGCAAGCCGATTTTCTACACCTCAGCGGACTCCGTTTTCCAGATTGCCTGCCACGAAGAAACTTTCGGGCTGGATCGTCTGTACGAACTGTGCGAAATCGCCCGTGAAGAACTGACCGAAGGCGGCTACAACATTGGCCGTGTTATCGCGCGTCCGTTTATCGGCGACAAAGCGGGTCACTTCGAACGTACCGGCAACCGTCATGATTTAGCGGTAGAGCCACCGGCACCCACCATCCTGAAAAAACTGGTTGATGAGAAAAACGGCCACGTGGTTTCCGTCGGTAAAATCGCGGATATCTATGCGCAGGTCGGTATCACCAAAAAAGTAAAAGCCACCGGGCTGGACGCGCTGTTTGACGCGACCATCAAAGAGATGAAAGACGCGGGCGACAAGACGATTGTCTTCACCAACTTTGTTGATTTCGACTCTTCTTACGGTCACCGTCGTGATGTTCCGGGCTATGCTGCTGCGCTTGAGCTGTTCGACCGCCGTCTGCCGGAATTGCTGGAGCTGGTCAAAGAAGACGACATCATCATCTTCACCGCTGACCACGGTTGCGACCCGACATGGCGTGGTACAGACCATACCCGTGAGCACATTCCGGTGTTAATCTATGGCCCGAAAGTAAAACCGGGCTCGCTGGGCCACCGCGAAACCTTCGCGGACATCGGGCAGACGGTCGCGAAATACTTCGATCTGACACCGATGGATTACGGTAAATCCATGCTCTAAACCCTACGTCTTTCAAGCTGTAGCGTTGTTGGCTTCACGCCTTCACCCCAGTCACTTAGCGGTCTAAGCTCCTGGGGTTTCACGCGCTTGCCGCCTAGCTACAACTTGAAATCCATAGGGTTTAAGTTCAGTGATTTTTTATAAAAATTTAAGGAAAGAGAACAATGGCAACTCCACACATTAATGCTGAAATGGGCGACTTCGCTGACGTAGTGCTGATGCCGGGCGACCCGCTGCGTGCCAAGCATATCGCAGAAACTTTCCTTCAGGACGTTAAGCAGGTCAATGACGTGCGCGGGATGCTGGGCTTCACCGGCACCTACAAAGGCCGCAAAATCTCTGTGATGGGCCACGGCATGGGCATTCCTTCCTGCTCAATTTATGCCAAAGAGCTGATCACTGAATTCGGCGTCAAAAAAATCATCCGTGTGGGTTCCTGCGGCGCGGTGCGTGAAGACATCAAACTGCGCGACATCGTTATTGGTATGGGTGCCTGCACCGATTCCAAAGTTAACCGCATGCGTTTTAAAGATCACGATTACGCGGCTATCGCGGATTACGACATGGTGCGTAACGCGGCAGATGCGGCGAAAGCCAAAGGCATCAACGCGCGCGTCGGTAACATCTTCTCCGCGGACCTGTTCTACACGCCAGACCCGCAGATGTTCGACGTGATGGAAAAATACGGCATTCTGGGTGTGGAAATGGAAGCCGCCGGTATCTACGGCGTGGCAGCTGAATTCGGCGCAAAAGCGCTGACCATCTGTACCGTTTCCGACCATATCCGTACGCATGAACAAACCACTGCCGCTGAACGTCAGACGACCTTCAACGACATGATCGAAATCGCTCTGGAATCCGTTCTGCTGGGCGACAAAGAATAAATTCTGCTGATTATTGCAGACACGAAAACGGGCGCCGAAAGGTGCCCGTTTTGCTATGCGTTTTTGTGTGTTTATTGAAAGAAGGGTGAGAGTTACTATCAATAATATCTATAAAATATAGAGCGTTATGTTTTCAGGGATGTCTTTTTTGTATGAAATTAGCTATGCATTTAGCTATGCATAGCCTGGTCGACTCACTTTCCGTGAGTCCTGAATCACTTAGGCCGGCTGCGTTTCAGGCTGCGGTAGGCGGCCTGAGCCGCTTCTTTGGTTTGCGCTTCTGTGGCCGGTTTTACCTCGGCAACGCCGGCTTCCGGCTCAGGAATATTCAGCACCGGCGGCGGGCCGAATTCGTCCGTCTCTTCTTCCTGCTCATCATCTTCTTTCACCGGTTTACTGGCGGTCAGCAGGAACGGAGATTGCTGCCAGCGCGAACGGCGGCCTTGCAACAATGTGCGCGCCAGAATGATCCCGACACCCAATGCCGCAAGCATCATCAGGCGCAGCAGGTTGGTGGTGTTATCGACCTGCTTGGATTCCGTCGCCAGCACATGGGTATCGAGCGTAATACGCAAGAACCCGCTCGGGCCATTTTTATCTTCTATCGGCACCACAATCTGATGATTGAAATAGCTGCCCGCGCGCTTACCGTCCAGCGATAACCGGTCGCGCACCGGCACCTGCTCGCCCGCATGGGCCACCAGAGAGCCGTCGGATTCATAAACGCTGGCATCAAGAATGCGACTGCCATCGGTAAGCTGACTCAAAATAGTGGAAATTTGCGCGATATCAGCGCCATCATTGTCGCTGTCCATCAGTGGCGCGAGTGAAAACGCCACCTGCTTCGCGAGTGTCTGGGCGAGTTGCTCCACCTGAGTGGAACGCGCCAGTTGATGTCCCAGGCTGAAATAGGATGCGCCTTGCATCAGAATGACTAATAACGCCAGGCTTATCAGTACGATAGCGGCGCGGTGCAGGCGAAATTTTAGTTTGGCCTTGGCCATTCTGTTTCCTTGCGATTTTCGATGACTTTAATGTTGCCAGAAGCGGTAGCGATAGGGTAGCTTGATGCCTCGTTTTACCCGGCGTTACCTCTGCCTTTTCACTCGTTTTATGAACCGTCGTTTATAACAAAACAATCTACCGGAGCCATCATGCCAAACAGTCTGACCTATTGCGATCTTCCTGCGGAGATCCATCAATGGCCGGGACTTCCCCTTTCACTGAGCGGTGATGAAGTCATGCCACTCGATTACCGGGCGGGACACACCGGATGGCTGCTCTATGGTAGAAAACTGGATAAAACGAGCATTACGCTTTTCCAGCGCCACTTAGGCCGTGCTCTGGTCATTGTCAGTGCATGGGCAGTAGAAGGTTATCAGGTTGTTCGTCTGGCGGGTTCACTGACCTCCGACGCACAAGTTCTGGCCGAATCTTTTGAATTCGATGTCGCCCAGTTGGGTAAAGTGCCTTACCTGCGAACGCCTGGCCTGCTGGTTATGGACATGGATTCTACCGCGATTGAGATTGAATGCATCGACGAAATTGCCAAACTGGCGGGCGTCGGTGTGCAGGTAGCAGAAGTCACCGAGCGTGCGATGCGCGGCGAGCTGGATTTCTCCGCCAGCCTGCGTCAGCGCGTTGCGACGCTCAAAGATGCCGATGCCGGGATCCTTGAACAGGTGCGCCAGACGTTACCGCTGATGCCGGGCCTGACCGTGATGGTGCAGCGCCTGCAGGAAGCGGGCTGGCATGTGGCGATTGCGTCCGGTGGTTTTACGTATTACGCCGAATACTTGCGTGACCGGCTGAATCTGGTGGATGTGGCAGCGAATGAGCTGGAAGTCCGCGACGGTAAACTCACCGGGCGGGTGATCGGGCCGATTGTTGATGCCCAATACAAAGCCGATACGCTGTTAAAACTGGCGGAAAAACTGGGCATTTCTCAGGAGCAAACTATCGCAATCGGCGATGGCGCGAACGACCTCAAAATGATGGCCGTTGCGGGGATGGGCATTGCTTATCACGCGAAACCGAAAGTGTATGAACAGGCTTCCGTGTGCATCCGTCATGCCGATCTTTTAGGGGTGTTATGCATTCTCAGCGGCAGTCAGTCTTAATACCCGTCATACTTCAGATTGCCTCTGTGTTGGCTACGTTCGCTCACCCGAATCACTTACTTGTGTAAGCTCATCGGGATTCGTTCTCTTGCCGCCTTGATGCAACCCGAATTATTTAGGGTATCAATTTCTATTATGTTCAAAGAGGTAAGTTGTGGCGAAAGCAGCAAAACGTGCATTTGTGTGTAATGAATGTGGCGCAGATTATCCGCGCTGGCAGGGGCAGTGCAGTGCGTGTCAGGCCTGGAACAGCATTACTGAAATCCGTTTAGCGGCTTCCCCGACTGTTGCGCGCAACGAGCGTCTGACCGGTTACGCGGGTGATGCGGGCGTCAGCCGTGTGCAAAAACTCTCTGATATCAGCCTCGATGAACTTCCGCGTTTCAGCACCGGTTTCAAGGAATTCGACCGCGTGCTGGGCGGCGGCGTGGTGCCCGGAAGTGCAATTCTTATCGGCGGTAATCCGGGCGCGGGGAAAAGTACGCTGTTGCTGCAAATTTTGTGTCACCTCAGCGAACACATGAAAACCCTCTACGTCACCGGGGAAGAATCACTGCAACAGGTGGCGATGCGCGCGCACCGTCTGGGTTTACCGACGTCGAACATGAATATGTTGTCGGAAACCAGCATCGAACAAATCTGCGAAATTGCTGACAAAGAACAGCCGAAACTGATGGTGATCGACTCCATTCAGGTGATGCATATGGCGGACATTCAGTCATCGCCGGGCACGGTCGCACAGGTGCGCGAAACCGCCGCCTATCTCACCCGCTTTGCAAAAACGCGCGGCGTGGCGATCGTGATGGTCGGCCACGTCACCAAAGACGGCTCGCTGGCTGGCCCGAAAGTGCTCGAACACTGCATCGACTGTTCCGTTCTGCTCGACGGCGATGCCGACTCCCGTTTCCGTACCTTGCGCAGCCATAAAAACCGCTTCGGCGCCGTGAATGAACTGGGTGTATTCGCCATGACCGAACAGGGTCTGCGCGAAGTCAGTAATCCGTCTGCTATTTTCCTGAGCCGTGGCGATGAAATTACGTCGGGCAGTTCGGTGATGGTGCTGTGGGAAGGGACGCGGCCCTTGCTGGTTGAAGTGCAGGCGCTGGTAGATCACTCAATGATGGGCAATCCGCGTCGCGTAGCCGTCGGGCTCGAGCAAAACCGGCTGGCGATTCTGCTGGCGGTTCTGCACCGTCACGGCGGTTTGCAGATGGCGGATCAGGACGTGTTTGTGAACGTCGTGGGCGGCGTGAAAGTGACGGAAACCAGCGCAGATCTCGCGCTGTTGCTGTCCCTGGTCTCCAGCCTGCGTGACCGCCCGTTACCACACGATTTGGTGGTGTTTGGCGAAGTGGGGCTTGCGGGGGAAATCCGTCCGGTACCCAGCGGTCAGGAACGTATCACCGAAGCGGCGAAGCACGGATTTAAACGCGCTATTGTGCCGCATGCCAACGTGCCGAAAAAAGTCCCTGCCGGAATGCAGGTGTTTGGAGTCAAAAAACTGGCCGATGCGCTGGCAATCCTCGACGATTTGTAACGGTTGCCGGGTGTCTTTTATCCCTGTCTTTGTGTTATTTTTTGTTTAGCTATTTTTGTTTAGTAAAGCAAACATAAGGACAGGGTATGTCTCAGTTCGATTATCTGAAAACCGCCATCAAGCAACAGGGACGCACCTTACAGCAGGTGGCGGAAGCCAGCGGGATGACCAAGGGTTATCTCAGCCAGTTGTTGAATGCAAAGATAAAAAGCCCCAGCGCACAAAAGCTGGAGGCGCTGCATCGCTTCCTTGATCTCGAATTTCCCCGCCGCGAGAAGAATATCGGCGTCGTGTTCGGTAAGTTTTATCCGCTGCACACCGGCCATATTTATCTGATTCAGCGCGCCTGTAGTCAGGTCGATGAACTCCATATCATCATGGGCTATGACGAGCCCCGTGACCGCGAACTCTTTGAAAACAGCTCGATGTCTCAGCAGCCAACGGTCAGCGATCGATTGCGCTGGTTATTGCAGACGTTCAAATACCAGAAAAACATCCGTATCCATGCCTTCAATGAAGAAGGGATGGAGCCGTATCCGCACGGCTGGGATGTCTGGGGACGCGGTATCAAAGAGTTCATGAGCCAGAAAGGCATTGAGCCCAATACCATTTATTCCAGCGAAGAGGCCGACGCGCCGCAGTACCGCGAACATCTCGGGATTGAAACGGTGCTGATCGACCCGAAACGCTCATTCATGAATATCAGCGGCCGTCAGATACGTCAGGATCCTTTCCGCTACTGGGATTATATTCCAACCGAAGTGAAGCCATTTTTTGTGCGCACCGTGGCGGTTCTGGGCGGCGAATCCAGCGGAAAATCAACCCTGGTCAACAAGTTAGCTAATATCTTCAACACCACCAGCGCCTGGGAATATGGCCGCGATTACGTCTTCTCACATCTGGGTGGCGACGAAATGGCGCTGCAATATTCAGACTACGATAAAATCGCACTCGGTCAGGCGCAGTACATTGATTTTGCGGTGAAATATGCCAATAAAGTCGCGTTTATTGATACCGATTTTCTGACGACGCAGGCGTTTTGTAAAAAGTACGAAGGGCGTGAGCATCCGTTCGTTCAGGCTCTGATGGACGAATACAAATTCGACCTGGTGATTTTACTGGAAAACAACACGCCGTGGGTGGCGGATGGCCTGCGCAGTCTCGGCAGTACGACCGATCGCATGTCATTCCAGAACCTGCTTATCGATATGCTGAAACAGAATAATGTGGATTACGTTCACGTTGAATCATCCGACTACGATCAGCGTTTTCTCGAGTGCGTGGATTTAGTGAGAAACATGCTGGCTGCGGATACCAGCCGGTTGAACGATCCGAATGTGAACTGACCGGTTTTTCCCGGAAAACTCAGGCGTCTGTTTTACGAAACAGGCGCTTTTTTATGTCCGCTATATTTATCATTCAACGTGCAGAAACCTGTTTATTATTCATGTGGTGAATGATTGTGGTGTGTGTATTTTAAATAATTATCAATGGATTCATCTGATTGCATCCTTGCCGGGATTTAATTAATTCAGCTTGTAACAGCCTGAATTAAAAATCGCCGTGGTATCAAAGTGTTGGCAGGTTCAGTGTTAGCCGGGTTTTTATTGCGCATTTTATGCGTAAATCTCATTTGCGAAATAAAAATAGAGTGGCGTCCGTTGAGTTTTATTTGTCCGATTATACTCATTCATTGTGCCTCTCATTCCGGCTGAGGCTTTTTAAGGTGATCCGAATGAATTTATCATTCAAGCCCTGGGGTATCGCAGTCGTGTGCAGCGCTGGCGCTTTTGCGCTTGCCAGCGTGATGTTTATGCAGGGCTGGTTTCCGGTGCGCAGTCAGGCTGAAACCACCGTTCAGACCGCACCGCCTGCACCCGTTGCGGCAGCTGCTGTTACCGTTCCTCCGCCTGCCACTCCCGTTACACCTCCAGCTTTTACACAAGCTCAGCTCGATCAGTGGGTTGCGCCCGTGGCGCTTTATCCTGACAGCCTGCTTTCTCAGGTGCTGATGGCATCTACTTATCCGACCAACGTGATCCAGGCCGTGCAGTGGTCGCGCGATCATCCGCAGAGTCAGGGAGATCCCGCCGTGAAAGCCGTAGCGAATGAGCCCTGGGATCCGAGCGTGAAATCTCTGGTGGCGTTTCCGCAATTGCTGGCGCTGATGGGGGAAGATCCGGCATGGGTACAAAATCTGGGGGACGCGTTTCTGGCGCAACCCGGTGACGTGATGGACACCGTGCAGAAATTCCGCGAAGTCGCGCAAAAGAGCGGGGCACTGAAAAGCACGCCGCAGCAGAAAGTCACGGTGAAACCGGCGGCGCAGGGCAGCAGCACAACCGTCGTTAATGCGCAGCCCGCGCAGCAGACCATCATTATTGAATCCGCCGACCCACAGGTGGTTTACGTACCGAGCTATAACCCGAACGTAGTTTACGGCGCATGGCCGACACCGGCTTATCCGCCGGTGTATCTGCCACCGCCGCCGGGTCAGCAGTTTGTGAACGGCGTGGCGTCCGGCATCGGTTTTGGCGTTGGCGTGGCGGCAACGTACGCGATTTTCGGCAATATTGACTGGGACGATGATCATCATCACGACGATTACGACCACCATGACGATCATCACGACGACGGCCATCACGGCGGTTCTTCCAACAATTACGTCAACGTAAACGTCAATAATTACAACCGGATATCCGGCAATAACAACAACGCGGTTAACCATTCGGGTTCAGGCGCGACGCAAGGCTGGCAGCATAATCCGGCCTTCAACGCGGGTGTACCGAATAACCGGGCAAACCTGAGCGGTGCGACGCAAAATCAGGCGCTGAACCACGTGGCGCAGCGTAATAATTACCGGGGTTTTGACGGCAGTGGCGGCGCACAAAACAATCTGAGCGGGCAGACCGTGGATCAGCGGCGTCAGCAGGCGGCTTCGGTGATGAATAACCATCAGGGAAATTTGTCGGGTGCCACGCATCCTGCGCCCCGGGCCGTTCCTGCCAGCAGGCCATCCATGCAAGCCGATAATCATCAGGTTTCCGGTCGCCAGTTGCCACAGCAGCATCAGGCACTCAACAGACAACAAAACGGCAATCAGCCGCAAAGGCCAAACTTCCATCAGGCCAGTAACATGAGTCGCAGCACGGCATTCAGCGGGAATTCGAGCCGCGCGCCGTCATGGCAACAGCAGCAATCGCGGGGTAATCAGAGCCGCCAGCAGATGCAAAACTTCCAGCACGCACGCCCGGCGAACGCGGAACCCGTTCATTTGCACCGTCGCTAGGCCTACGAGGAAAAGTCATGAAGACATTACGTAATATTGTGATTTGCACCAGCCTGCTTGCCCTGCCTCTGACGGGATTTGCGCAGCAGGCGTTTTCCCATCCGGAGCTGGCGGCGCAGGCGCTGGTAAACGCAACGCAGGCGCATGACGATAAGGCGCTGGGGAAAATTCTCGGCAACGACTGGCAAGTCTATTTACCGCAAAAAAACGTGGATCCTGATGAGGTCGCGCGTTTTCTGCGTGACTGGAATGTCAGCCACAAAATTGTCGAGCAGGGTGATATTGCGCATCTGAACGTCGGGGAAGAAAACTGGCAACTGCCGATCCCGATGAAACGCACGGCGCAGGGCTGGGAATTCGATATGGTGGCGGGTGTGGCGGAAATTGAAACCCGCACCATTGGCCGCAATGAGCTTTCAGCGATTCAGGCGGTTTCTGCTTACGCCGACGCGCAGCATGAATATCAGCTCGGCTCAGGGCAGTTTGCGCAGAAGATTATCAGCACTGACGGGCAGCACGACGGATTGTACTGGCCGGTTAAAGAGGGTGACGCACCAAGTCCGCTCGGGCCTGTTTTCGGTCAGGATCAGCCCGGCACCGATTATCACGGCTACTACTACCGAATTCTGACCGCGCAGGGCGGAAATGCCAGCGGCGGGGCGCACAGTTACATCGAAAACGGGAAAATGACTCAGGGATTTGCGCTCATCGCGTGGCCGGTCTCTTATGGTCATACCGGTATCACCAGTTTTATGATCAACCAGCAGGGCGATGTGTATCAGCAGGATTTAGGAACCGATACCGATACTTTAGCACGGGCGCTGACGGCGTTTGATCCGGATGCGAAATGGCAAAAGGTTGATGACGGCGACTAGCCGGAAGCACTGAAGCAAAGAACCCCGCCATGAAAATCGCGGGGTTTTGCTTTTACAGACGGGGTCAGAAAGCGACGACGACTTTGCCCTGCATGTGACCATCGAGCACTTTCGCGTGAGCCGCCTCGATGCTTTCCACGGTCAGACCGTGCAGGGTTTCGCTCAGCGTGGTGGTGACTTTACCTTCATCCACCCGCGCGGCGACTTGTTTCAGGATCTCGCCCTGCTGCGCGATATCTGGCGTATTGAACATGCTGCGGGTATACATCAGTTCCCAGTGCAGCGCGGCGCTTTTCAGCTTCAGCTTGTTCATATCCAGCGGATGTTCGTTCTCAACGATGGTACAGATGTGGCCCATTGGCGCAATCAGATCGGTAATCGCGTCCCAGTGACCGTCGGTGTCATTCAGGCACAGTATAAAATCCACCTGTTTGATGTCGTATTTCGCCAGCTCACCTTTCAGATCTTTGTAGCTCACGGTCAGATCGGCACCGCGATCCAGACACCACTGCGCAGATTCCGGACGCGAAGCGGTCGCAATGACTTTCACTTTGCTTTGCAGCGAAGCAAACGGGATCGCCAGCGAACCGACGCCACCCGCACCGCCGATAATCAGCAGCGTTTTATCGCCCGAGGCATCCTGAATTTTAAGGTGTTCGAACAGCGCTTCCCATGCGGTCAGGGCAGTCAGCGGCATGGCGGCGGCCTGCGCCCAGTTCAGGGATTTCGGTTTGAGAGAGACGATGCGTGAGTCGATCAGTTGCTCTGAAGCATTGCTGCCGGAGCGGGTGATGTCACCGGCGTACCAGACCTCGTCGCCCGCTTTGAAGTTTTTCACCGCGCTGCCCACGGCTTTCACAATGCCGCTGGCATCCCAGCCCAGAATTTTTGGGGTATCAAGGCCGCTTTTCTGCACGCCTTTATGCACTTTGGTGTCGACCGGGTTAATCGAAACGGCTTTCACTTCCACCAGCAGGTCATTTTCGCCCGGCACCGGTTGTGGCAGTTCGATGGCGATAAAACGGGATGGTTCTTGTGGATTTACGGCAATCGCTTTAACAGACATAAAAATTCCTCCATTGGGTATTCAGACAGTCTAGTCCTCCGGCGGCAGCCTGATAAGATGGACAATAACTAACAAAGTGTTCGTCTGAGGTGAACAATCGTGTTTAAACAATTACAGGATATGGCGCTGTTTGCGCTGGTGGCGGAATGCGGCAGTTTTACTCAGGCGGCCAGCCGCGCCGGTTTGCCGAAATCCAGCGTCAGCCAGCGGATAAGCCAGCTGGAGAAATCCATTGGCCTGCGGTTACTGAACCGCACCACGCGCCAGCTCAATCTGACGTTTGCCGGTGAACGCTATCTGATCCACTGTCAGGAAATGATGCAGGCCAGCGAGCGGGCGGAACTGGCGATCCGCCGCTTGCGTGATAACCCGAGCGGACGTTTGCGCATCACCAGCCCGGCGGGGCTGGGTGCCACGTTACTGGCGCGGGTAAATGTCGAATTTCAAAAACGTTACCCGGACGTTTCGCTGGAAGTTTCAGTGTCTGACGCACTGGTGGATCTGGTGCAGGAAGGATTTGATATCGCGCTGCGCACCGGCAAGCCGCAGGACTCCTCGCTGATTGGTCGCGAACTCGGCCACAGCCCGCGCTATCTTCTGGCTTCACCTGATTATCTGGCGCAGCATCCGCTGATCGAATCGCCTCAGCAGCTGGCCTCGCATCACTGTATTGCGCACCGCGCCTGGTCGGAATGGGTGTTGCATCGCGGCGAAACGTATCATCGCTGGCTGCTGCCTTCGGCGCATACCACCGACAATCTGCTGTATGCGCGGGAATGCGCGCTGGCGGGCGCTGGCATCACGCTGCTGCCGGCGTTTTTGTGCCATGACGAAGTAGCCGCCGGCACGCTGGTGCGGGTGTTGCCGGAGTGGGAAGCGGAAGGCAACGATCTGTATCTGGTGTATCCGGGGCGGAAACTGAATTCTCCGGCGCTGGCCTGTTTTATTGATTTTATGCTGGAAGAATACGGGTTTGCGAAGAGTTACAGCGAGGCGCTGGCGGGGGCATAAGGGGAATTTTGCTCATAAAAAAGGCCCGTTGCCGGGCCTTCATTCGTACATAAGACGATTACTTGATCATCTTCTTGTACTTGATGCGCTTCGGCTCTAACGCTTCGGCACCTAAAGTCCGTTTTTTGTATTCTTCGTATTCGGTGAAGTTACCTTCGAAGAATTCAACTTTACCTTCATCCTGATAATCGAGGATGTGAGTCGCGATACGGTCGAGGAACCAGCGGTCATGGGAAATGACCATGGCGCAGCCCGGGAATTCCAGCAAGGCGTTTTCCAGTGCGCGCAGGGTTTCGATGTCGAGGTCGTTGGTCGGTTCATCGAGCAGCAGCATGTTACCGCCAACCTGCAGCAGTTTTGCCAGATGCAGACGACCGCGCTCACCACCGGACAACTCACCGACGCGTTTGCCCTGATCAACCCCTTTGAAGTTGAAACGGCCCACGTACGCGCGGCTTGGCATTTCGGTTGTGCCGATACGCATGATGTCCTGACCACCGGACACTTCTTCCCACACGGTTTTGCTGTTGTCCATTGAGTCACGGAACTGATCAACGGACGCCAGTTTTACGGTATCGCCCAGCTCAATCGTGCCGCCGTTCGCTTCTTCCTGACCGGACATCATGCGGAACAGCGTGGATTTACCGGCACCGTTCGGGCCGATAATCCCGACGATAGCGCCTTTCGGTACAGAGAAGGACAAGTCGTCGATCAGAACGCGATCACCGTAAGACTTGCTCAGGTTCTTCACTTCAACGACTTTATCGCCCAGGCGTGGACCCGGTGGAATGAACAGTTCGTTGGTTTCGTTACGTTTCTGGTATTCGGTGTTGTTCAGTTCTTCAAAGCGGGCCAGACGGGCCTTGCCTTTAGACTGACGGCCTTTCGCGCCCTGACGAACCCATTCCAGCTCTTTCTCAATAGATTTACGACGGGCCGCTTCGGAAGACGCTTCCTGTGCCAGACGTTCATCTTTTTGTTCCAGCCAGGTGGAATAGTTACCTTCCCACGGAATCCCTTCGCCGCGGTCAAGCTCAAGGATCCAACCGGCCACGTTATCGAGGAAGTAACGGTCATGGGTAATCGCCACAACGGTCCCTTCGAATTCGTGCAGGAAGCGTTCCAGCCATGCCACGGATTCCGCATCCAGGTGGTTAGTCGGTTCGTCGAGCAGCAGCATGTCAGGTTTTTCGAGCAGCAGGCGGCACAGCGCCACGCGGCGACGTTCACCCCCGGACAGATTAGCCACTTTCGCATCCCAGTCTGGCAGGCGCAGCGCATCGGCGGCACGTTCCAGCTGGCTGTTCAGGTTATGGCCGTCGTGAGCCTGAATAATTTCTTCCAGCTTGCCCTGTTCAGCGGCCAGCTTGTCGAAATTCGCGTCCGGATCGGCGTACAGCGCATAAACTTCATCAAGGCGTTTGAGTGCGCCAACCACTTCAGAAACGGCTTCTTCCACGGATTCACGCACGGTGTGTTCCATGTTCAGTTGCGGTTCCTGCGGCAGATAACCGATTTTCAGATCAGGCTGCGGGCGTGCTTCACCTTCGATATCGGTATCGATACCGGCCATGATGCGCAGAAGGGTAGATTTACCTGAACCGTTCAGACCCAGAACACCAATTTTGGCACCAGGGAAGAAACTCAGGGAGATGTTCTTAAGAATATGACGCTTCGGCGGAACAACTTTGCCGAGGCGGTGCATGGAATATACGTATTGAGCCACGTTGTTTTGAGCCTCTTTCTCTGCGGGCCGCGCGTACAGGCCGAATCAGTATCACTGACCCGGCAGGCGCTGCGGCGAATTAAAGCCAGCCCCGCCTGACTGCGGCATGACTGATAAGGGTTCCGACTGCGAAGTTTAGCGTGTTTCAGTCGTGTTCCCAACCATCAGGTTCACAGTAAGGGAAGAATGTTGCCAGCCCGATGCAGAGGCGTTACCGATCAGCCGAACGGAACGGAGAATTCATCCGGCTCACCGGTGAGCCGGATAGGTTGGGTTCTGCCGACAAACATCCCGCTGGTCAAAATATCCGTGAGCTTAACAACATGATAAATAGCCTGTTTATTCTGAGTTTTGACTTTGCGTTTAATATTGCCTTTGTGCGATGCCACCGTTTTCTGCTTGATGTTCAGATGCTGGGAAATGTTTTGCGTGTTCAGGCCCGACATCCACATTTTCAGAATGCTCGACTCAGTGCGGCTCAGGCTGACCGGCGTGAGATCCAGCGGCTGTTCAGATTCTGCTTCAGGTTCGGCTTCTGCGGAACGTGACAGTTGCAGATTATGTGCAATCAGCTGGTAGATGGTGGTTGTGCGGATCGATTTCGAAATAATGATGATGTTTTTCCGGATCGGCACATAGTTCTGATAATTCAGATTTTCTTTGGAAATGAAAATAAAGAACAGCGTGCCGGGATGTGCGTTGATCACTTCCCGTAATGCATGACCGGACTGCGCGTCGGTGACGAAGCAGTCTTCGTTGACAAAGATGATTTCAGGCCTCAGGGAATTGCATGTGGCTTGCAGTGCGTCGATGTCCTTAAGCGAAAGAATATCTTTCTGATGTTGTCCGTTAAGTTGCAAGAGTGAATGCAATGCCAGCTGCGTGTAAAAACACTGATCTACAATGAGCGATGACATCGTAAGTTACCTATTTTTTGGCTCTATGTTTTTCTGCAGGCGCAGAGAGCTCGTTTTTATAAGGCGACCGGTTTTTCAACGCAGCCGTATTGCGATGGGGCGTATCCCTGGGAAATTGCCAGAGGGCGGCAAAAAAGACTTTGCTGTGTGACGGGAAAACCCTTACGCAGAGTAATAAGGCGGGGATGGATTGATGTAAATCAGCAGAACCGGCTTTGGGACGTTTTGTGAGATCTTTGAGACAAAATGAGAGCGGGAAGGACTAAAGTTTCAGAATTGTGATGTTTTTAATATAAAAACCGGGCAACAGAACGTCGCCCGGCGAAGAACATTATGATCAGATTTTCTTGCGAATGAAGCGGTTAACCAGCCATTTTTCGATTTCGACAATCACGAAGATCATCGCACCGACCAGCAGGGTAATGCCCCAGAATTTCAGCGGCAGCGGTACGGTGCCAAACAAATGGTTCATGAACGGCAGATAAATCAGCGCCAGTTGCAGCACTAACAGCACGCCGGAAACAATCCACAGGCCTTTGTTGACGAACACTTCGCGGCTCAGCGGGAAACGGTCCATCACGCGGCAGTTAAACATGTAAACCCACTGCGCGGTGACCAGCGTTTGCAGCAAGACGGTACGAATCAAATCGCTGCTGTAGCCGAGCGGTTGCATCCAGGCTTCAAGAATGAAGGCGCTGCAGGCAATCAGAATACCGACGAATGCGATACGCCAGACGGCGTGCAGGTCTAACACATGCTGACCCGGCTCACGCGGACGGCGGCGCATCATGCCTTTCTCCGCAGGCTCGAAGGCCAGACCGAATGACAGCGTGGTCGACGTCGCCATGTTCATCCACAAGATTTGCACCGGCGTCAGCGGGATCACCGCACCCGCCAGAATCGCCAGGATAATCAACAGCCCCTGTGCGAGGTTGGTCGGCAGAATAAACAGAATGGTTTTCTTCAGGTTGTCGTAAACACGACGGCCTTCTTTCACCGCGCTGGCGATGGTCGCGAAGTTGTCATCCGTCAGTACCATGTCGGCGGCTTCTTTGGTGACTTCGGTGCCTTTGATACCCATCGCGATGCCGACGTCAGCCTGTTTCAGCGCGGGCGCGTCATTTACGCCGTCGCCGGTCATGCCGACCACTTCACCGTTTTCCTGCAACGCTTTCACCAGGCGCAACTTATGCTCCGGGCTGGTACGGGCGAAAATATCGTACTGGCTGGCCGCGACAGCCAGCTCAGCGTCGTCCATGTGCTCAAGCTGGTTACCGGTGATGGAATCACCGCTGTTGCCGATGCCTAACATTTTACCGATAGCCATCGCGGTTTCCTGATGGTCCCCGGTGATCATTTTCACGCGGATCCCGGCCTGCTGGCATTGCGCAATTGCATCAATAGCTTCAGGGCGCGGCGGATCCATCATTCCGGCGATACCGGCAAAGACCAGATCATGCTGCAAATCGTCATGGCTCAGATCACCGTCGATTTCCGGCTCATCTTTGAACGCGGCGGCAACCATGCGCAGACCCTGACGGGCGTAGCGCGCCATCTCTTCTTCCCAGTATTCATGGCGGAAAGGCTGCACGCCGTTTTCGGTCAGTTCGAACTTAGCCAGCGAGAACAGGACGTCAGGCGCACCGGTCACAAAGAGCTGCGTTTTGCCGTTAATACGCTGCAACGTAGACATGTATTTGTGTTTTGAATCGAACGGAATTTTATCCAGCGCTTCGACTTTGCCGGTGTTTAGCGTGCATTTTGCTGCCAGGACTTTCAGTGCGCCGGAAGTCGGCCCGCCGGTAATGCCCCAGTGACCTTTGTCGTCCTGAATTAGCTGGCTGTCGTTACATATATCGACCGCCGTGATGAAGGTGTTGAGCACCGGCGTATTGATGACATCAATTTGTTGCTGCGTCGTGGCGTCTGTAATCCGGCCTCTCGGCTGGTAGCTTTCGCCTTCCACGGTATAGGCGCGGTCTGCCAGAATGACGGCTTTAACGGTCATTTCATTCATGGTCAGCGTGCCGGTTTTATCCGAGCAAATGACGGTCATTGAACCCAGTGTTTCAACGGTCGGCAGCTTACGGATAATTGCGTGATTTCGCGCCATCGACTGAACGCCGAGGGACAAAATAATCGAGATGATGGCCGGCAAACCTTCCGGCACGGAGGCCACGGCGAGGCTTATCAGCGACAGCAACAGCTCGCCGAGCGGCATGTCGCGCAGGATAAAGGCGAAGACAAACAGGAACGCCATCATCAGTAAGATCAGGGCGAAAATGCCTTTACCGAGTTTGTCGATTTGCTGCAACAGCGGCGTGCGCTGCGGTTCAATCGACGACATCATCTGGTTGATATGGCCGAGTTCGGTGTCTTTACCGGTGGCATACACCACACCGGTGGCGGTACCGCCGCTGATCATCGTGCCCGAGAACAGCAGGTTGTGACGGTCGCCAATCATGACTTCATCGTCGATAGTGCGGGCTGTTTTGGTGACGACGGTGGATTCGCCGGTCAGGATGGCTTCTTCAACCTGCAGGTTATGTGCGCTGATGATACGCAGGTCTGCCGGGATTTTATCGCCCGGACGCAGCTCAACGATATCGCCGGGCACCAGCTGGTCGGCATTGATGGTCTGAATTTGTCCGTCGCGGAACACAACCGCCTGACTGGACAGCATATTCTGAATGCTTTTCAGTGATTTTTCGGCGCTGTTTTCTTGCAGAAAACCGATCATGGCGTTAATGACGGCAACGCCGAGGATCACCAGCGTATCCACCCAGTGGCCCATCGCGCCGGTCACGACCGCCGCCGCCAGCAGGATGTAAATCAGGACGTCATTGAAATGCGCGAGGAAGCGCATCAGGGCGCTTTTGGTTTGTTTTTCCGGTAAGGCATTCGGGCCAAATTCTTTCAGGCGCTCAGCGGCAACCTGCTGGCTCAGACCGGCTTCGCGGGTTTCCAGGCGAGCCATAGCGTCGTTACCACTAATCTGATACCAGTTTTTGTTTTCTGCCGCCGTTGAAGAAGAAGGGCTGGCATTGGTTTTTACAGATGATGGGGAATGAGTCATATACTTTTCCATAAGCGATGAATAAGGATGCTTGTATGTGATTAAATTAATCGTGTAATAACTACGGGTATTAAAATCGGGTTGATAATAGGGTGTGATAATAAGTAATTACATGAAAATAAAATTGATCTGAACCAGTAAAGACTTTTTTAATCGCAAGTATAATAATACTTTTCAACAAAAACATACTGTTACGTAAATTAGGAATATCGGTATTATTCGTTTTTCATTTAGGTTTTGTTTAGGGTTTAAATATCACGGTAAATTAGCGTAAATAAAGATAAGTTTTGTCAGTGCATTTATTTATATTGTCATTGTAAGCGTGCTATCTGTTTTTTTCTCTCGCCTGTTAAGAATTTTCAAGCCGATAATAAAAACATGAGCGTTTATTCGTTTGCTACGTTGTGTTACGTAAAATAAGCGCGGGGTTCACTGGTAACGGCCTGACGCTTGCATCACACTGTGTAAAGTTTGTAATGCGCTTCCCGCATGACTTCAATTTTAAAAATGAATCGATTAGCGTAGTGACTGTCTGCAGAACGAAGAACGGTTCTTATATCAAAAACAGCGCGTCTGTAGGGCAATATCTGTGCCGCTGGCACAGCAGGAAAGACAACCCGTGAGGATAAAGGTAAGTATGGTCAAGGTGGACAAATGGCACGCTCTGGCAATGAGCGTAATGCTGGTAACAGCATCGGGTGTGGCGAAAGCGGATTCGCTTGAGTCGCAACGTCAGCACTATATGCAGATTAAGCAGGCGTGGGATAACAATCAGATGGATGTCGTTGGCCAGCTGATGCCGACGCTCGAAGATTATCCTCTTTATCCTTATCTCGAATACCGCCAGCTGACGCAGGATCTGGGTGAGGCGACGCCGGCTCAGGTCAATGCTTTTGTAAAAGCGAACCCGACGTTACCGCCAGCACGTTCCCTGCCTGCACGCTATGTGAATGAACTGGCGCGTCGTCAGGACTGGAACAGTTTGCTGTCTTTCAGCCCGCAGCCACCGAAGCCGGTCGCTGCCCGCTGTAACTATTACTATGCCAAATGGACCACCGGCGACCAGAAAACCGCGTTCGATGGCGCGAAAGATATCTGGTTAACCGGCACGTCACTGCCGGGCACCTGCGATAAATTATTCTCCGTCTGGCAGGGCGCCGGAAATCAGACCGCGCTGACCACGCTGCAACGTATTGGTCTGGCAATGAAAGCCGGGAACACCAGTCTGGTCAGTTTTCTGGCGAAGCAGTTGCCCCCGGATTATCAGACCATGCGCGACGCGCTGGTTGATCTGCAAAACAACCCGAATACGATTGAAAGCTTTGCGCGCAACGTCGGGCCGACGGATTTCACCCGTAACGCCACCAGCATTACGTTCGCCCGCATTGCCCGTGATGATTCGGAAAACGCACGTTCGATGATCCCGGTTCTGGCCCGTTTGCAGAAGATGAGTGACAGCGATCGCCTTGAGCTGGAAGAAGCCGTGGCCTGGCGTTATATGGGCAGCGATGCCACGCCGGAGCAGGCCGCATGGCGCGATAACGTGATTCTGCGCAGCCATTCCACCACGCTGGTTGAACGCCGGATCCGTATGGCACTGGCAGCCGGTGACCGTCAGGGGCTGAGTCAGTGGCTGGATCGTTTGCCGTCCGACGCTTTGCAGCAGGACGAATGGCAATACTGGCGTGCGTCAGTGATGATCGACAAAGGGCAGCGTTCGCAGGGCGAAGCGATGTTGCGCACCTTAATGAAGGGGCGCGGTTTCTATCCGATGGCGGCGGCGCAGAAGCTGAATGTCGCGTATCCGATGCAGATTTCTGTGGCGACGAAACCGGATTCCAGCATAGCGTCATTGCCTGAAGTGGCCCGCGTTCGCGAGCTGATGTACTGGCAGATGGATAATCTGGCGCGCACTGAGTGGAGCTATCTGGTGAGCAGCCGCACCGAGGCACAGCAGTCTGCGCTGGCGCGTTATGCCTTCGAGCAGAAATGGCCGGACCTGAGCGTGCAGGCCACGATTACCGGCAAGTTGTGGGATTATCTCGAAGAACGTTTCCCGCTGGCGTGGCCGGATGAATTCCGCCGCGCGACCAACGATAAAGGCATCACCCAAAGCTACGCGATGGCGATTGCCCGTCAGGAAAGTGCATGGAACCCGAAAGCACGTTCTCCGGTGGGCGCGGCTGGCCTGATGCAGGTTATGCCTGCGACGGCGCAGCATACGGTGGAGATGTTCGGTTTGCAGGGTTACAGCAATCCGGCGCAGTTGCTGGATCCGCAGATGAATATCACCATCGGCACCAGCTATCTTGAATACGTTTATCAGATGTTTGGTCGCAACCGTATTTTATCCAGCGCGGCTTATAACGCCGGTCCGTCGCGGGTGAATACCTGGCTGGGAACCAGTGCGGGCAGGGTGGACTCTGTCGCATTTATCGAAAGTATCCCTTTCTCTGAAACGCGCCGATATGTTAAAAATGTGTTGGCTTATGATGCGTTTTATCGCTATTTTTTACACCAACCGGCCAAAATTTTGACGGATGCCGAATGGCAGAGGCGTTACTGATTTTCGGGCGTTTATGTTAAGCTGCTGTACTAGTTCAATAGTATGGCAGCCCTCACATGACGCAACGAACACTCACTGACCCTGCTCTTTCCCAACAAGGCAATGAGGACTGGCAGTGCTTTCTGGCACTGCTACAGCAATCTTTTGCTGAAAATCTGCATCAGGATTTGTTGCAACTGCTTCTGACGCCCGACGAACGTGCGGCGCTGGGAACGCGGGTGCGCATTATTCAGGAACTGATGCGCGGAGAAATGAGCCAGCGGGAGCTGAAAAGCCAGCTGGGTGCCGGTATCGCGACGATCACCCGGGGTTCCAACGGCCTGAAAACGGCACCGGCGGAGCTGAAAGAATGGCTGGGTGAGCAGTTACTGTCAGAAAAAACGGACGACTGATGCGTCCGTTTTCGTTGGAATATCTTGTTTAAAACTCAGTGCGTCTGCGCGCGAGTCTGATACACCGGATTATGAAACGGTGCTAAAGCCAGAACCAGCGCCTGATGATATACGCTGGTGCGCGTCAGTTTACCCGCCGTAAAAATGCCAATCGCGCCGCCTTTACGTTTTACTTCCGCAATACCGGTCAGCTTCTCCATCTCATCTCCCAATTCGCTGCCCTGATTGATTCCCTGTAAAATAATTTCAGGTAACATCAGGCTTGCAGAACGGGATTCGCCGCGCTGGTGCATATTCTCAATCACCATCCAGGCGAACGTCATATTGTCTTCGATACCGGCTTCCACGCCGACCCAGAAGTCTGCTTCGGGGCGAACCTGGCGCGCACCAATAACGCGATGACGCGCACCGGTACGGGTTTCATTACTGCCGATGGGCTGATTGGGAACACCACTATCGACGTCAACGCCTTCAATGCGAAACGCCTCAGCGCCGAAAATGTCTTCAAAAGCCATGGCGATAGCTTTGATCTTTGCCGGGTTAGTGGTTGCAGCGACAACATGGTACATAGAGTTCTGGCATCCTTTAGCAAATTTCACGCAGTATAACGGAAAACACACATGTTACAGGTATATCTCGTCCGTCACGGCGAAACAGAATGGAACGCAGCGCGACGTATTCAGGGGCAGTCAGACAGCCCGCTGACGGCCAAAGGTCTTTACCAGGCCCGCCAGGTTGCTGAGCGCGTGCGCAATGAAGGGATCACTCACGTTATCACCAGTGATTTGGGGCGAACCCGTCACACCGCGCAGATTATCGCTGATGCCTGCGGCTGTGAAGTGATCAATGAACCGCGTCTGCGCGAGCTGCACATGGGCGTGCTGGAAGAGCGCGTTCTGGACGGCCTGACCGGGCAGGAAGAAATCTGGCGTAAGCAGATGGTCGATGGCACACCAGAGGGGCGTATTCCGGAAGGCGAAACCATGACGGAGCTGGCGGCGCGTATGCGTGCTGCGCTCGATAATTGCCTGCAACTGCCGCCGGGCAGTAAACCTCTGCTGGTCAGCCACGGCATTGCGCTGGGGTGTCTGATCAGTACGATTTTGGGATTGCCTGCCTATGCGGAACGCCGTCTGCGCCTGCGTAACTGTTCATTGTCGCGCGTGGATCATCAGCAAAGTGCCTGGCTGGCGAATGGCTGGATTGTTGAAACGGCGGGCGATGTATCACATCTGGATCTGCCCGCGTTAGACGAGTTACAACGCTAACGCCAGAAGGCGTTAGCGGCGGATTGGGATCAGGTAATCACACTGTATTTCTAATGGTGTCGTGCCGGGCGCACGGCCATTAGTGTAGAAGCGTTCGATATCCTGTCCCTTTCTGCGGGTCAGTTTCAGCGTTGGCAGACAGGTGCTGTACAACGTCAAAATGAACTCCTGCAAATGCTCAGGCGTGCCAGTGTAGTGGAACATGGCATACTCGCCTTCCTGCAACACAATCGGCTGACCTTCAACATTTTCCGGCAGATGAGCAGGCTCAAGTGCGGTGGTGTAAAGGACTTCCTGTTCGTCATCTTTTTCCTGGCTTGGACGTGAATGGTGCAGGCCATAAAGGATCGGTGGCAGCGTTTTCGCTTCACCAATATATTGACGCCAGAAATGACGACGCATCTCGTTACGGTACGTGGTGATTTGCTCCAGCGTACAGGCGTAACTTTGCGTCATGCCGATCAGATGCTGTTCAGGCAACACGATATATTCCGGCTGCGGCAGAATAAAGGCACCCAGACGAATTGGCGGGCAGATCCCGAAGGAATGCCAGTCTTCAGCACGACGATACAGTGCCGGAGTTTGAGCAAATTGTTTTTTGAAAGCCCGGGTAAACGTTTGTTGAGAGTCAAAACGGTACTGAAGGGCGATATCTAAAATGGGGCGACTGGTGAGGCGCAGAGCGACGGCCGCTTTTGAAAGACGACGCGCACGAATATAAGCACCGATTGCATTATTTGTGACATCTTTGAACATTCGCTGCAGGTGCCACTTGGAATAGCCGGCCTTGGCTGCGACATTGTCGAGTGACAAGGGCTGGTCTAAATGGGTTTCTAACCAGCTAAGAAGGTCACGAATGATTCCTGCTTGATCCATAGATCGTCCTCGTTGAGCTAAGATAATTCAGAGAATGTTGGGCGGCATAATAGCAACTTTTTCCTGATAAGACTTCCTAAGAATTTTTTGGCTATCTGTGCTATTTCCAGGTGTTACAGAGTATTTCATTCAGAAATTGTGAATACACGCTTTCTGAATGGGGTTTCTTTAGAAAACAACGTCATGCTTATGACGCGGAGTAACTTAATGAAAAAGTGTTGGATTTTTGTTTTTGGGATGTTTGTTTTTTGTTCTGGAGCAGCCCATGCTGAGGAAGTGGGATCGGTCGATACGGTCTTTAAGCTGTTTGGCCCGGACCACAAAATTGTCGTCGAGGCCTTTGATGATCCTGATATTAAAAATGTAACGTGTTATATCAGTCGCGCGAAAACCGGCGGGATCAAAGGCGGGTTAGGGCTGGCGGAAGACACGTCCGATGCGGCGATTTCCTGTCAGCAGGTCGGGCCAATTGATCTGAGCGATAAGATTAAACAAGGCAAAGATAAGGGAACCGTGGTCTTTCAGAAACGGACGTCTCTGGTGTTTAAAAAGCTTCAGGTCGTGCGCTTCTACGATGAGAAACGCAATGCACTTATCTATCTGAGCTACTCCGACAAAGTGGTCGATGGCTCACCTAAAAACGCGCTGAGTGCCGTGCCAATCATTCCGTGGGCGCATTCCACGCCGTAAGTTTTCGGTGGGGCTAAATGACTAAAACAAAAGGCCAGCTTTCGCTGGCCTTTGACGTTTTGTTGCATCGTCTACAGAGCGGTTGGCAACCTTCTGTATTAGTCTTCCAGATCACCACAGAAACGGTAACCTTCGCCATGAATGGTCGCGATGATTTCCGGGGTATCTGGCGTCGCTTCGAAATGTTTACGAATGCGGCGGATGGTAACGTCAACAGTACGGTCATGCGGCTTCAGTTCGCGACCGGTCATTTTCTTCAGCAGATCGCCACGGGTTTGGATTTTGCCCGGGTTTTCGCAGAAGTGCAGCATCGCGCGAAATTCGCTGCGCGGTAACTTGTATTGTTCGCCCTGCGGGCTGATCAGTGAACGGCTGTTAATGTCCAGTTCCCAACCATTGAATTTGTAGCTTTCAACCAGACGACGTTCTTCACCGGTTGTGCCCAGGTTCATCGTGCGGGACAACAGATTGCGTGCGCGGATAGTCAGTTCACGCGGGTTGAATGGCTTGGTGATGTAATCATCAGCGCCGATTTCCAGACCCAGGATTTTGTCGACTTCGTTGTCGCGGCCGGTCAGGAACATCAAAGCAACGCTGGCTTGTTCGCGTAATTCGCGTGCCAGCAGCAGGCCGTTTTTGCCTGGCAGGTTGATGTCCATGATAACCAGATTGATGTCATTTTCGGACAGAATGTGGTGCATTTCAGCGCCATCATTGGCTTCATGTACCATGTAGCCTTCTGCTTCAAAAATGCTTTTTAACGTATTACGTGTCACTAACTCGTCTTCGACGATCAGAATGTGAGGGGTCTGCATGATTGCTACCTAAGATTGCCAACAAATAGAAAATAGGAGTACAGAAGTCCTTGTTATCCCGATGAATTTTGATGCCTTCTTGGCCATCTCACTCGTTACATGACTAAAGTACGTAAACGCGTTCTCGATGCAATTTCCATCAACGACAACAACATCGCAAGCTCGGTCAGGGATTCCACTTTCTGCAGTTCCACGGGGTCCTAAAGCGGCGAACATCCTAACCCTATTAACAGCAATATAACAGCGAGTGCCGAAATTACCACCCAACAAAATTACGGTTTGTTGACATATATCAAGTTCAATTGTAGCACGGTAACAGAACAGTGAAAAACACTTACAAGAATGCACGCTTGAGTCACATTTCGGCCTTTATTGTACACGATTCAGCAATTCATTAAGAAACGAAAGATAAATGCAAAATCTGTATGTATCGCTATTATATATCCATATGAAAAATAATGATAAATTTTTCTTTAAAGTTTGCTTAACCGCGCCAGCCCCTTTTTTTCCTATCGGATAAGCTTTTCCGATAAAATAAAGGAATATATTCAGCCGACTGTTAAGTTCTTGTGAAGAATATAAGCGATGAATAGTTTTGAAATCGGATAAAATTTCATCGCTGAAAAACAGGCGGCAATTTCATTCACTCTTTGCAGAGGCGTGACATGCAACTTCATATTATTTTAGTCTCTCCGGCGCGCCCGGAAAATGTCGGCGCGGCAGCCCGCGCAATGAAAACGATGGGCTTCGCGTCATTGCGCATCGTTGACAGCGAGGCACATCTCAAGCCGGAAGCTGGCTGGGTTGCACACGGTTCGCAGGAAATCCTGCAAAATGCACTGCATTTCAATACGCTGGCCGAAGCGCTGGCCGACATCGATTTTACCGTGGCCACTACCGCACGCAGCCGCGCGCGTTTTCACTATTACTGCACGCCGCAGGAATTGCAGGTTCAGCTCGAAGAGAAAAGTGACTGGATAAACCACGCGGCGCTGGTGTTCGGGCGTGAAGATTCCGGGCTGACCAACGAAGAGCTGGAACTTGCCGACGTTCTGACCGGTGTTCCGATGGTGGCGGATTACCCGTCGCTGAATCTGGGCCAGGCGGTGATGGTTTTCTGTTATCAGTTGTCGGCACTGAATCAGGTGACGTCGGCGAAAGCGGAAAATGCGCAGGAAGGACAGCTGTCTGCGCTGCGTGGCAGAGTGGATCGTTTGCTGGAAAATGTCGGTGCCGGAGACGATCAAAAACTGGCCGACTGGCTGCATCAGAGGCTCGGTCTTTTGCAGCAGCGGGACGCCGCAATGCTGCACACTTTGCTCCATGACATCGAAAAAAAGCTGTCCCAATGATCTGATAAGAATACCCGCTTCACTGGTGTGATCTGCGGCATCAGGAAAATTGACCTGCAGATAACACTGGAATTAGTTTTGTATGCAGGTCATTATTCATTTAATACTGTCCGTGACTAACCGGGCAAAAACAGAAAAAAATTGACTTATTTTGCCTTATGCTTTAGCTAATAGAGGCAGACAGAGTACAAACCTAAAGACAGACAGAAAATAAAAATGCGAATCATCAGCCTGAACACAACAATTATTACCACCACCGAAACCACAGGTAACGGGGCGGGCTGACGCGTACAGGAAAAAGAAAAAAAGCCCGCACCTTAACAGTGCGGGCTTTTTTTTTACATTTAAACGAGAGCTTCAGGAGAGAACCAGAAATGCGAGTGTTGAAATTTGGCGGGACCTCGGTAGCAAACGCAGAACGCTTCTTGCGGGTTGCGGACATTATGGAAAGCAATGCGCGTCAGGGACAGGTCGCGACGGTATTATCCGCGCCTGCCAAAATTACCAACTATCTGGTTGCCATGATTGAACGGACTGTCGCCGGACAGGAAATCAAAACCATCATGAGCGACGCAGAAAACATTTTTGGTCAGCTGATCACCGGTCTTGCGGCACAGCAGCCGGGCTTTGATTTGCCGAAAGTGAAAGCGTTTGTCGATCAGGAATTCGCTCAGCTCAAACAATTGCTACACGGCATCGCGCTGCTGGGGCAATGCCCGGACAGCGTGAACGCTTCAATCATCTGTCGTGGCGAAAAACTCTCCATCGCCATTATGGAAGCCGTTTTCCTTGCAAAAGGGTTTGGCGTTACCGTCATCAACCCGGTCGAAAAACTGCTGGCTCAGGGGCACTATCTCGAATCTACCGTGGATATCAATGAATCCACCCGCCGTATCGCGGCCAGCGCCATTCCTGCCGATCACATCGTGCTGATGGCCGGTTTCACCGCGGGCAACGAGAAAGGCGAACTGGTTGTGCTGGGGCGTAACGGCTCCGATTATTCTGCAGCCGTGCTGGCGGCGTGTTTACGCGCTGACTGTTGCGAGATCTGGACTGATGTCGACGGTGTGTATACCTGCGACCCGCGTACTGTGCCGGATGCCCGTTTGCTGAAATCAATGTCGTATCAGGAAGCGATGGAGCTGTCTTACTTCGGTGCGAAAGTGCTTCACCCGCGCACCATCCTGCCGATTGCTCAGTTCCAGATCCCTTGCCTGATTAAAAACACCACTAACCCGCAAGCGCCGGGCACCCTGATTGGCAGCGAAAGCCTCGGCGACAATACGCCGGTTAAAGGCATCACTAACCTGAACAATATGGCGATGATCAACGTCTCCGGTCCGGGGATGAAAGGGATGATCGGCATGGCGGCCCGCGTTTTTGCGGTGATGTCGCGTTCCGGAATTTCCGTTGTGCTGATCACCCAGTCTTCGTCTGAATACAGCATCAGCTTCTGCGTGCCGCAAAGTGAACTGGTTCGCGCACGCAAGGCGCTGGAAGATGAGTTCTATCTTGAGCTGAAAGATGGCCTGCTTGAGCCGCTGGACGTCATGGAAAAACTGGCCGTGATTTCTGTGGTCGGCGACGGCATGCGTACACTGCGCGGCATCTCGGCAAAATTCTTCTCCGCGCTGGCACGTGCCAATATCAATATCGTCGCCATCGCGCAGGGTTCTTCTGAGCGTTCCATTTCCGTTGTGGTGAATAACGACGACGCGACCACCGGTGTTCGCGTCAGTCACCAGATGTTATTCAATACCGATCAGGTCATCGAGGTGTTTCTGATTGGCGTCGGCGGTGTCGGCGGGGCATTGATCGAACAGATCCGCCGCCAGCAGGCCTGGCTGAAAACCAAACATATCGATCTGCGCGTTTGCGGCATCGCCAATTCCCGCGCGTTGCTGACCAATGTTCACGGCATTGCGCTGGATACCTGGCAGGACGAGCTGGGCGCAGCAAAAGAGCCGCTGAACTTGGGCCGTTTGATCCGCCTGGTGAAGGAATATCACCTGCTGAACCCGGTGATTGTGGACTGTACGTCCAGTCAGGAAGTGGCGGATCAATATGCCGATTTCCTCGCAGACGGTTTCCACGTCGTCACGCCGAACAAAAAGGCCAACACCTCATCGATGAATTATTACCATCAGCTGCGCAAAGCGGCAGATGGCTCGCGCCGTAAGTTCTTGTATGACACCAACGTTGGCGCAGGTTTACCGGTTATCGAGAACCTGCAAAACCTGCTGAATGCAGGCGACGAACTGTTGCGTTTCACCGGGATCTTATCAGGATCGCTGTCCTTCATTTTCGGTAAGCTGGACGAAGGCATGTCGCTGTCTGCCGCCACTTTGCAGGCGCGCGATATGGGCTATACCGAGCCGGATCCGCGTGACGACTTGTCGGGTATGGACGTCGCCCGTAAGCTGCTTATTCTGGCGCGTGAAGCCGGTTATAAGCTGGAACTGTCGGATATCGACGTCGAATCCGTTTTGCCTGCGTCATTTGATTCAACAGGCAATGTGAATGAGTTTGTGGCTCGCCTGCCAGAGCTGGACGCCGAATTTGCGCAGCGCGTTGCGGATGCGACGGCAGCGGGTAAAGTATTGCGATACGTCGGCGCTATCGAAGAAGGGCGTTGCAAGGTAAAAATCGACGCCGTCGATGGTAATGACCCGCTTTATAAAGTAAAAAATGGTGAGAATGCGCTGGCGTTTTACAGCCGCTATTATCAGCCGTTGCCGCTGGTGTTGCGCGGTTATGGTGCCGGTAATGATGTGACGGCGGCGGGTGTGTTTGCCGATCTTTTGAGAACGCTGTCATGGAAGTTAGGAGTTTAATATGGTTAAGGTGTATGCCCCGGCTTCAATTGGGAACGTCAGCGTAGGTTTCGACGTTCTGGGCGCAGCAGTGTCTCCGGTGGATGGCACGCTTCTGGGTGATTGCGTATCGGTAGAAGCCGCCACGACATTCAGCCTGAAAAACGAAGGCAAATTTGTTTCTAAACTGCCTGACAGGATGGAAGACAATATCGTTTATCAGTGCTGGCAGCGTTTCTGTCAGGAAATCGGCAAAGATGTGCCGGTAGCGATGACGCTTGAAAAAAATATGCCGATCGGTTCCGGGCTGGGTTCCAGCGCCTGTTCGGTGGTTGCCGGTCTGATGGCAATGAACGAATTCTGCGGCAAGCCGCTCAGCGACAACAAAATGCTGGAGCTGATGGGCGAGCTGGAAGGGCGGATTTCCGGCAGCGTGCATTTTGATAACGTCGCACCGTGCTACCTGGGCGGCATTCAGCTGATGCTCGAAGAGCTGGATATCATCAGCCAGAACGTACCCAGTTTTGACGACTGGCTGTGGGTGATGGCGTATCCGGGCATCAAAGTCTCGACAGCGGAAGCGCGCGCGATTTTACCGGCGCAGTATCGCCGTCAGGATTGCATCAGCCACGGGCGGTATCTGGCGGGCTTTATTCATGCATGCCACACACAGCAACCGGCGCTGGCCGCGAAGCTGATGAAAGACGTGATTGCCGAACCTTACCGCACACGTCTTCTGCCGGGCTTTGCCGAAGCGCGCAGCGCCGCCGAAGAAATCGGTGCACTGGCTTGCGGGATTTCCGGTTCCGGCCCGACGCTGTTTGCCGTCTGCAATGACAGTGCAACCGCGAAACGTATGGCCGACTGGTTGCAGACGCACTATCTGCAAAATGACGAAGGCTTTGTTCATATTTGTCGTCTGGATACCGCTGGCGCGCGGGTATTGGGATAACTCGATAATCGACTGGAATAACTAATGAAACTGTACAACCTGAAGGATCACAACGAGCAAGTGAGTTTTGCGCAGGCCGTCAAGCAAGGTCTGGGCAAACAACAGGGATTATTCTTCCCGCTCGACCTGCCGGAATTTGAGCTGACTGAAATTGACCGCCTGCTGGAACTGGATTTTGTTACCCGCAGCACGCGTATTCTGTCGGCTTTCATCGGCGATGAAATTCCTGAAGACGAATTACATCAGCGCGTGAAAAACGCGTTTGCTTTTCCGGCACCTGTCGCAAAAGTAGAAGACGATATTGCCTGTCTGGAGCTGTTCCACGGCCCGACCCTGGCATTTAAAGATTTCGGTGGCCGCTTCATGGCGCAGATCCTGACGCAGGTATCAGGCGACCAGCCGGTGACCATTCTGACGGCGACATCCGGTGATACCGGTGCTGCCGTGGCGCACGCCTTCCACGGTATGAAAAATGTTCGTGTGGTGATTTTGTATCCGCGCGGAAAAATCAGCCCGCTTCAGGAAAAACTGTTCTGTACTCTCGGTGGCAATATTCACACCGTGGCTATCGATGGCGATTTCGATGCCTGTCAGGCGCTGGTCAAACAAGCGTTTGATGATGAAGAACTGAAACATGCGCTGAAGCTGAATTCGGCAAACTCCATCAACATCAGCCGTCTGCTGGCGCAGATTTGCTATTACTTCGAAGCCGTGGCGCAACTGCCGCAGGAAGCCCGTAATCAGCTGGTCGTTTCTGTGCCAAGCGGTAACTTTGGTGATCTGACGGCCGGTCTGCTGGCGAAATCACTCGGCCTGCCGGTGAAGCGTTTCATCGCGGCCACCAACGCCAATGACACCGTGCCGCGTTTCCTGAGTAACGGTGAATGGGATCCGAAGAAAACTGTCGCGACGCTGTCGAACGCCATGGACGTCAGTCAGCCAAACAACTGGCCGCGCGTGGAAGAACTGTATCGCCGTAAAATCTGGCAGCTGAAAGATCTCGGTTTTGGTGCGGTGAGCGATGACACCACGGAAGACGCGATGCGCGAGCTGGCGAATATCGGTTACATCTCTGAACCGCATGCTGCGATTGCTTATCGCGTTTTGCGTGACCAGTTGCAACCGGGCGAATTCGGCCTGTTTATCGGTACGGCGCATCCGGCGAAGTTCAAAGAAAGCGTGGAAGCGATTTTGGATCAGGACATCGGCTTGCCGAAAGAGCTGGCGGATCGCGCTGACCTGCCTCTGCTGTCGCACAACCTGCCAGCCGATTTCAGCGAAATGCGCGCATTCCTGATGGCGCTGCCTGAATAAAATTCGGGGCCTCTGAAACGCAAAAGCCCTCTTCGTGAGGGCTTTTTTACGGGCATGGAAAGAGAAATCAGCGTTCAGGGCGCGTAAAGACCAGCTCGTTGCCCTGCGAGCGTGACTCGTCAAAGGCATAACCTTCCAGATTGAAATCCTGCAATTGCTTCGCCTTGTCCAGACGCTCTTTGATGATAAAACGGCTCATCAGCCCGCGCGCTTTCTTCGCGTAGAAGCTGATGACTTTGTATTTGCCATTTTTCTCATCAAGGAAAACAGGTTTGATGATTTCGCCATCCAGCAGTTTAGGTTTTACCGCTTTGAAATATTCGTCGGAGGCCAGATTTACCAACACTTTGCTTTTTTGTTCGCTCAGAAGTTGGTTGAGCTTTTCCGTTAACAGCTCACCCCAGAAGGCGTAAAGATTAATGCCCTGCGGGTTTTCCAGCCGGATGCCCATTTCCAGACGATACGGCATCATCAGATCCAGCGGGCGCAGCAAGCCATATAAACCGGACAACATGCGTAAATGTTTCTGCGCAAAATCGAAATCTTTCTCGCTAAAATCTTCGGCCTGCAGGCCGGTATAAACGTCACCTTTGAACGCCAGTAATGCCTGACGTGCATTTTCCGGCGTGAAATCCGGCTGCCAGTCATTGAAGCGCTCGGCGTTCAGATGGGCCAGTTTATCGCTGATCCCCATCAGTGAAGAAATCTGCGCAGGCGACATTTTACGCGCCACGGTGATCAGCTGAGCCGATTTATCCAGCAACTCAGGTTGGGTATAGCGCGTTGTCGCAAGCGGGCTTTCGTAATCGAGCGTTTTGGCAGGTGAAATAATGGTCAGCATAGTCTCGTCCGTTTGTCAGTGACGCTTCAAATTTGGGTTTTTTTCGTTGCACTACTGTAGCAAAAAAGCCGCTTCTGGGGAGCCATGATATCGATAGGTGGAAGCTTACCGGTCAGCGCCGGGACGGTTCTTATCCCAAATCCCTGGCTCCAGCTGGCCGCGCAATTCCGGGAAATGGTCGGGATTAAACACCGGGATTTTCCCCATGCGCTGCTGACGTTCGTAGTCCTTAACCACTTTGACCGCCACGCCCGAAAGCAGCAGAAGCGCCGTCAGGTTCAATATCGCCATCAGCGCCATAAAAATATCCGCCAGTTTCCAGACGATATGCAGTTCCATCAGACAGCCGCAGAACACCATTCCGATAACCATCAGGCGGAAAACCAGTAACTTATACGGCGCCGCGCGGTGGACAAAACTCAGGTTGTTTTCCGCATACGCGTAGTTGCCTGAGATCGACGTAAAGGCAAAAGAAAACACCAGTATGGCGAGCACGATATGGCTCCATCCGCCCGTCGCAGGCGTGATGGCCTGCTGCAATAAGCGGATACCAAAAGGCGCGTCCGGCTGATCAAGCACGCCGGACGTCAGCACAATCAGCGCCGTGGCGGAGCAAATCACCACGGTATCGATTAAAACGGCAAACATCTGGTTGAAGCCCATGGTGGCGGGATGGCTGACCGACGCCATCGCCGCCGCATTCGGTGAGGAACCCACGCCCGCTTCACTGGCAAATACGCCACGCTGCATGCCCTGAGTTACTGCCTGCGTCACGCCATAAGCCAGCGCGCCAGAGGCGGCCTCCTGCAAGCCGAAAGCGCTTTTGAAGATCAGCGCGATAACCTGCGGCAGTTTTTCGATGTTATGGCCGATGACCCAAATTGCCAGCAACAGGTACGCAAAAGCCATCAGCGGAACCAGCCATTTGGAAAGCCAGATAACGGAACGTATGCCGCCAAAAACCAGCACGGCGGTCAGCGTGGCCAAAATACTGGCGGTGGTGAGAGGGGGAACATTCAGCAAATGAAAAGAGGCCTGAGCAATGGAATTGGCCTGTAACGCACTGAAAACAAAGCCACAGGAGACAACCATCAGGAAGGAAAACAGAATGCCCATCCAGCGCATCCCCAATCCCTTCTCCATGTAATCCGCCGGACCGCCGCGAAATTTACCGCGTTCTCCTGCGCCTTTGTATATCTGCGCCAGCGTGTTTTCAATCAGCGCGGTTGCCATGCTGAAAACGGCAATCACCCACATCCAGAAAATCGCGCCCGGCCCGCCGAGGGTAATGGCTATCGCCACGCCGGTCAGGTTACCGGTACCAATACGCGAGGACAAACTCAGGCACAGCGCGCCCCACGCCGGCATTCCACGCGGATCGCGGCCAGACTTAAAAAGGGTCGGGGAGAACAGATGCCTGAAACGACGAAACTGGATGAAACTCAGACGAACGGTGAGGTAAATGCCGGTGCCAAACAGCAGATAAATCAGGATCGAACTCCAGAGAATGGTGTCGAAAAAATCCAGCAGATCACTCATGAATTATCCTTGGTTGATTAACCCTTCATTTTTTTAGTTGTTCGCTCAGAGGGCTAGGCCACTTTGGCTGGCTAACATACCTTTTTTATTGAAACGGGGACATATCCAATTTGGCTGATTTTGTGTGTTTTGGAAGGTGGGGAATCCATAGATGTTCGTAGCCGAGCATGCCGCGATAAGCGCCTTGCGCATGGCTTTTTGCATGTTATCATCAGCCAAAGGCAAGGCATGAAAATGCCTATACGAAAACGTCCAAACGATGAGATATGCCAAAATGACCGATAAACTGACTTCCCTACGCCAAATGACTCAGGTTGTTGCTGACACCGGAGACATCGCGGCAATGAAGTTGTACCAGCCGCAGGATGCGACCACTAACCCGTCACTGATCCTCAGCGCTGCGCAAATTCCTGAATACCGTAAACTGATCGACGAAGCCATCGCCTGGGCACGTGACCAGAGCAGCGATCACGATCAGCAGATCACTGATGCCGCTGACAAACTGGCTGTTAACATCGGTCTGGAAATCCTGAAACTGGTTCCGGGCCGTATTTCGACTGAAGTTGACGCGCGTCTTTCTTACGACACTGATGCGAGCGTGGCGAAAGCGAAACACCTGATCAAGCTGTACAACGATGCGGGCATCAGCAACGACCGTATCCTGATCAAACTGGCGTCTACCTGGCAGGGTATCCGCGCAGCGGAAAAACTGGAAAAAGAAGGCATCAACTGTAACCTGACGCTGCTGTTCTCCTTCGCTCAGGCGCGTGCATGTGCAGAAGCGGGTGTATTCCTGATTTCTCCCTTCGTTGGCCGTATCCTCGACTGGTACAAAGCCAATGGCGACAAAAAAGAGTTCGCACCGCATGAAGATCCGGGCGTTGTGTCCGTGACCGAAATCTACGAATACTACAAACAACACGGCTACGAAACTGTCGTGATGGGCGCAAGCTTCCGTAACATCGGCGAAATCATTGAACTGGCTGGCTGTGACCGTCTGACCATCGCACCTGCACTGCTGAAAGAGCTGGCAGAAAGCGAAGGTCCGCTGGAACGCAAACTGTCCTTCTCTGGCGAAACCAGGCCACGTCCTGCGCCACTGACCGAAGCTCAGTTCTACTGGGACCACAATCAGGATCCAATGGCGATCGACAAACTGGCAGATGGCATCCGTAAGTTTGCAATCGATCAGGGCAAACTGGAAAAAATGATTTCTGACCTGCTGTAATCAGCACTCAGTTTTCGACAAAAAGCGGCAAATCAGCCGCTTTTTTTGTGTCTGCGATAAAACCTCTGCACCGTTATCGATATAATAAGAATTATTGAGAGCATATTTTGTCACGGAGAAATGGCATGGATAATTTGCGAATTGGTCTGGTATCGGTGTCAGACCGTGCGTCGGGTGGGGTGTATCAGGACAAAGGTATTCCGGCGCTGGAAGAATGGCTGGAAAAAGCGCTCATCACGCCCTTCAAGCTGGAAACCCGGCTTATTCCGGATGAACAGCCTCTGATTGAACAGGCGATCAGCGAGCTGGTCGATGAGAGCGGCTGTCATCTTGTGCTGACCACCGGCGGAACCGGCCCGGCGCGCCGCGATGTGACACCGGACGCCACGCTGGCCATCGCCGATCGTGAGATGCCGGGCTTTGGTGAACAGATGCGTCAGATCAGCCTGCACTTTGTCCCGACGGCAATTTTATCGCGTCAGGTCGGCGTGATCCGCAAACAGGCGCTGATCCTCAACCTGCCGGGACAACCCAAATCCATTCAGGAAACCCTGGAAGGGCTGAAAGATGCGGAGGGCAAAGTGATCGTCTCCGGTATTTTCGCCAGCGTGCCTTACTGCATCCAGTTGCTGGACGGGCCGTATATCGAAACGCACGACCACGTGGTAGCAGCTTTTCGTCCAAAAAGTGCCCGTCGCGACACAAAAAACTGAATACGCTTTGTTTTTGAAATAAGATTCAGGCGCTCTGGTGTGAAAAATATTTGCCGCTATAGTAATAATTACTTTACAGAAAGCGGCAAAAACCGTTTCCATTTTCACTCTGGTGTCACACGGACTCTTATGCAACACGCACAATCGCGCCGGCTGGACCGGCAAGACTTCAAAACGCTTTCCCTGGCTGCGCTGGGCGGCGCGCTCGAATTCTACGATTTCATTATTTTCGTCTTCTTTGCTGCCGTCATTGGCGATCTCTTCTTCCCGGCTGATATGCCCGACTGGCTGCGTCAGGTGCAGACCTTCGGCATTTTTGCCGCCGGTTATCTGGCGCGTCCGCTGGGCGGCATCATCATGGCGCACTTTGGAGATCTGGTTGGCCGCAAGCGTATGTTCAGCCTGAGTATATTGCTGATGGCGTTACCGACGCTGGCGATGGGGCTGTTGCCGACCTATGCCTCGATTGGCATTGCTGCGCCGTTATTACTGTTGCTGATGCGTATTTTGCAGGGCGCAGCGATTGGCGGTGAAGTACCGGGAGCCTGGGTTTTTGTAGCAGAACACGTTCCCCGTAACCGTATAGGTTTTGCCTGCGGAACGCTGACTGCTGGCCTGACGATGGGGATCCTGCTGGGTTCTCTGGTGGCAACTTTACTGAACACCAGCATGACGCCTGCCACCATCAGCCAGTACGGCTGGCGCATCCCGTTCTTCATCGGCGGGGTCTTCGGTTTAATCGCCATGTATCTGCGCCGCTGGTTGCAGGAAACGCCGGTCTTTATCGAGATGAAAGCGCACAAGGCGCTGGCAGAAGAATTGCCGCTCAAAGCCGTTGTCGCGAATCATAAAAAAGAAATCGTGGTGTCGATGCTGATGACCTGGTTGCTGTCCGCGGGGATCGTAGTCGTCATTCTGATGACGCCGACGTGGCTGCAAAAACAGTTTGGCATTCCGGCGGCAGCGGCGTTGCAGGCAAACTGCCTCGCTACCGTTGCACTGATGTTCGGCTGCATTATTTCGGGCAGCGTTGTGGATCGTCTGGGTGCGAGTAAAACGTTCATTATCGGCAGCCTGTTCCTCGGTATTTGCAGCTGGTCTTTCTATCACATGGTGGCGGCTGACCCGTCTGTGCTGATGGGGATGTACGCGCTGGCGGGCTTAAGCGTGGGGATCGTTGGCGCGGTGCCGTATGTCATGGTGCGGGCGTTCCCGGCGGAAGTGCGGTTTACGGGGATTTCATTCTCTTACAATGTGGCCTACGCCATTTTCGGTGGGCTGACGCCGGTGTTTGTGACGCTCATTATGCGCCTGACGCCTATGGCTCCGGCTTATTACGTACTGGCATTGTCGGTGATTGGTTTACTGACCGGCATCTATCTGAGCCGTGATCTGAACAGCGAAACTGCCCGTGATGCTAAATTTGCAGAACGCGCCGCTTCTGGCCAGTAAGTTTCAGTTTCTTACATCAAAAAAAAGCCCCGGATGATTAACGGGGCTTTTTCGTCTCAAACGCTGCGCGTTACGCTGTTACAGCATTCACATCACGCGCGTGGCTTTTCGGTTCGCCAATCGGCAAAACGGTACGGCCATACTGCTCGTTGAGCACTTCGGCCATCGCCAGATAAATCGCGCTGGCACCGCAGAAGATGCCTTCAAAACCTGCAAAATGCAGAACTGCCGTATTGCCGGTCATGTTGCCGAAACACAGCAGGGCAAACAAAATGGTCAGGCTGCCGAAAACGACCTGTAAACCACGGTTTGCTTTCAACGTGCCAAAAAACATGAAGAGAGTGAAAACGCCCCAGATGCCCAGATAAGCGCCCAGGAAACTTTCGCTGCTGGCATCCGCCATGCCCATGCGCGGCAGCATCAGAATACCGACCAGGCTCAGCCAGAACGCACCGTAGGAGGTGAACGCCGTGGTGCCGAAGGTATTCCCTTTTTTAAATTCCATCATCCCTGCAAGAATTTGAATCAGACCACCATAAAAAATACCCATACTGACAATGACTGCGGTCAGCGGGAAAAAGCCTGCGTTGTGTAAATTCAATAAGATAGTAGTCATACCAAATCCCATTAACCCGAGCGGGCCTGGATTTGCCAACGTTTTGGTCTGCATAGATCCTCTGTATCAGAATTATTATTAATTGATAATCGGGGGAAGAAACGCTTGGAAATGGGTAAAAAAGCCGCATATCTTTGGAAGCGCGCGGCATCATAAGGAGGGTTGCGTCAGTAAACATTGATCTGGCGTAACAGCAATTGAAGATTTTTTTTCACTTTGCCCCTTGATGCTGAGCGTCATGGCCCCATCTTATCCTCAACCGCAGTTGTTACCGTCGGTAAAACCGTAATATGGGGCTGTTGAAATCGAAAAGATCGTCCTCATATACAGTAGCAACCTGAACGAATATGAATTTAAGTGGAGACGTTTTAGATGGGTAAAATTATTGGGATCGACCTGGGCACCACCAACTCTTGTGTAGCTATCATGGATGGCACGACTGCTCGTGTACTGGAGAATGCTGAAGGCGACCGCACCACTCCTTCCATCATCGCTTATGCGGCAGATGGCGAGACTCTGGTAGGTTCTCCGGCTAAACGTCAGGCAGTGACCAACCCGCAGAACACCTTGTTTGCGATCAAGCGCCTGATTGGCCGTCGCTTCCAGGATGAAGAAGTACAACGCGATAAAGGCATCATGCCTTACCAGATCGTAGGCTCCGACAACGGCGACGCCTGGATCGACATTAAAGGTCAGAAAATTGCACCTCCGCAGATCTCTGCTGAAGTGTTGAAGAAAATGAAGAAAACCGCTGAAGATTATCTGGGTGAGCCAGTGACTGAAGCTGTTATCACCGTACCTGCATACTTCAACGATGCACAGCGTCAGGCAACGAAAGACGCCGGCCGTATCGCAGGTCTGGAAGTTAAACGTATTATTAACGAACCTACCGCAGCGGCACTGGCTTACGGCCTGGATCGCGAAATCGGTAACCGCACTATCGCGGTATACGACCTGGGTGGTGGTACTTTCGATATCTCTATTATCGAAATTGATGAAGTTGATGGCGAAAAAACCTTCGAAGTTCTGGCAACCAACGGTGATACTCACCTCGGTGGTGAAGACTTCGACAGCCGTCTGATCAACTACCTGGTTGAAGAGTTCAAGAAAGAACAAGGTATGGATCTGCGTAACGATCCGCTGGCGATGCAACGTCTGAAAGAAGCGGCTGAAAAAGCGAAGATTGAACTGTCTTCTGCTCAGCAGACTGACGTGAATCTGCCGTATATCACTGCGGATGCAACCGGTCCAAAACACATGAACATCAAAGTGACCCGTGCAAAACTGGAATCTTTGGTGGAAGACCTGGTTAACCGTTGTATCGAACCACTGAAAGTGGCTCTGAAAGACGCAGGTCTGTCTGTCTCTGACGTTCAGGACGTGATCCTGGTCGGTGGTCAGACGCGTATGCCAATGGTTCAGAAGAAAGTGGCTGAATTCTTTGGTAAAGAACCACGTAAAGACGTGAACCCGGACGAAGCTGTGGCAATCGGTGCAGCAGTTCAGGGTGGTGTGTTGGCAGGTGATGTTAAAGACGTTCTGCTGTTGGACGTAACGCCGTTGTCTCTGGGTATCGAAACCATGGGCAGCGTGATGACTCCGCTCATCACCAAGAACACCACTATCCCGACAAAACACAGCCAGGTGTTCTCTACTGCGGAAGACAACCAGTCTGCAGTGACCATCCATGTGTTGCAGGGTGAGCGTAAGCGTTCAAGTGATAACAAATCTCTGGGTCAGTTCAACCTGGACGGTATTCAGGCAGCACCGCGCGGTCAGGCACAGATCGAAGTCACCTTCGACCTTGACGCCGACGGTATCCTGCATGTGTCTGCGAAAGACAAGACGACCGGCCGTGAACAGAAGATCACCATCAAGGCATCTTCTGGTCTGACGGAAGAAGAGATCCAGAAAATGGTCAACGACGCTGAAGCGAACGCTGAAGCTGACCGTAAGTTTGAAGAACTGGTTCAGACCCGCAACCAGGCGGACCACCTGATCCACGGAACCCGTAAGCAACTGGACGAAGCCGGCGACAAACTGCCAGCTGACGACAAAACTGCTGTAGAAGAAGCCCTGAAAGCACTGGAAGTTTCTGCTAAAGGTGAAGACAAGGCTGATATCGAAGCGAAAATCCAGGCGCTGGTTCAGGTTTCAGGCAAACTGATGGAAATGGCTCAGCAGCAAGGCCAGGCCGAAGGCGGCGACAACAGCGCGAAGAAAGATGACGACGTTGTTGATGCTGAATTCGAAGAAGTGAAAGACAAGAAATAATCGCCCTTTAGCGGGCACAGTAAGAGTTCATTACTGAAAACCAGCACGGGCGTCGAGGAAACTCTACGCCCGTGCACGCATGTTGAGGGCAGGAAAAAGCATGGCGAAGCAAGATTATTACGAGCTGTTGGGCGTTTCTAAAACGGCCGATGAGCGCGAAATCAAAAAGGCCTACAAGCGCCTGGCAATGAAGCATCACCCTGACCGTAATCAGGGCGACAAAGAATCTGAAAGCAAATTTAAAGAAATTAAAGAAGCTTATGAAATTCTGACCGATGCGCAAAAGCGTGCGGCCTACGACCAGTACGGTCATGCAGCCTTTGAACAGGGCGGCATGGGCGGTGGAGGTGGTTACGGCGGCGGCGGTGCAGATTTCAGCGACATCTTTGGTGACGTCTTTGGCGACATCTTTGGCGGCGGCCGCCGTCAGCGTGCCAGCCGGGGTTCAGATCTGCGTTACAACATGGATCTGACTCTGGAAGAGGCCGTTCGTGGTGTCACCAAAGAAATCCGCATCCCGACACTGGATGAATGTGACGTTTGCCACGGCAGCGGCGCGAAAGCGGGCAGCTCACCATCCACCTGTCCGACCTGTCACGGTGCGGGCCAGGTGCAGATGCGTCAGGGCTTCTTTACTGTGCAACAGGCGTGTCCGACCTGTCAGGGGCGCGGTAAAGTTATCAAAGATCCGTGCAACAAATGTCACGGTCATGGCCGCGTTGAACGTTCGAAAACGCTGTCCGTGAAAATCCCTGCGGGTGTAGATACCGGCGACCGTATCCGTCTGGAAGGTGAAGGCGAAGCGGGCGAGCACGGCGCACCGTCAGGCGATCTGTATGTTCAGGTTCAGGTTAAAGCGCACAAAATCTTTGAGCGTGAAGGCAACAACCTGTACTGCGAAGTGCCAATCAACTTTGCGATGGCAGCGCTCGGCGGCGAAATTGAGGTTCCTACGCTTGATGGTCGCGTAAACCTCAAGATCCCAGCCGAAACGCAAACAGGCAAAATGTTCCGTATGCGCGGACGCGGTGTGAAATCCGTTCGTGGCGGCGCACAGGGCGACTTAATGTGCCGCGTTGTGGTTGAGACACCAGTGAGCCTGAGCGAAAAGCAAAAGCAATTGCTGCGTGATCTGGAAGAAAGCTTTGGTGGCGTCTCGGGTGAAAAAAACAGCCCGCGCTCTAAAAGCTTTCTGGACGGCGTGAAAAAGTTTTTTGATGATTTGACACGCTAACCGGTTCCTGCAAACAGGAACGGTAGTCCAGACAAATCCCCGGCAGCAATTCGCGCCGGGGATTTTTTTATGGGATTTTTTAAGAAAAACGGTGAAAGCGCCGAATAAATAATTCGCAAAAACCGAGGTATACTCCAGAAATAAACGAGTTTTTACGAAGTGAATCACTGCGTACAATTCGCGTATCCCATTGTGGCGTCCCGTTTTCAGCCACGCTTAATTAACAGGAGAGTCAGAATGCCGAATTTAATTCGTCGTTTTTTGCGTATGGAAGCTGCGGGCGGAATTGTGCTCATCATTGCGGCCATCGTGGCACTGGTTATGGCCAACAGCCCGTTGCAGGGTGCCTATCAGGCGTTTTTAGACATTCCGGTCACGCTGCGCTTTTCTGAATTGCTGATAGATAAGCCGCTTTTACTGTGGATTAACGATGGCCTGATGGCGGTGTTTTTCCTGATGATTGGCCTGGAAGTAAAGCGTGAAATGTGTGAAGGCGCACTGGCTAATCGCGAGCAGGCGCTGTTTCCGGCCATCGCCGCGCTGGGCGGCATGATCGTTCCGGCGCTGATTTATCTGCTGTTCAACGGTAATGACGAAATTGCGCGGCAGGGTTGGGCAATCCCGGCTGCAACGGATATCGCTTTTGCACTGGGCGTGATGGCGCTGTTGGGCTCACGAGTTCCAACCGGACTGAAAGTTTTCCTGCTGGCGCTGGCCATCATTGATGATCTGGGTGCCATTGTGATTATCGCGTTGTTCTACAGCCACGATATTTCGATGATGGCGCTGGGGTTATCGGCAGTTTGTATTGCGGCACTGGCCTGCCTGAACTGGCGCGGGGTCACTAAACTGACGCCTTACCTGCTGATTGGCGCGATTTTCTGGGTGTGCGTTCTGAAATCAGGCGTTCATGCGACGTTAGCAGGCGTGATCCTTGGCTTCCTGATCCCGCTGAATACCAAAGATAACAAGGCTTCTCCGGCACGCCGCCTGGAGCACGGAATTCATCCGTACGTTGCGTGGTTTATTTTGCCAATCTTTGCTTTTGCAAATGCGGGGATTTCCTTGCAGGGCGTTTCGGCTTCCGGCGCATTTTCCCTGTTGCCAATGGGGATTGCGGCAGGGCTGTTACTGGGTAAACCGCTGGGCATCATGTTGTTCAGCAGTGTGGCGCTTAAATTGGGTATCACCCGTTTGCCGTCTGGGATTTCATTCGGCCAGATTTCAGCGGTTTCTGTGCTGTGCGGTATTGGCTTCACCATGTCGATTTTCATTGGTTCACTGGCCTTCGCCCTTCGGGATCCGGCGCTGCTGACCTACGCAAAAATGGGCATCCTGATGGGTTCTGTGGCTTCGGCGCTGTTGGGATATGTGCTGCTGAGCCGTGCTTTGCCAAATAAAGTTGTTAAACATTGATCGGCAGGTTGTGCGCTGGGTCGCGCAACCTGATAGCAATCTCGTGCTTCAGAAAAGGATGAAAACATGCCTCATATTAATTACAACCATTTGTATTATTTTTGGCACGTGTGTAAATCAGGTTCTGTTGTGGGAGCTGCCGAGGCGCTGTATCTGACCCCGCAGACGATCACCGGCCAGATCAAATCATTGGAAGAAAGGCTCGGCGGAAAACTCTTTAAGCGGCAGGGGCGCGGTCTCGTGCCTTCGGAGTTGGGCCAGCTGGTCTATCGATATGCGGACAAAATGTTCACACTGAGCCAGGAAATGCTGGATATCGTGAATTACCGCAAAGAGTCGAGCCTGCTGTTTGATGTGGGCGTTGCGGATGCTTTGTCCAAGCGTCTGGTCAGCCGTGTGCTGGAAGCCGCCGTACCTGAAAATGCGCAAATTCATTTACGCTGTTTTGAATCGACGCACGAAATGCTGCTCGAACAGCTGAGTTTGCATAAGCTGGATATGATTCTCTCCGACTGTCCGGTGGATTCCACCCAGCAGGAAGGGCTGTTTTCAGTCAAATTGGGGGAAAGCCCGATCAGCTTCTTCTGCTGCAAACCTCTGGATGGCGTAGATTTCCCGGCCTGTCTTGAACAGCGTCCACTGCTTATTCCAGGCCGCCGTTCGATGCTGGGGCGTAAATTGCTGAACTGGTTTACGACGCAGGGGCTGAACGTCAATATCCTCGGGGAATTCGATGACGCGGCGCTGATGAAAGCATTCGGCATGAACAACGATGCCATTTTTGTCGCACCGGCCATCTACTCTTCGACGGAATTTCAGGATGAGAAAATTGAAGAGGTTGGGCGGGTAGAGGGGATCATGGAAGAGTATTACGTGATTTTTGCTGAAAGAATGATCCAACATCCTTCGGTACAGCGGATTTGTCACACCGACTTTTCGGCATTGTTTACTTGAGCCGACTCAAATTTCAGATATAAAAAAACCGGCCAGGGCCGGTTTTTTTATCAAAGCATTTCAGCGTAATGCGATTATTGCATTGCGTTGATTTGCGCAGTCAGGTTTGACTTATGACGCGCTGCTTTGTTTTTGTGGATCAGGCCTTTGCAAGACTGACGGTCCACAATTGGTTGCATTTCGTTAAATGCATTTTGTGCAGCAGTTTTGTCGCCTGCTGCGATAGCCGCGTGTACCTTTTTGATAAAGGTACGCATCATTGAACGACGGCTCGCGTTGTGCTTACGGCGTTTTTCTGACTGTACGGCGCGTTTCTTAGCTGATTTGATATTAGCCAAGGCCAACTCCCAAATATTTTTCTATTGATGAACAATTCAAAGGCCGAGGAATATGCCTTTTCGGTCTTCTTTTGTCAACGGATTTGTGCAAATAAGCGGCGGTTTTAAGCGTAAACTTTAATCGTCACTTGTTACGTTGTGATGGCGCAGGATTTTAACAGCTTCCGGCATCGGAATACAGTCTTTCGCGAGAAAAATCGACAGGAGAGTGTACAAACTGCCCACTGCGGCCATTAACGCCTTGTTTATGCGAAAAGTCACGCATTCCCTGTATGCAAAGAAAGATTTTCATCGCCACACATCCATTTGAACCGCAATATCTGTGGTATGCAAGGGAGAATGGTGTGATCCGGTGAATCGCTGGTTAACCTTGGAGGCTGTACAAGGTATAATCCGCCGATTTCCATCGTTATGAGTCAGCATTGGATTTGAGCCAGCTATGGAGCTAATTCGCGGAATACACAATATTCGAGCACGTCATCATGGATGTGTGCTGACTATTGGCAATTTTGATGGTGTACACCGGGGGCATCAGGCCCTGATCAAACAGCTTAAGCTGGAAGGTCAACGTCTGGGCCTGCCAGTGATGGTAATGATTTTTGAGCCACAGCCGCTGGAGCTGTTCGCCGGTGATAAAGCACCTGCGCGCCTGACCAGCTTGCGTGACAAAGCCAAGTATCTGGCCGAGTGCGGAGTAGATTATCTGTTATGCGTACGTTTCGAACCCCGGTTCGCTGCGCATATTGCACAGGAATTTATCTCTACACTGCTGGTCGAGAAACTGGGCGTCAGATTCCTGACTGTCGGAGATGATTTCCGCTTCGGCGCGCGTCGTCTGGGGGATTTTGAGCTGTTACAGAAAGCCGGTAAAGAATATGGCTTTGAAGTGATCAGCACGGAAACCTTTCGTGAAGGCGGCAATCGTATCAGCAGCACCGCGATCCGCGATGCGCTGCGCGACGACGATCTGGCGCTGGCCGCGAATTTACTGGGCCATCCGTTCAGTATTTCAGGTCGCGTTGTTCACGGCGATAAACTGGGGCGTACCATCGGTTTCCCGACGGCCAACGTGCCGTTGAAACGCGTGGTTTCACCCGTGCGCGGTGTTTATGCCGTGGACGTTTTAGGCCTCGGGCCTGAGCCTTTGCCGGGCGTCGCCAATATTGGTATACGCCCGACGGTCGGTGGTGTGCGCAAGCAGTTGGAAGTGCACCTTCTCGACACCACATTAGATTTATACGGGCGCCACATTGACGTGGTGCTTCGCGCAAAATTGCGCAACGAACAGCGTTTTTCCTCGCTTGATGCTTTGAAGCAACAAATTGCGAACGATGAGGTGACGGCCCGGGAATTTTTTGGGTTAAAGACACCACGCTAAACATGTACTGACAGGCGTGTAACAAAGCCTGGAATCCAGCCGAAAAACGGAACCGAGAATCTATGAGTGACTACAAGAACACCCTGAATTTGCCGGAAACAGGGTTCCCGATGCGTGGCGATCTGGCCAAGCGTGAACCTGACATGCTGAAAAATTGGTATGACCAGGATCTGTACGGGATTATTCGTGCTGCCAAGAAAGGCAAAAAAACCTTTATTTTGCATGACGGCCCTCCGTATGCGAACGGCAGCATTCATATTGGTCACTCAGTAAACAAAATTCTCAAAGACATGATTATCAAGTCCAAAGGGCTTGCGGGCTTCGATGCGCCGTATGTTCCGGGCTGGGACTGTCATGGTCTGCCAATTGAGCTGAAAGTCGAACAACTGATCGGCAAGCCTGGTGAGAAAGTGACGGCGGCTGAGTTCCGTGAAGCGTGCCGTAAATATGCCGCAGAGCAGGTTGAAGGCCAGAAGAAAGACTTCATCCGTCTGGGCGTATTGGGCGACTGGGATCACCCGTACCTGACCATGGACTTCAAAACTGAAGCCAACATCATCCGTGCGCTGAGCAAAATCATCGGTAACGGTCACCTGCATAAAGGTGCAAAACCTGTTCACTGGTGTACCGATTGCGGCTCTTCACTGGCTGAAGCGGAAGTTGAGTATTACGACAAAGCGTCTCCGTCTATCGACGTAACCTTTAACGCCACTGACGCAGCGGCCGTGGCAGCCAAATTCGGTGCGGCTTCCTTTAATGGCCCGATTTCTCTGGTTATCTGGACCACCACGCCGTGGACCATGCCCGCAAACCGCGCTATTTCCCTGAATCCTGAATTCTCTTATCAGCTGGTTCAGGTCGAAGGTCAGTGTCTGATTCTGGCAACCGATCTGGTTGAAAGCGTCATGAAACGCGCTGGTATCGCAGAATGGACCGTGCTGGGCGAATGTAAAGGTGCAGATCTTGAATTGCTGCGCTTCAAACACCCGTTCCTGGACTTCGACGTTCCGGCGATTCTGGGCGAACACGTGACACTCGATGCCGGTACCGGTGCTGTGCATACCGCGCCGGGCCACGGTCCTGATGACTTTGTTATCGGCCAGAAATACGGTTTGGAAGTGGCTAACCCGGTTGGCCCGAACGGTTGCTATCTGCCGGGCACTTACCCGACGCTGGACGGCAAGTTCGTCTTTAAAGCCAATGATTTGATCGTCGAGTTGCTGCGTGAAAAAGGTGCATTGCTGCACGTTGAGAAAATCACGCACAGCTACCCGTGCTGCTGGCGTCACAAAACGCCAATCATCTTCCGCGCCACGCCACAATGGTTCATCAGCATGGATCAGAAAGGCCTGCGTAAGCAGTCACTGGAAGAGATCAAAGGCGTTCAGTGGATCCCGGACTGGGGTCAGGCGCGTATTGAAAACATGGTCGCTAACCGTCCTGACTGGTGTATCTCCCGTCAGCGCACCTGGGGCGTACCGATGTCTCTGTTTGTTCACAAAGACACCGAGCAACTGCATCCGCGCAGCCTTGAGCTGATGGAAGAAGTCGCGAAACGCGTTGAGGCCGATGGCATTCAGGCGTGGTGGGATCTGAACCCTGAAGATATTCTGGGTGCGGACGCGGCGGATTACGTCAAAGTGCCCGATACGCTGGACGTGTGGTTCGACTCCGGTTCTACGCATTCCTCCGTTGTGGATGTGCGTCCTGAGTTCAACGGCCATTCTCCGGATCTGTATCTGGAAGGCTCCGACCAGCATCGCGGTTGGTTCATGTCTTCACTGATGATTTCGACAGCAATGAAAGGCAAAGCGCCTTACAAACAAGTTCTGACGCACGGTTTCACCGTGGACGGTCAGGGCCGCAAAATGTCCAAATCTATCGGTAACACCATCGCGCCTCAGGATGTGATGAACAAGCTGGGTGGCGACATTCTGCGTCTGTGGGTCGCGTCAACGGATTACACCGGTGAAATCGCCGTGTCCGACGAAATCCTCAAACGTGCCGCTGATTCTTACCGCCGTATCCGTAACACAGCGCGCTTCCTGCTGGCGAACCTTAACGGTTTCGATCCTGCGCTGCATAGCGTCGCTCCGGAAGACATGGTGGTTCTGGACCGCTGGGCCGTTGGCCGCGCGAAGGCTGCACAAGAAGAGATCATTGCCGCGTATGAAGCCTATGATTTCCACGGTGTGGTTCAGCGTCTGATGCAGTTCTGTTCCATCGAGATGGGTTCTTTCTATCTGGATATCATCAAAGATCGCCAGTACACCGCCAAAAGCGACAGCGTTGCACGTCGCAGCTGCCAGACCGCGCTGTACTACATCAGCGAAGCTCTGGTTCGCTGGATGGCACCGATCATGTCCTTCACCGCAGATGAAATCTGGGCTGAATTGCCGGGTCAGCGTGAGAAATTCGTCTTTACCGAAGAATGGTTTGACGGTCTGTTTGGCCTCACCGGTAACGAATCCATGAACGATGCGTTCTGGGATGAGCTGCTGAAAGTTCGTGGCGAAGTGAACAAAGTGATTGAGCAGGCGCGTGCCGATAAACGTCTGGGCGGTTCTCTGGAAGCGGCGGTCACGCTGTACGCCGATGACGCACTGGCGACCGATCTGCGCTCACTGGGCAATGAACTGCGCTTCGTGCTGCTGACTTCTGGCGCAAAAGTTGCTGCGCTGTCAGAAGCGGACGAGTCTGCCCAGCCAAGTGAATTGCTCAAAGGCCTGAAAATTGGTCTGGCAAAAGCAGAAGGCAACAAGTGTCCGCGCTGCTGGCATTACACCACTGACGTCGGCCAGAACGCGGAGCACAGCGAACTTTGTGGCCGTTGTGTGACTAACATTGCCGGCGACGGCGAAGAGCGTAAGTTTGCATAATGAGTAAATCGATTTGTTCCACCGGACTCCGCTGGCTCTGGCTGGCGGTCGTGGTCATCATCGTGGATCTGGGCAGTAAGTTCCTCATTATGGGGAACTTCCAGCTTGGCGAATCCATGCCGCTGATCCCGTATTTAAACCTGTTCTATGCGCAAAACCACGGTGCAGCGTTTAGCTTCCTCGCGGATAAAGGCGGCTGGCAGCGCTGGTTTTTTGCTGTGATTGCGCTGGCCATCGTCGTGGCGCTGGTTGTCATGATGTACCGCGGCACCGCGAAGCAAAAACTCAATAACATCGCGTTTGCGATGATTATCGGCGGTGCATTAGGTAATTTGTTCGACCGCCTGTATCACGGTTTCGTGGTCGATTTTATCGATTTCTATGTCGGTAACTGGCATTTCGCGACGTTCAATCTGGCTGACAGCTTTATTTGTGTCGGTGCAGCGCTGGTCGTGCTGGAAGGTTTTCTGGCAAAACCGAAAGAAGCGGAAAAGAGCAAAGGATAAGAATGATGTCTCAACAGGTGAAACATGACAGCGCCGTGCTGGTGCATTTTACGTTGAAACTGGAAGACGGTTCGACGGCAGAATCAACCCGCGCGAATGGCAAACCCGCGCTGTTTCGCCTTGGCGATGGCAGCTTGTCTGACGCGCTGGAGAATCAGCTGTTAGGCCTGACAGTGGGCGACAAGCACGCATTTACCCTTGCACCTGAATCTGCGTTCGGCGGCAAAAGCCCCGATCTGGTTCAGTTCTTTTCGCGCCGTGATTTCCAGGAAACAGGCGTGCCGGATGTCGGCACGATTATGCTGTTTTCCGGGCGTGACGGCAGCGAAATGCCGGGCGTGGTGCGTGAGGTGACGGAAGATTCTATCACTGTAGATTTCAACCATCCGCTGGCGGGCCAGCATATCGATTTTGATATTGAAGTGCTGGAAATCGACCCGCAACGGGAGGAGAAACATGCAGATATTGCTGGCTAATCCGCGAGGATTTTGTGCGGGCGTTGACCGTGCAATCAGCATCGTAGAGCGCGCGCTGGAAATTTACGGCGCGCCGATTTACGTTCGTCATGAAGTGGTGCATAACCGCTATGTGGTTGACAGTTTGCGTCAGCGCGGGGCGATTTTTATTGAGCAAATCAGCGAAGTGCCTGATGGCTCGATTCTGATTTTCTCCGCGCACGGCGTTTCTCAGGCGGTTCGTGCAGAAGCTAAAGCGCGCGACCTGACCATGCTCTTTGACGCCACCTGTCCGCTCGTGACCAAAGTGCATATGGAAGTCGCGCGTGCCAGCCGTAAGGGCACCGAAGCGATTCTGATTGGCCACGCCGGACACCCGGAAGTGGAAGGCACAATGGGCCAGTACAGCAACCCGAAAGGGGGAATGTATCTGGTTGAAGCACCGGAAGATGTCTATAAATTGCAGGTGAAAGACGAAAATAACCTGTGCTTTATGACGCAAACCACGCTTTCCGTTGATGATACGTCTGCGGTGATTGATGCGCTGCGCGCGCGTTTTCCGAAGATTATCGGGCCGCGTAAAGACGATATTTGCTATGCGACAACCAACCGTCAGGAAGCCGTGCGTACGCTGGCTGATGGCGCGGATGTCGTTCTGGTGGTCGGATCAAAGAACTCTTCCAACTCCAACCGTCTGGCAGAACTGGCTCAGCGTGTGGGCGTTCCTTCTTATCTGATCGACTCTGCGGCAGATATTCAGGAAAGCTGGCTGAAAGATGCCAAAAGCATTGGCGTGACGGCTGGCGCTTCTGCACCGGATATTCTGGTCCAGGACGTGATCAGTAAGCTGAAAGCGTTTGGTTGCCTCGATGTGATTAACATCGAAGGGCGTGAAGAAAATATTGTCTTCGAAGTGCCGAAAGAGCTGCGTGTGGATGTGCGTCAGATCGACTGATGAAAAGCATAAAAATGAAAAACCGGCTCACGTGGCCGGTTTTTTTACGTCTTTCGTCTGACGCCCTGTTAAGGGTTTTCGAGTTTGAACAGGTTCTGTGGCGCGCCGAATGTTGCCGTTTGGGCGTGCAGCAACGCGCCTTCCAGTGCGTGCGGGGCATCCAGATTTTTACGCGCCGAGGTGATAAATATCTCGGTCATATCCGGGCCGCCAAAGGTGCAGCAGCTTGGCTGCGTGACGGGCACCGGCAGGGTGTCCAGCGTCAGCAGTTCGCCCTGATTAATCTGCTGGCGTAACAGGCATTTTGAACCCCAGCAGGCGGTAATCAGCCAGCCGTTTTGCGTCAGCGCCGAGCCGTCAGGGATTTTATCGCCGGAGGAGAAACAGGAAATTTTCAAAGGATTTATACGGCGGGCGTTAGCGGAGTAAAAGCGGTTTTTCCGGCTGTCTGCAAACCAGACTTTGCCTTCATACCAGACCAGCGTATTGGTCGTCCCCACGTTATCGAGCATGATTTCAGGCTTTTCAGCCCCGGCCTCAAAGCGGTACCACGCGCCGGTCATCTTTTCTTCTTCTATATCCATTGTGCCAAACCAAAGTGAGCCATCGGGCGCGACAGCAGCTTCGTTGGGACGCGTTCCTTCTGCGCCAGGATAATCGCAGAGTTTTTGCCGGGTTTGAGATCCGTAATCGTAGAGGTGAACGCCATCCTGAGAAACCAGCAAAAAGACGTTACGCCTTTGCGTTAACAATACGGCGCTGGTCGGGGAAGGGAGTTCGTGAATTTCTGTCTGGCCTGAGGCAGGCCAGTAACGTAATACGCGCTGAGCCAGGATATCGACCCACAATAATGACTGGGTGCGCTGGCACCAGACGGGCGTTTCACCCAATTCGGCTCGATAGTCGCCAATGGCAGTTATGTCGGACCGGAAAAATGCTGACATCGCAAAGCTCTCCTGCTGGCTGCAAAGTGGATATAGCGAAAAACTGTCTGTGATCAGTCTAGTCTGGCTTTGCCCGCAGGGAATAACAATGAAGTAAAAAGAAAGGGCCAGCCCGTCAATAAGACGTAAAGCTGGCCCCTGAAGTTCAATTATTCAGACTTAGAAGTCGTATCTCAGACGGATCAGGTTCATATCACCGAGGTTATCGGTAGAAGACGTGAACACATGTTCGTAATCAACACGGAAGCCGTAATCGAGCTGGAAGGACACACCCAGACCGTTATCGATACGCTGATAGTTTCGGCCAGTGACATAGGTCAGACGGTCACCCATGAAGTATGGCTGAATGGTTTTCACCGCATACTGGTTGATTGGGAATGCATAGCCCAGGAAGTATTCCAGACCGTACGCATCACCGGCGAAGAAGTGATCTTCAGTTTTCAGGCCAGTGGTCAGGAAGTCATGGTAATAACCGCCGCCGAAGGACGCTGTCCAGTTGCCTGGTTTCCAGCTCAGAGCGGTACCGACGATGCTCTGGTTGTAGTCTTTGGAGGTGTTGTTATTCGGGTTTTTCATTTCTGCGTCGGTGTAGTTGTACGCAGTACCCCATGTCAGTTCTTTGGTGATGTGGTAATCCACACCGACAGAACCGCCACCATTACGTTTGTAACGCAGGCTGTTTTTACCGGTCAGTAAATCGTTATCTGAGAACAGGTAAGACGCATAGACATCAGCATCGCCGAAGGTATTTTTGTATTTCAGCATCTTACGTGAACGGTAAGAACCATCATAGTCGCCGTTAACGCCGTTGCCAGGAGCCTGACCCCACATGTCGTAGTCCCAGATATCAGTTTTCGCGCCAACAACATCATAATAAACGCTGTTCTGCTGGCCGAAAGTCAGCTGACCGTAGGTTTTGCTTTTCAGACCGGTGTACAGCATACGACGGGTCGTGTTGTGCGCCCCGGCAGCGTGGTGATTATCCCAGCCAGTCAGCGCAGGAATATTCACACCCAGCTCGTAATAGTTAATCCAGCTGATGTCATCAAACAGATAATAGTCAGTGGAGAAACGGAAGCGTGTACCGCCATCAAAACCGTTGGTTTTGTAGTTTTTCACGCCGTTCTGGAACTGGAACTGCGGACGAATACTCCCGCCAACCTGGAATTGCAGACGACTCAGCGGATCGTTTGGCTGCGGGTCTTGTTTAATCAGGGTGATTTCTGCGTGTGAAGCAAAGGAAGCCAGACCAAACAGCAGGCCGGCAGTCGCCACTTGCGTGACTTTGTTAAGTTTGAATTTCATGTTAAGTCCCTGCGCCAATATACTTATCCGAAAGAACCGGAGGTGAATTGGCGGTGTATTTTTATTATTTCCCCTTACCGGTAACTGTCTGGTCAGGGTGAAGACGCGCCTCATGGAACCAGGCTACTTATTCTAACGAGCCTAAATCAAATTTAGGAGGTTAAAATTAGGTGGCTATTTATTATCACAATCATTGATTTTATCAATATTATTTCATCACATATAATAAAAAATTAATGTTTCAGATCTAAGAAATGGCGAGTTTGTTCTTTTATTTGTCTTACGTAGCGCGGAGTTACAATGGTGATTATTCGCGTCTTGCTATATTTCCTCTCTTTATGAATGTTGTAATACCGGTGCCGTTTGCTGAGTTCTTATCGTGGCTGAGAAGCGTCACGCAATGCGCGCTGAACCGGTGCCGGACTTTTATGCACGAAAGTGAATGATTATGCGAAGTGTGTGAGTGAGGGGATTTACGGTCTTTTTTCTCAATCAGTTCCGATTTTACGAACCGTTTAACACAAAAATTCAGATTGTGTAACCTGAAATCAGATGGCTTTTACTGATGTTAACGGGCCTGTATCATAATTTTCTAATTATGAGGCAATTTCTCTGGCTCCTGGATCGCAGGGTCGATAACCTGATTCTGTTTCACGGCAGAACGACTATAAGAAGAGAGTAGTAATTATGAGTAACGCTGATATTCGCATGGCTATCGTTGGCGCGGGCGGTCGTATGGGCCGGCAGCTGATTCAGGCCGTTTCTGATACAGATGGCGTGGTATTGGGCGCAGCCCTGGAGCGCACGGAATCTTCACTGGTCGGAGCCGATGCTGGCGAACTGGCGGGCACCGGTACTTCCGGCATCAGAGTGAATGATGACCTCGATGCGGTGGCGAATGACTTCGATATTCTGATCGACTTCACCCGTCCGGAAGGCACGCTGGCGCACCTGGCTTTTTGTCAGAAACACCATAAAGGCATGATTATTGGTACTACAGGCTTCGATGACGCCGGTAAGGCCGCAATTAAACAGGCTTCAGAGAGTATTCCTGTGGTTTTTGCCGCTAACTTTAGCGTGGGCGTGAACGTCGTGCTCAAGTTACTGGAAAAAGCCGCGAAGGTGATGGGCGATTATACGGATATCGAAATTGTGGAGGCGCATCATCGCCACAAAGTCGATGCGCCTTCTGGCACTGCGCTGGCGATGGGCGAAGCAATTGCTGATGCGCTGGGCCGTGATTTGAAAGAGTGCGCCGTGTATGCCCGCGAAGGCCATACCGGCGAGCGTGATCCGAAAAGCATTGGTTTTGCGACCATTCGCGCCGGGGACATTGTGGGTGAACATACCGCCATGTTTGCTGATATCGGTGAGCGCGTAGAGATTACGCATAAGGCTTCCAGCCGAATGACCTTCGCAAATGGCGCAGTTCGCGCGGCGAAATGGCTTTCTTCGCATAAAAGTGGTCTTTATGACATGCGGGATGTGCTTGGATTGGATGATTTATAGAATTTGATTTAGATGTGATGTGGTTGTTTTGGTCATAATGTTTTGATAAAAGGGCAGTTCCTTGATTGCCCTTCTCTTTTTTATTCTAAAATGACCGCTTTTGTTGAGATTTCCTGACTGATTGCTGTTTATGTCAGTTTTCTGTCTATATGACTCTTGCGTAGTATGCTTTTTAAACAGTACGACTCCTCCGGTTTGTAATAATCTCGTTTACATCACCCTTTTCCAGACATCCTCTTCCGCAAACGGTTACTATACTGACTTGAGCTATGTTTTTATGGCGGTAAGCAGGCCTTTTCGCTGAGTTGTGCATAAAACAGAGAAATATTGGTGCTTTTAGTAGACAAACCCCATCGCCCTCTCTAAAATGCCGCCGTTTGCCAAAAATTGGCTTTGGGAGCAATTTTTGCATTGATTTAGATCTCATTATCTGAATTAATATGCAAATATTGTGATTTATTATTCTTGGAGGATGCTTTGATAAAGTCAGCGCTATTGGTTCTGGAAGACGGAACCCAATTCCACGGTCGGGCCATCGGGGCAGAAGGGTCGGCAGTGGGGGAAGTGGTCTTCAATACGTCGATGACCGGTTATCAAGAAATCCTCACTGATCCTTCCTATTCCCGCCAAATTGTCACTCTCACTTATCCCCATATCGGTAATGTCGGCACCAATGCCGCTGATGAAGAATCCTCCGCAGTACACGCTCAAGGTCTGGTCATTCGCGATTTGCCTCTGATCGCCAGCAACTACCGCAGTGAAGAAAACCTCTCTGATTACCTCAAGCGCAATAACATTGTTGCCATCGCCGATATTGATACCCGCAAACTAACCCGTCTGCTTCGTGAAAAAGGTGCGCAAAATGGCTGCATCATCGCGGGCGATTCACCGGATGCTCAGCTGGCGCTGCAAAAAGCCAAAGCATTCCCGGGGCTGAAAGGGATGGATCTGGCAAAAGAAGTCACCACAGCGGAATCCTACAGCTGGCAGCAAGGCAGCTGGACGCTCGAAGGTGAGTTGCCTGAAGCGAAGAAAAATGAAGAATTACCGTTCCACGTTGTGGCCTATGACTACGGCGCAAAACGCAACATCCTGCGTATGCTGGTGGATCGCGGTTGCCGCCTGACGGTGGTTCCGGCGCAAACTCCGGCTGCCGATGTGCTGAAACTCAACCCGGACGGCATCTTCCTGTCCAACGGTCCGGGTGACCCGGAGCCTTGCGATTACGCTATCGCTGCAATTAAAACTTTCCTCGAAACCGACATTCCGGTGTTCGGCATCTGCCTGGGCCATCAGTTACTGGCGCTGGCCAGCGGCGCGAAAACGCTGAAAATGAAACTCGGCCACCACGGCGGTAACCACCCGGTTAAAGATATCGATAACAACGTGGTGATGATTACGGCGCAGAACCACGGCTTTGCGGTCGATGAAAGCAATCTGCCTGCGAACCTGCGGGTGACGCACAAGTCGCTGTTTGACCACACCGTTCAGGGCATTCACCGCACCGATAAAGCGGCGTTCAGCTTCCAGGGACACCCTGAAGCGAGTCCGGGCCCGCACGACGCTGCGCCATTGTTCGACCATTTCATCGAACTGATTAACGCTTACCGCGCTTCTCATCACAACAACGCCACTCTTATAAGTAAATAAATCAGGAGCGAATAAAAAATGCCAAAACGTACAGACATAAAAAGCATCCTGATTCTGGGCGCAGGTCCGATTGTTATCGGCCAGGCTTGTGAGTTCGACTACTCCGGCGCACAGGCGTGTAAAGCGCTGCGCGAAGAGGGTTACCGCGTCATTCTGGTGAACTCCAACCCGGCAACCATCATGACTGACCCGGACATGGCCGATGCGACGTATATCGAGCCGATCACCTGGGAAGTGGTGCGCAAGATTATTGAGAAAGAACGTCCGGACGCCGTTCTGCCGACCATGGGCGGCCAGACTGCACTGAACTGTGCGCTGGAACTGGAACGTCAGGGCGTGCTGGAAGAATTCGGCGTGACTATGATTGGCGCGACCGCTGACGCCATCGATAAAGCCGAAGACCGTCGCCGCTTTGACATTGCGATGAAGAAAATCGGCCTTGATACCGCACGTTCAGGCATCGCGCATACCATGGAAGAAGCGCTGGTTATCGCCGCTGACGTCGGTTTCCCGTGCATCATTCGTCCTTCATTCACGATGGGCGGCACCGGTGGCGGCATCGCTTATAACCGTGAAGAGTTTGAAGAGATTTGCGAACGCGGTCTGGATCTTTCCCCCACCAAAGAGCTGCTGATTGATGAGTCGCTGATTGGCTGGAAAGAGTACGAGATGGAAGTGGTGCGTGATAAAAACGACAACTGCATCATCGTCTGCTCAATCGAAAACTTCGATGCGATGGGTATCCACACCGGTGACTCCATCACCGTTGCGCCTGCGCAGACCCTGACCGACAAAGAATACCAAATCATGCGTAACGCCTCGATGGCGGTACTGCGTGAAATCGGCGTTGAAACCGGGGGTTCAAACGTCCAGTTCTCGGTGAACCCGAAAAACGGTCGTCTGATTGTTATCGAAATGAACCCGCGCGTTTCCCGTTCATCGGCACTGGCATCTAAAGCGACCGGTTTCCCGATTGCAAAAGTGGCCGCGAAACTGGCGGTCGGTTACACCCTCGATGAACTGATGAACGACATCACCGGCGGCAAAACGCCAGCGTCTTTCGAACCGTCTATCGACTACGTTGTGACAAAAATCCCCCGCTTCAACTTCGAGAAATTTGCCGGTGCAAACGACCGTCTGACCACGCAGATGAAATCTGTCGGCGAAGTGATGGCGATTGGCCGCACCCAGCAGGAATCTCTGCAAAAAGCGTTACGCGGTCTGGAAGTGGGCGCAAGCGGCTTCGACCCGAAAGTCAATCTGGACGACCCGGAAGCGCTGACCAAAATCCGCCGCGAGCTGAAAGAAGCGGGCGCGGAACGTATCTGGTACATCGCTGACGCCTTCCGCGCCGGGATGTCCGTTGACGGTATCTTCAACCTGACCAACGTTGACCGCTGGTTCCTGGTGCAGATTGAAGAACTGGTGAAACTGGAGAACGAAGTCGCCGAAGGCGGTTTCAACATCCTGACGCACGACTACCTGCGTATGCTGAAACGCAAAGGCTTTGCGGATCTGCGACTTGCGACGCTGGTCGGCGTATCCGAAAGCGAAGTACGCAAGCTGCGTCACAAATACAATCTGCACCCGGTTTACAAACGTGTGGATACCTGTGCGGCGGAATTCTCGACTGACACCGCGTACATGTACTCCACGTACGAAGAAGAGTGCGAATCCAATCCGACCAATGACAAGCCAAAAATCATGGTACTGGGCGGTGGTCCAAACCGCATCGGTCAGGGCATTGAGTTCGACTACTGCTGCGTACACGCCTCGCTGGCGCTGCGTGAAGACGGTTATGAAACCATCATGGTCAACTGTAACCCGGAAACGGTTTCGACCGACTACGACACTTCCGACCGTCTGTACTTCGAATCCGTGACGCTGGAAGACGTGCTGGAAATTGTGCGCATCGAGCAGCCGAAAGGCGTCATCGTGCAGTACGGTGGTCAGACTCCGCTGAAACTGGCGCGTGAACTCGAAGCTGCTGGCGTGCCGATTATCGGCACCAGCCCGGACGCCATTGACCGCGCTGAAGACCGTGAGCGTTTCCAGCAGGCAGTTCATCGTCTGGGCCTGAAACAACCGGCTAACGCCACGGTAGCGACCATTGAACAGGCGGTCGAAAAAGCCGCAGGTATCGGTTATCCGCTGGTGGTTCGTCCGTCGTATGTTCTGGGCGGCCGCGCGATGGAAATCGTTTATGACGAAATCGACCTGCGTCGTTACTTCCAGAATGCGGTCAGCGTGTCCAACGATGCGCCGGTATTACTCGACCGTTTCCTGGATGACGCTATCGAAGTGGACGTCGACGCCATCTGCGACGGCGAACGCGTGCTGATTGGCGGCATCATGGAACACATCGAACAGGCTGGCGTTCACTCCGGTGACTCCGCATGTTCACTGCCTTGCTACACGCTGAGCCAGGAAATTCAGGACGTGATGCGCCAGCAGGTCGAGAAACTCGCCTTCGAGCTGAGCGTTCGTGGTCTGATGAACGTCCAGTTCGCGGTGAAAAACAACGAAGTCTACCTGATTGAGGTCAACCCGCGCGCCGCACGTACCGTACCGTTCGTGTCCAAAGCGACCGGCGTACCGCTGGCGAAAGTGGCTGCCCGCGTCATGGCAGGCCAGACGCTGGCGCAGCAGGGCATCACAAAAGAAGTGATCCCGCCTTACTACTCCGTCAAAGAAGTGGTGCTGCCGTTCAACAAATTCCCAGGCGTTGACCCGATTCTCGGGCCGGAAATGCGTTCTACCGGTGAAGTCATGGGCGTCGGCCGCACTTTCGCAGAAGCGTTCGCGAAAGCGCAGCTGGGCAGCAACTCCGGCATGAAGAAAGCCGGTCGCGCGCTGTTGTCCGTGCGTGAAGGTGACAAAGGCCGCGTCGTGGATTTGGCCGCGAAACTGCTGAAACGCGGCTTCGAGCTGGATGCAACGCACGGCACCGCAGTGGTTCTGGGCGAAGCCGGGATTAACCCGCGTCTGGTGAACAAGGTGCATGAAGGCCGTCCGCACATTCAGGACCGTATTAAAAACGGTGAGTATGTGTATATCGTCAACACCACAGCGGGCCGTCAGGCGATTGAAGACTCTAAGCTGATCCGTCGCAGTGCGCTGCAATACAAAGTGCATTACGACACCACGCTGAACGGCGGTTTCGCCACGGCGATGGCGCTGTCTTCTGACCCGACAGAACAGGTAACGTCGGTTCAGGAAATGCACGCGAAAATCAAAAGATAATGGCATAATGGTCTGACGAAAGGCGTGGCGAAAGCTGCGCCTTTTGTCTTTTATACCCGTCATACTTCAATTCGCAGATGCGTTGGCTGCATTCAGTCACCCGAATCACTTACCTGAGTAAGCTCATCGGGATTCCATCACTTGCCGCCTTCCTGCGAACCGAATTATTTGGGTATAACGTATGTGCTTTTAACAGAAAGCTAAAAATTGCGTATGCTGAAGTAAATGAAATAAGACAAGAGACCTGCATGATATTAATAATTTACGCCCATCCTTATCCGCGCCATTCGCGGGCCAACCAGGGACTGCTCTCGGCAGTATCAGATTTACCCAACGTCGAAGTTCGCTCGCTGTACGATCTTTACCCCGATTTCAATATCGATATCGACGCCGAACAGAAAGCCGTCGAGCGCGCCGATCTGGTGGTTTTTCAGCATCCTATCCAGTGGTACGGCCTGCCGCCGCTGATGAAATTATGGATAGATAAAGTGCTGGAGCACGGCTGGGCCTACGGTCACGAAGGCAACGCGCTTAACGGAAAACATTGCCTGTGGGCGGTAACCACCGGCGGTAATGAACATCACTTCGAGCTGGGCGATCATCCGAATTTCGATGTGCTGGCGCAGCCGTTGCAGGCGACGGCAGTTTACTGCGGCATGCACTGGTTGCCGTACTTTGCAGTACATAACACGTTTATTTGTGACGAAGTGGCGCTGAAAGCCGCCGGTGAGGAATACCGCCAACGCCTCACGGCCTGCCTGAGCCTGAAAGAAGGCTGCCCGCCGGAGGTGAATCATGGATAACCATACCCTGATGATTGAAGGGCTGATTTATCTCGGCTCCGCAGCGCTGTTTGTACCGATTGCCGTCCGCCTCGGGCTGGGTTCCGTGCTGGGTTATCTGATTGCGGGCTGCATTATCGGGCCGTGGGGCTTGAAACTGGTATCTGATGCCGAGTCGATTCTGACGTTTGCGGAAATCGGCGTGGTGCTGATGCTGTTTGTGATCGGTCTTGAGCTGGATCCGAAACGGCTATGGACAATGCGCGCCTCTGTTTTTGGCGGCGGCAGTATTCAGATGGCCGGTTGCGGCGTGGTCCTCAGCGCATTTTGCTATTTCCTCGGGCTGGACTGGAAAGTTGCTTTGCTGATAGGCATGACACTCGCGCTGTCCTCCACCGCGATTGCCATGCAGGCGATGAGCGAACGCAGCCTGACAGCGTCTCCGATTGGCCGCAGCGCGTTTGCCGTGCTGTTGTTCCAGGATATTGCGGCGATCCCGCTGGTGGCGATGATCCCGCTTCTTGCCAGCACCGGCGAAGCCACAACGCTCCTGAGCTTTGGTCTGTCGGCAGCAAAAGTGGCCGGTGCGCTGGTGCTGGTGGTGCTGCTCGGGCGCTATGTCACGCGGCCTTTGCTGCACTTTGTTGCCCGTTCCGGTATGCGCGAAGTGTTCAGCGCCGTGGCACTTTTTCTGGTGTTCGGTTTCGGCATTCTGCTCGAAATGGCCGGTATGTCGATGGCGATGGGCGCGTTTCTGGCGGGCGTATTGCTGGCGAGCTCGGAATATCGCCACGCGCTGGAAAGCGATATTCAGCCGTTTAAAGGTTTGCTCCTTGGTCTGTTCTTTATCGGCGTCGGGATGTCTATCGACTTCGGCACGCTGGTGCATCAGCCGTTATTGATTGCCACGTTGCTGGTGGGTTTTATGGCGCTCAAGGCCGCACTATTGTGGCTAATTGCGCCGTGGCTGGGCGTACCGAAAAAACAGCGTGGCCTTTTTGCGATCTTAATCGGGCAGGGCAGTGAATTCGCTTTCGTGATTTTCAGTGCCGCGAAAATGGCTGGCGTGATGCCTGACGAATGGTCGAAAGCGCTGACGCTTGCCGTTGCGCTTTCAATGGCTGTAACGCCGCTGCTACTGGTGATTGCGAACCGAATGGAGCGTAATGCGCCGAAAGATGACCGTCCGCAGGACACCATTGACGACGAGAATGCGCAGGTGATTATCGCCGGATTTGGTCGCTTTGGTCAGATTGCCGGTCGTTTGTTGCTCGCCAATAATGTTCATACCGTCGTTTTGGACCACGATCCGGACCATATTGAGACGCTGCGAAAATTCGGCACCAAAGTGTTTTATGGTGACGCGACCCGCGTGGATTTACTCGAATCGGCAGGCGCAGCGCAGGCCAAAGTGCTGATCAATGCCATCGATGATGTCGAAGCCAACCTGCAACTGACGGCGCTGGCAAAAGAGCATTTCCCGAACCTGAAGGTGATTGCGCGTGCCCGTGACGTTGACCACTGGTATCAGCTGCGTCAGTTGGGCGTGGAAGCACCGGAGCGTGAACTGTTTGAAGGCTCTTTGCGCGTCGGGCGTGACGTGCTGGAAGCACTCGGTCTGGACGCGTATGAAGCGCGTGAAAAAGCCGATTTGTTCCGTCGCTATAACCTGAAAATGCTCGAAGCTACTATCGAGAATTACGAAGATACTGAATTCCGTATCGCCAGTATGCAACGTGCGAAGGACATGCTGACCGCCGCCATCGAGCAGGACCAGGAGCGTCTGTCGTCGGTTCAGTCTGGCTGGCGCGGGAGTATTGATGGCAAAGCGCCGGAAGAGGAAGTGATAGAAGCGAAGGGATAAACGCAGAAACTATTAACGCGTAAACTCATAACGCGTAAACGGAAAGCCGGCATCAAAAGTGCCGGTTTTTTTGATCAGCTCAGCGCAACTTTAATGCCTAAACCGATCAGCACGCCGCCGAGCAGTTTATCGATGATTTTCTGTGCTTTAGCCAGACCACGGCGAACCGGTGCGCTCTGGATTAACAACGCCAGCGAAGGCCACCAGACAACGGACAAGCTGACAATGATCGACGCGTACCACAGCTTTTCGCCCAGAGTGGAGTCGATCTGCAAAACCTGCGTAAACATTGCCAGGAAAAACAGGGTCGCTTTCGGATTCAGAAGATTACAGAGGTAACCCTGCACAAACGCGGTACGGAGTTTGACCGTTTGCGGTTCCAGCCCGTCGAGATTCATTTTGCTGTTGCTGCGTGAGAACAATGCCTGAATGCCGACCCAGATCAGATAGGCCGCACCGACATATTTCAGCAAATCAAACAGCCACGGCGTGGTGGTGATCACTACCGCCAGACCGGCCACGCAGTAAGACATATGCGTGATGACGCCGCAAATAACACCCAGTGACGTCATGAGTGCCGCTACGCGCGGGTATCGGGCCGCATTTTTGATGACCAGAAAGAAATCAGGGCCGGGAGAAAGCATGCCGAGGAACGCAATACTGGCAACAAAAAGGGTGGTTTCAAGCATGGAGATAACCGTCGTTATAGTTCAGAACAAAAAGAAGGCCGCATGATACGCCAATCCTTCGCAAGATAAATCACTCTTATGGCTTTATTTGCCGACGGCTCTTCACGAAAATAGCGGCGACTGTACCGTAAACGCCCCGCAGTGTAAGCGAGGTTGTACAAGGCCAGTGAGAAGGACAACCCCCCGATCGCGTATCCAGCATTTTCGGCTGCACAAACGAAGAATTTTCCGGTTTTTAACGCCATTTTATGCCGGAAACTGGCACGTCAGACGGGTAAAGTCCCGTCAGGGTAAGAGCTCTCTTATATCTTTGTAAAGCGTGAGTCTCCCTATCGACGGTTGATTGGGCTTTCCGTATAGTGTGGGCTGCTTTTTTGGGTCTCTTCAATCAACACAGGGCTTCATAATGATTATCAGCCTGATCGCCGCACTGGCGACCGATCGCGTTATTGGCATGGAAAACGCAATGCCTTGGCATCTACCCGGTGATCTGGCCTGGTTTAAGCGTAATACGCTCAACAAACCTGTCATCATGGGGCGCAAGACGTTCGAGTCGATTGGGCGACCGTTACCCGGCCGTTTGAATATCGTCATCAGCTCCAAGCCTGGCGAGCACGACGGCGTGACCTGGGTGACGTCGGTTGACGCAGCACTGGCCGCCGCCGGTGAGGTGGAAGAAGTGATGGTGATGGGCGGTGGACGCGTATACGAGCAGTTGTTGCCGAAGGCGAACCGTTTATACCTGACGCATATCGATGCGGAAGTAGAAGGGGACACACATTTCCCTGACTATGAGCCGGATGACTGGGAAAGCACTTTCAGCGAATTCCATGACGCTGATGAGCAAAACTCTCACGGCTACTGCTTCGAAATTCTTGACCGTCGCGCCTGATTTTTCTGGCTGACGTGTAAAGCAAAAAGGCACCTTTCAGAGGTGCCTTTTGTATTTATCCCGCCGCAAAATTACAGCGCTTTCGGAAGTTCGGACTGCACTTTGTCTTTCTGGCGGAGCGACGGCTGAGCGAAATAGGTTTTGTCTTCCCAGCGCAACATCGTCAAATCCCCGCCCCAGCAACAACCGGTGTCCAGCGCGTATATGCCTTCCGGCGCGCCTTTTCCTTCCAGTGATGCCCAGTGACCAAACGCAATGCTGTAACCCGCTTCCTGCACCGGACCCGGAATATCAAACCACGGCTTAAGCGGCCTTGGCGCGTTCTCCGGGACATCTTTGCAAATCATATCCAGCTGACCGTTAGGGAAACAGTAACGCATGCGGGTGAACGCATTGGTGCTAAAACGTAAACGCGCCAGACCGCTGAGCTCCGGGTGCCAGTTGTTCGGCATGTCGCCGTACATGGCATCGAGAAACAGCGGATAGGTGTCGCTGCTCAGTACTGCTTCGACTTCACGGGCGCACATTTTTGCGGTATCGAGATCCCACTGCGGCGTAATGCCCGCATGAGCCATCACCAGTTTAAGGTCGTCATCCACCTGCAACACCGGCTGGCGACGCAGCCAGTTGATCTGCTCATCGGCATCTTCTGCTTCGAGCAGCGGCGTAATGCGATCTTTCGGCTTGTTAAAGCTGATGCCCGCGTAAACCGCCAGCAGATGCAAATCGTGATTACCGAGCACCATCCGCACGCAATCGCCCAAGCCACTGACAAAACGCAGGACTTCAAGGGAAGACGGCCCGCGCGCGACGAGATCGCCCGTCAGCCAGAGAGCATCATTTTGCGGATCAAAATCCACCTGCGCCAATAGCGCCTTGAGTTCATCGATGCAGCCGTGAACATCACCAATAAGATATGTCGACATGTGGATTAATTTATCAGCGTAGGGATGGCGAGGCGGAAGACCGGAACCGGCACACGGAAACTTTTACCGTCGTGCGCGATCATTTCGTAGTGGCCTTCCATCGTGCCCAGCGGTGTTTCTAAAATCGCACCGCTGGTGTAGTGGAATTCGTTGCCGGGCAGGATCAGCGGTTGTTCACCGATAACGCCTTCGCCCTGTACTTCGGTCTGGCGGCCATTACTGTTAGTAATCAACCAGTAACGGCGAAGCAGTTGCACATTAAAACGCCCCAGATTGCGGACAGTGATGGTGTAGGCGAAAACAAAACGTTCTTCTTCCGGTATCGACTGTGACTCAACGTAGATACTTTGCACCTGAACACAAACACGGGGCGAATTAAGCATAACGCTACTCCTGAGGTTCCGGGGTTTTAGGTCGCGTGGACAACCAGTTAGCCAGTTTACAGAATTGCTCAACCGAAATATTTTCAGCACGCATGCTGAGATCCAGCCCCAGATCGCTCATTTGTTCTGGTGTGAACAGATGGCCCAGACTGTTGCGGATAGTCTTGCGGCGCTGGTTGAACGCATCGGTGGTCAGACGGCTGAGAATGCGAATATCTGATACCGGGTAGGGAATGTTGTCGTGTGGGACTAAACGGACCACGGCAGAATCCACTTTCGGTGCCGGCGTGAAGGACTCCGGCGGCACTTCAAGCACCGGAATAATGTTGCAGTAATACTGCGCCATCACCGTTAAACGACCATACGCTTTGCTGTTCGGGCCTGCAACCAGGCGGTTCACCACTTCCTTCTGCAACATGAAGTGCATGTCTTTGATGGCGTTAGTGTAGGTGAACAGATGGAACATCAGCGGCGTCGAAATGTTATAAGGCAAATTGCCGAAGACGCGCAGCGGCTGGCCGAGTTCTTCGGACAGTTCTGCGAAATTAATTTTCATCGCATCAGACTGAATGACGCGTAATTTGCCCTGAAACTTCGGATTGCTTTCCAGACGTGCTGCCAAATCACGGTCAATTTCGATAACGGTCATGCTATCCAGACGTGAGGCAACCGGCGCCGTCAATGCAGCCAAACCGGGCCCGATTTCGACGACAGCTTCGCCCGGCATAGGATGAATGGCCGACACGATGCTATCGATAACAAACTGATCGGTTAAGAAGTTTTGCCCAAAACGTTTACGGGCAAAGTGACCTTGGTGGACTCTACTATTCATTGTTGTTATTTATCGTTGCTGTTATTTGCCATACGAATGGCGAGATTTATTGCTGTCTTGAAACTGCCTGCATCGGCGGTGCCGGTTGCAGCGAGTTCAAGGGCGGTGCCGTGATCAACGGAAGTCCGGATAAAGGGAAGGCCCAGCGTGATGTTCACGGCGCGACCGAATCCCTGATATTTTAGCACCGGAAGGCCCTGATCGTGATACATCGATAAAACAGCATCGGCGTGTTGCAGATATTTAGGCTGGAATAACGTATCAGCGGGCAGTGGGCCAATAAGATGCATTCCCTGCTGCCGCAGTTCTTCCAGCGCCGGAATGATGGTGTCTATCTCTTCATGACCCATGTGGCCGCCTTCACCCGCGTGCGGATTGAGGCCACACACGTAGATTTGCGGCTCGGCGATGCCGAATTTGGTTCTCAGGTCATGATTCAAAATGGTGATGACTTCGTGCAGACATTCGCGCGTGATCGCACCCGGTACGGCTGACAGCGGCAAATGCGTGGTCGCCAGTGCGACGCGTAACTCTTCCGTTGCCAGCATCATCACGACACGGTTGCAATGGCTGCGGTCTGCGAAAAATTCGGTATGGCCGATGAACGGGATACCGGCATCGTTGATAATGCTCTTTTGCACCGGTCCGGTAATCAGCGCGGCAAACTCACCGCTGATTGCGCCGTCGCAGGCACGGGCCAGCGTTTCAACGACGTAATGGCTGTTGGCGACATCCAGTTTACCAGGCGTGACAGGCACCGCGGTGCTGACCGGTAGAACGGTTAATGTCCCCGCGGCCTGAGGTTCTGCCGGGCTGTCTTTTTGGTATTCACGCAACTGGATCTTCAGACCCAGTTTTTCGGCGCGATCAAGCAGCAGGGCCGGATCGGCACACACCACCAACTCAACAGGCCATGCCTGCTGAGCCAGCGCCAGTACCAGATCCGGCCCAACCCCGGCAGGTTCGCCGGGGGTAATGACCACTGATTTTGTCACGGAAGTATTATTTCCCATTACCGTCCATAATTTTCACGTACGCTTCAGCACGTTGTTCCTGCATCCAGGTCTGCGCTTCTTCCGCAAATTTACGGTTAAACAGCATGCGGTAAGCACGTTCTTTCTGTGCTGCATCTGTTTTATCCACCTGGCGGGTGTCCAGTAACTGGATCAGGTGCCAGCCGAAGGAGGAGTGAACCGGCGCACTGACTTCACCTTTTTTGAGGTTCATCAGCGCATCGCGGAACGCCGGATCGTACATATCCGGAGACGCCCAACCTAAATCGCCGCCCTGATTTGCAGAACCCGGATCCTGAGAAAGTTGTTTGGCTTCATCAGCAAACGTTGCTTTGCCGCTCTTGATATCCGCCGCAGCCTGTTCCAGTTTCGCACGCGCCTGTGCATCGGTCATCACAACGGATGGCTTGATCAGGATATGACGCGCATGAACTTCAGTGACGGAAACGGTTTTGTTATCACCACGAATATCGTTCACTTTCAGGATGTGGAAGCCCACGCCTGAACGGATCGGGCCGATAATCTGGCCTTTCTGTGCAGTGCTGAGCGCCTGAGCGAACAGGGAAGGCAGTTCCTGCAATTTGCCCCAACCCATGTTGCCGCCTTTCAGTGCCTGAGAGTCAGCAGAATAGGTGATAGCCAGTTTGCCAAAATCCGCACCGTTGTTCAGATCAGCGACGATTTTCTTCGCCAGCTGCTCTGCAGTATCGACCTGATCCTGCGTTGGGTTTTCTGGCAATGGCAACAGGATATGGCTGAGGTTAAATTCAGCACTGCCGCCGTTCTGAGCCGCAACCTGTTTGGACAGCTGATCGACTTCCTGAGGCAGGATCGTCACGCGACGGCGAACTTCGCTGTTGCGCACTTCACTGATCAGCATTTCTTTGCGGATCTGGGCACGGTAGGTGCTGTAGTTCAGACCATCGTACGCCAGACGGCTGCGCAGCTGATCAACGGAAATATTGTTCTGCTGTGCAATACCGGCAATCGCTTTGTCCACATCCTGATCGGTCAGCGTGATGCCCATGCGGGTCGCCATCTGCAACTGGATCTGATCCATGATCAGGCGATCAAGGATTTGATGGCGCAACGTGGCTTCATCGGGCAACTGTTGATTTGCTTGTTTGGCCTGTTGTGTCACCGACTGATACAGGCTGTCTACGTCACTTTGCAACACGACGCCGTTGTTCACGACGGCGGCAACTTTATCAACTTCCTGAGGGGCTGCAAACGCAGTGCTGGCACAAAGCGTCACGCCGAGGAGAAGTGTTCTCCAGTTCTTCATACTTTTTCCATTTGTCTAATCCGCAAGCGCGGGTTTCAAGTTCACTGAGTTCGTCGAGTCTTAACTCATCAATCGTGTCATCGGCTTAGAAAGCGCGTTGATAAGGCAGTATGCCGCTGGCCAACATTTCTTTCGTTCCGAGGGTTTGATTGTTACCCAGGCCTCTAAGTTCAATGTTGAATCCAATCTTATTGTCATACTTACTTTCGGACTTAACAGTATCGTAGCTGGTGATCTTACGTTCGTAGCCCACGTTGATGGCCCAGCAGCAGGTGTTGTACTGCAAACCAATCAGTTGATCGGCGGATTGCTGCGCTTTGGTGTCGTAATAATACGCCGCAACAATCGCCCAGCGGTCAGCAATCGGCCAGCTGGCGATGCCACCTACCTGGGAAATACCGTCCTGATAGCCCGGGTTAGTCACGTCAGGCAGTGTCGCCTGAATATATTCCGGGCTGGCATAACGGTAGCTCAACTGAATCATTCTTTCTGAATCTGCGCGGTATTCCAGCACGGCATCGCCTAACGCCAGCGCATCTAAACGGGTGTCATACTGCACGCCGCCACGAACGCCCCAGAAATCATTGATTTTGTAATAGCTGTCACCGGCCCACACCAGGCTGCCCCGGTCATCACTTTTATCCAGCACACTGTTCACGTCGCCCGTGCGCGGTGGCTGGAAGTAGTAAATCTGACCGGCAGACGCATTGAAGCGTTCTTCCAGATTTTCGTCGTAAACACGGGTCGTTAAACCGGTTGCCACCTGATTCGCCGAAGCAATACGGTCCAGGCCGCTGTAGCTCTTATCGCGGAACAGACCGGTATAGTCGGACTGTAACAGTGTCGAGTCATAGGTATTGATCGAACTTTGGTTACGATAAGGGATGTACAAATACTGCGCGCGCGGTTCGAGGGTCTGGGTGTAATCACTGTTCCAGTCCATCGTCCGGTCGAAGACCATTTTACCGTCGGTCTTGAACTCAGGCATTACGCGGTTCACCGATGAACGCAGTTTGGTATCCGGATTCGCATCGTAATACGCATCCGGAATATCCTGCTGATAGTGTGTCGCCATCAGCTTAACTTCGTTATCCAGGCTTCCCCAGCCGTTGCTCAGTGGCAAACTAAGGGTAGGTTCGAAATGTGTACGCACCGCTTCCGGGTTGTCAGGGTTAACGCTGGTGAATTTCACCGCCTGACCGTAAAGATGCAGGTCGAAAGGACCCACATCATTTTTGTAATAGTTGATATCCAGCTGAGGCTGAGCACGGTAGGCATTACTGTTACCGTAATCAGAGAATACCTGGAACTGCTTGCTGGCCAGCGTCACATCCCAGTTTTCGTTGGCATAGCCTACGCTAAACTTCTGGGTGGAATAGCCGTCAGTGCTTGAACCGTATTTCGAATCGAAATCGGTGAAGTAGTACGGATCACTGACCTTGGTGTAATCGACGTTGAAGCGCCAAACCTGATCGTATACACCGGCATGGCGCCAGTAGTACATCCAGCGCTTGGTCTTATCGCTGGTCCGGTTTTCATCATCAACGTACTGCTGATCGATTTTCTTATCGTTACCGAGATAATCAAACTCCATCAGACCTGCGCCGGCCACGGTCAGATAACGGAATTCGTTCTGCAATTGCAGACCACGGTTACTCATGTAGTTCGGCGTAATCGTGGCATCGTAGTTAGGCGCAATGTTCCAGTAATAAGGAACAGTCAGGCCAATGCCATTGTTGGTGCTGTATTTGGCATTGGGGATCAGGAAGCCTGAACGGCGTTTGTCACCAATCGGCAACTGCATATACGGGCTGTAGAACACCGGAACCGGGCCGATATGGAAACGGGCGTTCCAGATTTCAGCCACTTCTTCCTGACGGTCCTGAATCACTTCTGAACCCACTACGCTCCAGCTGTTATCGCCGGGCAGACAGGTGGTGAATGTGCCGTTATCCATGATGGTGTAGCGGTTGTTGTCACGCTGCTTCATCTTGTCGGCATTACCGCGGCCCTGACGGCCTACCATCTGGTAATCGCCATTCTGGACGTCGGTATCTTTCGTCGTCAGGTTTGCAAAACCTTTCGGGCCATTCAGCTTGATCTGGTTATCGTTATAACGCACGTTCCCGGTCGCCGTGGCGGTGCGGGTCGGAGTGGGCTGATTGGGGTTGGCAATTTGGTTGAGCTGAACATGATCGGCATCAAGCGTACTGTTACCCTGCACAATATTAACGTTGCCGCTGAAAAGCGCGCTGTCAGGATAATTTCCGGTGGCCTTGTCGGCATTGATGGTCACAGGCAGTGAATTAGGATCACCCTGCACCAAAGGTTTGTCATAGGTCGGAACGCCGAGCATACATTGCGCTGCGAGGTCGGCCATTGCGCCGTGACTGTACAATACTGACCAGATTGTGGCAGCCAGCACTGTGGGTAAGCGTGTTTTCAGACGTCTGTTTTTCATACGTAAAATGGTGTTCCGTCATCAGAGGCATCATGCCGGCAAACGGTCAGAGACTATATCACTCATCATGGTTGCGCTAGTGTTAAATCCAACCTGTTACGCTGTCGCCGTTAGGCACAACGATAAATGCCGGTTATGATAAAGCAATTTTTAAGCGACGGCATGGCGAATTGAGGAGTATATGCAGTATTGGGGAAAACTGCTCGGACTTATCCTGGGCTTATGGTCCGGTTTAGGCTTCTGGGGAATTGTTTCAGGGGTGTTGATAGGGCATATGTTTGATACCGCGCGTTCCGCGAAACGCCGGGGATATTTCGCCGATCAACAGACACGTCAAACTATCTTTTTCCGCACCACGTTTGAAGTGATGGGGAATCTGACCAAATCAAAAGGCAGAGTCACCGAGGCGGACATACAAATCGCCAGTCTTTACATGGATCGCATGCAGTTGCACGGTGAGCAGCGTGAAGCCGCCCAGCGTGCCTTCCGCGACGGTAAAGATGCGAATTATCCGTTGCGGGAAAAAATGCGGGCATTGCGCACTGCGTGTTTTGGCCGCTTTGATCTGATCCGGACTTTTCTGGAAATCCAGATCCAGGCTGCGTATGCCGACGGTTCATTGCATCCGAACGAGCGTGAAGTGCTGTATGTGATTGCCGAAGAACTCGGTATCTCCCGCATACAGTTTGATCAGTTCCTGCGCATGATGGAAGGCGGACAACAGTTCGGTGGAAGTCAGCAGGGCGGTCACTCTTATGGCGGCGGTTATCACCAGACACAGCAAGGCCCGACGCTGGCCGATGCCTGTAAAGTTCTGGGTGTAAATGCCACCGACGATGCGACCACCATCAAACGTGCGTACCGCAAGCTGATGGGCGAGCATCATCCTGACAAACTGGTCGCGAAAGGTTTGCCACCGGAGATGATGGAAATGGCAAAAGAGAAAGCGCAGTCGATTCAGGCCGCGTATGACCTGATCAAAAGAGAGAAAGGTTTTAAGTAATCTTCTCCGACGCAAAAGTAAAAGGCGCTGAATTGAGCGCCTTTTTTGCATTTTGGGGAACGTTAAAAATCCGGCTCGCAGTTAAATACCAGCGGCGTGTCGGTAATCGGATGGTAGAACGACAGCTCCTGCGCATGCAGTTGCAGACGGTCGGCGGCGGCCAGCGCCTGCGGATGTGCGTAAAACTTATCACCCAGAATCGGATACCCGAGTGCCAGCAAATGCACGCGCAGCTGGTGCGAACGCCCGGTAATCGGCCGGAGTTTGACGCGCGTCGTGCCGTCCTCATCCCACGACATCACTTCATACTGCGTGAGCGCTTTCTTCCCGGTCTCATGGCAAACTTTCTGCTTGGGCCGGTTGGGATAATCGCAAATCAGCGGCAAATCAATAATGCCGTAATCTTCTTCGACCCGTCCCCAGACGCGCGCGATATACACTTTCTTGGTTTCGCGTTCGCGGAACTGGCGTTTGAGTTCCCGCTCCGCGTCTTTGGTCAGCGCCACCACAATCACGCCGCTGGTCGACATATCCAGACGATGCACGGATTCGGCTTCCGGAAATTGCTGCTGAATGCGCGTCATCAGGCTGTCCTGATGCTCGGCTAGTTTCCCCGGTACCGAAAGCAGCCCGCTTGGTTTATTCACCACCATGATGTGTTCATCCTGGAAAATCACCTGCAACCAGGGATCGGTCGGTGGATTGTAATTCTCCAGCGGCCGGGTTTTGGACGGTTCAGGCATTGTCGGTTGATGTTCGCTCATAGCGGTTTCAGTCTGCATTCAGGGTGAAATAAAAGAAGGGATGCAGTACCGGCTGCATCCCGACAGGCTTACTGGTGGCTGACGACCACCAGACGGATCGCATCCAGACGCCAGCTGGCGTCGTTCAGATTCGCCAGTACCTGTTTACGGTTTGAGTCTACCGATTCCAGTTCGTCATCGCGAATGTTCGGGTTCACTTCTTTCAGCGCCTTCAGGCGATCCAGTTCCTGAGTCAGTTGCTCGTCCGCTTCGACTTTCGCCGCTTCAATCAGCGCACGCGCCTGCTCCGCAATTTCTGCTTCAGCCTGTTGCAGCATGGCATGAACGTCCTGCTGCACGGCATTCACCAGCTTGCTGGAGTTATGACGGTTGATGGCGTTCAGCTGGCGGTTAAAGCTTTCGAACTCCACCTGCGCAGCCAGATTGGTGCCTTTGCGATCCATCAGCATACGCACCGGCGTCGGTGGCAGGAAGCGGGTCAGTTGCAGGTGTTTCGGTGCCTGACATTCAACCACATACACCAGTTCTGCCAGCAACGTACCGACCGGCAGCGCTTTGTTTTTCAGGATCGACACCGCACAGCTCCCGGTATCACCGGACAGGATCAGATCCAGACCGTTACGCACAATCGGATGTTCCCAACTGATGAACTGCGTATCTTCACGCGACAGCGCCTGTTCACGGTTAAACGTGACCGTACAACCGTCTTCCGGCAAACCCGGGAAATCCGGCACCAGCATATGATCAGACGGCGTCAGAACGATCAGGTTATCGCTGCGATCGTCCTGATTGATGCCGACGATATCGAACAGGTTCAGCGCGAAATTCACCAGATTGACGTCGTTATCCTGCTCGCCAATTTCTTTCGCCAGCAGCTGCGCACGTTCGCCGCCGTTGGAATGCATCTCCAGCAGACGGTCGCGGCCATTTTCCAGCTTCTCTTTCAGTGCGTCATGTTCCGCACGGCATTTGAGAATAAAGTCGTCCAGGCCTGCCTGCTCAGCCGGTGTGGCGAGGAACGCAATCAGCTGATCGTAAGCGCTGTCATAAATCGTCCGGCCGGTCGGGCAGGTATGTTCGAATGCATCCAGACCTTCGTGGAACCAGCGAACCAGCACCGACTGCGCGGTTTGCTCGAGGTAAGGCACCATGATGTCGATATCGTTTTGCTGGCCGATACGGTCCAGACGGCCAATACGCTGCTCGAGCAAATCCGGGTTGAACGGCAGATCGAACATCACCATTTTGCTGGCGAACTGGAAGTTACGGCCTTCGGAGCCGATTTCAGAACACAGCAGAACCTGCGCGCCTTCTTCCTGAGAAGCGAAGTACGCGGAGGCGCGGTCACGTTCGATGATCGACAAACCTTCGTGGAACACGGCGGCGCGGATCGCTTCGCGTTCACGCAGAACCTGCTCCAGTTGCAGTGCGGTGGCGGCTTTGGCGCAAATCACCAGCACTTTTTCGTCACGGTTGGCGGTCAGAAAACCGAGCAGCCATTCCACGCGCGGGTCGAAGTTCCACCAGGTGGCGTTTTCGCCTTCGAATTCCTGATAAATCTGCTCCGGATACAGCATGTCGTGTGCACGGGCTTCGGCGGTTTTCTTCGCGCCCATGATGCCCGAGACTTTAATCGCGGTCTGATACTGCGTCGGCAGCGGCAGTTTCACCGAATGCAGATGACGATCCGGGAAGCCTTTCACGCCGTTACGGGTGTTACGGAACAGCACGCGGCTGGTGCCGTGGCGATCCATCAGCATGGAAACCAGCTGTTTCGCGGCGGCTTCGTCACCTTTATTGGCGGCGGTCAGCAGCGCGTCGGTGTCAGCATTGCCGACGCTTTCGCCCAGCAAGGCCAGCGCTTCCGGCGTCAGCGGCTCTTTGTTGAGCAGCAACGTTACGGCATCAGCGACCGGCTGATATTGCTGTTGTTCTTCGATGAATTCTTCGTAATCGTGGAAACGATCCGGATCCAGCAGACGCAGACGCGCAAAGTGACTTTCCTGGCCCAGCTGCTCCGGCGTGGCGGTCAGCAGCAGGACGCTTGGGATTTGCTGAGAAAGCTGCTCGATAACCTGATATTCGCGGCTCGGGGCGTCTTCGCTCCACACCAGATGGTGCGCTTCATCGACGACCAGCATATCCCAGGACGCATCGGACAACTGCTCGAGGCGTGACTTGTTGCGGCGGACGAAATCAAGCGAACAGATCACCAGTTGCTCGGTTTCAAACGGGTTCGTCGCTTCATGCACGGATTCGGCATAGCGGTCGTCATCAAACAGAGAGAAACGCAGGTTGAAGCGGCGCAGCATCTCAACCAGCCACTGATGTTGCAGGGTTTCAGGCACCACGATCAGCACGCGTTCGGCGCGGCCGGACAGCAATTGCTGATGAATAATCATGCCGGCTTCGATGGTTTTACCCAGACCCACTTCATCGGCCAGTAAAACGCGCGGCGCATGACGCTGACCGACTTCGTAAGCGATGTGCAACTGGTGCGGGATCAGGCTGGCACGCATACCGCGCAGGCCGCCGAATTCCAGGCGGAACTGTTCGCGCTGATATTTACGTGCACGGAAACGCAGGGCAAAACGATCCATACGGTCAATCTGACCCGCGAAGAGGCGATCCTGAGGTTTGCTGAACGTCAGTTTGCTGTCGAGCAGCACTTCACGCATGGCAACGCCGGTTTCTTCCGTATCCAGACGGGTACCGATATAGGTCAGCAAACCTTTGTCTTCAATGACTTCGTCGACTTGCAGCTGCCAGCCTTCGTGGCAACTGATGGTATCACCGGGATTGAACATCACGCGGGTGATCGGGGAATCATTTCGGGCATACAAACGGTTTTCACCGGTGGCGGGGAAAAGCAGGGTAACCATGCGCACATCCAGCGCAACCACGGTACCTAATCCTAATTCGCTTTCCGTATCGCTTATCCAGCGTTGACCCAATGTAAACGGCATAATCTCTCTCTGTGTTATTTGCTCTGTATACGATAACTGCGGCAGCGACGGCGCATTGCTCGCTATGCCTCTGATAATGCTTGGGCAATAGTTTTCTTTTCCCGTCAGCAGGCGGGAAGTGATTCACTGTGTGAGGATGTTTCAGAAATGGGAAAGGGCGCTATGGTAATGGAAGGTAAGCGATTCGTCACCTTAGAATCACATCCGCAGCGCCTTCTTTTGCTTAAAATAGCCCCATCTGACCTGTAATGAGTGTAGCAAAATCGTCATGAAGGAAGGGCAAAATGCCGTCGGCAACCGGTTCCAGCTGGCGTTCGATGTAGTGATCGTAATCGACCGGTGACTGGCGGTTCTCCAGCGGCTCCGGCCCGGAGGTGGTCATTACATAGCTTATCCACCCGCCATTCTGGTACTGCTTTGCGCGGCCATGCTGCACATTGTACTCATCTGCCAGCCGGGCGGCGCGGACGTGCGGCGGCACATTTTTTTCGTAATCACTGAGCTTGCGGCGCAGGCGTTTGCGGTACACCAGCTTGTCGTCCAGCTCGCCATTGAGCGTGCGTGCGACATAATCGCGGACATAATCCTGATACGGTTTCTGATGGAAAATACGCTGATAGAGTTCCTGCTGAAACTCCTGCGCCAGCGGCGTCCAGTCGGTACGCACCGTTTCCAGCCCCTTATAAACAATGTGTTCGCCGTCGGCATCTTTCACCAGACCGGCATAACGCTTTTTACTGCCGGTTTCGGAACCGCGGATCGTCGGCATCAGAAAGCGTTGATAATGCGTTTCGAATTCCAGTTCCAGCGCGCTTTCCAGCCCGTATTCCTGCTGTAAATGCTGCTTCCACCAGACGTTCACCTGCTCCACCAGACGGCGGCCAATCACATCAGCGTCTTCCTGCGTATGCGCTTTGTTGAGCCAGACAAAGGTCGAATCCGTATCGCCATAAATCACCTGATAGCCTTCGGCCTCGATCAGCTCACGGGTCTGGCGCATGATGTCGTGCCCGCGCAGCGTAATAGAAGAAGCAAGACGGGGATCGAAGAACCGGCAACCGCTCGAACCGAGCACGCCATAAAAGGCATTCATGATGATTTTCAGCGCCTGCGACAGCGGTTTGTTCTTGTGTTTTTTCGCGGCTTCGCGCCCCTGCCAGATCTGATTGACGATTTCCGGCAGACAATGTTTTTCCCGCGAGAAACGAGCGTTGCGATAGCCGGGAACAGAATGTTCGTCATCAGGTTGTTGCAGGCCAGCCACCAGACCGACCGGGTCGATCAGAAACGTGCGGATAATCGACGGGTACAGACTTTTGTAATCCAGCACCAGCACGGAATCGTATAAACCGGGGCGGGAATCCATCACAAAACCGCCGGGGCTCATTTCACCTTCCAGCTCGCCCAGATTCGGCGCGACATACCCGGCGCGGTGCATACGCGGTAAATAAAGGTGGGTAAAGGCGGCAACTGAACCGCCACTGCGGTCGGCGGCCAGACCGGTCACCGACGCGCGTTCAAGGAGAAACGGCATCAGCTCGGTTTTGGCAAATATGCGTGTCACCAGCTCGCAGTCTTTCAGGTTGTAACGTGCCAGCGCGGGTTTGTTTTCACGAAAGCGTTGCTCGATTTCGGCCAGACGCTGATACGGGTTATCGCTGGATTTCCCTTCGCCTAATAAACTTTGCGAGACGAATTCCAGACTGAAAGAATTGAAGTTCCAGAAGGCGGATTTAAGGGCTTCGATGCCGTCGATAATCAGGCGGCCTGCGGCGGCGGCAAAGAAATGCCCTTGTTTAAAACCGTGCTCGCGCCATTCCAGTTCACCGCCGCCGCGCCCGAATTTGAGCGGGATTTTGTAGCGGTCGGCATGTTTTTGTAAAACGCGCAGATCGAACTGTATGACGCTCCAGCCGATAATCGCATCCGGATCGTAAGTTTCCAGCCACTCGTTGAGTTTTTGCAGCAATTGCGGACGGCTGTCGACGTATTCCAGAGTGAAATCGAACTGACTGTCCGGGTCACCATTCGGCGGCCCGAGCATATACACGTGGCGCTGCCCGCAGCCTTCCAGCCCGATGCAGTACAACTCACCGTTGCCGCTGGTTTCGATATCCAAAGAACAGAGTTTCAGCGGCGGGCGGTATTCCTGCGCTGGTTTCATCTTCGTCTCAAGCAGCAGATTGCCCGGCCCCGGTTTGCCGCTGAACCACACCGGTGCGGTGATATAACGCTCCATCAGAAAACGTTCCGGCGGGCGGATATCCGCTTCATAAACCCTGACGCCGTTCTCTTTTAACCGCTTTTCTATGCGCATTAACTGCCGGTGCTGCGGACAATACAGGCCGAGAACCGGCCGGGAATGGAAATCCTGCAACGGCAATTCGCGCAAACTGACATTTTTTTCATCAGTCAGCAGAGGCTCAACCTGCGCGCGCTGTTCCGCCGGAATAAAGGCCACCGACTCCTGCAACGGCAGACGAACTTTCTGCGGGCCGTCGTCGGTCGCCAGCCACAATTCTACTTCCGTGCCACGCGGCGTGTCGCGCCAGTGGCGGGTCAGCACGAATCCCTGACGCGGCGACGTGTCAGTGGTGCGTGCGGAGGAAGGAGCGGATTGTGCGTTAATAAGCGCCTCGGGAGCAGAATAAAAAATCAATCACAGAGTATGGTTATTTATACAGTCTTTGTCCACGACTCTGGATTCTGCCAAATGCGCATACAATTACTGGGTTGACGACAATACTTCAGGCACTGACAATTCAGCCGCTTGATGTTTTGACTACAATCAAAGTTCAGAAAACTGACACTCGTCTCATTTTTTATCCGTACTGATGCTCTGTGCCTTTTGCGTCACAATTACTGGGAATTTATGGAAGCCTATTTACAACATCTGGTCGCTCAGTCGGTGGGCTTTGCTTTAATTATTGTCGCCGTGGTGGCTTTTTTCGAATCGCTGGCGCTGGTCGGGCTGATTTTGCCCGGCACCGTGATGATGGCGACGCTCGGGACGCTGATCGGCAGCGGTCAGGTCGGCTTGTACGAAGCGTGGCTGGCCGCCGGGCTCGGTTGCTTCTTCGGCGACTGGGCATCTTACTTCATCGGACGGCGTTTCAAAGAACCGCTGCATCAGTGGAAATTCCTGCAACGCTATCAGTCATTGCTCGATAAAACCGGGCACGCCCTTGACCGTCACAGCTTTGCGACGGTGATTATTGGCCGCTTCATTGGCCCGACGCGTCCGCTGGTGCCGCTGGCTGCCGGTATGCTGAATTTGCCGCCGTATAAATTTGCGCCGCCGAATATCATCGGCTGCATCACTTGGCCGCCGGTCTATTTCTTGCCGGGAATTCTGGCAGGCGTCGCGATCGACATTCCGAGCGGCCACAACAGCGCGGTCTTCAAATGGATGCTGTTTGCGGCCTTCGTGCTGATCTGGCTGAGCGCCTGGCTTCTCTGGCGCTGGTTCCGTGCCGGAAAAGCCGCGCCGGATGCGATGACAAAATGGTTACCGCTGCCGCGCCTGCGTGTGGTTTGCCTGCTGAGCCTGGTTGCGACGGTCGTGAGCATCGTGATGCTCAGCAAACAGCCGATGATGCCGGTTTACGGGCATCTGCTGTGGAAAGTGATTACCCGCTGACGGGCCGGATGCCCAGCACTTTGGCTTCAGGCGCGGTGCCATCGGCCAGCGCCTGCGTCGGACCATCGTAGAAAATCCGGCCATCCACAATCAGCAAGGTGCGCGGCGCAATCCGCGCCGCATCGTCCAGATTGTGCGACACCATCAGCAGCGTGAGATTGCGCTGCTCACACACATTATCCAGCAAACTCAGCATTTCGCTGCGCAGCGCGGGATCGAGTGCGGAAAAGGGTTCGTCGAGCAGCAAAACCGGCTGACTGCGTAACAGGCAACGCGCCAGTGCCACGCGCTGACGCTGCCCGCCGGAAAGCTGCGACGGCAGACGTTCCAGACAATCTTCCAGCCCGACCTGCCGGGCGATGTCCTCTAATGCCTGCTTTTGCTGCGCGCTGAGTTTCAGCCCCGGATGCAGTCCCAGCCCCATGTTCTGGCGCACGGTCAGGTGTGAGAACAGATTGTTTTCCTGAAACAGCATCGACACCGGACGTTTCGCCGGGGGCGTTGCGCTGTGATCGGTACCGTTCAGTAAAATTTGCCCGCTGACCGGTGTCAGAAAACCCGCCACCAGGCTGAGCAGGGTACTTTTCCCCGCGCCGCTCGGGCCAAGGATCGCCACACGTTCACCCGCTGCGATGCGCAAATCAAAGCGCATCGGCAAATGCTCGTACAGGTAAGTCAGTTTATTCAGCGTCAGCATGGCGGCCCGGTAATTTTTCAATCAGGGTAAATAACAGGAAGCATAGCAGCAGGAGTAAAAGCGCCGTGACCGCACCGTCCTGGCTGCGATAAGACCCTATCTGCTGATACAAATAAAACGGCAGCGTGCGGAAATTCTCATTGCCGAACAGCGCAATCACGCCGAAATCCCCGAGCGACAGCACGCAGGCGAACGCCAGTGCTTGCGCAATCGGGCGTTTCAGCGCGCTGAGTTCCACGCGGCGCAACCGCTGCCAGCCGTGCATATCCAGCGAAAGGCACAGCGGATTGTAGCGTTCGGCCACGTCGCGCATCGGGTTATCCAGCACTTTTAAGGCGTAAGGCACGGCCATCAGCGCGTTGGTTAAAATGACCAGCGGCCACGGCGATTGCGGTAATCCGATGGTGTCACCGAGCAGCAGGAAAAAGCCGGTTGCCAGCACGATGCCCGGCATCGCGAGGATCAGCATTCCGCTGAGATCCATCGCCTGCGCCCAGCCATTTTTCTGGCGTAAACGCAGCTCACGGCTGCTCCACAGCAACATCATCGTCAGCAGCACGCACAATAATCCGCTGCCCAGCGCGATACGGACGGACGTCCACAACGCCTGCCACAGCGTGGGCTGTTGCAACACGCTGATGGCGGCGTGATTCACACCATCGAAAATCACGGCCAGCAGCGGCGGCAGGATCAGCAGTAAAGCCAGACCAATCAGCAGGCCGTCGGTAAGGCGGCGCAGCGAAGAATCGTCAGGATTACGCCAGCGCTGCGCCTGCGTTTGCCCGACCGGCAGCGCCTGACTCAGTTTCTGGCTGAGCAAGACCAGCGCCAGACAGCAAAAAAGCTGGATCAGCGCCAGCGTGGCGGCGCGGCCTAAATCATAGTCGTAACTCAGCGCCTGATAGATCGCCAGCTCGATGGTGGTCGCCTGCGGACCGCCGCCAAGCGAAAGCACGGTCGCAAAGCTGGCGAAACACAGCATAAAAATCAGCGCCGCCGCCGGGAAAATCTGGCGACGCAGCGCGGGCCATTCGACAAAGCGAAACTGCTGCCACGCGTTCATCCCCAGCTGAGCCGCCAGCTGGCGCTGCTCAACCGCGATATTTTCCAGTGCCTGCAATAAAAGACGGGTCGCCATCGGCAGATTGAAAAAGACGTGCGCCAGCAAAATGCCCTGTAAGCCATACGGCGAAAAATGGTAATCCACGCCCAGCCAGCCGCAAATCTGCGCCAGCCAGCCCTGTCTGCCGTACACACTGAGAATGCCGAAAACGGCGACTAAAACCGGCAATACCAGCGTCATCGCGCACAAGCGTAATAAAAGCTGACGGCCGGGAAAACGGCGGCGGAAGAGGGCGCGGGCCAGCAAAATGGCGGGCAGCACCGAGCAGATCGCCGAAAGCAGCGCCTGCCAGAAGGTGAAGCGGATGACGTGCCAGAGGTACGGATCCTGCCACGCAGACGCGCCGCTCATTTGTGGCGCATGACGCCACAACGAGCCTAATGCCAGCACGGCGACCCCTAGCATCGCCAGTGATGCCACCGCGCCAGGCCATAGCCAGCGGGGGATCAACGGCTGACGGCGTTCTGCCATGCCTGGATCCATTCGCTGCGGTGAGAAGCCACATCCTGTGCGCTGTATTGCAGGGATTTCGCCGGTACGGTCAGCTGTTTGAAGGCATCAGGCAATGGCGTGCTGATCACCGGATACATCCAGTTGCCGGTCGGAATGACTTTCTGGAAAGCTTCGGTGGTGACGAATTTCATGAACTGTTCAGCCAGTTTCGGCTGTTTGCTGCTGGTCAGCTGACCTGCGACTTCCACCTGCATGTAATGACCTTCGGTGAAGTCAGCGGCGGCATAATTGTCTTTCTTCTCTTCGACAATGTGATACGCCGGAGAAGTGGTGTAGCTCAGCACCAGATCGCTTTCGCCTTTGAGGAACAGGCCGTAAGCCTCGCTCCAGCCTTTGGTGACGGTCACGGTTTTCACCGCCAGTTTTTGCCACGCTTCCGGGGCTTTATCGCCATAGACTTTTTGCATCCACAGCAGCAGACCCAGGCCCGGCGTGCTGGTGCGCGGATCTTCGTAAATCACTTTCCATTTCTGGTCGCTGTTGATCAGCTCATCGAGGCTTTTTGGCGGATTTTTCAGTTTGTTTTTGTCATACACGAACGCGAAATAGCCGTAGTCGTAAGGCACAAACGTCGTGTTACTCCAGCCGCCCGGCACCGTCAGTTTGGCATCGGTTTTCGGCGCTTTGGCAAACAGGCCGGTTTGCTCAGCGGCCTGCAACAGGTTGTTATCCAGCCCGAGAACCACATCAGCTTTGCTGTTTTTACCTTCCATCCGCAGACGGTTCAGCAGCGACACGCCATCTTCCAGCGCGACATATTTCAGTTCGCAGCCGCACTGTGCCTCAAAGGCTTTTTTGATGGCCGGGCCGGGGCCCCAGTCGGCAGAGAAAGAGTCGTAGGTGTACACCGTCAGGACGGGTTTTGCAGCAAAGGCAGGTGCAGAAAGTAACAGCAGGCAGGACAATAATTTTTTCAACTTTGCGCTCCAAAAAAGAAAAGGGGCAAAGGATTTTGAGTGAGCATCGCACAGTCTCAAATCCCTCCGCCGGGGTTAACCGGATCAGGTTCGACGGGTATACTCTCAGCCTTTTAAACGTGCTGCGCGTGTGTTGATCGGGCGTCGTGCAGTGCTCGAAATGCTCACGTACTGTGTGTACGCTCCGCTTTCTGTGCGCTGGACTTCACCCGCTGAACACGCGCTCGCGGCGTTTAAAGATCGAGTTCATTCTTTTTTAAAAGAAGTCACTCTGGCACCCCGTTGAGAACGGATGTCATTCTAGAGATTAACGGCGCAATGCGATAGTCCGATTAGCTGTCGGGAGGCGCGAACCAGGCAGATTTGAAGTCGAACCAGCCGAGGGTGTTCATCCGCACGCCGCGCATACTGCGTTGACCTTGCAGGACAAGCCAGTGGTGAAACAACGGATGGATATGGTGTGTGGCGACCTGTTTCTCGCTCCATTTTGCCATCGACAGCTTGCCGTCGTGCCATAACGCGACATCCTCGGCCAGATCGTAGCCGAAACAATGCGCCGTGAGCGGCAGTTCAAAGAACGTCGCAAACAGGGAAAATTCCAGCGGTAACGTGAAGTTTGCGCTGCCGAGCCACAGATCACTGTGCGCATCGCCGCGGTGCCAGACGGCGTAATCCACGATCTGAATGATCAGTTCGATCCCTGCCGAAGCGAGTATTGGCCGCAGCGCGTTACAGATGGCGTGATGTTCAGAATGCTCGCTGTAAAACGTCAGCGTTATCTTCGTCAGATTTTCGGGTTTTGCCCGACGTGTTTGAAGCGCCTTGTGATGCCAGCGCGGCAGCAGGCCGTATGCCGGCGACCAGTAGCGCTGATAGATTGGCTCTGCGGCATTCAGTAAAGCTATCGGACTCAGTAAATCACACAGCCAGGCCCGTATTTCATCGTTCTGACCGAGGGCCGAGCGCTGGTCGAACATCAGGAAATAGCAGCCTTCCTCCAGGCGGCTTTCAAGCTCACTTTTGCCGGATTCATCGGCCTGAAGCTGGACGCCGGAATGCACCAGTTCTTCGGTGAGTTCTGGTAAAACCCAGATGTTGACCTCGTCGATCAGCGCCCGAAATCCAAAATATTCGTCAAACGCGCGGATCCGCAACTGTGTTTTCTGATTTCGTACCACGGCATACGGGCCGGTTCCCACCGGATGACGGGCAAAATCGGGCAAAGACTCCCACTCCTGCGGCAGGATCGTGGCGTGAATATTCCCTAACAGCCACGGCAGCCAGCGATCGGGCGCGTTCAGATGGATGTCGATGACGTTGGGCGTCGGTGATGTCACAGACGCGAGATTGCTGAACAGCCGGTGTGACTGCATCAGGCGGGTAAAAGTGCTGATGATATCGGCCATCTCCAGCTCACGGCCATGATGAAAATGAATCGCCGGACGCAGATAAAACCGCCAGTGCAGCGGAGTGATTTCCTGCCAGTGATGCGCTAAATCGCCTTCCGTTTCCCCTTTTTCCTCATTTATGCGTGTCAGCCCGCTAAAAATCTGCCGTGCGATATGCGTTTCAGAGCGGCGGAGCATACTGCCGGGTAACAGATTAAACAGCGGGCGATAATACAGGACGCGCAGAATATGTTTGCCCTGGCGGAAGCTGCGTCCCAGTTGGGATAACAACATCTGGCGGACACTGCTTTTGTCGCCAACCAGTTGTACCAGCTGATCGATATGATCCTGCTCAAGCAGTTCTTCCGCCCGCTGTTGCTGGAGTGCCAGCCCGGTGTACAAAAAGGTCAGTTTTGAGCGCTTACCGCGTCCGGCCTCTGCATCCCAGTTCAGCCAGCCCTGTTCCTGCATGGTGTTGAGCAGTGACCGCATATGCCGCCGCGAACAGTTCAGGATTTCCGATAAGGCCTGCAAGGTGGTCTCGGTTTCTTCACCGTGGCAGCTTTGCCACAATCTGATGAACTGCTGTTGCAAACGGGACGAGGTCATAAAAGAGGAACTCCGCAGGAAATCTCATCAATTTATCTTTCCTCATATTACCCCGATACTGATCACCAACGAAAGCCCGTCATGAAGGTCAGGAGGTCATCATGAAAAACGCTCTTACTGCCCGTTTCTACCAACGCTATTTCTCCGCCATCAGCAGGAATGCGGCCAAAAATCATGCTGACTGGCTGTCCTGGGTTCCGGTGGAATACCGTTTAGACATTCTCTCCCGCCTGACGCAGTGGGACATCGCCTCGCAGAATGATGAGCAATACCGCCGGCATTTATAACCCGCAGTCGCGGCCAGATTCGATTTTCTGAGTAATGGTGTAATGTCACCAGCCAGTGGGGTAACCCACTGGTTTTTTTCTATTGATTATCCCCTTCACACTTCGAGCCGCAGATGCGTTGGCCGCTCTTGCTCACCCGAATCACTGGCTCATGTCAGCTCATCGGGATTCGCGCGTTTGACGCCTTCCTGCAACTCGAATTGTTTTGGGTATACACTGTATGTTTCGTTGTAAGACTTTCATTTCTCAGGGATGGCGTTATGTCTAAACCTCGTATCAATGCAATTTATGTCACCTTTCTGGTGGTGTCCTTGCTGTGTGGTGTCGCGGGCGCATTGCAGGCGCCGACGCTTAGCCTGTTTCTGACCAACGAAGTGAAAGTCCGCCCGCTGTGGGTCGGTTTCTTTTATACCGTCAACGCGATTGCCGGGATTGCGATCAGCTTTCTGCTGGCTAACCGTTCGGATAACAAAGGCGATCGCCGCAAATTGCTGATGTTTTGCTGCCTGATGGCGATCGGTAACAGCCTGGTGTTTGCTTTCAGCCGCGATTATCTGGTGCTGATTACCGTCGGGGTTTTGCTGGCGGCCATCGGGAATGCGGCAATGCCGCAGCTTTTTGCGCTGGCGCGTGAGCACGCCGACCGTTCATCCAGCGAAGTCGTCATGTTCAGCTCGATGATGCGTGCAATGCTCTCGCTGGCGTGGGTGCTGGGGCCGCCGTTGTCGTTCATGCTGGCGCTGAATTACGGTTTTACGCCGATGTATCTGAGTGCGGCCGCCGTGTTTGTCGGCAGTATTCTGATGATTGCGTTTTTCCTGCCGTCCGTGCCGCGTCTCGAACAGCCTGTGGATGAAAAAGTCGCGCCGGTCAGCGCGTGGCGGAACAAAGATGTGCGTATGCTGTTTTTCGCGTCATTGCTGATGTGGACGTGCAATATCATGTACATCATTGATATGCCGTTGTATATCACCAGTGATTTGGGTTTGCCGGAAGGGCTGGCGGGCTTGCTGATGGGAACAGCGGCGGGCCTGGAAATTCCGGCCATGCTGATGGCGGGCTATCTGGTCAAACGCTTTGGTAAACGCAAACTGATGCTGTACGCGGTGGCGAGCGGGGTGATTTTCTATGCCGGTCTGGTGGCGTTCCCGTTCAAAGCCGCGCTGATGATCCTGCAACTGTTTAACGCGATTTTCATCGGTATCGTAGCCGGTATCGGGATGCTGTATTTTCAGGACCTGATGCCGGGGCGCGCCGGTTCGGCGACCACGTTATTCACCAACAGCATCTCGACTGGCGTGATCTGCGCCGGTTTGCTTCAGGGCGTGATCGTGGAGAACTTCGGGCATTATCCGGTTTACTGGGTGGCGACCATTCTGGTGGTTCTGGCGCTTGGCCTGATGTTTAAAGTCAAAGACGTCTGACCGCACTGAAAAGAAAAACCCGCGAAGTTCGCGGGTTTTTTTACGCCTGATGCACAGTAATCAGTGCATAAATGCAGGCTGATTTTTTTCGTAGCTGGAAATGTTTTCTTCGTGCTGCAAGGTCAGACCGATGCTGTCCAGACCGTTGATCATGCAGTGACGGCGGAAGCTGTCGATAACAAACGGATAGCTTTTGTCACCGGCTTTCACGGTTTGCGCTTCCAGATCCACTTCGAACTGAATGCCTTCGTTGTCTTTTACCAGCTGGAAAAGCTCGTCGACTTCCGCTTCGCTCAGCGTGATAGGCAGCAACTGGTTGTTGAACGAGTTGCCGTAGAAGATATCGGCAAAGCTCGGCGCGATGACCGCGTGGAAACCGTAGTCGGTCAGCGCCCACGGCGCATGTTCACGGGACGAGCCGCAACCAAAGTTTTCGCGCGCCAGCAAAATACTCGCGCCTTTGTAGCGCGGTTTGTTCAGCACGAAATCCGGGTTAGGTACCTGACCGGCGTCGTCCAGAAAACGCCAGTCATTAAACAGGTGCTGGCCGAAACCGGTACGGGTCACTTTCTGCAAAAACTGTTTCGGGATAATCGCATCGGTATCGACGTTTGCGGCATCCAGCGGAACCACCAGACCGATGTGTTGGGTAAATTTAGCCATGGTGTTTTCCTCAGTTCAGTTCACGGACGTCAGCGAATCGGCCGGTGACCGCCGCCGCAGCAGCCATTGCCGGGCTGACCAGATGCGTGCGTCCGCCACGGCCCTGACGGCCTTCGAAGTTACGGTTGCTGGTAGACGCGCAACGCTCGCCCGGTTCCAGACGGTCGTTGTTCATCGCCAGACACATCGAGCAGCCCGGCAGACGCCATTCAAAACCGGCTTCTATGAAAATCTTATCCAGACCTTCTTCTTCCGCCTGCGCTTTGACCGGGCCGGAGCCTGGTACCACAATTGCCTGCACGCCGGTCGCCACTTTGCGGCCTTTGGCCACCGCTGCGGCTGCGCGTAAATCTTCGATGCGTGAGTTGGTGCAGGAACCGATAAAGACTTTGTCGATCGCGACGTCGGTCAGTTTAATGCCCGGCTGCAAATCCATGTACGCCAGTGCTTTTTCAGCGGAAGCGCGTTCAACCGGATCGGCAAACGAAGCAGGATTTGGGATCACCTGATTGACCGCCATCACCTGACCCGGGTTGGTGCCCCAGGTCACCTGTGGGGCGATTTCTGCGGCGTCCAGTGTCACGATGGTGTCGAACTTCGCGCCGTCTTCGGTTTTCAGGGTTTTCCAGTATTCTACCGCAGCGTCCCAGTTCTGATCTTTTGGCGCAAACTGACGGCCTTTCAGATAAGCAAACGTGGTTTCATCAGGCGCAACCAGACCGGCTTTGGCACCCATTTCAATCGCCATGTTGCACAGGGTCATACGACCTTCCATGCTCAGCGCTTCAATCGCTTTACCGCAGAATTCCACCACGTGGCCGGTACCGCCCGCGCTGCCGGTTTTACCGATAATCGCCAGCACGATGTCTTTCGCCGTAATGCCCGCAGGCGCGTCGCCGGTGACTTCAATTTTCATGGTTTTCGCGCGGCCCTGTTTCAGGGTTTGCGTCGCCAGAACGTGTTCAACTTCAGAGGTGCCGATACCGAAAGCCAGCGAGCCAAACGCGCCGTGCGTGGCGGTGTGGGAGTCGCCGCAGACGATGGTCATGCCCGGCAACGTCATACCCTGCTCAGGGCCGATGACGTGAACGATGCCCTGGAACGGGTGGTTCAGGTCATACAACTGCACGCCAAATTCCGCACAGTTTTTGATTAATTCCTGCATCTGGATGCGCGCCATTTCGCCGCTTGCATTGATGTCTTTGGTTTGCGTGGACACGTTGTGATCCATAGTCGCAAAGGTTTTTCCCGGCTGGCGCACAGGACGACCCATCGCGCGCAGGCCGTCGAATGCCTGCGGAGACGTCACTTCGTGAACCAGATGGCGGTCGATGTATAACAATGGCGTTTCGTTTTGCGCTTCGTAAACCACGTGAGCATCAAACAATTTTTGGTACAGAGTCTTGGCCATGTTATGCCCCTTCTTTCACAAAGCGGGCAATAACATCGCCCATTTCACTGGTGCCCAACGCCTGCTGACCGTTGGCCAGATCACCGGTGCGGTGACCGGCTTCCAGCGCTTTATTCACGGCCTGTTCGATTGCATTCGCCGCGTCATCCGCGCCCAGGCTGTAACGCAGTAACAGCGCCGCCGACAGGATTTGTGCAATCGGGTTCGCGATGTTTTTACCAGCGATGTCCGGCGCAGAACCGCCTGCCGGTTCGAACAGACCAAACGCCTGCTCGTTCATGCTGGCAGAAGGCAACATGCCCATAGAACCGGTGATCATCGCGCATTCGTCAGACAAGATGTCGCCGAACAGGTTGGAACACAGCAGTACGTCAAACTGGGACGGATCTTTAATCAGCTGCATCGTCGCGTTGTCGATGTACATGTGGCTCAGGCTGACGTCCGGGTAATCTTTCGCGATTTCGTTAACCACTTCGCGCCACATAATAGAGGTCTGCAACACGTTGGCTTTGTCGATGGAGGTCACTTTGCTGCGGCGTTTGCGCGCAGATTCAAACGCGATGCGTGCAATACGTTCAATTTCGAAGCGGTAATACACTTCGGTATCAAACGCTTTTTCGTGCTGACCCTGACCTTCGCGGCCTTTCGGCTGACCGAAGTAGATACCGCCGGTCAGTTCACGTACGCACAGAATGTCGAAGCCTTTTGCGGAAATGTCGGCACGCAGCGGGCAAAATTCTTCCAGACCCTGATACAGACGGGCAGGGCGCAGGTTGCTGAACAATTTGAAGTGCTTACGCAGCGGCAATAATGCGCCGCGCTCTGGCTGATCGTTCGGTGGCAAATGTTCCCATTTCGGGCCGCCGACGGAGCCAAACAGAATGGCATCAGCCTGTTCGCAGCCAGCAACGGTGGCTTCCGGCAACGGGGTGCCGTGTTTATCGATGGCCGCGCCACCGACGTCATATTCACTGGTCGAGATTTTCAGGCCAAAACGCTGACGTACTGCGTCCAATACTTTATAAGCCTGGGCCATAACTTCCGGGCCAATTCCGTCTCCGGGTAAGACGGCAATATGATGGGTCTTGCTCATGTTCACACCGTTTCCTGATTATTTTGAATGTTGTTGTGTTGCTGACTTTCCTGCTGCAAACGTTGTTTTTCGATCTCAACTTGTTTGCTGCGCCAAATGTTGTTCAGTACGTGCACCATCGCTTTTGCGGAGGATTCGACGATGTCCGTCGCCAGACCCACGCCGTGGAAGCGGCGGCCATTAAAGGAGACGACAACGTCGACCTGGCCCAAAGCGTCACGGCCCTGGCCTTTTGCACTCAGCTGGTATTTGACCAGCTCAATCTGATAGCCGGTGATACGGTTGATGGCCTGATAGACAGCATCAACCGGGCCGTTGCCGGTCGCAGCTTCGGTCATGATTTCTTCGCCACAGGCCAGATTCACAGAAGCCGTTGCGGTAATTTTGGAGCCGGACTGCACGCTGAAGTTATCCAGACGGTAGAATTCAGGCTCTTCCTGCTGCTTATTAATGAAGACCAGTGCTTCTAAATCGTAGTCGAAAACCTGACCTTTTTTGTCGGCCAGCTTCAGGAAGGCGGTATACAGATGATCCATGTTGTAATCGGATTCTTTATAGCCCATTTCTTCCATACGATGCTTCACGGCCGCGCGGCCGGAGCGGGAAGTCAGGTTCAGCTGAATCTGGTTCAGACCGATAGATTCCGGAGTCATGATTTCGTAGTTTTCGCGGTTTTTCAGCACGCCGTCCTGGTGAATACCGGAGGAGTGTGCGAACGCGTTAGACCCGACAATCGCTTTGTTGCCAGGGATTGGCATGTTAGTGATTTGGCTGACAATCTGGCTGGTACGGTAGATTTCTTTGTGATTGATGTTGGTGTGAACATTCATGTATTCCGAACGGGTGCGGATTGCCATGATCACTTCTTCCAGCGCGGTATTCCCGGCGCGTTCGCCGATACCGTTCAGCGTGCCTTCTACCTGACGCGCCCCGGCCTGAATGGCCGCGATGGAGTTACCGACCGCCATGCCCAAATCATCGTGGCAGTGAACGGAGATAATCGCTTTATCGATGTTAGGAACACGTTCGTACAGGTTAGTAATGATGCCGCCGAACTGAACCGGCGTCGTGTAACCGACGGTATCGGGGATATTAATGGTGGTCGCACCGGCTTTGATAGCGGCTTCCACGACGCGGCACAGGTTGTCCAGCGGCGTACGGCCTGCATCTTCGCATGAGAATTCAACGTCATCGGTGTAATTACGGGCGCGTTTCACCGAGTGAATCGCCATATCCAGCACCTGATCAAACGAACGCTTCAGTTTGGATTCAATGTGCAGGGTAGAGGTTGCCAAAAAGACGTGGATACGGAAGGCTTCTGCCACACGCAACGCTTCGGCGGCGGCATCGATATCGCCGTCGACACAACGGGCCAGACCACAAACACGGCTGTTTTTAATCTGGCGCGCGATAGTTTGTACAGACTCGAAATCGCCGGGAGAAGAGACCGGGAAGCCGACTTCCATGACATCCACGCCCATTCTTTCCAGCGCCATTGCAATTTGAATCTTCTCTTTAACACTCAGGCTGGCTTGTAACGCCTGTTCACCGTCACGCAGCGTGGTATCGAAAATAATGACTTGCTCGCTCATGGGTTGTTCCTTGTCTGTTTTATTTTCGCGCCCTGCGGGGGAGATAAAAAAAAACCCGCGCATCGGCGCGGGTTTATTGTCTGTGGAAGTTGAAATCAGTTCTGATTTTCGCCCACTGGCTTACCGCGCAAATTTTCTGCGTTGAGTAGTAGGCCTGGGAGACGGATAATCATGAACATGTTTTCAGCTTCTCATAATCGGGTGGTCAGAACGGATGTCGTTCAAACAGTGCCTAAAGTGATACGGGAATGTCCTTTGTATGTCAACCTTCACAGTGTGGAAATCGCGAAAAACGTTGCAGATGATATTTTATCTCATTTAGCATAAAAAACTGGTTGTCAGAACATGTCCGGCGCAAAGGTTTTTAGCGGTTTTTCCCGTCACATAAAGCACATAAAAAGACCAAAAACAGGCCGAATTTTCAAGCGGGGAGTTAAATAATCTTTCTAATACAGAGGATTAGAAATGATGTAGCTCTGCTTAACTTATTATTCATTTTTCGCATGTTGTTTCCGGAATCATTTTATTGTCTTATATCATCAGTTTTTAGGGGGGAAGCGAATTTAATATTTCCCTTTGTGATTATTAGAAAGGGTATGTCTATATCTTTTCCGAAAAAACATGATGAAATTCCACGGAATTACCGGTCATTGTTTCTGCAGGTCTGATATTTCTCCGTGTCCTGTTTTTATAAAGAAAGTTATTAACGTCGTTACTCCTTTTTAGATATTGGAGTGATCTTGATGGAGAACTTCATGTCAGATATGACCACAGAAATTAAAGTTAAGCAGAACGAAACCGATACACATCTTCGTAATGTGGATTTAAATCTACTGACGGTATTCGATGCGGTAATGCAATTACAGAATATTACCCGCGCCGCAAATATGCTGGGCATGTCTCAGCCCGCCGTCAGTAATGCTGTAGCCCGGCTGAAAGTCATGTTCAATGATGACTTGTTTGTGCGTTATGGTCGGGGCATTCAGCCAACAATGCGCGCACGTCAGCTTTTCGGGCCAGTCCGCCAGGCATTACAGCTGGTGATGAATGAGCTGCCGGGCGCAGGTTTTGACCCGTACAACAGTATGCGCCAGTTTAATGTGGCCATTTGCAGCCCGCTGGATAAGCGACTGACCTCTCAGGTTCTCAATGCTATTGATACTTTATCAACCGGCGTCAGCATTAAATTGCAGACCATCGTGAATGATAATATTGAGCATCAACTGCGTTATCAGAATATTGAGTTTATGATCAGCTATCGCAAATTCGAACGTGCCGATTTTTGTAATCAGGCGTTATTTAATGACGAACTGGTTCTGGTAGCAGCAAAAGATCATCCGCGTATTAGCCCGCATATGTCTGACGAGAAATATCTGAAAGAAAAACATGCCGTGATGATGCTGGATCGTTTCTATTCGTTCAGTTCTTCTTATTACGACGACCCTGAAATGCAGTCTTTAATTTCTTATCAGGGAACCGATCTTTTCAGCGTAATGGAAATTGTATCTAAAACCGAAATGGTCGCACTGGTTCCACGCTGGCTGGCACAGTCCAATGCCGGAATGCTTAATTTATCCGTAATCCCCTTGCCGTGGATGAAAAATCATCTGACCTGTTACCTTTCGTGGCATGAATCATCCAGCAAAGATAAAGGGAATATGTGGATGAAGTCTTTATTAAGCCAATGTGTTTTGTCTCTGTAATAAGCTAACGAATCACACTTTTACTGCAGCCCCGGCTGGAGTAAAAGTGGCTGGTTATGTTGTTCTTTGAAGTGTTTTATCCTGCCTGTTTTTTTCGCCTCGTTAAAATCATGCAGGTTTTTTTTGCAATAAAAATTCGTCCTGCCTCCTTTCCAAAAGCGCTTCGCATACCCACAATTCCATTTCGCCGTGATCGGTTTGCCGGTAGACTGCGTTAAATCTTTGTAATAAAAAATGCAGTCAATCTTCCTCCTTTCCTGATGACGCTGGATGTCGGTATAAACGCTCAATGAATCCAACCTTAAATAACTATCACCTGATTACCCGTTTTCGCCAGCAAGTCATTGCCCGTGCTGAGCAAATTGCTTTCCGCGAATGGTCCCCTGCGGCAGAAACTTTCCTGACCTGGCGAGAGCTCGGCGAAAAAGTGGATGCCTTGTCCGACGTCTTATTGCAGGAACAGGTGAGTGTTCAGGAGCGCATCGCGATATGCGGGAATAATTCCATGGCGTGGTCCATCGCCGATCTGGCGATCCTCCAGTTACGCGCCGTGACCGTGCCTATTTATGCCACCAATACGCCTGCACAGTCGGCGTACGTGCTTAACGATGCGGATATCCGCATTCTCTTTGTTGTCGGCCAGAAGCAGTACGACGCGGCGGTGGCTTTGCGCGATTTGTGCCCGCAGCTTAAACATATTCTGGTACTGGACAGCAGCGTTGATCTGGGCGGCGTCACCATCGCCCGGCACGTTTCCCAACGCGTTCCACAGGACCGGCTTTTATCTGCTGAACGTGAAGTTCGCGTAAACGCCCGTAATCTGGATGATTTATTCACGCTGATTTATACGTCGGGTACTACGGGTGAAGCGAAAGGCGTGATGCTCGATTACACCAGCATGGCGACACAACTCCGGCAGCATGAAGAACGGCTGAGCATTTCGGACAGCGACGTTTCGTTATGTTTCCTGCCGCTGGCGCATGTCTTTGAACGGGCCTGGAGCTTTTTTGTGCTGCATTCTGGCGCGCAGAATGTTTTCCTGCGGGACACTGATCTGGTTCGCGATGCGTTGCAGGCGGTCAGGCCGACGGTCATGTGCGCCGTTCCGCGCTTTTATGAAAAAGTCTTCAGCGCGATCCATGACAAAGTCGCCCGCGCAGGCTCGCTGAAGAAGCGGCTTTTCCACTGGGCGGTGGCGCAGGGCAAAGAAAAATACCTGACTGAACGTCGCGGTGAACGTTATCCGTTCTGGCTTTCTCCGGCGCATTATCTGGCGGACAAACTGGTGCTGAAAAAGCTGCGCGGGTTACTCGGCGGGAACCTGCGCTTCCTGCCCGCAGCCGGTGCGAGCCTGGATGACAACGTGATTCTGTTTTTCGAATCTCTCGGGCTGCACATTAAATACGGTTATGGCCTGACGGAAACCTGCGCAACGGTGACCTGCTGGGAAGAAAAAGATTTTCGTTTTGGCTCGGTGGGAACGGCGTTGCCAGAAATCGAAGTACGTATCGGGGATGAAAACGAAATCCAGGTGCGCGGCCCGACGTTGCTGCGCGGGTACTTCAATAAGCCGGAGGAAACGGCCGCCAGTTTTACCGCGGATGGCTGGTTCAAAACCGGCGATGCCGGGAAAATGGACGAACAGGGCAACGTGTTCATCACCGAACGCCTCAAAGATTTAATGAAGACGTCGGGCGGTAAATACATCGCGCCGCAGCGGATCGAAGGTACGCTGGTGCAGGATCGTTATATTGAGCAGGCAGCGGTGATTGCCGATGAGCGCCATTTTGTTTCCGCGCTGATCGTCCCGGATTTTGATGTGCTGAATGTGTATGCGCAGGCGCATCATATTGATTATTTCAATCGCGCCGGACTGGTGAAAAACGAACAAATCTTGTCGCTCTTTGCGCATCAGTTACGTGAGATCCAGCATGATCTGGCCGGTTTTGAGCAGGTGAAAAAGTTTGTGCTGCTGACGAAACCCTTCACCATGGAAGCCGGGGAACTGACACCAACGCTCAAACTGCGCCGGAAGATCATTTTCAGCCGGTATCAGCAGGAAATCGATCAGCTTTATCGCGAGTAAGTGCGAGCCCGCCGCCTTACGGCTTTTATGTTTAAAACACCGGCCAACGCCCGTTTGCCGGTTTTTTCCTCATTTTTATGTCAGCCACGGACATAATTTAATACTGTAATTTTTCTGACCTTCCTGATATTTCTGACTGGTTCGCGTATGCAGGCAGTGTTTTGTCCCGAACGCGTGAATGAAGGCAGTGTGAGGCAATAAAAGAACGATTCCGGACAATTTTTGGCGTTTGCCTGACTCAGGTTCTGACGCTAAGGTACTGAGTTAGATTCGTTAACGCCAATAAGAACAGCAGGGTTTTTTAAACCCGAAAGAAAGTCCTAAAATTCAGCGATTTATTATTAAATCGTTGCCTGATAGAACCGCGAGCTGAAAGAAAAGTCATCCTATAGAAGAAGCAAAAAGCCTGGAGGCAAAACCATGGAGATGTTGTCAGGAGCCGAGATGGTCGTCCGGTCGTTAATCGACCAGGGCGTTAAGCATGTATTCGGTTATCCCGGCGGAGCGGTGTTGGATATCTATGATGCCCTGCATACGGTCGGTGGGATTGATCATGTGCTGGTGAGACATGAACAGGGTGCTGTTCATATGGCTGACGGTTATGCGCGCGCCACAGGCGATGTGGGCGTGGTGCTGGTGACTTCCGGTCCCGGCGCAACCAATGCGATCACCGGTATTGCCACGGCTTATATGGATTCCATCCCACTCGTGGTGTTATCCGGCCAGGTCCACAGTTCACTCATCGGTTATGACGCGTTCCAGGAATGCGACATGGTGGGGATTTCCCGCCCGGTGGTGAAACACAGTTTTCTGGTAAAACGCGCGGAAGATATTCCGACTGTACTCAAAAAAGCGTTTTATCTGGCATCCACCGGCCGTCCTGGTCCGGTCGTTGTCGATTTGCCTAAAGACGTGGTGAATCCGCAAATCAAACTGCCTTACGCCTATCCCGATCAGGTTACGATGCGTTCGTATAACCCGACCGTGCAGGGCCATCGCGGGCAAATAAAACGTGCTGTTCAGACCCTGCTGGGCGCGAAAAAACCGGTGCTTTATGTCGGCGGCGGCGCGATCAACTCTGAATGTGATGCCGAGCTTTTAGTCCTGGCCGAGAAACTGAATTTGCCGGTGACCAGTTCCCTGATGGGGCTGGGCGCGTTTCCGGGAACGCATCGCCAGAGCCTCGGTATGCTGGGCATGCACGGCACGTACGAAGCCAATATGGCAATGCACAATGCGGATCTGATCTTCGGTGTCGGCGTGCGTTTCGATGACCGCACCACCAACAATCTGGCGAAGTACTGCCCGAATGCGACGGTGATGCATATCGATATCGACCCGACGTCCATTTCCAAAACCGTTAATGCCGACATCCCGATTGTGGGCGATGCGAAGCAAACGCTGGTTCAGATGCTTGAGCTGCTCACGCAAAGCGATGAGAAGCAGGAATACGACGCGCTGCGCGACTGGTGGCAGAATATTGAGAACTGGCGCGGGCGCGAATGCCTGAGCTACGACAAAAATAGTGGCACCATCAAACCGCAGGCGGTTATCGAAACGCTGCACCGTCTGACTAAAGGCGAGGCCTACGTGACCTCTGACGTCGGTCAGCATCAAATGTTTGCCGCGCTGTATTACAAATTCGACAAACCGCGTCGCTGGATCAACTCCGGCGGTCTGGGCACGATGGGCTTCGGCTTACCGGCTGCATTGGGCGTGAAACTGGGCCTGCCAGATGAAACGGTCATTTGTGTAACCGGTGACGGCAGCATCCAGATGAACATTCAGGAGCTGTCTACCGCGCTGCAATACGATTTGCCGGTGATTGTCGTTAACCTGAACAACGGTTATCTGGGCATGGTGAAGCAGTGGCAGGACATGATTTACTCCGGCCGCCATTCGCAATCTTACATGCAGTCACTGCCTGATTTCGTCAAACTGGCGGAAGCTTACGGGCATGTGGGCATTGCTATCCGTAAACCTGAAGAGCTGGAAAGCAAACTGGCGCTGGCGCTGGAACAGAAAAATCGTCTGGTATTTGTCGATATCAGCATTGATGAAACAGAACACGTTTACCCGATGCACATCCGTGGCGGTGCGATGGACGAAATGTGGTTAAGCAAAACGGAGAGGACCTGATCATGCGCCGGATTTTATCAGTATTACTGGAAAACGAATCGGGCGCGTTGTCCCGCGTAGTCGGCCTGTTCTCTCAGCGTGGCTACAACATTGAAAGCCTGACGGTTGCACCGACAGATGACCCGACGTTATCCCGCATGACGATTCAAACCGTCGGGGATGCCAAGGTGCTGGAACAAATCGAAAAGCAGCTGCATAAGCTGGTTGACGTATTGCGTGTGACCGAACTGATCCAGGGCGCACACGTTGAGCGCGAAATCATGCTGGTGAAGGTGCAGGCTTCCGGTTATGGCCGTGAAGAGGTGAAGCGTTCGACAGAGATTTTCCGCGGGCAAATCGTGGATGTGACTGCAACGCTTTACACCGTTCAGCTGGCAGGTACCAGCGATAAGCTTGACGCATTTTTAGCCAGTATTCGCGATGTGGCTGAAATCGTGGAAGTTGCCCGTTCCGGCGTGGTTGGCGTTTCCCGCGGTGAGAAAATCATGCGCTAAAGCGTAAATAATCAGCAAGATGTAGAATTTATCTGCTTTATAAAAGCCCGGCGTTTTCGCTGGGCTTTCTTTTTTGTGCATCAGGTGAAGCGATTCGGTAAAACACCTTGCCCGGCAATGGCTTCTGGGGTTAGATAAAGCATTATCTTTATTAAGGGGTTTTCTCAGTGAAGCTGGATGAGATCGCGAGGTTAGCGGGCGTTTCGCGTACGACGGCCAGTTATGTTATTAACGGCAAGGCGAAACAGTATCGTGTCAGCGATAAGACAGTCGAAAAAGTCATGGCTGTCGTGAAGGAACATAACTATCACCCGAATGCGGTGGCCGCAGGTTTGCGAGCCGGCCGAACCCGTTCTATTGGTCTGGTGATCCCCGATCTGGAAAACACCAGCTATACCAAAATCGCCAACTTCCTTGAGCGTCAGGCCAGACAACGCGGGTATCAGTTACTGATTGCCTGCTCTGAAGATCAGCCCGATAACGAAATGCGCTGCATTGAACATCTGCTTCAGCGGCAGGTAGACGCCATTATTATTTCCACGTCTTTACCACCAGAACATCCTTTCTATCAGCGCTGGGCCAATGATAACTTCCCGATTATCGCGCTCGATCGTGCGCTGGACCCGGAACATTTTATCAGCGTTGTCGGGGCCGACCAGGAAGATGCACTGATGCTGGCGCAGGAACTACGTACCTTCCCGGCTGAATCGGTCTTGTATCTGGGCGCGCTGCCTGAGCTTTCCGTAAGTTTCCTGCGTGAGCAGGGTTTTCGCCAGGCCTGGGCCGAGGATTCACGTCAGCCAAAATACTTGTACGCGAATGCATACGACCGTGAATCAGCAGCGGTTGTTTTCGCCGAGTGGCTGAAAACCAATCCGATGCCGCAGGCGTTATTCACCACTTCCTTCCAGCTGTTGCAGGGCGTGATGGACGTGACGCTCAAAACAGAAGGGCGCTTGCCTGTTGATCTGGCGATTGCGACTTTCGGCGATAACGAGCTGCTCGATTTCCTCGAATGTCCTGTACTGGCGGTTGCGCAGCGTCATCGTGACGTAGCAGAACGCGTGCTGGAATTAGTGCTGGCTTGTCTTGATGAACCGAAGAAACCGAAAGCCGGGCTGACCCGGATCCGTCGTAATCTGTTCCGCCGTGGCCGCCTGAGCCGTAAGTAAACATCGAAACGGGCATTCTTACGGAGTGCCCGTCGCTTTCTTTCCCTGCATGTTCCAATCTCTGCTTCAGATAATTCGAGTTAACCCTTCGCATAATACGATTACGGAAATTCCCATAGGACATGAATGGGTAATTTAGGAGCATTCCCAGATAACTGAATTATTAAGAAATGTTTTCACGCTTCTTTTGACGATATAAACCTCCGAATCAATTTCTAAAATACGTTAATGCTGCCTGCAAAAGTGCTGTAGAATTCCCCGCTTAATTTCCCTCAGCTTGAGTTTTGATGAACGCTGATGGTTTTTAAAACGCTTCCAGGGCTTATGTAATGCGGGCTGGCATACAAAATGATGATGATTTAGCAGTGATAGCCAAAAAAAAATTGAGAATGATTTTTTTTATGGCAAACCGGTCAAGAAATGAGAGTTAGATAGCAGAAGAATATAAATAGTTAAATAATGTTCAGTTTGGTTTTTTTTTTAAACGAAATTATTAACCCTGCGAAATTTCTTCAACTAATCATGACGTTATTTTCTATCCCTCCTCTAAAACACCTCACGACAATGCGCAGTGCTTTCGTTTACCTGCGTAAATATTGCCAAACCGCCTCTGCTCTGGCTTGACAAGGTTTTAAAACCATCCGTAAACTCTTTTATGTGGGAATTTGTGGGGGAAAGTGGTGAAAAAGGTCACAGAGGGATAAATCGGTCATGTTTCGTGGCGCGACGATGGTTAACCTCGACAGCAAAGGGCGACTTGCCGTACCCACCCGTTATCGGGATTTGCTGAGCGAAGAATCGCAAGGTCAAATGGTTTGCACCATAGACCTCCATCACCCATGTCTCCTCCTTTACACCCTCCCTGAATGGGAAGTTATCGAACAAAAATTGTCCCGTCTGTCGAGCATGAACCCCGTAGAGCGCCGTATTCAGCGGCTGTTACTCGGTCATGCAAGTGAATGTCAGATGGATAACGCTGGGCGTTTACTGATTGCCACAACGCTGCGTCAGCACGCCGGGCTCGCAAAAGAAGTGATGCTGGTTGGACAGTTCAATAAGTTTGAACTGTGGGATGAACAGACCTGGTATCAACAAGTTAAGGAAGACATCGACACTGAACAATCATCTCAGGAACCGCTTTCTGAGAGATTACAGGACTTGTCATTATAAGCATGGTTGAAAATTACAAACACACTTCCGTTTTGCTGGATGAAGCCGTTAACGGCCTCAACATTCGACAGGACGGCATTTACATAGACGGAACTTTTGGCCGTGGCGGTCATTCACGTCTGATTCTGTCTCAGCTTGGACCGGACGGACGCCTGCTCGCCATTGACCGTGATCCTCAGGCGATCAAAGCCGCTGAATCTATTGAAGACGCACGGTTTTCGATTATTCACGGGCCGTTTTCTGATCTCGCAGAGTACGTCCGGGAACGTGGCCTTGAAGGCAAAATCGACGGCGTGCTGCTGGATTTAGGCGTTTCTTCACCGCAACTCGATGACGCAGAACGCGGCTTCTCCTTCATGCGCGACGGACCACTGGATATGCGTATGGATCCGACACGGGGTTATTCAGCCGCAGAATGGCTGATGAAAGCGGAAGAAGAAGATATCACCTGGGTATTGAAAACGTTTGGCGAAGAGCGTTTCGCGAAGCGAATTGCACGCGCGATTGTTGAACGTAACCGTGAATTGCCGATGACGCGAACCAAGGAACTGGCGGATCTGATTGCGAATGCCTCGCCATTTCGGGAAAAGCATAAACATCCGGCCACGCGCAGCTTCCAGGCGATCCGTATTTATATCAACAGCGAGCTGGAAGAAATTGAACGTGCGCTGGACGGCGCGCTGGAAATTCTGGCACCGCAGGGACGTTTATCCGTGATCAGCTTCCATTCACTGGAAGACCGTATCGTGAAGCGTTTTATCCGTCAGCACAGTCGTGGCGCACAGGTTCCGGCGGGTATCCCGATGACGGAAGCGCAGATCGCGGAACTCGGCGGACGTTCGCTGAAATCTGTCGGAAAAATGATGCCTTCTGATGCGGAAGTGTCAGAGAACCCACGGGCTCGCAGTTCTGTTCTGCGCTTTGCTGAGAGAACGAGCGCGTGATTGGTAACGAACGCCACGGACTGGTGGGGGTCATTGCCAGCGATATTCTTCGCAACGGCAAGATCCCGATGATTTTGCTGACCGCCGTTCTGGTCAGCGCAATATTCGTTGTGACCACTGCGCACCGTACGCGTTTGCTGACGGCGCAGCGTGAACAGCTGGTATTGGAAAGGGATGCGCTGGACATTGAATGGCGCAACCTGATCCTCGAAGAGAACGCTCTCGGCGATCACAGCCGGGTAGAACGCATCGCAACGGAGAAATTGCAGATGCAGCACGTTGATCCCTCTCAAGAAACTATTGTGGTTCAGCCTTAAAATGCGCATGGAGAATACAGGCAGCTAATGAAAGCAACACGCACCGCGAAGTTAAAGCGTCCCGAAGATCAAGCCAGCTTTATTAGCTGGCGTTTTGCGTTGTTGTGCGCCTGTATCCTTCTGGCCCTGGTGGGTCTGATGTTGCGTGTGGCTTATCTGCAAGTCATTAATCCGGACAAACTGGTCAAAGAAGGGGATTTACGTTCCCTGCGCGTTCAGACCATCCCCACATCCCGCGGCATGATTACCGACCGCTCTGGTCGTCCTCTGGCGGTAAGCGTGCCGGTCAATGCAATCTGGGCCGACCCGAAAGAAATTAACGATCGCGGTGGCATCACGGTTGATACCAAATGGAAAGCCCTGGCCGATGCGCTAAACATGCCGCTCGATCAACTTTCTGCCCGCATCAATGCGAATCCGAAAGGCCGTTTCGTGTATCTGGCGCGTCAGGTGAATCCGGCCGTTGGCGAATATGTCCATAAACTCAAGCTGCCAGGGATTTCTCTGCGTCAGGAATCCCGCCGTTATTATCCGGCCGGGCAGGTTACATCGCACGTCATTGGCGTCACCAACATTGACGGTGAAGGCATTGAAGGCGTTGAGAAGAGTTTTGACCGCTGGCTGACCGGCAAACCGGGTGAACGTACCATCCGTAAAGACCGTTTTGGCCGCGTCATTGAAGATATCTCCACCGTCGACAGCCAGGCTGCCCACAATCTGGCGCTGAGCATTGACGAACGTCTGCAGGCGCTGGTGTACCGCGAACTCAATAACGCCGTGGCCTTCAATAAAGCGGAATCCGGCACGGCGGTGCTGGTCGATGTGCAAACCGGCGAAGTGCTGGCGATGGCCAACAGCCCGTCCTATAACCCGAACAACATGCCGGATACGCCGAAAGACGTGATGCGTAACCGTGCAATCACTGACATCTTCGAACCGGGTTCTACCGTGAAACCGATGGTCGTCATGACCGCGTTGAAGAATGGTGTGGTCCGTGAGAACAGCGTGCTCAATACGCTGCCGTACCGGATCAACGGCCATGAGATTAAAGATGTGGCCCGTTACGCGGAGCTTTCCGTGACGGGTATCTTGCAGAAGTCGAGTAACGTCGGTGTTTCACGACTGGCGTTATCGATGCCATCCGCAGAGCTGGTAGACACTTACTCGCGATTCGGATTGGGAAAACCGACCAATTTGGGGCTGGTTGGAGAAAGCAGTGGCTTATACCCTAAAAAACAACGGTGGTCTGACATAGAGAGGGCCACCTTCTCTTTCGGCTACGGGCTAATGGTGACACCTCTCCAGCTAGCGCGAGTCTATGCCACGATCGGCAGTATGGGCATCTATCGCCCGTTGTCGATCACACGCGTTGATCCCCCGGTTTCCGGTGAACGTGTGTTCCCGGAACCTTTGGTGCGCACCGTCGTTCATATGATGGAAAGCGTTGCGCTGCCGGGCGGCGGCGGCGTGAAAGCCGCGATCAAGGGTTACCGTATTGCGATTAAAACCGGTACTGCGAAGAAAGTCGGTCCGGACGGCAAATACGTCAATAAATACATTGCTTATACCGCCGGTGTTGCGCCGGCAAGCAACCCAAGATATGCCCTGGTGGTCGTGATTAACGATCCGCAGGGCGGGAAGTATTACGGTGGGGCCGTTTCCGCACCGGTGTTTGGCGCCATCATGGGCGGGGTGTTGCGTACCATGAACGTTGAACCTGACGCGCTGACTGCCGATGAAAATGCAGACATAGTAAATAATCAAAAAGAGGCAACAGGTGGCAGATCGTAATTTGCGCGACATCTTAGCGCCCTGGGTGAGTGAAGCCCCAGCGGTAGCGCTAAAAGACATGATCTTAGACAGCCGCATCGCGGCTGCCGGCGATCTGTTTGTCGCGGTCTCAGGCCATACCAGTGATGGGCGTCGTTTTATTCCCCAGGCCATTGCCCAGGGCGTCGCTGCCGTCGTGGCCGAAGCAAAAGGTGAACAAGAGCACGGTACGGTTAGCCAGATGCATGGTGTGCCGGTGATTTATCTTGAGGATCTCAACGTCTTGCTTTCTGAACTGGCAGGACGTTTTTATCAGCAGCCAGGCAAATCATTGCGTCTGGTTGGCGTGACCGGCACCAACGGTAAAACCACCACCACGCAACTGCTGGCGCAGTGGAGCCAGTTGTTGGGCGAAACCAGCGCGGTGATGGGGACGGTGGGAAATGGTCTGCTGGATAACGTGGTTCCGGCGGAAAACACCACCGGTTCGGCCGTTCAGGTTCAGCATATTCTGGCTGATTTAGTGAAACAGGGTGCCACCTTCGCCGCGATGGAAGTCTCTTCCCACGGGCTGGTGCAGCATCGTGTGGCCGCGCTGCCGTTCGCTGCCGCCGCGTTTACCAACCTGAGCCGCGATCATCTGGATTACCACGGTGACATGCAGAGCTACGAAGACGCCAAATGGCAGCTCTTCTCCTCGCATCCGGTCGGTCAAAAAATTATCAATGCTGACGATGAAGTCGGGGCGCGCTGGCTGGCGAAAACCCCTGATTCTGTTGCGGTCAGCATGGAAGACAAAATCCCGGCGGGCTGGAAAGGCCGCTGGCTGGTTGCCCGTAGCGTGAATTATCACGACAACGGCGCGACGGTGAATATCGATTCAAGCTGGGGCGAAGGCAAGCTGGAGAGCCGCCTGATGGGCGCGTTTAACGTCAGCAATCTGCTGGTCGGACTGGCGACGCTGCTTTCCCTTGATTACCCGCTGCCACAATTGCTGGCGACGGCTTCTCAGTTACAGCCGGTTTGCGGGCGCATGGAAGTCTTCAACGCACCGGGTAAACCGACCGCTGTTGTCGATTACGCACATACACCGGATGCGTTAGAAAAAGCGCTGGCGGCTGCCCGTCTGCACTGCAAAGGGCAGCTTTGGTGCGTGTTTGGCTGCGGTGGCGATCGCGATAAAGGCAAACGTCCTCTGATGGGTGGCATCGCCGAACAGTTCGCCGATCGCGTTATCGTGACCGATGACAACCCGCGCAGCGAAGAACCTCGCGCCATCGTGGCAGATATTCTCGCCGGATTGCTGGATGCTGGCCGTGCACAGGAAATTCACGGTCGTGCGGAAGCGGTGACCAGCGCCATCATGCAGGCGAAGGAAGATGACGTCGTGCTGATTGCCGGCAAAGGCCACGAAGATTATCAACTGGTAGGGAATCAGCGCCTTGATTACTCCGACCGCGTGACTGTCGCACGTTTGCTGGGGGTGATCGCATGATCCGCGTTTCTCTGCAAACTCTGGCCGATGTGCTCAACGCTGAACTTATCGGCGCGGATACGCAAATTGACAGCGTGACGACGGATACCCGTCAGATCACTGCAGGCGGTTTGTTTGTAGCGCTGAAAGGCGAGAAATTCGATGCACACGATTTTGCGGCAGACGCCGTTAAAGCGGGTGCAGGGGCGTTGCTGGTAAGTAAGCGCTTACCGGTGGAGGCCCCTCAGTTAGTGGTCGCTGACACCCGCGTCGCGCTGGGGCAACTCGGCGGCTGGGTTCGCCAGCAGGTTCCTGCCCGCGTGGTCGGCCTGACCGGTTCTTCCGGCAAGACGTCTGTGAAAGAAATGACCGCCGCGATTTTGCGTGAGTGCGGCAATGTGCTGTACACCGCAGGCAATTTCAATAACGACATCGGCGTGCCGCTGACGTTACTTCGCCTGACCGCAGAGCATGATTTTGCCGTCATTGAGATGGGCGCAAACCATCCGGGCGAAATCGGCTATACCACCGCGCTGGCACGTCCTGAAACGGCGTTGATCAACAACCTCTCTGCGGCGCATCTGGAAGGTTTTGGTTCTCTGGCCGGCGTTGCCCGCGCCAAAGGCGAGATTTTCGAAGGGTTGCCTGAAAACGGTATTGCGGTCATTAACGCTGACAGCAATGACTGGACGAACTGGCAGCACAAGCTGACCGGTAAAACCGTCTGGCATTTCTCCTCTGCGAAAACTGAAGGCATCGATTTCAGCGCGACAGATGTCAGCCTCAGCCCGCTGAATACCGCTTTTACCCTGCATTCTCCACAGGGCAGCATTGATGTTTCCCTGCCGGTACCGGGGCGTCACAACATTGCCAACGCTTTGGCAGCCGCTGCGCTGGCGCTGTCTGTCGGCGCTTCGCTTGAAAACGTACGCACTGGTCTGAAAACGCTGCAATCTGTCAAAGGACGTCTGTTCCCGATAGCGCTTAGCGAAGGCAGAACCCTGCTCGACGACAGCTATAACGCGAACGTCGGTTCAATGACGGCAGCGGCACAAGTGCTGTCAGAAATGCCGGGTTACCGCGTCATGGCCGTCGGTGATATGGCCGAACTGGGGGCCGAAAGCGAAAGCTGCCACCGTCAGGTGGGAGAAGCGATCCGTGCAGCAGGTATCGATAAAGTATTCAGCATTGGCCACGACAGTCGCATCCTCAGTGAGGCCAGCGGATGTGGTGAGCATTTAGAGGATAAGGCAGCCCTGACGGCCCGTTTAACGAGCTTACTGTCTGAACATGCGGTAATTACCGTTTTGATTAAAGGTTCACGTAGTGCCGCAATGGAGCAGGTAGTACGCGCGTTACAGGAGAATGCAACATGCTAGTTTGGCTGGCCGAACACTTGGTCAAATATTATTCCGGCTTCAACGTCTTTTCGTATCTGACGTTTCGCGCCATTGTCAGCCTGCTGACTGCTTTGTTCCTGTCTTTGTGGATCGGACCACGGATGATTGCCCGTCTGCAAAAAATGTCTTTTGGCCAGGTTGTCCGCAACGACGGCCCGGAATCGCATTTCAGCAAACGCGGGACGCCAACGATGGGCGGCCTGATGATTCTGGCTTCCATCACGATTTCCGTCCTGATGTGGGCTTATCCGTCTAACCCGTACGTCTGGTGTGTGCTGTTTGTTCTGCTGGGCTACGGTGTTGTCGGGTTTATCGATGACTATCGCAAAGTTGTCCGTAAGGACACCAAGGGTCTGATCGCCCGCTGGAAATACTTCTGGCAGTCGGTTATCGCACTTGCCGCCGCCTTCACGATGTACGCCATCGGGAAAGACACGCCAGCCACCGAGCTGGTTGTTCCGTTCTTTAAAGACATCATGCCGCAGCTTGGCCTGCTGTATATCCTGCTGAGCTACTTCGTGATTGTCGGAACCAGTAACGCAGTCAACCTGACGGACGGTCTGGATGGTCTGGCGATTATGCCAACCGTGTTCGTCGCCGCCGGTTTTGCGCTGGTGGCCTGGGCGACCGGTAACATGAATTTTGCCAGCTACCTGCACATTCCTTACCTCCGCCACGCGGGCGAACTGGTGATTGTGTGTACCGCCATTGTCGGCGCGGGTCTTGGCTTCCTGTGGTTCAACACCTATCCGGCACAAGTCTTCATGGGCGATGTCGGTTCGCTGGCACTGGGCGGCGCGCTGGGAACTATCGCCGTGTTGCTGCGTCAGGAATTCTTACTGGTGATTATGGGCGGTGTGTTCGTGGTTGAAACACTGTCGGTCATCCTGCAAGTCGGATCCTTTAAGTTACGCGGTCAGCGCATTTTCCGTATGGCGCCGATCCACCACCATTACGAACTTAAAGGCTGGCCGGAACCGCGCGTCATTGTGCGCTTCTGGATTATTTCGCTGATGCTGGTCCTGATTGGCCTGGCGACGCTGAAGGTGCGGTAATTATGGCTGACTATCAGGGTAAAAAAGTGGTCATCATCGGGCTGGGTCTTACCGGCCTGTCCTGTGTTGATTTCTTTGTGGCACGGGGTGTGACGCCGCGTGTTATTGATACCCGCGTCAGCCCGCCCGGACTGGATAAACTCGCGGATAACATTGAGCGTCACCTCGGTTCGCTCAATGAAGACTGGCTGCTGGATGCGGACCTGATTGTCACCAGCCCCGGTATGGCGCTGGCCACCCCTGCACTGAGCGCTGCCGCCGATGCGGGTGTGGAAATTGTCGGTGATATCGAGCTGTTCTGCCGCGAAACGCAAACGCCGATTGTGGCGATCACCGGTTCGAACGGTAAAAGCACTGTGACGACGCTGGTTGGCGAAATGGCGAAAGCTGCCGGATGGCGCGTTGGCGTGGGCGGCAACATTGGTTTGCCGGTGCTGACGATGCTTGATCATGAATACGATTTGTTTGTGCTCGAGCTTTCCAGCTTTCAGCTTGAAACCACGTACAGCCTGCGTGCAGCGGCCGCGACGATCCTTAACGTGACCGAAGATCATATGGATCGCTATCCGTTTGGTTTGCAGCAGTACCGTGCGGCAAAGCTGAAAGTTTATGAGAACGCCGCGCTGTGCGTCGTTAACGCGGATGACGCGCTGACAATGCCGGTTCGTGGCGCTGATAAGCGTTGCGTGAGTTTTGGTGTGGACGTCGGTGATTACCATCTGACGCGCCAGCAGGACGATATCTGGCTGCGCGTGCGTGGCGAGAAGGTTCTGAATACCAACGAAATGCCGCTGACGGGCCGCCACAATTATACCAATGCGCTGGCTGCGCTGGCGCTGGCGGATGCGGTGGGCATTCCTCACGCTTCAGGCCTGAAAGCGCTGACGACCTTTACCGGTCTGGCGCACCGTTTTCAGGTGGCGTGGCAACACGATGGCGTGCGTTGGATTAACGATTCCAAAGCCACCAACGTCGGCAGCACCGAAGCGGCACTCAACGGCCTGCATGTTGAGGGCACATTGCATCTTCTGCTGGGCGGTGACGGGAAATCCGCGGATTTCTCGCCGCTGACGAAATATCTGCAGGGCGATAATCTGCGCATTTACTGCTTTGGCCGTGACGGCGCAGAGCTGGCGGAATTACGTCCTGACGTTTCTTCTCTGTTTGAAACGATGGAACAGGCGATGCGTGACATCAGCACGCGCGTAGTGTCAGGCGACATGGTTTTACTGTCTCCGGCCTGCGCGAGCCTCGATCAGTTCCGCAGTTTTGAACAACGTGGTGACGTCTTCACTGCGCTGGCGAAGGAGCTGGGTTAATGCGGATCCGTATTCCGGGGCTGGGCCTCGTCGGGAAATTTAACGACTGGGTGATGGGGTCGAAAGAAAACGACTCATTAACTCTGGTGCTGTATGACCGCACCTTGCTGTGGCTGACCTTTGGGCTGGCGATTATCGGCTTTGTGATGGTGACATCGGCTTCGATGCCCATCGGTCAGCGTCTGGCTGATGACCCGTTTTTGTTTGCGAAGCGTGACGCGATTTACCTTGCGCTGGCCTTCGGGTTGTCGCTGGTGACGCTGCGCGTGCCGATGGCGGTCTGGCAGAAATACAGTAACGTCCTGCTGCTGCTTTCCGTGGTGATGTTGCTGGTCGTCCTGGTGGTGGGGAGCTCGGTTAACGGGGCATCGCGCTGGATTTCACTGGGGCCATTGCGTATTCAGCCCGCAGAGTTTTCCAAGCTGTCACTGTTTTGCTACCTCGCCAGCTATCTGGTGCGAAAGGTCGATGAGGTCCGGAGTAACTTCTGGGGTTTCTGTAAGCCGATGGGCGTGATGGTGGTTCTGGCCGTTCTTCTGCTGGCCCAGCCTGACCTCGGTACGGTCGTTGTACTGTTTATTACCACGCTGGCGATGTTGTTCCTGGCGGGGGCAAAGATGTGGCAGTTCCTGGCCATCATCGGGTCCGGTGCTTTTGCCGTTGTGCTGCTGGTTCTTGCCGAACCGTACCGTATGCGCCGCGTCACGTCGTTCTGGAATCCCTGGGCCGATCCGTTTGGCAGTGGTTACCAGTTAACCCAGTCACTGATGGCGTTTGGTCGCGGTGAATTCTGGGGACAAGGGCTCGGAAATTCGGTGCAAAAACTGGAATATTTACCGGAGGCACATACCGACTTCATCTTCTCCATTTTGGGGGAAGAGTTGGGGTATTTCGGTGTGGTTCTGGCGTTGTTGATGGTATTCTTCGTCGCTTTTCGCGCCATGTCCATCGGGCGTCGCGCATTAGAGCTCGATCAGCGGTTTTCCGGCTTTTTAGCCTGCTCCATTGGTGTGTGGTTTAGCTTCCAGGCGCTGGTTAACGTAGGTGCCGCCGCAGGGATGTTGCCAACGAAAGGTCTGACCTTACCGCTCATCAGTTACGGTGGTTCGAGCCTGATTATTATGTCGACGGCAATTGTGTTGTTGCTGCGAGTGGATTTTGAAACGCGTCTGGCAAAAGCCCAGGCGTTTGTAAGGAGCGCCCGATGAGTGGCAATACCCGGCGTTTAATGGTGATGGCAGGCGGTACCGGCGGGCATGTTTTCCCCGGTCTGGCCGTGGCGCATCATCTGATGGCGCAAGGCTGGGAAGTTCGCTGGCTGGGCACGGCAGATCGAATGGAAGCGGATTTGGTGCCGAAAAATGGCATCGAGATTGATTTCATTAAAATCTCAGGATTACGTGGGAAAGGTCTGAAAGCGCAGATCACTGCCCCCATTCGCATATATCATGCGTGGCGCCAGGCGAAAGCCATCATGAAGCGCTTCCAGCCTGATGTGGTTTTAGGCATGGGCGGTTACGTTTCCGGCCCCGGCGGTCTGGCAGCATGGTCACTGGGTATTCCGGTGGTGCTGCACGAACAAAATGGTATTGCGGGCATGACCAATCGTGGTTTGTCGCACATTGCCAAAAAAGTATTACAGGCGTTTCCTGGCGCATTCCCGAATGCGGCCGTGGTGGGTAACCCGGTGCGCACGGATGTGCTGGCGCTGGAATTACCGCAAACCCGCCTTGCCGGGCGCGAAGGGCCTATCCGTATGCTGGTCATTGGCGGAAGTCAGGGTGCACGGGTACTTAATCAGACGATGCCGGAAGTCGCGGCGCTGATGGGCGATAAAATTACGTTGTGGCATCAGGTCGGGAAAGGCGCGCTGGAGTCCGTGAATCAGGCATACCAAAAAGCCGGTCAGACTCAGCATAAAGTCACCGAATTTATTGACGACATGGCGCAGGCGTATGCCTGGGCCGATGTGGTGGTTTGCCGTTCCGGTGCGCTGACCGTCAGTGAAATTGCCGCTGCGGGTTTACCGGCGATATTCGTGCCGTTCCAGCATAAAGATCGTCAGCAGTACTGGAATGCACTGCCGCTGGAAAAAGCCGGTGCCGCAAAGATTATTGAGCAGAAAGATTTTAGTGCCGCAGCCGTCTCTGATCTGATGGCCGGATGGGACAGAACCCATCTGATGGAAATGGCTGTCGCTGCCCGTGCAGCCGCTATTCCCGATGCGACAGAACGCGTGGCCGCAGAAGTGGTCGCCGTCAGCAAAAAATGAAATTGAACGGGCCATGCGCAGCGTGGTCCTGGCCGTAAGAAACGGATTAATCAGTAACCTGAAATAGTGAATAAAAACGTGAATACACAACAATTGGCGAAACTGCGTACCTTCGTGCCCGAGATGCATCGTGTCCGGCACATTCACTTTGTTGGCATCGGTGGTGCCGGCATGGGTGGTATCGCCGAAGTGTTGGCCAATGAAGGCTATCAGATTAGCGGTTCTGACTTAGCACCGAATCCGGTCACGCAGCAACTGACTGCACTGGGTGCGACCATTTATTTCAATCACCGCCCGGAGAATGTGCTGGATGCCAGCGTGGTGGTGGTGTCGACGGCGATCTCTTCCGATAACCCGGAAATTGTTGCCGCCCGTGAAGCACGTATTCCGGTTATCCGTCGCGCGGAAATGCTTGCCGAGCTGATGCGTTTTCGTCACGGCATCGCCGTGGCAGGGACACACGGTAAAACCACGACCACGGCGATGGTCACCAGCATTTACGCAGAAGCCGGGCTGGATCCGACTTTCGTAAATGGCGGGCTGGTTAAAGCAGCGGGAACGCATGCGCGTCTGGGCTCAAGCCGTTTCCTGATTGCAGAAGCGGACGAAAGCGATGCGTCCTTCCTGCATCTGCAACCGATGGTGGCCATTGTGACCAACATCGAAGCAGACCATATGGATACGTACCAGGGCGATTTTGAAAACCTGAAACAGACGTTTGTGAATTTCCTGCACAACCTGCCGTTTTACGGACGTGCAGTGATGTGTCTTGATGATCCGGTGATCCGTGAGCTGATCCCACGCGTAGGCCGTCACATTACCACTTACGGTTTCAGCGAAGATGCGGATGTGATTATTGAGAATTATCGTCAGGTCGGCGCGCAGGGGCACTTTACGATACGTCGTCAGGATCTGCCGCTGATCAGCGTCACGCTGAACGCGCCGGGCCGACACAACGCTCTGAATGCCGCGGCAGCTGTTGCTGTTGCGACGGATGAAGGTATCTGCGATGACGCAATCTTGCGCGCGCTGGAAGGCTTCCAGGGAACCGGACGTCGTTTTGATTTCCTGGGCGATTACGCGCTGGAAAATGTGAACGGAAAAACCGGCAGCGCGATGTTGGTTGATGACTACGGTCATCATCCGACAGAAGTGGATGCGACAATCAAAGCCGCACGCGCGGGCTGGGCGGACAAGCGTCTGGTCATGATTTTCCAGCCTCACCGTTACACGCGTACCCGCGATTTATATGACGACTTCGCGAATGTGCTGTCTCAGGTTGACGTGCTGATCATGCTCGATGTCTACCCGGCCGGTGAAGCGCCAATTCCGGGAGCCGACAGCCGCTCGTTATGCCGCACCATTCGTGCGCGAGGCAAACTGGATCCTATTCTGGTTTCTGATATTGACGCTGTGCCTGAAAGTTTGGCGCAGATCCTCGAAGGCGACGATTTAGTGCTGGTACAGGGTGCCGGTAATGTTGGCAAAGTGGCCCGTAAATTGGCTGATCAGAAGTTGCAGCCAGTGAAAAAAGGTGAAGAACATCATGTCTGAGAAAGTAGCGGTATTGTTGGGGGGGACTTCCGCAGAGCGCGATGTGTCATTACAGTCCGGCGCTGCCGTGCTGGCAGGTTTACGCGAATCTGGTGTGGATGCATATGGCATCGACACCAAAACATTTAACGTGGCGCTTCTTAAAGAAGAAGGGTTCAGCAAAGTCTTTATCGCGCTGCATGGACGCGGTGGTGAAGACGGTACGTTGCAAGGGCTGCTTGAGCACATCGGCCTGCCGTATACCGGCAGTGGCGTGATGGCTTCTGCGCTGACCATGGATAAATTCCGCACCAAGCTGGTGTGGCAGGCGCTGGGTTTACCGGTTGCTCCGTTCGTGGCATTGCATCGTTCACAAATTGAAGCAGCAGGGCAGGGCGCTCTGGCGGCAAAAATCGCCGAATTAGGCTTGCCGGTTATCGTCAAACCAAGCCGCGAAGGTTCCAGCGTTGGCATGAGCAAAGTGACAACCGAAAAAGAGTTGCTGCCAGCACTGCAGGAAGGCTTTCGTCATGACGATAACGTTCTGATTGAAAAATGGTTAAGTGGCCCGGAATACACCGTAGCGATCGTTGGCGATCAGGTTATGCCCTCCATCCGCATCCAGCCCGCCGGGACGTTTTATGACTATCAGGCGAAATATCTGTCTGACGAAACCCAGTATTTCTGCCCGAGCGGTTTGAGCGAGGAACAGGAAAAACAGTTATCTGCACTGGCGTTGCAGGCTTATCAGGCGCTCGATTGCAGTGGCTGGGGCCGTGTTGATGTGATGCAGGACGGTGACGGCAGCTTTAATTTACTGGAAGTGAATACATCGCCGGGAATGACCAGCCACAGTTTAGTGCCGATGGCGGCGAAACATTCCGGGCTGAGCTTCTCTCAACTCGTTTTCCGTATTCTGGCTTTGGCTGACTGATATGTCTCAAGCCGCCCTGAATACCCGAGAGCGTGAGACGGTCGAGACTAACGGCCGTCGCAGTAATGGTGGCCAGCTGGCAGGGATTGTGTTTCTGCTGCTGGTAGCAGGAACGATTTTATGGAGTGCGTGGGCCGTCATTATCTGGATGCAGGATGCGAACCGGTTGCCGTTGTCCCAGCTTGTGGTTACGGGAGAGCGTCATTACACGACCAACGATGATATTCGTCAGGCGATTTTGTCCTTAGGGGCACCGGGGACGTTCATGACGCAGGATGTAAACATCATTCAGCAGCAGATTGAGCGTTTACCCTGGATAAAACAGGTCAGCGTCCGTAAGCAATGGCCGAATGAATTGAAGATACATCTGGTGGAGTATGTGCCGGTCGCACACTGGAATGATCTGCATATGGTTGATGCCGATGGCAAATCATTCAGCATACCCGCTGAACGTGTGGTCAAACAGAAAATGCCGCTGCTATACGGTCCGGAAGGTAGCGAACAGGATGTTTTGCAGGGCTTTCAAACGATGAGTCAGGCGCTGGCCGCCGGGAAATTCACGTTGAAGGCAGTAGCAATGAGTGCGCGTCACTCGTGGCAGTTAACTCTGGATAACGACGTCCGGCTGGAATTGGGAAGAGATGACCGGATGGGGCGTTTACAACGTTTTATCGAGCTTTACCCGCGATTCCAGCAACAGGCTGAAGCCGATAAAAAACGCATTACGTATGTCGATTTACGTTATGACAGCGGTGCGTCGGTCGGTTGGGCTCCGGAGTTTATTGACCAGCAAAACAGTAATCAGCAACAGAATCAGGCACAGGCTAAACAACAATGATCAAGTCGACGGACAGAAAACTGGTAGTTGGGCTGGAAATCGGTACGGCAAAAGTCGCCGCATTGGTGGGGGAAGTTCTGCCCGATGGCATGGTCAATATTATCGGTGTGGGCAGTTGCCCGTCCCGTGGCATGGACAAGGGTGGCGTGAATGATCTGGAATCGGTGGTGAAGTGCGTACAGCGCGCCATCGATCAGGCTGAACTGATGGCGGATTGCCAGATTTCCTCTGTTTACCTTGCTTTGTCCGGTAAACATATCAGTTGCCAGAATGAAATAGGGATGGTTCCTATTTCAGAAGAGGAAGTCACGCAGGAAGATGTAGAGAACGTAGTGCATACCGCGAAATCGGTTCGCGTTCGCGACGAGCATCGTGTTCTGCATGTGATCCCTCAGGAATATGCCATTGATTATCAGGAAGGGATTAAAAACCCTGTCGGACTTTCCGGCGTGCGTATGCAGGCAAAAGTTCACCTGATTACCTGCCATAACGATATGGCGAAGAACATTGTGAAGGCGGTTGAACGCTGTGGCTTAAAAGTTGACCAGCTGATTTTTGCCGGTCTGGCAGCCAGTTATGCGGTTCTGACCGAAGATGAACGCGAATTAGGGGTCTGTGTCGTCGATATTGGTGGTGGAACCATGGATATCGCGGTTTATACCGGCGGCGCACTACGTCATACTAAGGTTATCCCTTATGCAGGGAACGTGGTCACCAGCGACATCGCTTATGCGTTTGGAACGCCACCGACCGATGCCGAAGCTATTAAGGTTCGCCACGGTTGTGCATTAGGTTCGATTGTCGGCAAAGACGAAAACGTCGAAGTGCCGAGCGTAGGCGGACGTCCGCCGCGCAGTCTGCAACGTCAGACACTGGCTGAAGTCATCGAGCCTCGTTACACAGAATTGCTGAATTTAGTGAATGACGAAATTTTGCAATTGCAGGAGCAGTTACGTCAGCAAGGCGTAAAACATCATCTGGCCGCAGGTATTGTTTTGACAGGCGGCGCAGCACAAATTGATGGTCTGGCAGCTTGTGCGCAGCGGGTATTCCATACCCAGGTGCGTATCGGGCAACCTCTGAACATCACAGGGCTGACAGATTATGCGCAGGAACCTTACTACTCAACGGCTGTAGGGCTGCTGCACTACGGGAAGGAGTCTCACCTGAGCGGTGAGGCCGAAGTGGAAAAACGCGCCTCAGTGGGCAACTGGTTCAAACGAATCAACAGCTGGCTGAGAAAAGAGTTTTAATGTTTTAACAACGGGATCATGCTCTTATAGCTTTTGATCCCGACGCGACAGGCACAAAACGGAGAGAAACTATGTTTGAACCTATGGAACTGACCAACGACGCGGTGATTAAAGTCATCGGCGTCGGCGGTGGCGGCGGTAACGCTGTCGAACACATGGTGCGTGAGCGCATCGAAGGTGTTGAATTCTTTGCCGTTAACACAGACGCCCAGGCGTTGCGTAAAACGGCTGTAGGCCAGACGATTCAGATTGGTAGTGGTATCACCAAAGGTCTGGGTGCTGGCGCGAACCCTGAAGTGGGTCGCAATTCTGCAGAAGAAGACCGTGAAGCCCTGCGCGCCGCGCTTGAAGGTGCTGACATGGTCTTTATCGCAGCGGGCATGGGCGGCGGTACCGGTACCGGTGCTGCGCCAGTCGTCGCTGAAGTTGCAAAAGATTTGGGTATTCTGACCGTTGCAGTCGTAACGAAGCCTTTCAATTTTGAAGGCAAGAAGCGTATGGCATTCGCGGAGCAGGGTATCGCTGAGCTGTCCAAGCATGTGGACTCCCTGATCACTATCCCTAACGACAAACTGTTGAAAGTGTTGGGTCGCGGTATCTCTCTGCTGGACGCCTTCGGTGCGGCCAACGACGTGCTGAAAGGCGCGGTGCAGGGTATCGCTGAGCTGATCACCCGTCCGGGTCTGATGAACGTCGACTTTGCTGACGTGCGCACCGTAATGTCCGAAATGGGTTATGCCATGATGGGTTCCGGCGTGGCATGTGGTGAAGACCGTGCTGAAGAAGCGGCTGAAATGGCGATTTCCAGCCCGTTGCTGGAAGACATCGATTTGTCCGGCGCGCGCGGCGTTCTGGTCAACATTACCGCGGGCTTCGACCTGCGTCTGGATGAATTCGAAACCGTGGGTAACACTATCCGTGCTTTCGCTTCTGACAACGCGACCGTGGTGATCGGGACTTCCCTTGACCCGGAAATGAATGACGAACTGCGTGTTACTGTGGTTGCGACCGGTATCGGCATGGACAAACGTCCTGAGATCACTTTGGTGACCAATAAGCCCGCCAGCCAGCCAGTGATGGATCACCGTTACCAGCAGCACGGGATGTCTCCGCTGCCGCAGGAAACTAAGCCAGCGGCTAAAGTGGTGAATGATCCAACCGCGCAATCGAATAAAGAGCCCGACTATTTGGACATCCCTGCATTCCTGCGTAAGCAGGCAGACTAGTCCGAATTGTAGGATCTCCGCTCTTTGTGCTAAACTGTCCCGCCGATCTTAAGGTAAGCTTAGGTCGGTTGGATAGATAACATTGCGAGATAAAAACGATGATCAAACAACGTACATTAAAACGTATCGTTCAGGCGACGGGCGTCGGCTTACATACCGGCAAGAAAGTCACCCTGACTCTGCGTCCTGCACCGGCCAATACCGGGGTCATCTATCGTCGCACTGACTTGAATCCCCCGGTTGATTTCCCGGCAGATGCAAAATCCGTGCGTGATACCATGCTCTGTACTTGCCTGGTGAATGAGCACGACGTACGCATTTCTACGGTTGAACACCTTAATGCGGCATTAGCGGGGCTGGGCATTGATAACATTGTTATCGAAGTCGATGCGCCTGAAGTGCCGATTATGGACGGTAGCGCCGCACCTTTCGTCTATCTACTGATGGACGCCGGGATCGAAGAACTGAAGAGCGCGAAGAAATTCCTGCGCATCAAAGAAACTGTGCGTGTTGAAGACGGTGATAAGTGGGCTGAGTTCAAACCATTCAATGGTTTCTCTCTGGACTTCACTATCGACTTCAATCACCCGGCGATTGATTCCAGTTCTCAGCGTTACAAAATGAACTTCTCCGCAGAAGCATTTGTTCGCCAAATCAGCCGCGCACGTACTTTTGGTTTTATGCGTGATATCGAGTATTTGCAGTCACGTGGTTTGTGCCTGGGTGGCAGCTTTGATTGCGCGATTGTTGTGGATGATTACCGCGTGCTTAACGAAGATGGCCTGCGTTTTGAAGATGAATTCGTTCGTCACAAAATGCTTGATGCTATTGGCGACCTGTTCATGTGTGGGCATAACATTATTGGTGCGTTTACCGCATTCAAATCTGGCCACGCGTTGAACAACAAGTTATTGCAAGCGGTACTGGCTAAGCAGGAAGCCTGGGAATTAGTTACCTTCCAGGATGAAGCTGAAATGCCTGTGGCTTTTAAAGCACCTTCTACAGTATTGGCGTAACCGATACTGATATCATGACTTATTACGACTGGTTGTTTTGGCACCCTCTCCGGCCAATTCAGCCAGTCGTTCTAATGCCTTTCTGAGTTTTTCCGGGCTACGGCTCGCCAGTCCTCGTAATTCCTCCGCACTCTGCGCACTCAAATGCCTGACCGGCATCGATTCAGACGCGATCGCTTTATTTTTAACAGCAATCTGCGAAGCATTTTCCATTTTCGCCATGAGCGAAGGATTAATCCTGATGTCGATTGACGACAAAGATGGTAGAATTTGCGCTCGAAGTGCAGAGAGTAGCGCCGGTTGTTCATAACGTAAGCGCATCATCCAGCTGGCATTGGCTATCTCCAGCACTAAAACTCCCTGTCGATAATTACCGACACGACACCATGGTTGCATGGGCGCCGGTAACAGACCTTTCACTGCGCGGTTTAATTTTAATAACGCCGCAGCACGCTGTTGAACAATACGCAGCGGGCTTTGCTCTGTGGAAGAAGCATCATCGAACAGGATATCTAATAATTGTGGGCGGCTATCGCGCATGATGGGCTCCGGCGGATTGTAAACTTGTGATTGGTATTCTAAATCGTTGGCGACAATTTGGCAGAAAGTATTTTTGGCCGCATCTCCTGTTGGGGATGGTCGCGGCAAGCCTTGGCGTGTCAACGAACCTCTCGCAAACGGAACTGCCTGCGGTTCCCAATACGTCCTCAAGCCTGAATAGGCTTAACATCGGCAGTACAGGGCTAAGTAATCTCGCATTGCTTCAGGCAAATCGCCGCCCGTCTTTCGGTGTGGATTACTGGCAGCAGCATGCACTGCGCACGGTCATCCGTCATCTTTCTTTTGCGCTGGCACCTCAGGTTGTCTATACCATAGCCCAACCTGAAATTGTCGCGCAGGAAGCAGAACCTCTTCACGTACAGCAACTTGCGCTGCTGGTGACGCTGAATGCCTTACTGACGCATGAATCCAAACCGCCGGTTATCATCCGTCACACGCAACAACCTTTTCACACCTTCTCTTCGTCGCATCAAACCGGACTGTGGTTAGCACAGGTGCAAGGCATTCGTGCCGGCCCGGCCTTCCTGATTTAACAGACTGTAAGTTTAAACTCTATCTATAAATCAACAAATTAGTGGCTACGTTAGGTGGCCTCCAAGAGATATTAAGCATCATGTTAATCAAATTATTGACCAAAGTTTTTGGTAGCCGTAACGATCGTACACTGCGCCGTATGCGCAAAGTAGTTGACCTGATCAGCCGCATGGAACCTGAAATTCAGAAGCTGACCGATGATCAACTGAGAGCTAAAACCGATGAATTCCGTGAGCGTCTGGCAAAAGGTGAAGTGCTTGAAATGCTGATCCCGGAAGCGTTTGCGGTGGTTCGCGAATCCAGTAAACGTGTATTCGGCATGCGTCACTTTGACGTCCAGTTACTCGGCGGCATGGTGCTCAACGAGCGTTGCATCGCGGAAATGCGTACCGGTGAAGGTAAAACCCTGACCGCAACGTTGCCGGCTTACCTGAACGCACTGAGCGGTAAAGGCGTTCACGTTGTGACCGTCAACGACTACTTAGCCCAGCGTGACGCCGAAAATAACCGTCCACTGTTTGAGTTCCTCGGTCTGAGCATCGGTATTAACTTGCCAGGCATGCCTTCTCCGGCTAAACGCGCTGCTTACGCTGCCGACATTACTTACGGTACAAACAACGAATACGGCTTTGACTACCTGCGCGACAACATGGCTTTCAGTCCTGAAGAACGTGTTCAGCGTAAACTGCACTACGCGCTGGTGGATGAGGTTGACTCCATCTTGATCGATGAAGCACGTACCCCGCTGATCATTTCCGGTCCGGCTGAAGACAGCTCCGAAATGTACACCCGCGTGGACAAACTGATCCCTAAACTGATCCGTCAGGAAAAAGAAGACTCCGACACGTTCCAGGGTGAAGGCCACTTCTCCGTGGATGAGAAAGCGCGTCAGGTTCATCTGACCGAACGCGGTCTGGTTCTGATCGAAGAAATGCTGGTTGATGCAGGCATTATGGAAGAGGGCGAATCTTTGTATTCCCCGACTAACATTATGCTGATGCACCACGTGACCGCTGCGCTGCGTGCGCACGTACTGTTTACCCGCGATGTTGATTACATCGTGAAAGACGGTGAAGTTATCATCGTTGACGAACATACCGGTCGTACCATGCAGGGTCGCCGCTGGTCTGATGGCTTGCATCAGGCAGTGGAAGCGAAAGAAGGCGTTGATATTCAAAACGAAAACCAGACGCTGGCTTCTATCACCTTCCAGAACTACTTCCGTTTGTATGAAAAACTGGCCGGTATGACCGGTACTGCGGATACTGAAGCGTTCGAATTCAGCTCCATCTACAAACTGGATACCATCGTTGTGCCAACGAACCGCCCTATGGTGCGTAAAGACATGGCCGATCTGGTGTACATGACTGAAATGGAAAAAATTGGCGCGATTATCGAAGATATCCGTCAGTGTACTGCCAGAGGCCAGCCGGTTCTGGTGGGTACCATTTCGATTGAGAAATCCGAAGTGGTTTCCAATGAACTGACCAAAGCGGGCATCGCGCACAGCGTTCTGAACGCCAAATTCCACGCCAAAGAAGCGGATATCGTTGCACAGGCGGGTCAGCCAAGCGCGGTGACCATCGCAACCAACATGGCGGGTCGTGGTACCGATATCGTGCTGGGCGGCAGCTGGCAGGTTGAAGTTGAAAACCTGGGTGAAGAAGCCACTGACGAGAAAATCGCAGAAATCAAAGCAGCATGGCAGATTCGCCACGATGCCGTTCTGGCTTCCGGCGGTCTGCACATTATCGGTACTGAGCGTCACGAATCACGCCGTATCGATAACCAGCTGCGTGGTCGTGCGGGTCGTCAGGGTGACGCCGGTTCATCTCGTTTCTATCTGTCTATGGAAGATGCCCTGATGCGTATCTTTGCTTCTGACCGTGTGACGAGCATGATGCGTAAACTGGGTATGAAACCGGGCGAAGCGATTGAGCACCCTTGGGTCACCAAAGCAATTGCGAATGCTCAGCGTAAAGTTGAAAGCCGTAACTTTGATATCCGTAAACAATTGCTGGAATACGATGATGTCGCCAGCGATCAGCGCCGTGCGATCTACAGCCAGCGTAACGAACTGCTGGACGTGTCTGATGTGAGCGAAACTATCGCCAGCATCCGTGAGGACGTGTTCAAAGCGACTATCGACAGCTACATTCCACCGCAGTCTCTGGAAGAGATGTGGGATGTTCAGGGGCTTCAGGATCGACTGAAACAAGATTTCGAGCTGGAAATGCCGATTGCAGAGTGGCTGGATAAAGAGCCTGAGCTGCATGAAGAAACCCTGCGCGAACGTATTATGGAACTCGCGAAAGAATCTTACGCCCGTAAAGAAGAAGTGGTTGGCGCAGAAATGATGCGTAACTTCGAAAAAGGCGTGATGCTGCAAACGCTTGATTCCCTGTGGAAAGAGCATCTGGCCGCAATGGACTACCTGCGTCAGGGTATCCATTTACGGGGTTATGCGCAGAAAGATCCTAAGCAGGAATACAAACGCGAATCCTTTGCTATGTTTGCTGCCATGCTGGAATCACTGAAATATGAAGTGGTCAGCGTGCTGAGCAAAGTTCAGGTTCGTATGCCTGAAGAAATTGAAGCAATGGAAATTCAGCGCCGCGAAGAAGCCGAACATCTGGCACGTCAGCAGCAATTGAGCCATCAGGATCAGCAGGAAATTGAAGTGGCTGAAGCTGCACGTCTTGCCGCATCCGGTGAGCGTAAAGTGGGCCGCAACGATCTCTGCCCATGTGGTTCTGGTAAAAAATACAAACAATGCCATGGTCGCCTGCAAAAGTAAGATCTCAGGCTAAGTCATCGTGTTAATCTTAAAGGCGGCTAATCACCGCCTTTATTTTGTCTAAAAATCCTTATATAAGACAGTCATTACAGTCAGTCAATAGGTGGAAAAGTGACGCTTAAACAACTGAATATCGCAGCCGGTATTATCCGGAATTCCGGTAAAGAAATCTTTATTACTCAGCGTGATGCGTCTTCGCACATGGCGGGGTTTTGGGAGTTTCCGGGCGGTAAAATTGAAGCGGGTGAAACACCTGAGCAGGCTGTCATTCGTGAGTTGCAGGAAGAAGTGGGCATTGATGCGAAAGCGCCTGTTTTGCTGAAAACGCTTGAACACCGGTTCCCGGATCGCATTATCACGCTTTACTTCTTTCTGGTGGAAGATTGGCAGGGCGAGCCCTATGGAAAAGAAGGGCAACCCAAACGCTGGGTTAAACAGTCAGACCTGAAAGCGGAAGAATTTCCTCCGGCCAACGAAACTGTCGTGAACGCGCTTAAAAATAACGAATTCTGATTGTCTGAGAATCAGAGCGCCCACAAAAAAGGGGCCACGCCCCTTTTTAACATCTGTTAAATGCGACATCCGGCGGACGTCAGTGCGAAATCTCTTCTTCGCTCCAGTCATCCAGATCATTCACATCCCCTTTGCTCGGAATGCGTTTCTCCTCGTCGGCCCACTCACCGAGATCGATGAGCTGGCAGCGCTTGGAACAAAAAGGACGGTAAGGACTGACTTCGCCCCAGACAACCGTCTTATTACACGTCGGGCAATTGACTTCAATAATTTCGGGATCCATTTGCAACTCCTAGCAGCAGGCAAGTTCAAAATTCAGTCGTGCCGGAACCACGCCATGTTCGCTGTCGAGCGGTAAGAAGCGGATGGCATAACGGGTTTTGTGCCCGGAAACTTGCGGGTAAAGCTGGTTTTCCATCGAGAGGCGCAAGCGTAACAGATCTGCACCTTCTGCGTTATCCTGGAAAAAACCATTCAGGCTGATTTGATTACGGAAAGCGCCGGACTGACGGATCAAATCCAGTACCATAGTGAGTGAATTATTGAGCGGAGCGAGTGTTTCAAGCCAGTTTCGCACTTCACTGTCGCGCTGGGATTGTGCCAGATGCAGCCAAAGGTGTAGTGTCGGCAAATCGAAACTGCAACAACCGCCCGGAATGCTTTGACGCTGACGAACCAGAGCAATCAGGCGATCTTCTTTCAGCGCCTGGCCAATTCGCGGTGCTTTCATCAACACGGAAGCGCACTGTTTCAGTTCAGCACGCAATCCGTCAATCCGCGATGCATCCACACCCGGAACATCCTGCCACTGAGATAATTTCTGTTGCTGACGTTCCAGCTCTTTGAGCAAATCGGTACGGACTTCTCCGCGTTCCAGCACGTCCAGCAAGTCAGACGCGGTGCGGAAGAACAGGAGAGCCGAAGCCGCCGCAGTGATTTGCGCATTGGCGTGCATCTGCTGTAGCAGAAATTCTATACGCAACCAGGTACGCATTTTTTCATTCAGAGGATGTTCAAAAAGAACGGTTGCAGCTACATCAGTCATGCTTGGCAATATCCTGTCTGTTTTCGCCCGCCGCCAGTTTCAGATACTGGCGATGTAATTGGGCAACACGCGGTTCGATCGTTTGGGGATCTCCGCTGTTATCAATAATGTCATCCGCGCAGGCCAGGCGTTTTTCACGGCTCACCTGCGCGGCAATAATACTTTCAGCTTGCTGGCGGTCAACGCCATCGCGCAACATTGTGCGTGAAAGCTGAATTTGTGGCTCGACATCCACCACCAGAATGCGATCGGCCTGGGTTTGCAATCCGTTTTCGATCAGCAACGGGACTACCCAAACTACATAAGGCGTTTTCGCTAGTGCGATAAGATGCTGCGTTCGGGAATGAATAATAGGGTGCAATAATTTATTCACCCATTCTTTTTCAATCGGATTACTAAAAATGCGTTCCCGCAGTGCCGGGCGGTTCAGTGAGCCATCGGCAAGAATAATACTTGTGCCGAATCTTTTACCCAGTTCTTCCAATGCTTGCTCACCCGGAGCAACAACCTGGCGGGCGATAATATCTGCATCGACAATACTTACGCCATGCCGGCTGAAGCTTTCGGCAACGGTGCTTTTACCGCTTCCTATACCCCCGGTCAATGCAACGATATAGCTCATACAGGCGCTCTGATAAAATTAGTTAGGTAAATGATAAAGAGATTATGAGTAAGTGCAAGCCGCCTTCGACTTGGTTTTGGTGCAAAAAGTTATTCATCAGCGCAATCAAAAGTCTGTGATGTGTGTTGTAAAAGCCATCTTGCCGTTGTCATTTTCCTGTGTATGATAAAACCACTGGAAAGGGTGTCTAAAATTTGTTGTACACCCTAGCGATCCGTCGCCAAACCAGGACAAAGCCGTCATGCGTATTGAAGAAGATTTGAAGTTAGGTTTTAAAGACGTACTCATCCGCCCTAAACGTTCTACCCTCAAAAGCCGTTCCGAAGTCGAGCTGGAACGCACATTCACATTCAAACACTCAGGTATCAGCTGGTCCGGCACGCCGATTATCGCTGCCAATATGGATACAGTGGGTACTTTCCGCATGGCGACGGTACTGGCGTCTTTTGGTTTGCTGACCGCGGTGCATAAGCATTACAGCGTCGAACAATGGCAGGCTTTCATCACTTCTGCTGACGAGTCAGTATTGCGCAATGTGATGGTGTCGACCGGAACGTCAGAAGCCGATTTTGTGAAAACACTGCAAATCCTCGCGCTTTCCCCGCTGCTGAAATTTGTCTGCCTTGACGTCGCTAACGGCTATTCCGAACACTTCGTCGGTTTCCTGCGTCGCGTTCGTGAAGCCTGCCCGGACAAAGTCATTTGCGCCGGTAATGTGGTCACGGGCGAAATGGTCGAAGAACTGATTCTCTCTGGTGCAGATATCGTTAAAGTCGGTATCGGCCCGGGTTCTGTGTGTACTACGCGGGTCAAAATCGGCGTGGGCTATCCCCAGCTTTCTGCTGTTATCGAATGCGCGGATGCTGCACACGGCCTGGGCGGACAAATCGTCAGTGACGGCGGTTGCGCAGTTCCTGGTGATGTGGCGAAAGCGTTCGGTGGCGGCGCAGATTTCGTGATGCTTGGCGGTATGCTGGCAGCACACGAAGAATGTGAAGGCACCGTCGTTGAAGAAAATGGCGAGAAATTCATGCTGTTCTACGGCATGAGCTCAGAGTCCGCCATGAAACGCCACGTTGGTGGTGTCGCCGAGTATCGCGCTGCGGAAGGCAAAACCGTGAAGCTGCCTTTGCGTGGACCGGTCGAGAATACGGTACGTGACGTTCTTGGTGGCCTGCGTTCTGCCTGTACGTATGTCGGCGCAGAGCGTCTGAAAGAACTGACTAAAAGGACGACCTTTATCCGTGTCGCAGAGCAGGAAAACCGCCTGTTCGGCAGTAAATAAGCCGGTAAAATTATCCGCGGCGAAACGGGTTTTCGCCGCTAATGTTTTCCTGCGCCATCGTCATCCCATCACTGAACCCAGCTGAAAAATGGGTAAGTACATCGCAATCACTAATCCGCCAACAATCACACCCATTACGGCCATCAGTACCGGTTCAATCGTTTGCGATAACGTATCCGCCAGCGAATTTGCCCTGCTGTTATGTAACTGTGCCAGCTTAAGCAACAACTCATCGAGCGTGCCGGATTCCTCACCAATTTTTATCAGTTGCTGACATAACGAAGGAAACAATGATGATTCCTGAAATGCTTTATGTAAGGGCGTACCCTGCATAATTTTTTCACGAATCACATCGAGCGCTGCCTGAAAATGCAGGTTGGAGACAGATGCTGACGCGGCAGCCAGCCCCGCAATCAGCGTCATCCCCGCGCGTTGCGTCATGGCCAGCGTTTGAAAAATCTGACTGAGACAACTGTCAGTGACCAGCCGGGACGTCAGCGGCAATCGCAGAGGCAGCATTTGTTCGCGCAGCTTCCAGCGGGGGTGCGGATGCAGCTTTTGCTGATAGCCAAAACAGCAAAGCAACAAAATGCCGGCCAGCCACGGGCCTGAACTCACTAACACTTCCGATACCCCGATCAGCATGCGGGTAAACCAGGGCAGTTGCGCATCAAAAGTGGCATAGATTTTTGCAAACTCCGGCAGAACCAGCGTCAGCATTAACAGTGTCACGAGGGTGGCGATAACGCTGACGATCAGCGGATAGCGCAGCGCTTTTTTCACCTTCATTCTCAGTTCCACCTGCTGTTCCTGCTGCGCCGCCAGTTGCAAACAGCATTGATCTAACTGACCCGTCAGCTCGCCAATGGAAACAAGCTGCCGGTAAATCACCGGGAAAACCTCAGGGTAAGTACTCAGCATGTCCGATAACGGTTTGCCTTCCCTGACGCCTTTCGCCACGTTATGCAAAACGCAGTGCCACGCAGGTTTCGGGTGTTCGTTTGCCAGCAATGCCAGACTGCTGACCAGCGGCAGCCCGGCCTGCAACAGTGTGGCGAGCTGCCTGACAACGGAAACACGCTCCTGGTTTTTCCAGTATTCCGGCCTGAGACGCTGGATCATTTTGATCTTCAAAGGCTGTAAACCTGCAACAAAGAGCTGCTGGTAAATACTGTCTCTGTTTATCTCAATGGCGTCGCCTTGCCGGATACTTCCTTGCGTATCAATGGCCTGCCAGTGATAAAGCCGCCATTTGGGAGCGATCACTGGCGTTTCACTCATGCGCAATGGCCTTCACCGGTCACCCGATAAAGTTCCTCAAGCGAAGTAATGCCTTGCTCCACCAGCAACATTCCTGCTTCCTGTAATGTCTTTTGGCCCTGCTCACGGGCAATTTTACTCAGCTCGCTGACGCTGGCATCGGCCACGAGTGCTTGTTGCAGCCGGGGAGTAATGTTCAGTATTTCGTAAATCCCCATCCTGCCGTAATAGCCGGAAAAGCATTGATTGCAGCCCGACGCCTGCCACATTGGCGCGGGACCACTTTTCCCGTCCGGCCCGTTTTCGACCAGCGTTAAATGTGGTTTCCGACAGTGTGGGCACAGTTTTCGTACCAGTCTTTGGGCAATCACCAGACGCAAACTGGCTGCGATATGGAAACCTTCAATGCCCATCTGTCGAAGCCGGATCAGTGTTTCGCAGGTCGAGTTGGTATGCAGCGTGGAAAGCACCAGATGGCCGGTCTGAGCGGCTTTGACGGCAATCTCCGCCGTTTCTTTATCACGAATCTCACCGACCATGATCACATCAGGATCTTGCCGCAACAATGCCCGCAGGACGCTGGCAAAACTCAGATCTGTCTTGCTGTTGATCTGCGTTTGATTGATGCCGCTGACCGGGATTTCCACCGGATCCTCGACGCTGCTGATGTTGCGTGAAATAGCATTGAGATGACGCAATCCGCTGTAAAGCGTCACCGTTTTGCCGCTGCCTGTCGGGCCGGTCACAAGGATCAGCCCCTGGGGGTGTTTGAGCGCAGCTTTAAAATACTCCAGATCGCGCAGCGTGAAGCCTAACTGAGACATCGCCAGATCCTGCTGGGTCATGTGCAGGATCCTCAGTACGATTTTTTCACCGTACAGGGTGGGCAGGGAAGAGACACGCATCGAGTAACGCTGATTTTGCAGCATGACGGAAAGCTGACCGTCCTGAGGTAAGCGACGTTCGGCAACATTTAGTTGCCCCATGATTTTCAGCCGCGCGCAAACCCCCGCTGCCATCGAAAATTCAGGGCCGGGGATTTCCTGCAACACGCCATCAATTCTCACGCGGACACGGAAACTGTTTTCGTAGGGTTCAAAATGGATATCCGATGCCCGGCGGCTGATGGCTTGTCTCAGAATCTGGTTGAGGACGTTCACCACCGGCGCATCACTTTGATCATTCAGCGCATTATCGCCAGTGTTTCCTGACGCCGGGGTTTGCCTATCGTCGGCGGTGTCCTGCTGTGTTTCTGTCGCGCTCGTTCCTGTGTGTTGTTCCAGCCTGGCTCGCGGCCAGCGTTCAACCTGAACTTTTAATCCGCTGGCAAAACGCAGTACGTTACTCAGCGTGTCTGTCTCTGGTTCTGCTTCATGACAGGCAACGCGGAGAGTCTGTTTATCGCGATGCACAATGATGGCTTTATAACGCTGACAAAGGGCGTCCAGCGAGGCGTCGCTGTGCTGCCTTTCGCTGTCTGTTGGTGAAACAGGATTGAGTGGGGTATCGGTCATTTTACGGCTCCCGTGGTATCAAAACGAAACACGCTTTCGCAGGCTTCCGCCATTGCAGCATTTCCGGCGCTGGTGCAAGTGCGGTTCCAGATAATGCCGCCCGCCTGAACGTCAACCGATGGCGTCATGACGACGCTCAGCCCGTTAAGTGCCTGCTGGCCGGTGAGTGAAATTACGCCTGCGGTGACCTGTGTTTTGTTGACATAACGGCTGGTTGCGGCTGCAGGGATCCCTTCGCTGCCTGCGTTGCAGCTGGTTAATGAACCGGTATCAATAACGCACAGCTCGACGCCGGTTTTATACGGCACCATCGTTTGCAGCATGTCGGTCATTGCGGCTTTCTGGATGTAACTTTGGTAAGCGGGAATGCCGATGGCGCTGAGGATCGCAATAATTGCGATCACGACCATCAGTTCAATGAGGGTAAATCCTTGTTGCCGGTGCATGGCCTTCTCCATTTGTAAGACTGCGTGGTTGTTGCTCGGCAGCAAACTAAATGGGGAAGAAATTTTCTTCCAGCGCCTTTGGTGAGTTTTCCAGGATGCCTTCCACGGTTTTTACCGAAGGCGACAAAGGCGTTAAAACTTTTGCGGCATGTCTTGCAGCCATGAAAGACAAACGAAAAAGAGGCTGGCGGACAGCTGTGATGAGTGGGAGGGTAGTGCGGCAAGATGAAATAGACCGAAGGGAAGTCGTGTTGCCCCTGAAATGGAATTCAGGGGCAACAGCGTAGAAATGTGATCAGCTAAAACGCATCGAGAGATCCATTGCGCGGACATGCTTGGTCAGAGCGCCCACGGAAATATAATCCACGCCCGTTTCGGCAAATTCACGCAGCGTTTTCTCAGTGACGTTGCCGGAGACTTCAAGCAGCGCGCGGCCAGCGGTCAGGGCTACGCCTTCACGCATCATCGGAACGGTGAAGTTGTCGAGCATGATAATGTCAGCGCCCGCATCCAGTGCCTGCTGAAGTTCGTCGAGTGATTCCACTTCCACTTCGACAGGAACATCTGCGTGGATCCACAATGCGCGTTCAACGGCGGCTTTGATCGAGCCACAGGCAATAATGTGGTTTTCTTTGATAAGAAATGCATCCGCCAGGCCGAGGCGGTGATTGCTTCCACCACCGCACAGGACGGCATATTTCAGCGCCGTACGCAGCCCTGGCAAGGTTTTGCGCGTGTCCAGCAGCCGGGTTTTCGTGCCTTCGAGTATTTTCACGTAGTGATTTACTTCGGTAGCCACGCCTGAGAGCGTCTGGACGAAATTCAGTGCGGTGCGCTCGCCGGTCAGCAGCACGCGCGCGGAGCCGGTCAGTTCACACAGTTTCTGGTTTTCAGAAACGACGTCACCGTCTTTGACGTGCCATTTTACGGAAACTTTATCACCGGCCAGCTGCTGGAAGACTTCATCCAGCCAGCGCTGTCCGCAAAAAATACCGGCTTCACGGGTGATGATCGTCGCGTTCGCGTCTTTATCCTTCGGCAAAAGCTGTGCGGTTAAGTCATTGTCAGCGTTAGCCTCGCCCCCGAGGTCTTCGCCAAGCGCCTGAGTCACAATGGCAGGGATATCATGCTGAATACGTTCGAGTAACTGTGCGCGGCGACTTTCAGGGCTGTAGCTGCGAGTGGACATACAAATACTCCGAAATGGCGGATAAGAAGGACAAAAAAACATGCTACCCTGTTGCTGTGATAAGTACCACACAAGCACATCATTGAGGCCTTTGATGCACTTAGAACATGGCTGGATTGCCGGAGCCCGGCAGGTTGTTTCCCCCCATTTTGATCTCCGTCCTGACGACGAGAACCCTTCTTTGCTGGTCGTCCATAACATCAGTCTGCCACCCGGAAAGTTCGGCGGTCCTTATATTGATCAACTATTTACCGGCACGCTGGATCCGCAGGATGATCCTTACTTTGAAGGGATCCACCAGCTGCGCGTGGCGGCACATTGCCTGATCCGCCGTGATGGCGAGATTGTTCAGTATGTTCCGTTTGATAAACGCGCCTGGCATGCCGGTGTTTCGACCTGGCGCGGGCGTGAGCGCTGCAATGATTTTTCGATTGGTATTGAGCTGGAAGGCACCGATTTTGTGCCCTTCACGCAAGCGCAGTATCGCAGCCTTGCGGACGTTACCGGCTTGTTAATTAAGCACTATCCGATTAGTCTGGATGCCATTACCGGGCACAGCGATATCGCGCCGGGACGCAAAACAGATCCCGGCCCTGAGTTCGACTGGGCATTTTATCGCAAGCTGTTAGCATCGCCGTTAGGGCAAAATAAGCCTTCTGACCAGTGAGTGAAAAGGCCACCGGTTTCTGTTTTAAGCATGTGTAAAGAGAGAGAGTGACAGGCGATGACGTTATTTACTTTGCTGCTGGTACTGGCCTGGGAACGGTTGTTCAAACTGGGTGAACACTGGCAGTTGGATCATCGGTTTGAGTTCATATTCCGTCGCGGACGGCAGACTTCTTTAGCCAAAACGCTGGCGATCATGATTGTCTGGATGGCGGTGATCTGGGCTATTTTGCGTGCCCTGCACGGGCTGTTTTTTGGCGTGCCGTCCCTCGTAATCTGGGTGATTTTGTGTCTGCTGTGCATCGGTGCAGGCATTAAGCGCAAACATTATCGTGCCTATTTGAAATCTGCCCGTCAGGGCGATGCGGACGCCTGTAAAGAGATGGCGGAAGAGCTGGCGCTGATCCACGGGTTACCGAGTGATTGCACGGAAGAAGCCCGCTTGAGAGAACTGCAAAATGCGCTCTTGTGGATAAACTACCGTTATTATCTCGGGCCACTGTTTTGGTTTGTGGTCTGCGGCCCATTGGGGCCTGTCGCGTTGGGCGGATACGCCGTTCTGCGGGGTTATCAGACCTGGCTGGCGCGTCACATGACGCCGCTCAAACGCTCGCAGTCCGGCGTCGACAGCCTGCTGCATGTTCTTGACTGGATCCCTGTTCGTCTTGCAGGTGCGGCGTATGCGCTGCTCGGACACGGTGAGAAAGCATTACCGGCATGGTTTGCGTCACTGGGCGATATTCATTCTTCGCAGTATCAGGTGCTGACAAGGCTGGCGCAGTTCTCTCTGGCGCGCGATCCGCATTTGGATCCCGTTCAAACGCCTCGCGCTGCCGTGGGTCTGGCACGCAAAGTCACCATGATTATTCTGGTTGTGGTCGCGGTTCTGACGATTTACGGCGCGCTGATTTAAGGCCTGATTATCGCGAAGCAAAAGCACACATTCAAAAGCCCGACACATTTCTGTTGCCGGGCTTTTTGTTTTTATTGCGCAGTATTTTTCTGCAACGTCAGCGGCCGGTTATCCGGCTCTGGAACGCCAAAGTCCGGCAGTCCGTTTTCATCCCATGCGAAGGTTTTAATCCGGGTGTGGCGGTTAGGGTCGTAAAGCGGGTCGCCTTCAATTTCTGTGTAATTTCGGGCATGGTAAACCAGCACGTCTTCGCCCTGTTCGTTGCGGGTAAAGCTGTTGTGGCCGGGGCCAAACTGTCTGTTCTGCATATTTGTGGTGAAAACCGGTCGTGGCGATTTATGCCACGCAGCCGCGTCGAGGAGATTGCTGCCGGTATCTGCCGAGAGCAGCCCGATACAGTAATTTTCATCGGTCGCGCTGGCGGAATAAGTAATGAAAATCTTATCGCCGTGCTTAATCACCGCCGGACCTTCATTTACCCAAAAGCCGATAATTTCCCAGTCCAGTTCCGGTTTGCTGAGCATGACGGGCGGCGATTTCAGCGTCCACGGATTTTCCATTTCGGCGATGTACAAATTAGAGTTACCGCGAATCGCCGGGTCTTTTTGCGCCCACAGATAATAGCTTTTGCCCTGATGTTCAAAGTGCGTTGCATCGAGCGAGAAACTGTCGATTGGCGTCCGAATCCTGCCTTTCTCCACCCATTTCCCTGTCTGCGGATCGGCATCTTCACACATCAGCGCATACATGCGGTGCTGGAATAAGCCATCAACAATCTCCTGTGAAGGCGCAGCGGCGTAGTAAATCACCCATTTTCCGTCGATGAAGTGCAATTCAGGTGCCCAGATCAGCGCGCTCATCGGGCCGGTATCGGGTTTATGCCAGACGACGGTGGCGGACGCGTCGGAAAGCCCGGTCAGCGTTGACGAGCGCCGGATTTCGAGCCGGTCATATTCCGGAACCGAAGCAATAAAGTAATAGTGGCCGTCGTTGTGCAGCCAGATGTGAGGATCCGCGCGCTGTTCGATCAGCGGATTCGGGTAATCACTCATGTTTCAGCTCCTTGCTGTGAAGGGGCGCAGAGGCAAGTTCCTGCGCCTGTTTTTCATCATGATATTCATTGAGTTCGCGGTAGTTGCGACGGCGAATTTCCAGATCCGCCTGGATTGTCCGCATGGTTTCGCGATCCACTTTCAGCAGGCGTACTACCCCAGCGGTAATGAGATAACCGACGCCAGGAATGACGGTAAACAGCAGCACAATCCCGTTAATCGCATGGTCACTTTGCTGCGCCGCGCCCGCGTTGTAGCCGTAAGCGGAGAGCAGGAATCCGACCATCGCACCGGCCACGGCCAGCCCGCATTTCAGGAAGAACAGGTTGCCGGAGAAGCTGATCCCGGTGACACGTTTACCGGTTTTCCATTCGCCGTAGTCATCCACGTCGGCCATCAGCGACCAGTGCAGCGGGGAAGGAAGCTGATGCATGATGTTCAGAACAAAGTAAGCCACCAGGATTAGCGTCGTGGCATGCGGGTCGAGGAAATAGAATCCGCAGGAGAAAATGGTCAGGATGATATTGGCCCAGAAGAAGACTTTCAGTTTGCAGTATTTGTCCGTCAGCGGTTTCGCCAGCGCACTGCCAATCATCATGCCGACCACGCCGAGGCTGATAAACATACTGGCGAATGACGTCGATTTTTCCATCACCCAGGTGACGTAATACATAGTGGCCGCCATGCGGATGAAGCCGGGGCAGACGTTGCAAAAAGTCAGCAGCAGAATTCGGACCCACTGGTCATTTTTCCATACATCTTTCAGGTCGGATTTTAAGGCGTGTTTTGACGGTACGGCAGGCTGGATGCGTTCTTTCACAGAGCTGAAGCAGAACAGGAACATAAACAGCGCGATGATCGCCATGACGCCCATCGACATCTGGTAGCCCTTGGCTTTGTCCGCGCCACCAAAGAAATCGGCCATGGGCAACAGGGTGGAAGACAAAATTAATGTCGCAATACCGACCATAAAGAAGCGGTAAGACTGGCAAGCGACGCGCTCATGCGGGTCAGCGGTAATCACGCCGCCGAGCGAGCAGTAAGGAATGTTGATGGCGGTATAGGTTAGCGACATCAGGAAATAGGTAATGAAAGCATAGATAACTTTGCTGTTGTAGCTCCATTCTGGCGTGGTAAACATCAGCACGCTGAACAGAACGTAGGGCACCGATACCCATAACAAATACGGGCGGAAACGGCCCCAGCGGGTGGTGGTGCGGTCAGCAATTGCCCCCATTATCGGGTCAGTGACGGCGTCGATAACCCGCACCGACAGCAGCAATACGCCGACCAGCGCCGGGGCGAGCCCGAAAACGTCGGTATAAAAATAATTGAGGAACAACATGATGGCACCACCAATCATATTGCAGCCCGCATCTCCCATTCCGTACGCTACTTTCTCTTTGAACGACAGCGCGCCTTCCTTCATGGATGTTCTCCGGCTATTGGTTAAAAAGGTGAGTTGTTAAAAAACTGTTTGATAGCATTGAGTATTGGCTGGAGAAGTGAAGAGGAGTCAGGAGGTAAGAGTCATGAAGATGGACGATCTGGTCATGCTGGGTAAACTGTGACGCATATAACAAAGCGCCCCGGTAAGTGAAACTTAGCCGGGGCGCTTCAGGTTTTAGCGGTGATAAACCGGAGGCTTACGCGTTAACCGATTTGCCACTTTGCTGATTTTTAATCCAGTAGCCAATGCCCAGGATCACCAGCCAGACTGGGATCAGCCAGACGGAGATCGCCATGCCCGGCGTGATGGCCATAATCACCAGAATTGCGGCCATGAACAGCAGACAGATGTAGTTACCCACCGGATAAAGCAACGCTTTAAACTTGGTTTCAATACCCGCGCGGCGCATCGCCTGACGGAATTTGATGTGTGCGAGGCTGATCATCGCCCAGTTGATCACCAGTGCAGAAACCACCAGCGCCATCAGCAGGCCGAAAGCTTCGCCCGGCATCAGGTAGTTAATCAGTACGCAAAGTGCAGTCGTTGCGGCAGACACGAGGATTGATGCCACCGGAACGCCACGCTTGTCGACATTGAGCAAGGCTTTCGGTGCGTTTCCTTGCTGAGCCAGACCAAACAACATGCGGCTGTTGCAGTAAACGCAGCTGTTATAGACCGACAATGCCGCCGTCAGGATCACGACGTTCAGTGCGTTGGCGACCAGCGCATCACCCAAATCATGGAAGATCAGGACAAACGGGCTGGTATCCGGCCCGACACGTGTCCACGGCATCAGGGAAAGCAGAACCGCCAGCGAACCCACATAGAAAATCAGGATGCGGTAGATAACCTGGTTGGTCGCTTTAGGAATACTGATTTCAGGATTATCCGCTTCTGCGGCGGTAATACCGACCAGCTCAAGGCCGCCGAACGAGAACATAATGATAGCCATCATCATTACCAGCCCGGTCATGCCGTGAGGCAGGAAACCGCCTTGCTCCCACAGGTTGCGGACGGTGGCTTGCGGGCCTGCGGTGTCGCTAAACAGTAACCAGCCGCCGAACAGAATCATGGCAACAACGGCAACCACTTTAATGATCGCAAACCAGAACTCCATTTCCCCGAACACTTTGACGTTAGTCAGGTTGATGGCGTTGATCACCACAAAGAATACGGCGGCGGAAGCCCAGGTTGGGATCTCCGGGTACCAGAACTGAATATACTTACCGACTGCCGTCAGTTCAGCCATCGCCACCAGAACGTAAAGCACCCAGTAGTTCCAGCCGGAAGCAAAACCGGCAAATCCGCCCCAGTATTTATAAGCAAAATGGCTGAATGACCCGGCAACCGGCTCTTCAACCACCATCTCGCCTAACTGGCGCATAATTAAAAACGCAATAAAACCAGCGATCGCGTAGCCGAGAATAATCCCAGGGCCCGCGGACTGGATGACGGAGGCGCTGCCCAGAAACAGACCTGTCCCGACAGCCCCACCCAGCGCGATCAACTGAATATGACGGTTTTTCAGGCCGCGCTTCAGCTCATCGCCTTTTTGTTGATCAACCATTTACCTGTCCTCTGTCATTGGGGCAAAACCCATAACATTCTGCGTGTTAGATAGAATGTAAGGCGATAATTACACTTTTTGTATTTAATTATTTACGGCTAGATTGTGCCTAAAAAGCAGCATCATCTACCGTTCGGGCAAGAATAGTGTTATGCGCAAAAGTTTGCACGGGGTTTATGCGCCGTCTGCATAACAAATAGCCAAATTGACTGGAAATTTGTTCAGGATCTAAAAAATGTGACCTGAAGCAGAGAAAAACCGAGAGTTGATAAGAATTTGTTAAAATGTGCGCGGTCGACGCATTTACTCGGTAGCCATATGGACACAAGGTGAATACTTTGTTACTTTACGGCCACGTTTTTTAAATTGGTATTACCAATTGACTCCGGCAACTTACAGAGTCGCTACTCGCAGAGAACAACACAGATATGGCTTACAGCAAAATCAGACAGCCTAAGTTATCCGATGTGATCGAGCAGCAACTTGAGTTCCTGATCCTCGAAGGCACCTTGAGACCCGGGGAAAAGCTTCCGCCAGAGCGCGAACTGGCCAAACAGTTTGATGTTTCGCGACCTTCTCTCAGAGAGGCTATCCAAAGCCTGGAAGGGAAGGGACTGCTCCTGCGCCGCCAGGGTGGTGGTACTTTCGTCCAAAGTAATCTGTGGCAAAGCGTGAGTGACCCGCTGGCTGAGTTACTGGCCGACCATCCTGAATCACAATTCGATCTCCTTGAAACACGCCATGCCCTTGAAGGGATCGCTGCGTATTACGCGGCGCTTCGTGGCACAGAGGAAGATTTGCAGCGCATTCGCGATTGCCACGTGGTCATTCAGACCGCACAGGACAGCGGAGATCTGGACGCAGAAGCCGATGCGGTTATGCAGTATCAGGTTGCTGTAACAGAAGCAGCGCATAATGTCGTGCTGCTGCATCTGGTTCGCTGTATGGGACCGATGCTCGGGAAGAATGTTCGACAGAACTTTGAATTGCTTTACTCACGCCGGGAAATGCTGGCCACGGTAAGCAACCACCGCGCCAGTATTTTCGAGGCGATTGTTGCACGGGAACCAGAAATAGCGCGTGCCGCATCTCACCGTCACCTGGCGTTCATAGAAGAAGTTTTGCTGGATCTCAGCAGGGAACACACCCGGCGGGATCGGTCTTTACGACGGCTCCAGCAAAGAAAAGATGAAAGTTAACCTTCGGGGTTAATTTTTAGAGCCTTCATTTGAGGGCTAACGGCAACTACATGACGGGCCTGTCTTCGTGCGTTTTGTTCATTACGAAGAGCTTTTAAAGCAAGAGCGCAGGAAGACAGGCTCCAGATAAACCAACGTATAAGATACAGATAAGGAAAAGCACCATGTCAGAACGTGTAAATAATGACGTGGATCCGATCGAAACTCGCGACTGGCTACAAGCGATCGAATCGGTCATCCGTGAAGAAGGTGTTGAGCGTGCGCAGTTCCTGATCGACCAGGTTCTGAGTGAAGCGCGTAAGGGCGGCGTCAGCGTCGCTGCTGGTGCAGCCAGCCGTAACTACGTCAATACCATCGCTGTTGAAGACGAACCTGAATATCCGGGTAACCTGGAGCTGGAACGCAACATTCGTACCGCAATCCGCTGGAATGCGATCATGACCGTTCTGCGTGCATCCAAGAAAGATCTGGATCTGGGCGGCCATATGTCATCCTTCCAGTCTTCCGCTGCGGTTTACGAAGTGTGCTTCAACCACTTCTTCCGTGCGCGCAACGAGAAAGACGGCGGCGATCTGGTGTACTTCCAGGGCCACATCTCTCCGGGCGTGTACGCGCGTGCTTTCCTTGAAGGCCGCCTGACCGAAGACCAGATGAACAATTTCCGTCAGGAAGTTCACGGTAAAGGTCTGTCATCTTATCCGCACCCTAAACTGATGCCTGAATTCTGGCAGTTCCCGACCGTATCAATGGGTCTGGGTCCGATCGGTGCAATCTATCAGGCTAAGTTCCTGAAATATCTTGATCACCGCGGTCTGAAAGACACCACGGCGCAGCGCGTTTATGCGTTCCTGGGCGACGGTGAAATGGACGAACCAGAATCCAAAGGTGCGATCACCATCGCGACCCGTGAGAAACTGGACAACCTGTGCTTCATCATCAACTGTAACTTACAGCGTCTTGATGGCCCGGTAACCGGCAACGGCAAAATCATCAACGAACTGGAAGGCATCTTTGCAGGCGCCGGCTGGAACGTGATCAAAGTGATTTGGGGCAACCGTTGGGACGAACTGCTGCGTAAAGACACCAGCGGCAAACTGATCCAGCTGATGAACGAAACCGTGGACGGCGACTACCAGACCTTCAAGTCCCGCGACGGTAAATACGTTCGTGAACACTTCTTCGGTCGTTACCCGGAAACCGCAGCGCTGGTCAAAGACATGACCGACGACCAAATTTGGGCACTGAACCGTGGTGGTCATGATCCGAAGAAAGTCTTCGCTGCACTGAACAAAGCACAGAACACCAAAGGTCAGCCGACCGTAATCCTGGCGCATACCATCAAAGGTTATGGCATGGGCGAAGCGGCTGAAGGCAAGAACATTGCCCACCAGGTGAAGAAAATGAACATGGATGGCGTGCGCTATATCCGTGATCGTTTCAGCGTGCCAGTTACCGATGAAAATCTGGAAAAACTGCCGTACATCACTCTGGAAAAAGACTCTGCAGAATACAAATATCTGCACGAACGTCGTGCGGCGCTGAAAGGCTACCTGCCAACGCGTCTGCCAAACTTCACTCAGAAGCTGGAAATGCCGAAACTGGAAGACTTCTCACAACTGCTCGAAGAGCAGAAGAAAGAGATCTCTACTACTATCGCTTTCGTTCGTGCCCTGAACGTGATGCTGAAAAACGACTCCATCAAAGACCGTCTGGTGCCAATCATCGCCGATGAAGCGCGTACATTCGGTATGGAAGGTCTGTTCCGTCAGATTGGTATTTACAGCCCGAACGGCCAGCAGTACACCCCGCAGGACCGTGAGCAGGTTGCTTACTATAAAGAAGACGAGAAAGGTCAGATCCTGCAGGAAGGTATCAACGAACTGGGTGCCGCATCTTCATGGCTGGCCGCAGCGACCTCTTACAGCACCAACGATCTGCCAATGATCCCGTTCTACATCTACTACTCCATGTTTGGTTTCCAGCGTATCGGCGACCTGTGCTGGGCAGCGGGTGACCAACAGGCGCGTGGCTTCCTGGTCGGTGGTACTTCGGGTCGTACAACGCTTAACGGCGAAGGTTTGCAGCACGAAGATGGTCACAGCCACATTCAGTCGCTGACTATCCCTAACTGTATTTCTTACGATCCGGCGTATGCCTACGAAGTGGCAGTCATCATGCATGACGGTCTGGTGCGTATGTACGGCGACGCGCAGGAAAACATTTATTACTACATCACTACGCTGAACGAAAACTACCACATGCCAGCCATGCCAGAAGGCGCGGAAGAAGGCATCCGTAAAGGTATCTACAAGTTAGAAACCGTGGAAGGTAGCAAAGGTAAAGTGCAGCTGATGAGCTCCGGTTCTATTCTGCGTCACGTGCGTGAAGCCGCTCAGATCCTGTCCAAAGACTACGGCGTAGGCTCTGACGTTTACAGCGTAACCTCGTTCACCGAACTGGCCCGCGATGGTCAGGATTGTGAGCGCTGGAATATGCTGCACCCGACAGAAACTCCACGCGTACCTTATGTGGCTCAGGTGATGAATGATGCGCCGGTCGTGGCATCGACTGACTACATGAAATTGTTCGCCGAGCAAATCCGTAACTTCGTTCCAGCCAGCGATTTCCGTGTTCTGGGCACCGACGGTTTCGGCCGCTCTGACAGCCGCGAAAACCTGCGTCACCACTTCGAAATTGATGCTTCCTACGTTGTGGTTGCTGCGCTGGGCGAACTGGCTAAACGTGGCGAGATCGATGTGAAAGTAGTGGCTGAAGCCATTACCAAATTCGGCATCGATGCTGACAAAGTTAACCCGCGTCTGGCATAAGAGGTAAAGACAGATGGCTATTGAAATTAACGTACCGGACATCGGTGCAGATGCAGTGGAAGTCACCGAAATCATGGTGAAGGTGGGCGATAAAGTAGAAGTTGAACAATCGCTGATCACCGTTGAAGGCGACAAAGCTTCTATGGAAGTGCCTTCTCCACAGGCAGGCGTGGTCAAAGAAATTAAAGTTGCGGTCGGCGATACCGTCGAAACCGGCAAACTGATCATGATCTTCGACGCCGCTGACGGTGCTGCTGATGCAGCACCTGCGAAACAGGAAGCGAAAGCAGAAGACAAACCTGCTGCTGCCGCTCCTGCTTCCAGCGAAAGCAAAGAAGTGAACGTGCCAGATATCGGCGGCGACGAAGTTGAAGTCACCGAAATCATGGTCAAAGTGGGCGACACCGTGGCAGCTGAACAATCGCTGATCACCGTAGAAGGCGATAAAGCTTCTATGGAAGTCCCTGCGCCGTTCGCGGGCAAAGTCAAAGAAATCAAAATCGCTGCGGGCGACAAAGTCAGCACCGGTTCTCTGATCATGGTCTTCGAAGTTGCAGGCTCAGGTGCAGCAGCACCGGCGGCGGCAGAAGCCAAGTCAGAAGCGGCTCCGGCTGCTGCTACACAAACCGGCAGCAAAGAAGTGAACGTGCCTGATATCGGCGGCGACGAAGTTGAAGTCACCGAAATCATGGTTAAAGTGGGCGACAAAGTCAGTGCTGAACAATCACTGATCACCGTTGAAGGCGACAAAGCTTCAATGGAAGTCCCGGCGCCGTTCGCGGGTACCGTGAAAGAAATCAAAATCGCTGCGGGCGACAAAGTCAGCACCGGCTCTCTGATCATGGTCTTCGAAGTTGAAGGCGCTGCGCCTGCTCCGGCGGCGAAGAAAGAAGAAGCTGCTGCCCCTGCGAAACAGGAACAAAAAGCCGCTGCACCTGCTGTTAAAGCAGAAAGCAAAGGCGAGTTCGCTGAGAACGACGCTTACGTTCACGCCACGCCGGTTATCCGTCGTCTGGCCCGTGAATTCGGCGTTAATCTGGCGAAAGTGAAAGGGACCGGCCGTAAAGGTCGTATCCTGCGCGAAGACGTTCAGACTTACGTGAAAGACGCGGTCAAACGCGCTGAAGCCGCTCCGGCTGCTGCCACTGGCGGCGGTATTCCGGGCATGCTGCCTTGGCCGAAAGTTGATTTCAGCAAGTTCGGCGAAATCGAAGAAGTGGAACTGGGCCGTATCCAGAAAATCTCCGGTGCAAACCTGAGCCGTAACTGGGTGATGATCCCGCACGTTACACACTTCGACAAAACCGATATCACTGAGCTGGAAGCGTTCCGTAAACAGCAAAATGACGAAGCGGCTAAACGCAAACTGGATGTGAAATTCACGCCAGTGGTCTTCATCATGAAAGCCGTTGCGGCTGCCCTTGAGCAGATGCCACGTTTCAACAGTTCTCTGTCCGAAGATGGCCAGAAACTGACGCTGAAAAAATACATCAACGTCGGTGTTGCGGTTGATACGCCAAACGGCCTGGTTGTTCCTGTCTTCAAAGACGTGAACAAGAAAGGTATCGCTGAGCTGTCCCGTGAACTGATGGCTATCTCCAAGAAAGCGCGTGACGGTAAGCTGACGGCTGCTGAAATGCAGGGCGGTTGCTTCACGATCTCCAGCCTTGGCGGTATCGGGACGACCCACTTCGCGCCAATCGTGAATGCGCCTGAAGTGGCTATCCTGGGTGTGTCCAAGTCTGCGATGGAACCGGTCTGGAACGGTAAAGAATTCGTTCCGCGTCTGATGATGCCAATGTCGCTCTCCTTCGACCACCGTGTTATCGACGGTGCGGATGGTGCGCGCTTCATTACCATCATCAACAACGTACTGTCTGACATTCGCCGCCTGGTGATGTAAGCCAAAAAGCCGGCCAAACGGCCGGCTTTTTTCTGGTAATCTCTTTGTGCCGTCAGAGATTATCAGGTGGAAAACGTAAATCGTATGCCGTTTGTTGTTTCAAATATGTTAACAATTTTGTAAACTGCGGGCGGATAGAACGACCCGGTGGATGATGGGCGTTGCAGCATAAAAATGACGTCTGACCCGCCGGAAATAAATTAAGAGGTCATGATGAGTACTGAAATTAAAACTCAGGTCGTGGTACTTGGGGCGGGCCCTGCAGGCTATTCTGCTGCTTTCCGTTGCGCTGATTTAGGTCTTGAGACAGTTCTGGTTGAACGTTATTCCACCCTGGGTGGCGTGTGCCTGAACGTAGGCTGTATCCCTTCAAAAGCTCTGCTGCATGTTGCTAAAGTTATTTCTGAAGCAAAAGCTCTGGCAGAACACGGTATTGTTTTCGGTGAGCCGAAAACCGATATCGACAAAGTGCGTCTCTGGAAAGAGAAAGTCATCAACCAGCTGACCGGTGGTCTGGCAGGTATGGCGAAAGGCCGTAAAGTCAAAGTCGTTAACGGCTTGGGCAAATTTACCGGTGCAAATACTCTGGTTGTTGAAGGCGAAAATGGTCCAACGACCATCACTTTCGACAATGCAATTATTGCGGCGGGTTCCCGTCCAATCAAACTGCCATTCATTCCTCATGATGATCCACGCGTATGGGATTCCACCGACGCACTGGAACTGAAAACCGTCCCTGAGCGTCTGCTCGTGATGGGCGGCGGTATCATCGGTCTGGAAATGGGCACCGTTTACCACGCGCTGGGTTCTCAGATTGACGTGGTAGAAATGTTTGATCAGGTCATTCCTGCGGCTGATAAAGACGTGGTGAAAGTCTTCACCAAGAAAATCAGCAAGCAATTCAACCTGATGCTGGAAACCAAAGTGACTGCCGTAGAAGCCAAAGAAGATGGCATTTACGTCACCATGGAAGGCAAAAAAGCGCCAGCCGAACCACAGCGTTATGACGCTGTGCTGGTGGCAATCGGCCGCGTACCTAACGGTAAGCTGCTGGAAGCCGGCGCTGCAGGCATCGAAGTTGACGACCGTGGCTTCATCCACGTCGACAAACAAATGCGTACCAACGTGCCACACATCTTTGCTATCGGCGACATCGTCGGTCAGCCAATGCTGGCCCACAAAGGTGTTCACGAAGGTCACGTTGCAGCCGAAGTGATCTCCGGCAAAAAACACTACTTCGATCCGAAAGTCATTCCGTCAATTGCCTACACTGAGCCAGAAGTTGCCTGGGTTGGCCTGACTGAGAAAGAAGCGAAAGAAAAAGGCATCAGCTACGAAACCGCCACCTTCCCGTGGGCAGCTTCAGGCCGTGCTATCGCTTCCGACTGTGCAGACGGTATGACCAAACTGATCTTCGACAAAGAAACTCACCGTGTTATCGGTGGTGCGATTGTCGGTACCAACGGCGGCGAGCTGCTGGGCGAGATTGGTCTGGCGATCGAAATGGGTTGTGATGCAGAAGATATCGCGCTGACCATCCATGCTCACCCGACTCTGCACGAGTCCGTGGGTCTGGCAGCAGAAATCTACGAAGGCAGCATTACTGACCTGCCAAACCCGAAAGCCAAGAAAAAATAATTCCGGCCTGACGGTATGAATAAGCGGCGCTGAAAAGTGCCGCTTTTTTTATGTCTGAAAAACGGCGCACGATAGAGTGGAAAGCACCTCGCAAAGACAATTTTTAGGATTTTTTCACGCGTTTTTTTGTGCCTTTTTTCTCCCATTTCTGCCATTTATTCCCTTGTGCCAATAAGGTTGTTGTGATGATCTAGAAGGCGAATTGGGATGAACAGCCGATACGTCTGTGCTCAACGATTCAGCAAAGATTTAATGTTGCTTTTATGTGAACGAATTAACAAGCGGGCAAAATCCTGCTATGCTGCTTAGGCGCTAAAGGGCACTGTGCTCAGGTTCAGGACGTAACGTTTCAGACAAAGAAACCCTCTTACCCGCAGTGTCCCCGAGTCATCAGACAGCTTGAATTCCCCTGTCCCTACAGGCATGACGTGATGCTGATGATGGAAGCCAGGCATAATAAATGACAATGAGAGCGAGGAGAATGTCGTGCTAGAAGAATACCGTAAGCACGTAGCCGAGCGTGCTGCAGAGGGCATCGTCCCTAAGCCACTTGATGCTTCACAGATGGCCGGATTGGTTGAGTCACTGAAAAATCCGCCGAAAGGCGAAGAAGACACTCTGTTAGACCTGCTGATTAATCGTGTTCCGCCGGGCGTTGACGAAGCCGCCTATGTAAAAGCCGGGTTCCTGGCTGCCGTCGCCAAAGGCGAAACTACCTCCCCGTTGGTCACTCCTGAAAAAGCCATTGAATTGCTGGGCACCATGCAAGGTGGCTACAACATTCATCCGCTGATCGACGCGCTTGAGAGCGACAAACTTGCGCCAATTGCTGCCAAAGCGTTGTCCCACACGCTGCTGATGTTCGATAACTTCTACGATGTGGAAGAAAAAGCACGCGCTGGCAACGAACACGCGAAGAAAATTTTACAGTCGTGGGCGGATGCCGAATGGTATCTGTCACGTCCGCAACTGGCCGAAAAAATCACCGTCACCGTCTTCAAGGTGACCGGCGAAACCAATACCGATGATTTGTCACCGGCTCCGGATGCCTGGTCCCGTCCAGATATTCCGTTGCACGCGCTGGCCATGCTGAAAAACGAACGCGAAGGTATCCATCCGGATCAACCGGGTAGCGTCGGCCCGATCAAACAGATCGAAGAACTGAACAAAAAAGGCTTCCCGCTGGCCTATGTCGGCGACGTGGTCGGTACCGGTTCTTCCCGTAAATCTGCGACCAACTCCGTGCTGTGGTTCATGGGCGACGACATCCCTCATGTGCCAAACAAACGCGGCGGCGGTGTCGTGCTGGGCGGAAAAATTGCGCCAATCTTCTTCAACACCATGGAAGATGCCGGTGCGTTGCCGATTGAAGTGGACGTGTCTGACCTGAACATGGGCGATGTGATCGACATCTATCCGTATAAAGGCGAAGTGCGTAACCATGAAACCGGTGAAGTGATTGCCACTTTCGAACTGAAAACTGACGTGCTGCTCGATGAAGTGCGCGCCGGTGGCCGTATTCCGCTGATCATCGGCCGTGGTTTAACCACCAAAGCCCGTGAATCGCTGAAACTGCCTCAGAGCGAAGTATTCCGCATTGCGAAGCCGGTTGCCAAGAGCAACAAAGGTTTCTCGCTGGCGCAGAAAATGGTGGGCCGCGCCTGTGGCGTTGCCGGTATTCGCCCGAACGAATATTGCGAACCCAAAATGACGTCTGTGGGGTCTCAGGACACCACCGGCCCGATGACCCGTGACGAGCTGAAAGACCTGGCGTGTCTGGGCTTCTCGGCTGATTTAGTGATGCAGTCATTCTGTCATACCGCCGCGTATCCTAAGCCGGTTGACGTGACCACGCACCACACGCTGCCGGACTTCATCATGAACCGCGGCGGTGTTTCCCTGCGTCCGGGCGACGGTATCATCCACTCGTGGCTGAACCGTATGCTGTTGCCGGATACTGTCGGTACCGGCGGCGACTCCCACACCCGTTTCCCGATTGGGATTTCCTTCCCGGCGGGTTCCGGTCTGGTGGCGTTTGCTGCCGCGACCGGCGTGATGCCGCTGGATATGCCAGAATCCGTTCTGGTGCGTTTCAAGGGTAAAATGCAACCGGGTATCACTTTACGTGATCTGGTTCATGCCATTCCTTACTACGCCATCCAGGAAGGTCATCTGACCGTTGAGAAGAAGGGTAAGAAAAACCTCTTCTCTGGCCGTATTCTGGAAATCGAAGGCTTACCGGAACTGAAAGTTGAACAGGCATTTGAACTGGCGGATGCGTCCGCAGAACGTTCAGCGGCCGGTTGTACGATCAAACTGGATCAGGCGCCGATCAAAGAATACCTGAGCTCTAACATCGTGCTGCTGAAGTGGATGATCTCTGAAGGTTACGGCGATCGTCGTACCATCGAGCGCCGCATAAAAGGCATGGAAGAGTGGCTGGCGAATCCAAGCCTGCTCGAAGCCGATGCCGATGCAGAATATGCTGCGGTGATCGAAATCGATCTGGCGGATATCAAAGAGCCAATTCTGTGTGCGCCGAACGATCCGGACGATGCGCGTCTGCTGTCTTCTGTTCAGAACAGCAAAATCGACGAAGTGTTCATCGGTTCGTGTATGACCAACATCGGTCACTTCCGCGCCGCCGGTAAACTGCTCGACAGCCATAAAGGCGCGTTGCCAACCCGTCTGTGGGTTGCGCCACCAACCAAAATGGATGCCGCGCAGCTGACGGAAGAGGGCTACTACAGCGTCTTTGGTAAGAGCGGTGCGCGTGTTGAAATCCCGGGCTGTTCACTGTGCATGGGTAACCAGGCGCGTGTGGCCGACGGTTCTACCGTGGTTTCGACTTCAACGCGTAACTTCCCGAACCGTCTGGGCAACGGCGCCAATGTTTATCTGGCTTCTGCTGAACTGGCGGCTATCGCGTCTCTGCTGGGTCGCCTGCCGACCCCGGAAGAATATCTCGGCTATATGGCTGAAGTGGATAAGACCGCGGTGGATACTTACCGTTATCTGAACTTCGACAAGCTGAGCGAATATACGGATAAAGCTGACGGTGTGATCTTCCAAACCGCAGTCTAAATCGTTATATTTGCGCGATTGACGTAAAGGAGGCTTCGGCCTCCTTTTTTATTTTCATTTTTCCAGAGGGCTGAACCATGGATTACGATTTTCTGCGCGATATCACCGGTGAGGTCAAAGTGCGCTTTTCAATGGGCCATGAAGTGCTGGGTCACTGGCTGAATGAAGAAGTGAAGGGCGATCTGAGCGTGCTTGATGCCGTTGAAGCCGAGCTGGCTGCGCTCAAAGGCAGCGAGCGCCAGACCCAGCGGGTCGGCCACGAATACACGTTGCTGCTGGCCGATGACGAAGTGATGATCCGCGCTAATCAGCTGGATTTCGATGGCGATGAAATCGAAGAAGGCATGAGCTATTACGACGAAGAAAGTCTGGCTTTTTGTGGCGTCGAGGACTTTCTGCAAGTCCTCGCCAAATACCGCAGTTTTGTCACAACCTACCGCTAAGTTTACTTCCCGCGCGAGGCGGTCCAGCACAGTAACGAACCGCCGACGACCATCAGCACGCCCGGCCAGAAACTCGCGCCCGGCAGCGTGTGCAGCCACAATCCGGCAATCAGAATTGACGACAGCGGCGTGAAATACGACAGCGCCGCGACCAGCGTCGCATTGCCTTTTTTCATCGCCAGATCCCAGCACTGATAGGAAATTGCCGTCACTACACCCATCGCCAGCAGCTCAAGAATGGCCGGTAACGTCAGGCTGATCCGGTTCGAAGAATACGTGAAGTACAGCGCCCACAGCACCGCGCCGGTCGCCAGCAGAAACAGCGGCAGCACGCCTTTGCCTTTGCACATCACGCGCACCAGATTGGAATACAGCGCCCACGACACCGCCGCGCCCAGCGCCAGACTGTAGGCCACCGGATTACCGCGCACGTTACGCATCAGCTGATGAATATCCAGCCCGTGACCGCCGCTGATGGCCCACAGCACACCGACAAAAGCCAGCACGACACCCGGCCAGATCCACCAGCGCACGCGCATTTTCAGCAAAGGAACGGCAAAAAGCAGCGTCAGGCTCGGCCAGAGATAGTTGATAAGCCCCAGTTCCAGCGTTTGCTGACGGGTATGTGCCAGACCAATCGCCAGTGAAAACGCCACCATATAAAAGACAAACAGCAGGCCGCAGACAATCAGATACGAGGCGGATTCCCCGCGCAGCGACGGTTTCCCGCCCGCCATCCAAACCATGATCCCACTGACGGTATAAATTGATGCGGCGGCGCCAAAAGGCCCCAGAGATTCAGACAGACTGCGGGTAAGCGCGACGCTCATGCTCCACAGCAAAATGGCTAAAACACCAAAAAGCGTTGCATAACGATCCATTGGGAAGGAAAGCCTCAGAAGAAGAAGGCTTTAAAGATAAGCGATTGTTGCGTTGGTGGAAACCGCAACAATCGACTTAACCGGTTCTTTAGGAGAATGCATTAAAAGTAGAAACCGACTTCGAGACCGAGTGTGGACGTGGTGGTCGCAGGCTGGTAATAGCCCACGGTGCTTCCGTTCAGGTCGCCCTTTTTCTCGTCCGATTTGCCGTATTTCTGATGCACGTAGCTGGCTTTAACAAAGACGTCGTCGTTGATATTCCAGGTCAGGCTGGTAAACGGCGAAAGTTTTGATTTCGGCTCCAGCCAGACTGCGCCCTGGTTGCTGTGTGTCCAGGTCTTAATCGGATACAGCGCGCCGCCTTCCAGACTTAGCCGTGAATCAGCCGTCAGTTGCCAGTTTGCGCCCAGAGACGCTTTGGCATAGGGCTGCAACGACACTTCGACGGCGGTGTAGCGTCGCGTTCGATCTTCGCTGGCGATATAGACATTGTCAGAGCGGATGTTACGCAACCAGACCTGGCCGCCAAGCGCACCTTTCACATCGAAAGAAACGCTCTCTGACGCCCGGTAACGGTAACCGCGCGTCATGTCCGCACTGTAGCCGGTGTAATAGGTTTTCCCCTTAAGCGATCCGTTCGGCACATTGGCCTGATCGTCCAGAGTACTGCCTTTGTAGTTAACGATCCCGAACATAACACTCATGTCCCAGGCTTTTAATAAACCTTCTCTGGCATCGAGATAATTATTGGATCCGAAATTAACGCGCAGGCGCGGGCCATGTTCAGCAACATATTTACCGTCCATATTATCGACGGATTCGTCCCACTTATAATATTCAGCACCATAACTGACATAGTGCCGCATCCCTTCAGTATTATTGCTTAACAAACTTTCCCCGGCCCGGGAAACCCCGGAAACCAATAAAGAACTCGTGACCAGCAGGCTGGATACGGTCTTTAATTTACTCATTGTCATTATCTTATTTCTACTTGCAGGTGGATGGAGCTGGTTGCTTAGTAAGCAATAGGGCGATGCTAAAGGTCGGGGCGGGATAGATAAAGGAATTTATCGATTTTTAGGAAAAAAGCGATCTTTTGATCTGTGCTAAGTCAAATTAACGGAGATATATAAGATTGATTTGATTTATAGCTTGTATATTAGTTTTGTAATTTGACTTAATTTGCAGATCTTTGATCGGATAATTTTACTTTAATAAGGATTTTGTTGGTGTTTAAATATCAATTTGTCTTAAGGAGTATAGCCGGTTTTCAAACCGGCAAATATATTTTACTTAAGTAATGCTTATTGAGTTTCTGATCCCTTTATTTAACAGGGTTAATATGGCTTATCATAAAACGAAAAAAAAGCCGGACATCCTGCGATGCCCGGCCTTTTATTTGATGCGCCGATCAGACGGCAGGGAGATTCCGGCCGTAGTAGATTTCCTGCATTTCTTTGTACAGCAGGTCGGTGATTTCCTTGCGTTCCTGCTCGCTCAGTTCTTCCGGATTGGCATTAAACAGGTAATGCTTCAGATCGAATTCTTTCAGTAACATCTTGGTATGGAAGATATTTTCCTGATACACATTCACGTCCATCATCTTGTACAGCCCTTTCATGTCCTGCGACATAAAGTTCTGAATCGAATTGATGGAATGATCGATGTAGTGCTTCACGCCGTTCACGTCACGGGTAAAACCGCGAACGCGGTAATCGATGGTGACGATGTCAGATTCCAGCTGGTGGATGAGGTAGTTCAGCGCTTTCAGCGGTGAAATCACACCGCAGGTGGACACTTCGATGTCGGCGCGGAACGTACACAGGCCGCCTTCAGGATGACTTTCCGGGTAGGTGTGCACGCAGATGTGGCTTTTATCGAGATGCGCGACCACGGAATGGGGCAGCGGGCCCGGATGCTCGGTGGTATCGACATCACTGGGGTCAATCGGCTCTTCGCTCACTAAAATCGTGACGCTTGCGCCCTGTGGTTCGTAATCCTGCCGCGCAACGTTAAGAATGTTTGCACCGATAATCGAACAGGTTTCGGTGAGGATCTCGGTTAAGCGGTTGGCGTTATATTCTTTGTCAATGTAGGCAATATAGCCGTCACGATCGGCTGCGCTTTTGGCGTAGCAGATATCGTAGATACAAAAACTCAGGCTTTTGGTCAGGTTATTGAAGCCATGCAGTTTCAGTTTTTGCAATTTAGTTCACCTCCTTACGGATGCGGTATCAGCGCGTGGCTGACAGGGCATTCAGTAAATACTGCGGCAGGGCAAAGCTGCCGTGATGAATCGCCGGATTGTAATAACGACAGGTAATGCCAGCAGCGTCGAAGCGTGCCTGCAAGGTTTGGCTGTCGATCTGGCGGTAAGCCGGGTTGTTGGTCGCCCAGGCGAAGGTCATGATGCCGCCGTAATAGGTCGGGATCGCGGCCTGATAGAAACTGACATCACTGAAATAGTGGCTCAGTTTGGTGTGGCTGTTGACCGCTTCATCCTGCTGAAGGAAGCAGACGCCGTTTTGCGCCACGAAAATGCCACCCGGTTTCAGGCAACGCGCACAACCTTCGTAGAAAGCGGAGGTGAACAGGCTTTCTCCCGGACCGATCGGATCGGTGCAGTCGGAGATGATCACATCAAACGTTTCAGAGGTCTGATTCACGAAATTCACGCCGTCTTCAATCACCAGATTGAAACGGGCATCATCGTAAGCACCGGCATTATGATTGGGCAGATACTGGCGGCAAAATTCCACCACGCCGGCATCAATTTCCACCATCGTGACCGATTCCACGCCTTTATGACGGCAGACTTCACGCAGCATTCCGCCGTCGCCACCGCCGATAATCAGCACTTTTTTGGCATCGCCGTGCGCCAGTAACGGAACGTGCGTCAGCATCTCGTGATAAATGAATTCATCACGTTCGGTGGTTTGCACCACGCCGTCGAGCGCCATCACGCGGCCCAGCGCCGCATTCTCAAAAATCACCAGATCCTGGTGTTCAGTTTTCTCACGGTACAACTCTTTATCGACGCTAAAATACTGGCCAAAATGGGCGTGCAGCGTCTCATACCATATTTCTTTGGGTGACGAGTTCCGGGACATGTCGTTGTTTCTCCTGAGCATTCGCAGCCATAAAAATGGTCGCACATGATAGCTAACTCTGCCTGTGCATGCACGGTTGAATTTCAAACAGATAAAATTAGCTTAATTGTAGCTGAGTGAGGTGTGACGCGGATCCGGGGAGGGGAAATGAAACGCTCCGGCATCAGATTGACGGAGCAAAACAGAGAGGAATTTAGTTGGTGTAGGCCAGCAGACTCAGTGAATCGCGTGCCAGAGATTTGCATTTGGTCGGTTTCGGCACGGCGATGCCGCTCAGGTCACGATAGCTGTCTTCGCCCATCGCCTGCATATTGAAGCTGCTGTAATTGCTCAGATCCCAGCGGTTTTGCTGCGCGAAAAAGACGATCGCCCGTTTGATCTGGGTATTCGGCAGTTGTTCATAGCCGCAATTATTTTTCAAATAAACGAAGACTGCGGTCAGATCCGCCAGATCTTCCGCTTCTGACTCACTCAACGCCTGGCTGGCGGAGGAGAAGCCGAGCAGCGACAGTAACAGCAAACACAATGTTGTTCTTTTCATGGAAGTGTTCTTGTTCTTTTAGATTGAAAGATTAGAAAGACCTGGCTCAAAGAGAATCGAAATGACGTTATCATATTTGCGATGAGTGGCACCAAATTTCTTTTCTGCGCGCCCGCCACTTGACCTTCCCCTTAGTGGAGGGTTTAGGCTGTCGTACTATTATGGCAGTTTTATGCCGTTCGTCTGACAATTTCCCATCACAAGGACTGAACATGAACCGTCGCGATTTCGTGAAGTGGACAACGCTTTTGGGTGCCGCCAGCACGTTACCCGGCTGGAGCCGCTTTGCGCTGGCAGATGACCGCCCGGCGTTGCCCATTCCCGCACTGCTTGAACCGGATGCCCGCAGCGCGATTTCGCTTTCCCTGCAACGCGGCCAGAGCCAGTTTCTGCCCGGCGTGAATACACAAACCTGGGGCGTGAACGGCAATCTGCTGGGGCCAGCGCTGCGCGTGCGGCGGGGCAAACCGCTCAATGTCACGGTCAAAAACAATCTGGACGTGGCGAGCACGGTTCACTGGCACGGGCTGGAAATCCCCGGTGATGTGGACGGCGGCCCGCAAGGAATTATCGCGCCCGGCCAGAGTCGCAGCGTGAGTTTACTGCTCGATCAGCCCGCCGCGACCTGCTGGTTCCACCCGCATCCGCATCAGACCAGCGGCTATCAGGTGGCGATGGGGCTGGCCGGATTAGTCCTGATTGAAGATGAAGGCAGCGACGCATTACAGATCCCGAAACGCTGGGGCGTAGATGATATTCCTGTGATTTTGCAGGATAAACGCCTCAACGCCGCCGGACAGATTGATTACCAGATGGACGTGATGACCGCCGCCGTCGGCTGGTTCGGCGAGCACATGCTGACTAACGGCGCGATTTATCCGCAGCACGGTATTTCGCGCGGCTGGGTGCGTTTTCGTCTGCTCAACGGCTGCAATGCGCGTTCGCTGCACATCGCCACCAGCGACCAGCGGCCGATGTACGTGATTGCCAGCGACGGCGGTTTTCTCGCCGAGCCGGTGAAAGTCAGCGATTTGCCGTTGCTGATGGGTGAACGTTTTGAAGTGCTGATTGATTGCAGCGACGGTAAAGCGTTTGATCTGGTCACATTGCCGGTGACACAAATGGGCATGACGCTGGCCCCGTTCGATAAACCGTTGCCGGTGTTACGCATTCAGCCGACGCTCACGCAAAGCGGTGGTTCGCTGCCGGATTCCCTGATTAAACTGCCTGCGCTGGTTTCTGTCGATAATCTGCCTGCTCGCTGGCTGCAACTGATGATGGATCCGCAGCTTGATCAGCAGGGCATGGCCGCGCTGATGAAACGCTACGGGCATAACGCAATGGCCGGAATGAGCATGGATCACGGCGGCGGCGATATGGGGGACAGTGATATGGCGGCGATGCCGGGGATGTCCGGTTCAGGTCATGACGGCCACGGCGGCATGGCCGGAATGGACAGGGGCACAGCGTCCGGAAGTTATGATTTTATGCAGGGCAATAAAATCAACGGCAAAGCCTACGACATGAACGTTCCTGCGTTCGATGTGAAACAAGGGCAATACGAGAAATGGACGATTTCCGGCGAAGGCGACATGATGCTGCATCCGTTCCATATCCACGGCACGCAGTTCCGCATTCTTTCTGAAAACGGCCAGCCGGTCGCGCCGCACCGTCAGGGCTGGAAAGATATTGTCCGCGTCGAAGGCGCCCGCAGCGAAGTACTCGTCCGCTTCAATCATCTGGCGGATAAGCAGCACGCTTACATGGCGCATTGTCATCTGCTGGAACACGAAGATACCGGCATGATGCTCGGGTTTACGGTTTCGGCGTAGTCTTCTTTCTGATTTCCTTTCTGTAATTCCCTAAAAATCAGTGGCCCGGAGACTTTTCTCCGGGCCACTTTTTCTCTCCTGCTATTCCCGCGCCTTTCTCTCTTCCGCTAACACTTGCATATTAATATTTCATTTTGAAAGATAAAACTTTCAAAATGTGATCAATATAAAATTATTATAAATTCATAATGATTATATTTTCAGCGTGGAGTGACAAAACATGAAAGCTTAAAGCCCACGTATTCCTACAGGAGAACAACATGATTGAAGTGATTACACACGGTGCTGAGTGGTTTATCGGCCTGTTTCAAAAAGGGGGAGAGGTTTTTGTCGGGATGGTCACCGGCATTTTACCGCTCTTAATCAGTTTGCTGGTGGTCATGAATGCGCTGATCGTTTTTGTGGGTCAGCGCAGGATCGAACGTCTGGCGCAGCGCTGTGCCGGGAATCCGGTTTCGCGTTATCTGCTGCTGCCGGTCATCGGCACATTTGTATTTTGTAACCCGATGACGCTGAGTCTCGGACGCTTCATGCCTGAAATCTACAAGCCGAGTTACTACGCGGCGGGTTCCTACAGTTGCCATTCCATGAACGGATTATTCCCGCACATCAACCCTGGCGAACTGTTCGTTTATCTCGGCGTGGCCAGCGGGCTGACCACGTTGGGATTACCGCTCGGGCCACTGGCGGTCAGCTATTTCCTGGTCGGCATGGTGACCAACTTCTTCCGGGGCTGGGTGACCGATCTCACCACGCGCATCTTCGAACGCAAGATGGGTATTCAGCTTGATCGTCAGGTTCAACTTTAAACGCGGAGCAGAAAATGAGCGTTACCATTCGAATTAACCGGGGTGAAGGTGGCTGGGGCGGTCCGTTACTGATTGAAGCCGTGCCAGGCAAAAAAATTATGTATATCACGGCGGGCACCCGTCCGAAGATCGTCGACAAACTGGCGGAGCTGACCGGCTGGGAAACCGTCGATGGGTTTAAAGAAGGCGAACCTCCGGCAGAAGAAATCGGCGTGGCAGTGATCGACTGCGGCGGAACGCTGCGCTGCGGTATTTACCCGAAGCGTCGGATCCCGACCGTGAACATCCATTCGACCGGCAAGTCCGGCCCGCTGGCGCAGTTTATTACGGAAGATATTTATGTCTCCGGCGTGCGGGAACACGACATTGTTTTCGACAGCGCTGAACGCGTTCCGGCGGATGCGAAACCCGCGCCGGCAGCGGCGGGACGCGACTACGACACCACCAAAAAAATCACCGAGCAAAGTGACGGACTGCTGGCAAAAGTCGGGATGGGCATGGGGTCGGGCGTCGCGGTGCTGTTCCAGGCGGGGCGCGACACCATTGATACCGTGCTCAAAACGATCCTGCCGTTTATGGCCTTCGTGGCGGCGCTGATCGGCATCATCATGGCGTCCGGCCTCGGCGATCTGGTGGCGCACGGTCTGACGCCGCTGGCGAAAAGCCCGGTCGGGCTGGTGATGCTGGCGCTGATTTGTTCCTTCCCGCTGTTGTCTCCTTTCCTCGGCCCCGGCGCGGTGATCGCGCAGGTGATCGGCGTGCTGGTGGGTGTTCAGATCGGGTTGGGTAACATTCCCCCGCATCTGGCTTTACCGGCGCTCTTTGCGATTAACGCGCAGGCGGCCTGCGACTTCATTCCGGTCGGGCTTTCACTGGCAGAAGCCAAACAGGAGACCGTTCGCGTTGGTGTGCCGTCCGTGCTGGTCAGCCGTTTCCTCACCGGTGCCCCGACGGTGCTTATCGCCTGGGCGGCGTCCGCCTTTATCTATCAGTAAGGAGCCACCATGCAAACTATCTATCAAACCACGATTACGCATATCGGCGACTTTGCCCGCGAGGCGTTATCCGACCAGATGCTGATTACCTTCCGTGAAGGCGCACCGGCTGATATTCAGGATTATTGCTTCATTCATCAGCACGGCCAGACCGAAGGGGAACTGCATCGCGGAGCCTGCATGGAACTGGCGGATGTCTGTTATCCGGTGACCGCCGTCGGTGAGGTGGCCATGCAAAACCTGCGTGAACTCGGGCATATCACGCTGCGTTTTGACGGCAGCGCGGAGGCGGAATATCCCGGCTGCGTGCATGTAAAAGGCGTGACGCCCGAAGACATTCCGCTGGGCAGCATATTGAAATTTATCGATTAACACTAAAGTCAGGAGTCAGTTATGGAACAGGTTGCAGTCGTGATCGGCGGTGGTCAGACGCTGGGTGCATTTCTCTGTCAGGGGTTGGCTGAATCCGGATATCGGGTTGCGGTGGCAGATCTGAATGAAAAGAATGCCGCAGAGGTTGCGGCGCAGATTAATCAGCAGTTTGGAGACGAAAGGGCATTTGGATTTGTCGTCGATGCTACGAATGAAAGCAGCGTTGAGCAGTTGGCAAAGGCCGTTGATCAGACCTTTGGCGGTGTCAGTTTGCTGGTCTACAGCGCCGGAATGGCGAAAGCCTCGCCGATTACCGACTTTGCCCTCAATGATTTTGATCTCTCCCTTCAGGTGAACCTGGTCGGGTATTTCCTTTGTGCCCGTGAGTTTTCCCGTCTGATGATCCGCGACCGCATTCCGGGTCGTATCATCCAGATCAACTCCAAATCCGGCAAAGTGGGCAGCAAACACAACGCCGGTTACAGCGCGGCGAAATTCGGCGGCGTGGGGCTGACGCAATCTCTGGCGCTGGATCTGGCGGAATACGGTATTACCGTCCATTCGCTGATGTTAGGAAACCTGCTGAAATCGCCGATGTTCCAGTCGTTATTGCCGCAGTACGCCAAAAAACTCGGCATTCAGGCCGACGAAGTCGAACAGTATTATATTGATAAAGTGCCGCTCAAACGCGGTTGTGACTATCAGGATGTGCTGGATATGCTGCTGTTTTACGCCAGCGATAAAGCGTCCTACTGCACCGGCCAGTCAATCAATATTACCGGCGGACAGGTCATGTTCTGATGCCCTCCGCCCTTGTCTGAGACAGGGGCGGATTTTTACTTTTAAGGAGAAAACGATGACCCCGACTTCCGCGCTGATTGCGTGCGCCATTCTGGCCTGGGCGGCTCAGATTGTTTTGGGCTGGTGGCAGTTACAACGTTTCAACCGCGCGTTTGATCAGCTGTGTTTACGCGGTTCGGTGGGCGTCGGGCGTTCGGGCGGCCGCTTCAAACCGCGCGTGGTGCTGGCGCTGGCTTTCGATAAAGAAGAAAAAGTCTGCGCCGGTTTTCTGCTGCGCGGGCTGACCATTTTTGCCACTCCTCAGCCTTTTACGCGCCTCAACGGAATGAAACGGGAACAATTGATGACAGGTGTGATCTTCCCGAAAGAACCGAATATTCAAACCGCACTATCATTAGCGATTGAACCGAAATCATGATATTTTCACTTTAAAAGCTATTATCTTTCAAAAAGAATGATGGCGAGTGAATTTATCTGAAAATTTGAGCGGAAATCGTGATGAAACCTAAGCAACGGCAGGCGGCGATACTGGAGCATTTGCAGCAATTTGGTAAGACGGCGGTGGAAGATCTGGCGGCGCATTTCGCCACGACCGGCACCACCATCAGGAAAGATCTCACGCTGCTGGAAGAAGAAGGTGCCGTAATCCGCACCTACGGCGGCGTGGTGCTGAGCCGCGAAGAAGGCGACCAGCCTATCGATCGTAAAACACACATCAACACCGGTAAAAAGCTGCGCATTGCCCGCGCCGCGATTAATGAAATTCAGGACGGCGACTCCCTGATTTTCGACGCAGGCAGCACCGTCATGCAGATGGTGCCTTTCCTCAGTCAGTTCAATAACATCACCGTCATGACCAACAGCCTGCATATCGTCAATGCGCTGGTGGAACTCGATAACGATCAAACCATTCTCATGCCGGGTGGCACCTACCGTAAAAAATCCTCTTCGTTTCATGGCAGCCTGGCGGAAAGTGCTTTTGATCAGTTTAATTTCGACAAACTGTTTATCGGCGCGGATGGCGTCGATCTGAACGGCGGTGTCACCACGTTCAACGAAGTTCACGGCGTCAGCCAGGCGATGTGCAATGCCGCCGAACGTATTTTCCTGCTGGTGGATTCCTCAAAGTTCGGCCGAAAAAGCCCGAATGTGGTCTGTAATTTGGGCAAAGTCGATACGTTGATCACGGACAGCGGGTTAACCGCTCCCTATCGTGAGGCCATCGAAAAACTGGGGATCCGCATTATTTTAGTCGGGGAAGACGATGAATGATTCATTACTGAACTACGCACGCGAAACGCTGGAAATTGAGATCGAAGAAGCGCAACGGTTACTCACGCGTCTCGACGATAATTTCCTTTGCGCGTGCCGCCTGTTGCTGAACTGTACCGGTAAAGCGGTGGTTTCCGGCATGGGGAAATCCGGGCATATCGGCAAGAAAATCGCCGCATCGCTGGCCAGCACCGGGACGCCTGCGTTCTTTGTTCATCCCGCCGAAGCCCTGCACGGCGATCTGGGGATGATCGGCAGCAACGATGTGCTGATTTTCATTTCTTATTCCGGCCGCGCAAAAGAGCTGGATACGATTTTGCCGCTGCTGAAAGAAAACCAGACGCGCCTGATCGCCATCACTGGTGGCAAAAATTCCCCGCTGGCGCAGGCGGCCGATTGCGTGCTCGACATCAGCGTTGAGCGCGAGGCTTGCCCGATGGGGCTCGCGCCGACATCCAGCGCCGTGAATACGCTGATGATGGGCGATGCACTGGCGATGGCACTGATGCGCCACCGTGGTTTCGGCGCAGAAGATTTCGCGCGCTCACATCCGGGGGGCAGTCTGGGCGCAAGATTGCTTAACCGCGTCCACAACCTGATGCGCACCGGTGATCGCTTGCCGGTTGTCGACAGCCAGAAAAACGTCATGGATGCCATGCTGGAACTGAGCCGCACCGGTCTGGGGCTGATTGCAGTATGCGACGCCAGCCTGCATGTGGTGGGCGTTTTCACCGACGGCGATTTGCGCCGCTGGCTGGTGAAAGGAAACAGCCTGAACGATCCGCTGGTGAGCGCGATGAGCCGTCCGGGGTATCAGCTTCCTGCCCAATGGCGGGCAGGTGAAGCGCTGGAAGCGCTGCACGAGCAGCACATCAGCGCCGCGCCGGTGGTCGACAGCGAGGGCATTTTGGTGGGTGCCATCAACCTGCATGACCTGCACCAGGCGGGTATTGGCTGACACCGGCGTTACTCATCGCCGGGTTCTTTGATATAATCCTTTCCACTATATGGTCGCCGTTCTTTCTGAAAACGGCGATAAATATTCTTAAATCAGGTGGTTAGTCTTTATATGAAACATCGCGTTGATGTCATGATTTCCGAACAGGAAATCAAAACCCGAATTGAAGAGCTGGGCCGTAAAATCACCGATCACTACCGTGACAGCGGCAGCGAAATGGTACTGGTCGGGCTGCTGCGCGGTTCCTTTATGTTCATGGCCGATTTGTGCCGCGCCATTGATGTGCCGCATGAAGTCGATTTCATGACCGCATCAAGCTACGGCAACGGCATGTCCACCACCCGTGACGTCAAAATCCTTAAAGATCTCGACGAAGACATTCGCGGCAAAGACGTGCTGATCGTCGAAGACATCATTGACTCCGGCAACACGCTGAGCAAAGTGCGCGAACTGCTGCAACTGCGCGGCCCGAAATCACTGGCAATTTGTACCCTGCTCGATAAGCCAGAACGCCGTGAAGTCGAAGTCCAGGTGGAATACGTCGGTTTTGCCATCCCGGACGAATTCGTCGTCGGTTTCGGCATCGACTACGCCCAGCGTTACCGCCATCTGCCGTACGTGGGCAAAGTGGTTATGCTGGACGAATAGAAACAAGCTATCCGCTTCAGCCATTTTCTGAAGTCAGTGGGTACAGAAAAAAGCACCCCAAAAGGCACATTTTTGTGCCTTTTGTTTTTTGATTTTCTGTAGAGTGGGGCGGTTTGTTATTGCGGATTGCCGTTCAGTAAGGCGGAGACGCCCTGACGGTAGCGCTGTTCCAGCGTTTCGCGGCTGGTGGCGTCGACTTCGAGATTGCGCAGTCGTCCGTCCTGAATGCCGTAAACCCAGCCGTGCAGCGTGACTTTCTGGCCGCGTTTCCAGGCCGATTGCATCACGGTGGAGTGGCCGAGGTTGTACACTTGTTCGACCACGTTCAGTTCGCACAATTTATCGAGACGCTGATTCGGTGACAGTTCGCCCAGCAGGGAACTGTGTTTGTACCAGATGTCCCGGATATGCAATAACCAGTTATTAATCAAACCCAGTTCTGGGTTTTCAACCGCTGCCTGTACGCCACCGCAACCGTAGTGACCGCAAATGATGACGTGTTCCACTTCCAGTACGTCGATAGCATATTGCACAACGGACAGGCAGTTGAGATCAGTATGGATAACCAGGTTGGCGACGTTACGGTGAACAAACAGTTCGCCCGGTTCAAGCCCGGTCAGTTGTTCTGCGGGAACGCGACTGTCAGAACAACCAATCCACAGAAAACGGGGTTTTTGAGATTGAGAGAGTCGTTCGAAGAAGCCAGGATCTTCGTCGATCATGGTCTTGGACCAGTTGGCGTTATTACGGATGAGCTTTTCTATATCATTCATTGAGGTTAATAGCCTGTAACGAGCCAACTGCGATGGAGTAATATAGGGCAATGCTCCGTCTTTTAAAACTGATTCAACATCTCCTCTTACTCATTCCTACAACAGGGTTTTCACAACAAGGTACGTCCTTTTATGAATTATGCATTGGAACTGGAAAAGTTAACGAAAACTTACGCCGGTGGTGTACAGGCTTTGCGCGGTATCGATCTGCGGGTCGAAGCCGGCGATTTTTATGCCCTGTTGGGGCCGAACGGTGCGGGTAAATCGACGACCATTGGCATCATCAGTTCACTGGTGAACAAAACCGCCGGTAAAGTGCGGGTGTTCGGTTATGACATCGACAAAGATATCGTCAACGCTAAACGTCAGCTCGGGCTGGTGCCGCAGGAATTTAACTTCAACCCGTTTGAAACCGTGATGCAGGTTGTCGTCAACCAGGCCGGTTACTACGGCGTGCCGCGTCCGCTGGCGCTTCAGCGTGCTGAAAAGTATCTGACCCAGCTGGATTTATGGGGTAAGCGCAATGAGCGTTCCCGGATGCTTTCCGGCGGCATGAAGCGTCGCCTGATGATTGCCCGCGCACTGATGCACGAACCGAAACTGCTGATCCTCGATGAACCGACCGCCGGTGTGGATATCGAACTGCGTCGCTCCATGTGGGGTTTCCTGAAAGAGCTGAATGCGCAGGGCACGACCATTATTCTGACCACGCACTATCTGGAAGAAGCTGAAATGCTGTGCCGCAATATCGGCATTATTCAGGGCGGCGAACTGGTGGAAAACACCAGCATGAAAGCGCTGTTGTCCAAGCTGAAATCCGAAACCTTTATTCTGGATCTGGGGGCGAAAAGTCCGCTGCCGGTGCTGGAAGGCTATCGCAGCCAGCTGACGGATACGTCGACGCTGGAAGTGGAAGTCATGCGCGAACAGGGGCTGAACTCCCTGTTCAGCCAGCTGAGCAAGCAGGGCGTGCAGGTATTGAGTATGCGTAACAAAGCCAACCGTCTGGAAGAGTTGTTTGTCACGCTGGTGAACGGCAACGGGGAAAAGAAATAATGTCGCAACTGTATTGGATCGCACTTAAAAGCATCTGGATGAAAGAGATCAACCGGTTTGGCCGTATCTGGATCCAAACGCTGGTTCCGCCTGTGATCACCATGACGCTTTATTTCATCATCTTCGGTAACCTCATCGGCTCACAAATCGGCAGCATGCACGGTTTTACTTACATGCAGTTTATCGTGCCGGGCCTGATCATGATGGCGGTGATCACCAACTCTTATGCCAACGTGGCATCGTCGTTCTTCAGCGCGAAATTCCAGCGCAATATTGAAGAGCTGCTGGTTGCGCCGGTGCCAACGCACGTGGTGATCGCCGGTTATGTCGGCGGCGGCGTGGCGCGTGGGATCTGTGTGGGGATCCTGGTCACGGCGATTTCGCTGTTCTTCGTGCCGCTGGTGATCCATTCCTGGTGGGTGATTGCACTGACGCTGCTGCTGACGGCAATCCTGTTCTCGCTGGGCGGTTTGCTGAATGCGGTGTTTGCCACCACGTTTGATGATATCAGCCTGATCCCGACGTTCGTGCTGACACCGCTGACGTATCTGGGCGGCGTGTTTTACTCGCTGTCGCTGCTGCCGCCAATCTGGCAGGCGATCTCCAAGCTTAACCCGATCGTCTACATGATCAGCGGTTTCCGCTACGGATTCCTGGGGATCAGTGATGTTCCGCTGATCTTCACAATGAGCGTGCTGGTGGCGTTTATTGCGGCGTTTTATCTGCTGGCGTGGTACTTGATTGAGCGCGGGCGTGGTCTGAGAAGTTAATTTTATTGCTCCTTCCCCTCTCACGAGGGGAAGGCTGGGATGGGGTGTTGGTTTAACCAGATCAGCATAAACGACTGAGTCAGCGGCTAAACCCCCTCCCATCCTCCCCCTTCGCAGGGGGAGGCGTTTTATCAAGCCACCTGAACTGGCACGGCTTTCGCGGTGCGTTTCAGTTGGTTTTCACCTTCAAAATAGGCCACTTTCGGTTTGTGCTGGCGGGCATCGGCGTCAGACATCTGCACGTAAGAGCAGATGATCAGCAGATCGCCGACACAGGCGCAGCGCGCTGCCGCACCGTTAACCGAAATAATACGCGAACCGCGTTCTGCCGCGATGGCGTAAGTTGAGAAACGCTGACCGTTATCAACGTTATAAATATCAATCGCTTCGTACTCTAAAATGCCTGAAGCATCGAGAAAGTCCTGGTCGATGGCGCAGGAACCTTCGTAGTGCAAATCTGCCTGAGTCACGTGAACCCGGTGCAGTTTGCCTTGCAGCATAGTGCGGATCATCACATATACCTTACTTGCGTAAAAAATCAGGGAACCCGCCGGGCGGACATAATAAAATTCCGATATTTCCGGCGGCCAACATAGTTGCCGATTTGAGCTGCGCTGTCTACTGCGTCAGATCAACCTCTTGATTATCAATCAGCCGGGCCTTCCCTAACCATGCCGCCATCAGGATCACCGCAGACGTGCTGTCGACGGACAATTCCTGCAAGGTTTTGGCATCACGAATAAACAATTCATCTGGCGTAAATCCGGCTTCACGCAGCTGTTGCGCGGTTTCCTGCAACATCTCTTCAACGTGACGCTCGCCCTGGCTCAGACGTTCTGCCAGCGCATTCATGATCTTGTTCAGCTGTGGTGCCAGTTTACGCTCTTCGGAGGTCAGATAACCATTGCGCGAACTCAGTGCCAGGCCGTCTTTGGCGCGCACAATCGGTACGCCCACAATATCAATGTCGTAGCCCATGTCTTCCACCATCGTGCGCAGCAGCGCCAGTTGCTGGAAGTCTTTCTGGCCGAAACAGGCCACCTGCGGCTGCACCAGATTGAACAATTTGCTAACAATCGTCGAGACGCCACGGAAATGCCCCGGACGGCTCGCACCTTCCAGAATGGTGGAAATCACCGGTACATCGACCTGTGTTTGTGTTGTCAGGCCTTTCGGATAAACCTCTGCCGGAGACGGGGCAAACACCAGATCCACGCCGCGTTTGTTCAGCTTTTCGCAGTCTTCCTGCAAGGTGCGCGGGTAACGTTCCAGATCGTCCGGGCGTTCGAACTGCATCGGATTGACGAAAATACTCACGACCACCACGTCGCCGCGCGCTTTCGCTTCATCCACCAGCGTCATGTGGCCTTCGTGTAAATTCCCCATGGTCGGCACCAGGGCAATACGTTTGTTATTCGTACGGAAATCGCGGATCTCGCGACGCAGCAGCGCCACGCTGTCAATTATCAGCACACTTCTTCTCCCGATTATTTAAAGGAATGCTCTTCGCCCGGATACACGCCCTGCGCGACCTGATCGACATACAAGCGCACCGCGCTGCGGATATCGCCCGCTTCGGCCAGGAAGTCTTTGGCAAATTTCGGCGTATGGCCGCCGGTAATGCCGAACGCATCATGCATCACCAGAATCTGTCCGTCGGTCACGTTACCGGCACCGATGCCGATCACCGGGATGCTCAGTTCTTCGGTCACGCGGCGCGCCAGTTCAACGGGAACACATTCCAGCACCAGCAGCTGCGCGCCAGCTTCTTCGAGCATCAGCGCGTCTTTGATGAGCTGGTTTGCGGCGACTTCATCGCGACCCTGCACTTTGTAACCACCGAAAATGTTCACAGATTGCGGCGTCAGGCCGAGATGGCCGCACACCGGAACGGCGCGCTCGGTCAGCATTTTAACCGTATCGCATAGCCAGCTGCCGCCTTCGAGTTTCACCATATTGCCGCCGGCACGCATCAGGATTGCCGCGCTTTCAAACGCCTGTTCCGGCGTGGCGTAACTCATGAACGGCAGGTCAGCCAGCAATAAAGCCTGAGGCGCGCCACGGCGCACACAGCGCGTATGGTAAGCAATTTCCTCAACCGTCACCGGCAGGGTGGAATCCTGCCCCTGAACGACCATCCCGAGAGAGTCACCAATCAGCATGACGGTGATGCCCTGCTCAGCAAAGAGCTGTGCAAAGCTGGCGTCATAGGCGGTAATGGTCGCAAATTTGTGTTTTTCCTGCTTCCATTGGCGAAGCTGGCTCAGCGTTGTTGGTTTCATGAACACTTTCCTTTGAATAATTCATCGGATGAATATGATGCCGGTATTCTACTGTATGAGCCGAAATGCAGACAGCAAGATCAGCAACGGACTCCATGATCCCGATCTTAAGAAGTGATTAAGAAGCGTCGCCTATAATGAAAAAAACGGAGGGAACCATGCGGATTCTATTGGTTGAAGACGACAAAATGATTGGCGACGGCATCAAAGCCGGGCTGACAAAACTGGGTTTTACGCTCGACTGGTTCACCGACGGGCTGACCGGAAAAGCCGCGCTCGACAGCGCGCCGTACGATGCGGTGATCCTCGATTTAAGCCTGCCGGGAATGGACGGCATGGATCTGCTGCGCGAATGGCGCAAGGCCGGTCGCGACACGCCGGTGCTGATCCTCACGGCGCGCGATGCGCTTGAACAGCGTGTCGGCGGGTTGCAGGCCGGGGCGGATGATTATTTGTGTAAGCCGTTTGCGCTGGTGGAAGTGGCCGCGCGTTTGCAGGCGCTGATCCGCCGCCGTCACGGCGTGATTACGCCAAAAGTGACGCACGGTGCAGTTGAATTTGATCCGGCTGCCCGCAGCGTAACCCTCAACGGCGAAACCGTAACGCTCACGCCGCGTGAAGTCGCGGTGCTGGAATTGTTTCTCAATAACAAAGGCCGCGTTCTGGCACGCACGCTGATTCAGGAAAAACTGTACAACTGGGACGATGAGGTCAGCAGTAACGCGGTTGAAGTCCATATCCACCATCTTCGCAGCAAACTCGGCAAAAGCTTTATCCGCACCGTTCACGGCGTGGGTTATACGCTGGGCGATGCGCTGTCCGGGGAGAACGCGTGAAGGAGCTGAAAAACCTGAGTCTGCGCCTCCGGCTGATCCTGCTGTTCACCGTGCTGGCGCTGATGACGTGGCTGATTGCCAGTGGCGTGGCGTGGCATCAGACCCGTAAACACATCAATGAAGTATTTGATACGCAACAGATGTTGTTCGCCAAACGTCTCGCCGCCACCGGGCTGGGCGACCGGGTGAATATGCAAAAAGATGCTGAGTTGCCGGATACCAAAAAGATGGTGCGCAAAGGCTCGCGCGGTCATACCGATGACGATGCGCTGACGTTTGCCATTTTCAATCAGCAGGGCGACATGCTGCTCAACGACGGCGAAAACGGCAAACGCATCCGCTTCGACGGCAACATACAGGGCTTTAAAGATGAAGAACTGAAAGGCGATGACTGGCGCATGGTCTGGCTGACGTCGCCGGACGGGCAATATCGCGTGGCCGTCGGGCAGGAATACGATTACCGCAACGATATGGCCTGGAGTTTGGTCAGCGGGCAACTGACGCCCTGGCTGGCTTCGTTGCCGGTATTGCTGCTGGCGCTGATTGTGATGGTGACGCTGGAACTTCGTCCGCTGCGCCGCGTGGCGGAAGGGTTGCGGCAGCGCTCGCCGGAAGATGCGACGCCGATTATCACCGATCGTCTGCCCGGTGAAGTCCTGCCGCTGGCGAATGCGCTGAATTCTTTGTTTGACCGCACCAGTGAAATGCTGGTCCGCGAACGCCGGTTTACCTCCGACGCGGCGCATGAATTACGCAGCCCGCTGGCTGCATTGCGCGTGCAAACCGAAGTGGTTCAGCTTTCCGGTGACGACGCCGAAATGCGCGAACATGCGCTGGAAAACCTGACCACCAGTATCGATCGCGCCACACGGCTGGTGGATCAGCTGCTGACGCTTTCGCGGCTGGAAAGTTTTTCAGAACCTGAGGAGCTGGAGATGATCGACTGGCCTTCGCTGCTGGCCCAAAATCTGGCCGAGCAGGATTACTGCGCGCACAAAAAAGGCATCGAATTACGTTTTGAAGAACAGGGCACGCCGCCGGACATGCGCGGGCAATCGCTTCTGCTTTCTCTGATGGTACGCAATCTGCTGGATAACGCGATTCGCTATTCTCCGGCGGGAACCACCGTGTCGGTGACGCTGAATGCGCAGGGATTAACGGTCGACGATCAGGGGCCGGGGATCACGGCAGAACATCAGGCGCGGCTGGGCGAACGTTTTTACCGGCCACCGGGTCAGGAGCAAACCGGCAGCGGGCTGGGAATTTCGATCGTACAAAGGATCGCTCAGCTGCATCAGTTGCGCGTTGATTACAGGAACAAAGCAGAAGGGGGATTACAAGTGCAGGTAAGTCGCTGAGCGACTTACCATTTTTTCAGGCCATTCAGCGGAACGCGTGCCAGTATGCTTTGCAGCGTTTCGCCATCCGGAAACACCAGATCCGGTGCCAGATCCGCCAGCGGATACAGCATAAATTCACGATTCTTCATGTCGTAATGCGGCACGATCAAACGGTCAGTGTTGATCACCCGATCGCCATAAATCAGCATATCAAGATCCAATGTCCGCGGGCCCCAGCGTTCGGCTTTGCGGACACGTCCCTGATTTTGCTCGATGGCCTGAGTACAATCGAGCAATTGTTCCGGCGGCAACAGCGTATCGAGCGCCACGACGGCGTTCAGATAATCAGGTTGATCCTGCGGCCCCAGCGGTTTACTGCGGTAAAACGGGGACGCGGCGACAAAACGGGTGCGCGGCAAATGTGCCAGCGCCTCCAGCGCGCAATTTACCTGGTCAAGAGGACGGGCAAGATTACTGCCCAGAGCCAGGTAAACGCGGATCATTGACCGCCGTCCTTGCGCGGAGCCCGTTTGCGGGGGCGGCGGGTACGCGCCCGGCGTGCCGGGATCGCATCATCGCCCAGCGTACCGAGCATGGTTTTCTGAGAGGCCGGAGTCGCTTCCTGGAATTCTCCCCACCACTGCGCCAGACTTTGCAGTTCGCGATGTTGTTCCACTTCAGCACGCAGAACCAGTAAATCGTAAGCGGCGCGGAACTTAGGATGTTCCATCAGCTTGTGCGCACGTTTGCCCTGACGGCGCGACAGACGCAGCTGCAATGCCCAGATATCACGCACCAGCGTGGTAATACGTTTCGGAATGGCCAGCGTGCGACATTGTTCGTCGAGCACATCGTTCATGGCCAGCGCGAAGGCGTCGTAATACGTCAGGCCGCCTTCCTGCGCCAGTTTCTGTGCATGTTCAATCACCGGATACCACAACATTGCCGCGAACAGGAACGCCGGATTGACGCGCTGATCGTTTTGCAAACGGGAGTCGGTATTTTTCAGAACCTGCAGCAGAATGTGTTCCATCGGGCTATCGCCAGCTTCAGTAAACTGGCGGGCAATCAGCGGGAACAACGGCTGGAACAGCTGGTATTCACACAGCTTTTTATACGTTTCGTAACCGTAACCGGCCTGCAGGAGTTTCAGCGATTCTTCAAACAGACGTGCGGGCGGAATTTCCTGTAACAGGGTCGCCAGACGTGGGATTGGCTCCGCGGTTTCCGGGCTGATTTTCATGTCCAGTTTTGCGGCGAAACGTACCGCGCGCAGCATCCGCACCGGATCTTCGCGGTAACGGGTTTCCGGATCGCCAATCAGACGGATGATACCGTTTTCCAGGTCACGCAGGCCGCCGGTGTAATCGCGGACGGTGAAATCAGCCACGCCGTAATACAGGCTGTTGATGGTGAAGTCGCGGCGCTGGGCATCGTCTTCAATCGTGCCGAAGATATTGTCGCGCAGCAGCATGCCGTTCTGGGCCTGCTGGGAAACGTTTTTATCGTCGGTTTCTTCGTACTGTTCGTGATGACCACGGAACGTGGCCACTTCGATGATTTCCGGGCCGAACATGACGTGGGCCAGACGGAAACGGCGGCCAACCAGACGGCAGTTACGGAAAAGTTTGCGCACCTGATCGGGCGTTGCGTTGGTGGTGATATCGAAATCTTTCGGTTTTTTATCCAGCAGCAAATCGCGCACGCCACCGCCCACCAGGAAGGCTTCATAGCCAGATTTGTTCAGGCGGTACAGGACTTTCAGGGCGTTTTCGCTGATGTCGCGACGGGAAATATTGTGCTCATCGCGGGGAACAATGGTGATGGCACGGGTTTCACCCGCGTAATCGAATGACGGACGCGGTTTCTGAACGTGTTCCGCACGCGGAGCGCGGGGTTCACTGCGTTCAGAACGGTTGTCGCTGCGCTCACCGCGATTGTCGTTGCGTTCGCCACGTGGCTGATAAGGCCCTGAGCGACGGGTATTGTTGTTACGACGGTCGCCACGGTTTGCGTTGTCTTCCCGACGGCCACGATTTTCGCGGCGTTGCTCGTTGTCACGACGTTCAGGATTGTTTGCTTTCACAGTGTTTTCAGCCACAGGAGACGGATCGCGACGGGAATTGTCCTCGCGATGAGTTTCTCCATGAAGTGCGGCTTCGTCATGAACAGCCTTTTCTTCACGAACGACTTTATCTTCACGGACCAGCACCTTACGGCAAAAATTGGCTACTCGGGTAAAAATGGTACACCTCGATAGTGACTGAAAAAATTAGCGTGACGCAAAAACAGCGGCTAATCATAGCTCACGATAGCCTCTTTGAGAATGCCGATGTCAGTTCAGCGGTGATTAAGCGCCCTGACGCGGGATCTCAGAGGGCGTCCAGTGCGTTGTCGCCCAGCGTAATAATAAAGGCAAAGTGTAATCCTGCCAGTTTTCCGGCAGCGTTTGGCCTAAAAATTTCAGTGCGTTAATGATAACCGGCCGCGGATCGCCTTCAGGCAGCGCCGGTGCGTGATTTTGTTTGGAAAGCTTGTCGCCATTTTCATTCAGTGCCAGCGGCAAATGCAGATATCCCGGTTGCGGATAACCCAGATGCCGGTAGAGCGAAATCTGGCGGACGGTTGGCTCAATAAGATCGGCCCCGCGCACAATATGATTTACACCCTGAAAATGGTCATCGACGACCACCGCCAGATTGTAGGCAAACAGCCCGTCGCGGCGGCGGATAATAAAATCTTCTTCAGCAAGCTGACGCTCGGCCTGCAAATGCCCCTGAAAATCATCATCAAAACCGTAAACCGGCAAGGTCTGATGCAGGCGAATTGCCGCGTTTTCCGCGCCTACATTCAGGTCACGGCAGTGACCGTCGTAGAAGCCGCCACTTTGCGCAATGCGCTGGCGGGTGCAGTTGCAGTAATAGTTTTTTTGCTGCTGATACAACACATCAAGCACTTCGCGGTAGGCGTCATGACGTTTGGATTGCCAGACGACGTCGCCGTCCCACTCCAGACCATAGCGTTCGAGCGTGGTCAGAATGCGGTCAGCGGAACCGGGGATTTCACGCGGCGGATCGATATCGTCAATGCGTACCTGCCATTGGCCTTTTTGAGAACGGGCATGAAGATAACTGCCGAGCGCGGCAATCAGCGAACCAAAATGGAGGTCACCGGAAGGTGAAGGCGCGAAACGGCCTGTGTATTGATCTTGTGGCATAAGAATGGGCGTGCTTTAAAAGGGAACGCGGTGCATGACGCACCGCGTGGGACCCGGACTTAGCCAGCCATCTGCTTTTCGCGGATTTCAGCCAGAGTCTTACAGTCGATACACAAGTCAGCGGTCGGACGTGCTTCAAGACGGCGGATGCCAATCTCAACGCCACAGGAATCGCAATAACCGAAATCCTCGTCTTCCACTTTTTTCAGTGTTTTTTCAATCTTTTTGATCAGCTTACGTTCACGGTCACGGTTACGCAGTTCGAGGCTGAATTCTTCTTCCTGAGCGGCACGGTCAACCGGATCAGGGAAGTTTGCAGCTTCATCCTGCATGTGTGTAACGGTACGATCTACTTCATCCCTGAGCTGATTGCGCCATGCTTCAAGAATCTTTTTGAAGTGAGCCAGCTGAGCGTCGTTCATGTACTCTTCGCCCGGCTTCTCTTGATACGGCTGCACCCCAGCGATAGCGAGAATGCTCAAGGACGACGTCTTACGGGTTTGGCCTTCTTGCATGATGCTTCTCCTACATAACACGCACTATGTTCATCCACCTTAGCGTTTACAGATTTTCTGCAAATGACAGGCTTCGAACATTTCGATCCCCAACGGGGGAAAAAATCAGGCCGCTATAAATAACAGAAGGCAACGAGGTTGGCAATTATTCCTGACAGGTGCTTGACAAGCCTGTGAGGAAACGCGTATTCGCGACCTGTATTTATGCCGCCGACGGCTAATAACAGGGTTATCCGAACTGGGTTTATCCGTTTAGCGATTTCGTGACCAGCGGTAATCGTTCTGTGAGGCGGATACCCTCAGCAGAAAGTGCGGCACCGTAGCACATCACTTCTACACCTTTTTTCTGAACCTGCGTCAGCAATTCTGTGTAACGGGGATCAATATGGTGTGCAGCGGACACGCTTTCAATGCCTGAATGTAAAACAGCGAAGAAAAGTACCGCTCGCTGCCCCTGTTCTGCCATCGACTGTAACTCGCGCAAATGCTTCTGGCCGCGCAGTGTGACTGCATCCGGGAAGAATCCCTGACCGGCGTGCAGCAACGTGACAGATTTCACTTCAATATAGCAGTCAGGTTGATTTTCTGCCTGTAACATCAAGTCTATACGGCTATTTTCGGTGCCGTATTTTACTTCCGCCGATAAATTACTGTAACCGGATAATTCCGGTATGCGCTGTGCCTCGATAGCTTCGCGCACCAGCTGATTTGCCCGCAGCGTATTCACGCAAATCCAGTGATGTTGCTGCGTTTCGGTCAGTTCCCAGCTGTGGGCATATTTACGTTTGGCGTTATCCGACGTGGAATACCAGACGGTATCGCCCGGCGTGGCGCAGCCGGTCATTGCGCCGGTGTTGGCGCAGTGCAGCGTGAGTTCCCGGCCATCGGGGGTGATCACATCAGCGAGAAAACGTTTGTAACGTTTTATCAGGGTCGCGGGTTGAAGCGCTGGCTCGAAATGCATGAGAGTTTCCGTATAAAAGAGGTTCAGGTGGCCGGAATGTCAGCCAGAGGCCAGCTTTGCAGGCAGCGGTAACGGGTGCGCCCGCGTTCATAAGTGGATTCGTACAGACTGAAATCTTCTGCTTCCAGTTGCCAGTCAGGCGTGGCGGGCGGAATGGCGACCGGGCGCGTGGCACTGCGGTAGAGCGATACATGCGGATGAAACGGCAGCGTACTTTGGTGGCAGCCGTTGCGGGCGGCGTGAGAGCGCAGCACGGAAGCCAGTTGCAGCAGCGCATTGGGCGCGCGCTTCGTACCAATCCACACTACGCCGGAACCCGGCCAGTGCCCGATATCGTCCAGACACAGGCTGAATTTCTGCGCCTGAATGCGTCCGGCGATGCGGGTCAGCGCGCCGGCTTTGAGTTCACTGATTTCGCCCAGAAACGCCAGCGTAATGTGCAGGTTCGCCGCCGTGACGGGGCGGCCGGTGTCTTGCGGAAAATGTTCGGCACGCCATTTGATGACCTGCTTTTGTAACTTTGCAGGTAACGATAAAGCGAAAAACAGGCGGCGCTCGACAGACATATTCATTCCTGGTTGAAAAAATCACGACATACCGGATCTGGCGCTAAATGCTACAATGCCCGCCGTTTAAAGTTAACTCTCATGGAGAATTCATTGTCTTCTTTGCCGGTCAGCGCCGTCCTTGAACCGCTTTTAGCCGCCCTTAAGCAGGCACCGCAAGTGTTATTGCTCGCGCCGACTGGTGCCGGTAAATCGACCTGGTTGCCGTTGCAGCTGCTCAAACAAGGCAATCTGCCGGGGAAAATCCTGTTGCTGGAACCGCGTCGTCTGGCGGCAAAAAATGTCGCTTTCCGTCTGGCGCAGCAGCTGGGCGAAACGCCGGGGCAAACCGTCGGTTACCGTATGCGCGCCGAAAGCAAAACCAGTGCGGCGACGCGGCTTGAAGTCGTGACCGAAGGCATTCTCACCCGCATGGTGCAGGCGGATCCTGAACTGACAGGTGTTTCGCTGGTGATCCTCGATGAATTCCATGAGCGCAGTTTGCAGGCCGATCTGGCGCTGGCGTTGCTGCTCGACGTACAAAATGCGCTGCGCGATGATCTTAAATTACTGATCATGTCCGCGACGCTGGATAATCTGCGTTTATCGCCGCTGCTGCCTGATGCGCCGGTGATCGTCTCCGAAGGCCGCAGTTTTCCGGTTGACCGGCAATATCTTTCCCTCGCCACCCACGAACGGCTGGACGAAGGCGTGGCCCGCATGGTCAGCCGCCTGATGAGTGAAAACCCCGGTTCGATGCTGCTGTTTTTACCCGGTGTTTCTGAAATTACCCGCGTGCAAAATCTGCTGTCGGGCAAGGTGGCAGACGATGTCGATCTCTGCCCGCTGTACGGCGCGCTTTCTTTAGAGCAGCAGCAAAAAGCCATTCAGCCGTCACCTGCCGGACGTCGCAAAATCGTGCTGGCAACCAATATTGCGGAAACCAGTCTGACCATCGAAGGCATCCGGCTGGTGGTCGACAGCGGTCTGGAACGCAGCGCGCAGTTTGACCCGCGCAGCGGCCTGACGCGGCTGATCACTCAGCGCATCAGTCAGGCGTCCATGACCCAGCGCGCAGGCCGTGCAGGGCGTCTTGAGCCCGGAGTGTGCTGGCATCTGTTCAGCAAAGAGCAGGCGGAACGCGCCAGTGCGCAGGCCGAAGCAGAAATCCTGCAAAGCGATCTGAGCAGTTTCTGGCTGGAGCTGTTGCAGTGGGGTTGTCAGGATCCGGCGCAGCTTCAGTGGCTGGATATGCCGCCCACGGCGGCGTTGTCGGCGGCAAAACACCTTTTGCATCAGCTTGGCGCAACCGACGCGCACGGCAAAATTACCGCCGCCGGACAGCGCATGGCGCAACTCGGCTGTGAGCCCAGGCTGGCGGCGATGTTGATTTCTGCGGCGCAGCAAAGCCCGGACGCGCTGGCAACGGCGGCGCTGCTGGCGGCCATGCTCGAAGAGCCGCCGCGCGGCGGATTGCCGGATATTGATTACTGGTTCAGCCGTCCGCAGGGCAACTGGCAGCGGCGTGCAAAACAGCTGGCGCAGCGCACCGGCGGGAAAAGCGGTGATGCCGATGCGTCACTCGCGCCGTGGCTGCTGGCGCGCGCATTCAGCGACCGTATCGCCCAGCGACGCGGTGAAGATGGCCGTTATCTGCTGGCGAACGGGCTGGGCGCGTCTTTACCGCAGGACGACGGATTAACCCGCGCGCCGTGGCTGGTGGCGCCGCAATTATTGCAGGGCAACAACAGCCCGGACGCCCGCATTTTGCTGGCGATTTCGCTGGATATAACCCAATTGCCTGCGCGGCTGCCGGACGTGGTGAAAGAGCAGGCGGCGGTCGAATGGGATGAGGGAAAAGGTACGCTGCGCGCGTGGCGACGCTGGCAAATCGGGCGTCTGGTGCTGAAAGCCAGTCCGCTGGCGAAGCCGGAAGATGCCGAGCTGCAACAGGCATTGATCGACTGGATCCGCACGCAGGGTTTACAGGCGCTCACCTGGTCTGTCGCGGCGGAACAGCTGCGCCTGCGCCTGACCTGTGCGGCAAAATGGCTGCCGGAAGCCAGCTGGCCAGCGATGGACGACGAGACGTTACTCGACGGGCTGGAAAGCTGGTTACAGCCTTCTTTACAGGGCGTGCGTTCGTTAAAATCGCTGCAACAGGTTGATTTGCATGATGCCTTATTAAGGCTTTGTGACTGGCAGCAGCGTCAGCGTCTGGACGCCGCTTTACCGACGCATTACACCGTCCCGACTGGCAGTCGCCTGCCGATCCGCTATCATGCAGACCAGCCACCGGCGCTTTCGGTGCGGATGCAGGAAATGTTTGGCGAGGAACGCAGCCCGGTAGTGGCCGAAGGGCGTGTAAACGTGGTGCTGGAATTACTGTCTCCGGCGCAACGGCCCTTGCAAATCACCGCCGATCTGGCGGCGTTCTGGCAGGGCTCGTACCGTGAAGTGCAGAAAGAAATGAAAGGGCGCTACCCGAAACATCCCTGGCCGGATAATCCGGCGGAGGCCGCGCCGACACGGCGAACCAAGAAGTATTCCGCGCAATAAGCGTGGCGACGAAATTGTTGAGGAAAGTGCGCTTTTTTTCAGACCTTTCTTCTGGAAGTTAACCAAAGCGGGGCACAGAGTAAGCGCCTTGCTGCCCGCGTTGCGGGATATAAAAAGTATCCGTTTGAATCGACTATGAAAATGACTCCGCTCAACAGAATCATTATGCAGAATAACTTTATGACGAACACAGCAGTATGTGGGGAGAATGACTGATGTCTGGCGATGATCGCGAGCCAATAGGCCGTAAAGGTAAACCCGCCGGGCGCAAGCCTGAGCGGACTCGTCCGGTTCGCCACAGCCGTCGGGATGACGACTACGACGAATACGAAGAAGAGGAACTCGATGACGAGTATGAGGATGACGATGATTACGAAGAAGAACGGGGATCGCGCATGAGCCGCAAAGCACCGCCGCGTAAAGCGAAAAAAGGCGGCAAGAAGAGCCTGAAACGCCGTATTTTCTGGCTGCTGGTCAAGCTGTTCATCGTTTTTGCCATTCTGCTCGGTATTTACGCGGTCTATCTGAACCGTGAAATCCACAGCCGCATCGACGGCGGTAAAGTCTGGCAGTTACCGGCGGCCGTTTATGGTCGTCAGGTGAACCTTGAGCCGGATATGGCCATCAGCAAAGCCGAAATGGTCGGATTGCTGGAAGGCACGCAGTATCGCGAAGTGACGCGTATTACCCGTCCGGGTGAATTTACGGTTCGCGCGAACACGATTGATTTGCTGCGCCGTCCGTTTGATTTCCCGGAAGGCAAAGAAGGGCAGGTCAATGCCCGTCTGGTCTTTGACGGCAACAGCCTGTCAGAAATAAAAAACCTGGATAATCAGCGTGATTTCGGGCTGTTCCGCCTGGATCCGCGTCTGATCACCATGTTGCAGGCCTCCAATGCCAACGGCGAACAACGTCTGTTCGTGCAACGTTCCGGTTTCCCGGATTTGCTGGTCGATACCTTGCTGGCAACCGAAGACCGCCACTTCTACGAGCACGACGGGATTAACTTCTACTCCATCGGCCGTGCGGTGTTGGCGAACCTGACAGCCGGTCACGCGGTGCAGGGCGGTTCGACGCTGACCCAGCAGTTAGTCAAAAACCTGTTCCTGACCAACGAACGCTCGCTGAGCCGTAAGGCGCGTGAAGCGGTGATGGCGGTGCTGCTTGACGCCGATTACAGCAAAGATCGCATTCTTGAGCTGTACCTGAACGAAGTATATCTCGGTCAGAGCGGATCCGATCAGATCCGCGGTTTCCCGCTGGCGAGCCTGTACTACTTTGGCCGTCCGGTGAACGAACTGAGCCTCGATCAGCAGGCATTGCTGGTCGGTATGGTGAAAGGCGCGTCGCTGTACAACCCGTGGCGTAACCCGACAATGGCGCTGCAGCGTCGTAATCTGGTGCTGCGTTTGCTGGTCGATCAGAAAGTTATCGATCAGGAACTGTATGACATGCTGAGCGCGCGTCCGCTGGGCGTGCAGCCAAAAGGCGGGGTGATTTCGCCGCAGCCTGCGTTCATGCAGATGGTGCGTCAGGACTTGCAGGCCAAGCTCGGCGACAAAGTGCAGGACATGTCCGGGGTGAAAATTTTCACCACGCTGGATCCGATTTCTCAGGATGCGGCGGAAAAAGCAGTGGAAGAAGGCATTCCGTTACTGCGTAAGAAAAGCGGCCTGAATGACATCGAAACCGCGATGGTAGTGGTTGACCGTTATACCGGCGAAGTGCGGGCGATGGTCGGCGGTGCGGATACGCAGTTTGCCGGTTTCAACCGCGCCATGCAGGCTCGCCGTCAGGTCGGTTCTCTGGCGAAACCGGCGACCTATCTGACTGCGCTGTCGCAGCCGGATAAATACCGTCTGAACACCATTCTTGCCGACCAGCCGCTGAACCTGAAACTGGCGAACGGCCAGATCTGGTCACCGAAAAACGATGACCATCAGTTCCGTGGTCAGGTTCTGCTGGTAGATGCACTGGCGCGTTCCATGAACGTCCCGACGGTTAACCTCGGTATGGCAGTCGGCCTCGACAACATCACCAAAACGCTGATTGATTTGGGGATCCCGAAAGAATCCCTGAACCAGACGCCGTCGATGTTACTCGGTGCGATTGCGCTGACGCCGATGGAAGTGGCGCAGGAATACCAGACCATTGCCAGCGGCGGTAACAAAGCGCCACTGTCGGCGGTGCGTTCGGTGATTGCGGAAGACGGCACCGTCTTGTACCAGAGCTTCCCGCAGGCAGTACGTGTGATCCCTTCTCAGGCCGCCTATCTGACATTGTACGCCATGCAGCAGGTGGTGCAGGAAGGGACATCGCGCGCGCTGGCGAACAAATTCCCGAAACTGCATCTGGCCGCGAAAACCGGGACCTCGAACGAACTGCGTGACAGCTGGTTTGCCGGGATCGACGGCAATCAGGTGGCGATCACCTGGGTTGGCCGCGATAACAACGGTCCGTCTAAGCTGTGGGGTTCTACCGGTGCGCTGGTGCTGTATGGCCGCTATCTGGAAAACGGCACGCCTCAGCCGCTGGATCTGCAAATGCCGGAAGGTATCAGCACGATGAATATCGACGGCGCGGGTAACTTTGTGTGCGGCGGTGGCGGCATGTTGGGCGGGGGCGCGGCGCGTTCCATTCCGGTGTGGACGGATTCACCGGAGGCCATGTGCCAGGCTTCTGCATCTGCCGTTCAGCAGCAACAACAACAGGTTCAGCAGCAACAGCAACAACAACAGCCTCAGGGACAGCAGCAACAGCAACCTCAGGCGCAGGACGACAAGAACAAGAAAGACAGCAACGGTGTTGCAGGCTGGATCAAGGATATGTTCGGTTCCGGCCAGTAACAAATTGTTGATTTCAGAAACATTTAAGGGCGCGATGCGAATCGCGCCCTTTTTAATTGTTATCCCTGACTCAAATTTACCCGTCGCGATTTACATTCCCGCCAGGTCTTTCACAACTCATTCCGTATAATTCATAAGCGTTTTTACCCATGTTTAACATGGGGATACTTTTTATTCATTCAGCCAATCTATGCGTCAAATAGGCTTGCAGAGCCCCGCGCAATGCGCATATTATGCGACGGTCATAATAATAATTATCGTTTACATTCCCATTATCACTCCAGAGATAACGCAATGGCTTCTCAATGCACGCTTTCAAACTCAGTCCAAAAAGGCGCATTTAAGCGCCGGACGCTCGCGTTAACCATCACCGCCGTTCTGAGCTCCACCGCGTTTTACGCAGGTGCAGCAACCACAGCAACCGCGAAAGAAGATACGATCAACGTCACCAGTTCAGCGTCTGCGCAAGCCGTCCAGGAATCAGCATGGGGCCCTGCGGCGACCATCGCGGCAAAACACAGTGCGACCGGGACTAAAACCGATACGCCACTGGTGAAAACCCCGCAGTCTATTTCCGTGGTGACCCGCGAAGAGATGGACATGAAACAGCCGGCTTCCGTGAAAGAAGCGCTGGGATATACGCCGGGCGTCTTCGCCAGCCGTGGCAGTTCATCCACGTATGACGCGATTGCGATCCGTGGTTTCACTTCCGTAAACACCAACCAGTATCTCGACGGCATCAAACTTCAGGGTGATAACTATTCTGAAGTGTCGATGGATCCGTACATGCTTGAGCGCGTTGAAGTGCTGCGCGGCCCGTCTTCTGTCCTGTACGGAAAAAGTAATCCGGGCGGCGTCGTCAGCATGGTCAGCAAACGTCCAACGACTGAACCGCTCAAAGAAGTGCAGTTCAAAATGGGTACCGATAACCTGTTCCAGACGGGCTTTGATTTCAGCGATGCCATCGATGATGCCGGCGTCTATTCCTATCGCCTGACGGGCGTGGCGCGTAGCCAGGACAGCCAGCAGGAAATGTCCAAAGAAAAACGTTACAGCATCGCGCCATCTTTCACCTGGCGTCCTGACGATAAAACGAATTTCACCTTCCTGAGCAACTTCCAGAACGATCCGGATGCCGGTTTCTATGGCTGGTTGCCGCGTGAAGGTACCGTTGTGCCGTATTACGATGCCAACGGGAAAGCGCATAAGCTTTCAACCGACTTCAACGAAGGCGAGCAAAGCAACAAGATGTCCCGTAACCAGAAAATGGTCGGTTACAGCTTCGAACACGGCTTTAACGATACGTGGACCGTTCGCCAGAACCTGCGTTACACCAAGCTGGATACTGAGTACAAAAGCGTTTACGGCACCGGATACGTCTCTAACGGCGTGATGAGCCGCGCGTATGTTCAGTCAAAAGAGAAACTGGCTAACTTCGATGTGGATACTCAGGCGCAGGCTAAATTTGCTACCGCCGATGTCGATCACACCCTGCTGATGGGCGTGGATTACATGCGTATGCGTAATGACATTGATGCCGATTACGGCAGCGCCAGCAATCTGAACATGAGCAACCCGCAGTACGGCAACAGCAATGTCTCGCTGTACTTCCCGTATGAAGTCCTGAATCGTCAGGAACAAACCGGGCTGTACGCGCAGGATCAGGCGGAATGGAACCAGTGGATCCTGACCCTCGGCGGCCGTTACGACTTCGCGAAAACCTCAACGCTTACCCGTTCGAGCAATACGACGGCGGAGATCAATGACGAACAGTTTACGTGGCGCGGTGGTCTGAACTACCTGTTTGATAACGGGATTTCACCTTACTTCAGCTACAGCGAGTCCTTCGAGCCGACTGCCGGTGCCAGCAAACAAGGCCAGCCGTTCGATCCTTCGATGGGCAAGCAGTATGAAGCCGGGATCAAATACATCCCGAACGATCGTCCGATCAGCCTGACGGCGGCGGTTTATCAGCTGACCAAAGACAAAAACCTGACAGCGGATCCGACGGACAGCGCATTCAGCGTGCAGTCTGGTGAAATTCGTTCACGGGGTGTTGAGCTTGAAGCGAAGGCTGCGGTCACCGCGAACATCAACATGACGGCGTCTTACACCTACACGGATGCGAAATACACGCACGACACCGCGTATGAAGGCAAACGTCCTGCTGAAGTGCCTGCCAATATGGCGTCACTGTGGGCCGATTACACCTTCCACGAAACGGCGCTCAGCGGGCTGACTGTCGGTTCTGGTGTGCGTTACTTCGGTTCAAGCTCCAGCTTCTACACGACAACGGATAAAAATAACCAGACCTTCAACGTGGCCGGTTATACGCTGGTTGACGCTACCGTGAAATACGATCTGGCCCGCTTCGGTATGCCGGGTTCCTCCGTGGGCGTGAACGTCAATAACCTGCTGGATCGTGAGTACGTGGCAAGCTGCTACCGCGATTACGCCTGTTACTGGGGTTCAGATCGTCAGGTTGTCGCCACTGCAACCTTCCGTTTCTAAAAGTTTTAAGCCGTTAAATCCGGGCACGCTGGTCGTGCCCGTTTCCTATTTACTTCCAGACGTCACGTAGAAAATCCTATGCCTGATAACAACGTACACCCGTCTTCATCGCTGCCTGACAGCGTCTTTCGCCTGCAAGATGTCAGCTTTTCAGTGCCGGGGCGAACGTTGCTCGCGCCGCTGTCGCTGACCTTCCCGCAAAGGAAAGTGTGCGGGCTGATTGGCCATAACGGCTCCGGGAAATCAACGTTGTTAAAAATGCTGGGACGACATCAACCGGCGACGTCCGGGACGATTTACCTGAATGAAACGCCGCTGGCCCGGTGGGACAGCAAAGCGTTTGCGCGCCAGGTGGCGTATCTGCCGCAGCAACTTCCGGCTGCAGAAGGCATGACGGTGCAGGAACTGGTGGCGATTGGCCGCTATCCGTGGCACGGCGCGCTGGGGCGTTTCAAACATCAGGACAAAGAAAAAGTCGAAGAAGCGATTGCGCTGGTGGGCCTGAAACCGTTCGCCCGGCGTCTGGTCGACAGCCTCTCCGGCGGCGAACGTCAGCGGGCGTGGCTGGCGATGATGGTCGCACAGGACAGCCGCTGCCTGCTGCTCGACGAACCGACGTCCGCGCTGGATATCGCGCATCAGAAAGATGTGCTGGCGCTGATCCAGCGTCTTAGCCGCGAGAAAGGCCTGACCGTGATCGCGGTATTGCATGATCTGAATATGGCAGCGCGGTATTGCGATGAGCTGATGGCATTGCGCGGCGGCGAGATGATCGTGCAGGGCGCGCCAGAAGCCATGATGCGCGGTGACGTTCTTGAACAAATTTACGGTATTCCGATGGGCATTCTTCCGCATCCAGCGGGCGGTGCGCCGGTGAGCTTCGTTTACTGATATGTCTGATATTCAACGTTACTCAGGGCTGACGCGCCGCCGGATTTTGCAGATGATGGCGCTGTCGCCGTTACTGACTTCTCTGCCCGCGCTGTCAGCCTCACGCCCCGATCTGGGCCGTATTGTTACCCTCGAATGGCTGCCGACCGAGCTGCTGATTGCGCTCGGCGTGATGCCGCTGGCGATTGCCGATATCCCCAATTACAACCTGTGGGTGGCGGAACCGCCGCTGGCACCCGGTGTCATCGATGTCGGCCAGCGCACCGAGCCTAACATGGAGCTTATCCAGCAGTTGAAACCTTCATTATTGCTGATAACCGAAGGTTATGGTCCGGACATTAAACAGCTGGAAACCATCGCGCCGGTGTTAGGCGTAAAAGCCAATGACGGCAGCGCGAAGCCGATGCAACTGGCGGTCAAATCGTTGCATAAACTGGCGGATACGCTCGGTTTGCAGGATCGCGCCGAACAGCATTTGCAGGTTTATAACGACACGATCGCGAAAACGCGTGAGCTGATGAAACCGTTAGCGCAACAGCCTGTTCTGCTGATGACCTTTATCGACCCGCGCCACGTTCTGGTGTTTGGTCAGGGCAGCATGTTCCATGAAATCATGGGCGATGTCGGGCTGACTAATGCGTGGGGCGGCGAAGGCAGCTTCTGGGGCAGCGTGTCAGTGGGCGTTGAGCGCCTGACCCGCATTAAAAATGCCCGCGTGCTGTGTTTTGATCACGGCAGCGCCGACATCATGGACGCGGTCGCCAAAACGCCGCTGTGGAAATCAATGACTTTCGTGCGTGCCAATCAGTTCAGCGTTGTCCCCGCCGTCTGGTTCTACGGCGCGACGTTCAGCGCCATGCATTTCTGTAAAATCCTGAACAGCACACTGGGGAAACCGGTATGAACCGCCGCTCACTCAGCGTTTCGCTGATCCTTCTTTTGGTTCTGGCGCTGGCGGCCGGGGCACTCAGCATCTACAACCTGCATCAGCAATTGCCTTATCAACGCTGGCGCGGTGCGCTCTGGCAGCCGGACATCAACGATGTTCAGCAGATGCTTTTCCATTACAGCTCACTGCCGCGCATTGTCGTCGCGCTGCTGGCCGGTGCCGGTCTGGGGCTGGTCGGTTTGCTGTTCCAGCAGGTCTTACGCAACCCGTTAGCCGAACCGGCGACGCTGGGTGTTTCGGCGGGCGCGCAGCTCGGTCTGACGATCGCCACGCTCTGGGCGCTGCCGGGCGGCATGATCACGCAACAATTTGCCGCGATGACTGGCGCGGTCGTCATCGGCGGACTGGTGTTCGGGATCGCCTGGGGCAAACGCATGTCGCCGGTGACGCTGATCCTCGCCGGTCTGGTGCTCGGCCTGTATTGCGGCGCGGTGAATGGCCTGATCGGGATCTTCAACTATCAGGGCCTGCAAAGCCTGTATATGTGGAGCAGCGGTTCGCTGACGCAGCAGGACTGGGACGTCGCGACGTTTTTACTGCCGCGCGTGATTATCGTCTGGCTGCTGGCGTTTCTGTTGCAGCGCCCGATGACGTTGCTCGGGCTGGATGACGGCGTCGCGAAAAACCTCGGTTTAGGCTTATCGGCAGCGCGTCTGGCGGTGCTGACGCTGGCGATTCTGATGAGTGCGCAACTGGTTAATGCGGTCGGGATTATCGGTTTTATCGGCCTGTTTGCGCCGCTTCTGGCGAAAATGCTCGGCGCACGTCGCCTGAGCGCGCGTCTGGTGATGGCTCCGCTGATTGGCGCACTGCTGCTGTGGTTCACCGATCAGGTGATGCAATACGTGGCGCAAATCTGGATGGAAATTTCGACCGGTGCCGCGACCGCGTTGGTCGGTGCGCCGCTGCTGCTGTGGTTGCTGCCGCGTCTGCGTAACAGCATGACGCCGCCGCCGATGAATCAGGGCGATAATGTGCCGGATGAACGTCATCATCTGGTGCGCTGGGTGGGGCTGGCTTTACTGGTATTAATGGCCGGTCTGGTGGTGGCGCTGATGGCCGGACGCAATGCGACAGGCTGGAACTGGGCGACGGGCGCAGATTTGCAGGCGTTGCTGCCGTGGCGTTTACCGCGTGTACTGGCGGCGCTGGCGGCAGGGATTATGCTGGCGTCTTCCGGCGTGCTGATCCAGAAACTGACCGGTAACGCGATGGCGAGCCCGGAAGTGCTGGGGATCAGCTCCGGTGCGGCGACCGGCGTTGTGGTGATGATGTTTATTGTGCCCGGCGATGCGTTTGTGTGGCTGCTGCCTGCGGGCAGTGCCGGTGCGGCGTTAACGTTGCTGGTGATTATGGTCGCCTCCGGCCTGCGCAGTTTCTCCGCAGAACGGATGTTGCTGACAGGTATTGCGCTGAGTACCGCTTTCACCACGCTGATGACGCTGCTGCTGGCCAGCGGTGATCCGCGTATGGGGGGGTTGCTGACCTGGCTTTCCGGTTCGACCTATTCGGTGACCGCACCGATGGCGTGGCGCACACTGGCGCTGGCTGCCGTGCTGATGGTCATCGTGCCGTTCTGTCGCCGCTGGATAAATATCTTGCCGCTCGGCAACGTAACGGCGAAATCGGTCGGGCTGGCGCTGACGCTAACGCGTATGGCGATCCTGCTGCTGGCCGCCGTGATGACGGCGGCCGCAACGCTGACCGTCGGGCCGCTGAGTTTTGTCGGGCTGATGGCACCGCACATGGCACGCATGATGGGATTCCGCCGCGCCGTTCCGCAGTGGATGGTGGCGAGTATTCTCGGCGGTCTGCTGATGGTCTTCGCCGACTGGTGTGGTCGTATGGTGATCTTCCCGAACCAGATCCCTGCCGGTTTGCTCGCGACCTTTATCGGCGCGCCGTACTTTATCTATCTGCTGAGAAAGCAGGCGAGTTAACGTGTTTTGCCAATAGAAAAGGGGCCAGATGGCCCCTTTTCGCTTACTGCCGGATAACGGCTTAAAGCTTAGCGAAACAACGGCGTGCGGCGTCGATGGTGCGCTGGATGTCTTCCGGCGTGTGGGCCAGAGACATAAAGCCCGCTTCGAACGCGGAAGGTGCCAGATAAATACCTTCTTCCAGCATCATGTGGAAGAATTTCTTGAAACGCTCAACGTCGCATTTCATCACGTCCTGATAGCCGGTCACGGTTTTGGCATCGGTGAAGAACAGGCCAAACATGCCGCCGACGTGGTTCACCACAAACGGAATATTCTCTGCTTCTGCGGCCTTCAGTAAGCCCTCTGCCAGTTGCGTTGTGCGTTCGGTCAGGGTCTGATGAACGCCCGGCTGTGCCACCTGCGTCAGACAGGCAATACCGGCGGCCATCGCAATCGGGTTACCGGAAAGCGTGCCCGCCTGATACACCGGGCCTGTCGGTGCAAGCGCTTCCATCACGTCACGGCGGCCACCAAATGCGCCCACCGGCATACCGCCGCCGATGATTTTGCCCAGACAGGTCAGGTCAGGCGTCACGTCGTAATAATCCTGAGCACCGCCCAGCGCGACGCGGAAGCCGGTCATCACTTCGTCGATAATCAGCAGCGCGCCGAACTCGTCGCAAATCGCACGCAGGCCCGGAAGGAATTCCGGCAATGGCGGCACGCAGTTCATGTTGCCCGCCACCGGCTCAACGATGATACAGGCGATATCGTCCGGGTACTGTTCAAACGCCGCGCGGACAGAATCCAGATCGTTGTAAGTGCAGGTCAGGGTGTGTTTGGCGAAATCAGCAGGCACGCCCGGTGAGTTCGGCTGGCCGAGCGTCAGTGCGCCGGAACCGGCTTTCACCAGCAGGCAGTCGGCGTGGCCGTGGTAGCAACCTTCGAATTTGACGATTTTATCGCGATGCGTGAAACCGCGTGCCAGACGAATGGCGCTCATGGTCGCTTCGGTACCGGAGTTCACCATGCGAACCATGTCCATGCTTGGCACCAGTTCGGTGACCAGTTCGGCCATTCTGACTTCCATTTCGGTCGGTGCGCCAAAGCTCAGACCGCGTTGCGCCGCTTCGATGACCGCGTTGCGGATCTCCGCATTGTTGTGGCCGAGCACCATCGGGCCCCACGAGCCAACATAGTCGATATAAGCTTTGCCATCGGCATCAAACAGGAACGCGCCGTCTGCGCGCGAAATGAATAAGGGGACGCCGCCGACGCCGGAGAAGGCACGTACCGGCGAGTTAACACCGCCCGGAATTAGCGCTTGCGCCTGCGTGAACAGACTTTCTGACTTACTCATTATTCGGCTCCTGAATTGCTGGGTTCTGTATGTAATAGGGATGTTGATGAGCCCATTCTAGTGAACTGAGCGGCGTTATCAAACCGCAAACCGTGCGGCATATTGTTGCAGATCCTGTCAGGCAGGCATTTTGTATGATTAAATCCATCAATATTTCCTAACTTTTTCCGAATCACCTTGCCCGCCATGAATGAATCAGAGACTGAAATGTCAGAACGTCCGCCTTTGCGCGGACCCCGTAAACGCAGCGAAATTCTGCGTATTTTCCTGCGCCGCGATAAAACGCCGGTGACGATTTTGATGGTCGCGGCGGTGGTCGGCACCGTCGCCGGATTGCTCGGGGTGGCATTTGAAAAAGCGGTGAACGGGGTGATGCACCTGCGTCTTTCCGGGCTGGGTTTTTTCAGTGATTACGCGATCCTGCTGTGGCCGCTAACTTTCGTGGTTTCCGCCGCGCTGGCGATGTCTGGCTATTACCTTGTGCGGCGTTTTGCCCCGGAAGCGGGGGGGTCCGGCATTCCTGAAATTGAAGGCGCGCTGGAGGAGTTAAGGCCGGTTCGCTGGTGGCGCGTTATTCCGGTGAAATTTTTTGGCGGGATGGGCACACTCGGCGCGGGGATGGTGCTGGGCAGGGAAGGGCCGACCGTGCAGATGGGCGCAAACGTCGGGAAAATGATGGTGGATATTTTCCGGCTGCGCAGCGCCGAAGCGCGCCATTCTTTGCTGGCAACCGGCGCGGCGGCGGGGCTTTCGGCGGCCTTTAACGCTCCGCTGGCGGGGATCCTGTTTATTCTTGAAGAGATGCGCCTGCAATTTCGCTACAGCCTGATTTCCATTAAAGCGGTGTTTATCGGCGTGATTATGTCGAGCATTGTCTTCCGCATTTTCAACGGCGACGGCGCGGTGATTGAAGTCGGGAAACTGGCGAGCGCACCGCTCAATACGCTGTGGCTTTATCTGGTGTTAGGTATGGTGTTTGGCGTGGTGGGCGTCAGTTTTAATGCGCTGATCTTCCGCACGCAGGATATGTTCGCGCGCATTCACGGCGGCAATCTCAGGAAAATCCTGATTATCGGCGGCGTCCTGGGCGGCTTCTGCGGGCTGATCGGGATAGTTCAACCGGAAGCCGCAGGAGGCGGTTTCGCGCTGATCCCGCTGGCGGCAGCGGGTAAATACAGCCTGCTGATGCTGCTGTTTATCTTTGTTGTGCGCGTGGCGACTACGCTGTTGTGCTTTGCCTCCGGCGCGCCGGGCGGGATTTTCGCGCCGATGTTAGCGCTCGGCACTTTGCTGGGAACGGCGTTTGGCACCGCCGCGCTGTATTTTTTCCCGCAATACGGTATTCAGCCCGCGACCTTTGCGATTGCCGGAATGGGCGCATTATTTGCCGGTAGCGTGCGTGCGCCGCTCACCGGAATTGTGCTGGTGCTGGAAATGACCGATAACTATCAGCTCATTTTACCGATGATTATTACCTGCCTCGGTGCAACGCTGCTGGCGCAGTTTTTGGGTGGCAAACCCTTGTATTCGGCCATTCTGACCCGCACCCTGCAACGGCAGGAACGTGAAAATGCCGAAAAAGCGGAAGCCGAATCTGAGACTAAAGGCACCATTAGTCAGGACAGCGCGACCAAAACACCCCATACTTGAAGCATTAATTCAGGTATAAGATAATGAGTACATTATTCAGACAGTCAATCCGGCGGCCTGAACAAATGCGGATTGGGAGCGAGAGATTATGAGCGAAGCATTGTTGAATGAAACTGCTGCGTTGCCGTTACAGTTTACTGAGAACGCAGCGAAGAAGGTGAAGAACCTGATTTCTGACGAAGAAAACCCTAACCTGAAACTGCGTGTTTATATCACCGGTGGCGGTTGCAGTGGTTTCCAGTACGGTTTTACCTTTGATGACAAAATTAACGACGGCGACATGACCATTGAGAAATCAGGCGTGGCGCTGGTGGTCGATCCGATGAGCCTGCAATATCTGGTGGGCGGCTCCGTGGATTACACCGAAGGTCTGGAAGGGTCACGTTTTGTGGTGACGAATCCAAACGCGAAAACGACATGTGGTTGCGGCTCTTCTTTCAGTATCTGATTACCCTTCATCCTTCAAGCCGCCTCTGCGTTGGCTGCCTTTACTCACCCCGGTCACTTACTGATGTAAGCTCCCGGGGATTCGTTCAGTTGCCGCCTTGATGCAACATGAATGATTTTGGGTATACAAGGACTGAACAAAAAAAAGCCCGTTTGCTGATGCAGACGGGCTTTTTTAATGGTTGATGGCGGACGCTGAGGTAAGTAAGCATTCACATGCAACTCACCATTCCACCGTCACCAGCCTGGAGTCGGTGCGGATGCCCGGAACGGAAGCGAGCGTCATTTCACTGATGTGCGGTTGCATCATCGTGCGGCTGGCGCAGGTAACCGACGTGCCGGAGTGCGCTACATCGACTTTGCAGGTCGGTAAAATGGTCAGGCTGATATGTATATCGCCACTGGTCATGCCCGCGACCGCGACCAGCGGGCTCAATGCCAGCAGCACGCTGAGTAAGAGTACTTTCATTAATATTTTTTCCTGCTGGTGTAGTCACAATAAATATCAGCCAGGGGCTGAGAAGGTTATCGGTAATGTTCTCGTGGCCTTTAATCCAAATTTCTTATGATTTGGATGCCAGTCATGCTTTGTAGTGAAGTTATTTTTAACGTTCAGACGTGACTTTTATTATTTCGTTTGTACAACAAAGAGATAACGTTAAAGCGGGGAAAGTGCACGAACCGGATAAGTTTACGTCAGGCATGTTACCAGATGACAGCGCAGTATTCTTGATTTTGGTTAATAAAAGAACAATTCAGAGAAGTGCGATAACGCACCGGTTGCGGCCGTAAGACGTTTTGTTAGTAAGCATTCACCTTTAAGGCAAGGCAGCCAGCTGAGGGCACAGCTGTTGTGCAGCAAGCAAAATACGCGGGCCCGCGCGGCTGAACCAGTCCGGTTCAAGGGCAATAACCTGCGCCGTGAGCAGGGAATGCCAGTAGCCTTCAATGATCGCTTTTTGCGATTTTTCCCCCGAGATTACAATAACCTGTGGCTGACGGCTTAAAACCTGCTCCCGGCTGACCTGAGGCCACGGAACACGGCTGTCGGCGAAAATGTTTTTCCCGCCACAGACTTCCAGCACTTCACTTTGCATTGTCGCGGATGAGGCAGTAAAAAGCGGCTGAGTGCCGAACTGGATAAACGCCGGAACGGGTTTTTCACGGTGATATTTCTGCTTAAGTGCCTGCCATTGCTCACGAAAATCATGGGCTGCCTGCTGAGCTTTTGCAGGATCCGGGCTGTAGGCCGCCAGCTGTTCCAGCGCCTTTGCGACATCTTGTGCATTCTGCGGATCGAGATAAATAACGTGGATGCCCAGAGACCTCAGCTGATCAAGCGGACGCTGCGGGTTTCCGCCGCGCCAGGCGAGCACCAGATCGGGTTTCAGCGTCACAATGCGCTCGACATTTATCCCCTGCCAGTTCGCGACCTGCTCAAGCTTACTGGCCTGGGGTGGGAAGTCGGAGTAAGCACTAACTCCGACCAGCTGATCGCCCATGCCCGCAGCAAACGCCAGTTCTGTCAGATTAGGCGCGAGGCTGATCACCCGCTGCGCCGGTGCCGGTGCCGCCGCCAGAGGCAACGACAGGCCCGCCAGCAAAAGACTCGTCAGCAAAAGACAGAACCGGCGCATGATCACGCTTCGGAAGCGGCCAGCGCTTTCAGCATGGCATCGACCATCAGCGTGGATTGCTGTGCTGCAACCACCAGGAACTCTTCGAAGCTCAGGTGAGATTCGGTGTCCGCGACGTCAGAAATGGCGCGCACGACCACGAAAGGTGTGTCGAACAGATGGCAAACATGGCCGACTGCGGCAGCTTCCATTTCCACGGCAGCGACGTTCGGGAAGGTGGCACGGATGCGGACCAGAGGCGCTGCACCGTTGATGAAGGCATCGCCGCTGCAAATCAGGCCGCGCACGGCGTTCAAATCCAGCTCGCGGATACAGGTTTCAGCCAGCTCGACCAAAAACGGAGCCGCCACGAAAGCCGCCGGACAACCCGCCATCTGACCCGGTTCATAACCAAATGCGGTCACATCCGCGTCGTGGTATCGAACTTCGTCAGAAACCACGATATCGCCCACTTTCAGCGTTTTTGCCAGACCACCGGCGGAACCGGTATTGATCACCACATCCGGGCGGCAATGTTCCAGCAGCAGCGTCGTACCCATCGCCGCAGACACTTTACCGATACCTGATTTCAGCAGCGCGACGTCCACACCGTTCAGCTGACCGGTATAGATTTCACAGCCAGCGCGTTCGATCGTCTGACGGTTGATGATTTTGTCGCGCAGCAGGGTCACTTCCTGCTCCATTGCGCCAATAATGCCTACTTTCATATGAATACTCGCAGATTGGGGTGAAATGAACCGCAGCAGGTGCGGAATTGACGGTTTAATAACGAAAAGAATGCGCGATAGTCTATCATGGCTAAAGGGAAGAGATAATGCGTTTGGGATGCAGGTTTTGTAACGCAAAACATGCATCGGCCGGGCGCGTGAGTGGCTGAAAAGGTGGAAATCATGTCCGGGATCGATTTTAAAGCGAAATTCAATTTTCAGCGCCCGTTTAGCGCCCCGATAGAAGTGCGGGATGCGTATGACGTCGTCCGTCAGTTTGAGAGCGACCGGGGGCGTATTATCAACTCCGCCGCGATCCGCCGCCTGCAACAAAAAACACAAGTTTTCCCGCTGGAGAAAAACGCCGCCGTCCGCAGCCGCCTGACACATTCCCTCGAAGTTCAGCAGGTGGGCCGCCACATTGCTAAAGAAATTCTGCATCGCCTGCGCCGTCAGGGAAAACTCGAGGCTTACGGGCTGGACGATGTGACCGATCCTTTCGAAAGCGTGGTCGAAATGGCCTGCCTGATGCACGACATCGGCAATCCGCCGTTCGGGCATTTCGGCGAATCAGCGATTAACAACTGGTTCAAAAAGCGCATGGATATCGAAAGCTGTGGCGAAACGCCGCCGGCAACCGATTCCTGCCTGGTGGCCTGTTTGCGCCTGACGCCGGATGAGGCGCAGCTGAATCAGCTGCGCCGTAAAATCCGTTATGATCTCAGTAATTTTGAAGGTAACGCGCAGGCGATTCGTCTGGTGTTTACGTTGCTCAAACTTAACCTGACCTACAGCCAGACGGCGTGCATCCTGAAATATACCCGTCCGGCCTACTCAATGACCCGCCTGCCTTCGCACGATTATCTGATGAAAAAGCCCGGTTTTTATCTGGCCGAAGAAGCGTTCATCAAAGACCTGCGCAGTGAGCTCGGGCTGGGGGAGTTCAACCGTTTCCCGCTGACCTACATTATGGAAGCGGCAGACGATATTTCTTACTGCATCGCCGATCTGGAAGATGCGGTCGAGAAAAACATTTTCAGTGTCGAAGAACTCTATAAATATCTGATGCGTGAATGGGGCGACATCGGGAAAAACGACATCTTCGATAAAGTGGTTCGCACCGCGTATGAAAAAATGGATAAAGCGAAGACATTCCGTAATCCGGTGGATTATTTCTTTATGGAACTTCGCGTTCAGACGGTTAAACAGCTGGTGCCCCACGCCGCGCGCAGATTCATTGATAATATAGAAGATGTTTATCAGGGCACCTTTAATCACGCGCTGCTCGAAGATGACAGCCAGGCCAACCGGTTGTTAGAAATTTATAAGTCGGTGGCGTTTAAACAGGTATTCAACCACCCTGAAGTCGAGGAACTGGAATTACAGGGTTACCGGGTGATCAGCGGGTTGCTGGATATTTACAGCCCGTTGCTGGATATGCCCTTGTCTGATTTTAGTCAGCTGGCTGAGGAAGACACGCACCGGGAATATCCTATAGAAACCCGTCTGTTGCATAAGATTTCTGCCAAACACCGGCTGGCCTATAACAATGCCGTCGTGGCGCTCGAAGGCGCAGGTGTTTCGGAATTTTCTGCGCAGGAATTCTATTACCGGGCGAGAATGATTCAGGACTATATCAGCGGCATGACAGATCTGTATGCGTACGATGAATACCGCCGTCTGATGGCGGCTGAATAATTTGTTTTAAAAAGACAGATTTAAACGTCTTTAATTTTCTTTACGGAACTGTCTGAAAAGCAGCCGTTTGTAAATAATGACAATACTTTTTTACCATTGTCAGTGTGACGTTGATGAACTTCACGCTATTAATACTCTCTCAGTATCACGACTACCAAGCAACGCGACTATTTTGGTTGCCACAATAATTTTAAGAGATCCTGAAAAATGAAAAAATCGACTTTATTCCTCAGCGCTTTAGCGTTAAGTATTGGTATGGCACTTGCCCCGGTTTCATCTGCTCTGGCGGCCGAAACCGCTTCCTCCAGCACCACACAGCTTCCAAGCCTTGCGCCGATGCTGGAAAAAGTGATGCCATCCGTGGTGAGTGTAAACGTTGAAGGCAGCGCGTCGGTGAAAACACCGCGCATGGGCCAGCAGTTCCAGCAGTTCTTTGGTCAGAACTCTCCGCTGTGCCAGGACGGTTCGCCGTTCCAGGGCTCCCCGGTTTGTCAGGGCGGCGGTCAGGACGGACAGCCTGCACCTGAACAGAAAGAAGATTTCCGCGCGCTGGGTTCCGGTGTGATTATCGATGCGGATAAAGGTTATGTTGTGACCAACAACCACGTTGTTGATAACGCGACAAAAATCAGCGTACAGCTGAACGATGGCCGTAAGTTCGATGCGAAAGTGATCGGTAAAGATCCACGTTCTGACATTGCAGTGATTCAGCTGCAAAATGCGAAAAACCTGACCGCGATTAAAATGGCCGATTCCGAGCAACTGCGCGTGGGTGATTACACCGTGGCGATCGGTAACCCGTATGGTTTAGGTGAAACCGTCACTTCCGGTATCGTGTCTGCGCTGGGTCGTTCCGGCCTGAACATCGAAAACTATGAAAACTTCATCCAGACGGATGCGGCGATCAACCGCGGTAATTCCGGCGGCGCGCTGGTGAACCTGAACGGTGAACTGATTGGCCTGAACACGGCGATCCTGGCACCGGACGGCGGCAACATCGGTATCGGTTTTGCGATCCCAAGTAACATGGTGAAAAACCTGTCCAAACAGATGATCGAGTACGGCGAAGTAAAACGTGGCGAACTGGGCATCATGGGTACCGAACTGAATTCCGAGCTGGCAAAAGCGATGAAAGTTGACGCACAGCGCGGCGCATTCATCAGCCAGGTTATGCCGAAGTCTGCCGCAGAAAAAGCGGGCATTAAAGCCGGTGACGTTATCCTGAGCATGAACGGCAAGCCAATCAGCAGCTTCGCATCGTTCCGTGCGGACATCGGCACCATGCCAATTGGCACCAAAGTGACGCTGGGCCTGCTGCGTGACGGCAAACCGGTGAACGTTGACGTGACCATTGAGCAAAGCACGCAGACGCCTAAAGTCGAATCCGGCAACATTTATACCGGTATCGAAGGGGCTGACCTGAGTAACAACACCGCGGCCAATCAGAAAGGCGTGAAAGTTGATGATGTCAAACCGGGTTCAAAAGCCGCGCGTATTGGCCTGAAAAAAGGCGACGTGATCCTGGGCGTGAACCAGCAGAAAATCGCCAACTTAGGCGAACTGCGTAAAGTTCTGGATACCAAGCCGTCCGTACTGGCGCTGGATATTCAGCGTGGTGACTCTTCAATCTACCTGCTGGCGCAATAATCCACAGGCAGTTCTGCAAGGCACGCTTCGGCGTGCCTTTTTTTATGCCTTTTACGCCCAATCCCCGCCTGAATATTCTTGTGCATTTGCTTGAAAATGTGACCTTACACGCAACTTCAATAGGTGCTTTCGCTCTTTGGGCATTTGCATAATGTGCAGGGGTAAGCCGCTGAGTATGCTGTTCTGACAACGATAAAACAGGCAAGGCAGGGGATCATGTCAGCGTATCATCTCGATGCAAAGCTGGCGCAACAGATTGTTGCCCGAACAATGCAAATCATTGATAGTAATGTGAATGTTATGGACGGACGGGGGAGAATTATCGGTAGCGGCGACGATCAGCGTCTTGGAGAATTGCACGAAGGTGCTTTATTGTCGATTTCGCAGGAACGGATTGTCGATATTGATGAAGGCGTTGCACGGCATTTGCACGGCGTGCGTCCGGGGATCAACCTGCCGCTGCGCATCGATGGTCAGATTGTCGGCGTGGTTGGCCTCACGGGCAACCCGTCGCAGTTACGCCAGTACGGCGAGCTGGTCTGCATGACCGCAGAAATGATGCTTGAACAGGCGCGTTTGTTACATATGCTCGCGCAGGACAGCCGTTTGCGCGAAGAGCTGGTGCTGAACCTGATCCGCGTGGATGAACTGTCTCCGGCGTTAATGGAGTGGGCGCAGCGTCTGGGCATTGACCTGAATCGCCCGCGCGTGGCGGCGGTGGTCGAAGTCGACAGCGGTCAGCTGGGTGTGGATTCCGCGATGGCGGAGTTGCAGCAGCTGCAAACCTTACTGACCACGCCGGAGCGCGATAACCTGATCGCCATTGTTTCGCTGACCGAAATGGTGGTGCTGAAACCCGCGCTCAACAGCTATGATCGCTGGGATCCGGACGGCCACCGGCAGCGGATCGATCACTTGCTTTCGCGCATGACCGAAACCGGTCGCCTGCGTGTGCGTATTTCCCTCGGTAACTTCTTCAGCGGCCCCGGCAGTATCGCCCGATCTTATCGTACCGCGCGAACCACCATGACCGTCGGCAAACAGCGTATGCCCGAACAGCGCTGTTATTTCTATCAGGATCTGATTTTGCCGGTGTTGCTCGACAGCCTTCGCGGCGGATGGCAGGCCGACGAGCTGGTGCGGCCTTTAGCGCGTCTGAAAGCCACGGACGGCAACGGATTACTCCGGCGCACATTAGCGGCATGGTTCCATAATAATGTGCAACCGACGGCAACGTCTAAAGCGCTTTATATTCACCGCAATACGCTGGAGTATCGTTTAAACCGTATTTCAGAATTAACCGGTCTGGATCTGGGTAATTTTGACGACCGCCTTTTGCTGTATGTGGCGCTTCAGTTAGATAATGATCAGATGTAATTAATGTGTCCGTCCTGAAAGCATTTCGTCATTGGATATTTTCAGGACAAAACTACCGTCTGAAATAAACGTGACGCCAATCACAAGCCTTTCTTTTTTCGTGAACTGACTCGCAGGGTACTGGGCATTCGCCTCAAGATAAATGCAAAGCGCTTTCCATGCTTGTCACTTTGCCTAATGAGTTGGTTTCCGGTTGTTCTTATACTGGCATTCTTCCTTCCTCTCTGAACCCTACAGTTCTGTGGCTGGCTGGAATGGCTTATATCTTGGGGTATTTGCATCACTCTCAATTCCGGAGAACATCATGGAAACAATCGTTTCATCAGCCAGTGCCGTGAAAAAAAGAACAAATGCGCGCTACTGGATAGTGGTGATGTTATTTATCGTCACATCATTTAATTACGGCGACCGCGCCACGTTATCTATTGCCGGGTCAGCGATGGCGAAAGATATCGGCCTCGATTCTGTCGGGATGGGTTATATATTCTCGGCATTTTCCTGGGCCTACGTTATCGGGCAAATACCCGGTGGCTGGTTACTGGATAAATTCGGTTCCAAGAAAGTCTATTTCTACAGTATTTTCATCTGGTCATTATTCACGTTGCTGCAAGGGTTCGTCGATGTATTCAGCGGCTTCGGCATCGTGGTTTCACTCTTCATCTTACGTTTCCTGGTCGGGCTGGCTGAATCGCCTTCTTTCCCCGGCAACAGCAGAATAGTGGCGGCATGGTTCCCGGCACAGGAACGCGGAACCGCAGTATCGATTTTTAACTCCGCACAGTACTTCGCGACGGTTATTTTCGCCCCGATTATGGGCTGGCTGACCCACGCCGTGGGCTGGTCACACGTCTTCTTCTTCATGGGCGGACTGGGGATTATCCTGAGTTTCGTCTGGCTCAAAGTAATCCACGATCCGAAAGATCATCCGGGCGTCAATCAGGCCGAACTCGACTACATGGAAGCCGGCGGCGCGCTGATCAATATGGATCAGAAGACCACCAAAAAAGTGGCCGTCAAAGGGGAGAAAGCGTCCCAGCTCAAACAGTTGATGAAATCCCGCATGATGATTGGCATCTACATTGGCCAGTACTGCATCAATGCGCTGACCTACTTCTTCATCACCTGGTTCCCGGTGTATCTGGTTCAGGCACGCGGCATGTCTATTCTTAAAGCGGGCATGGTGGCGTCGGTTCCGGCCATTTGCGGCTTCCTCGGCGGCGTGCTGGGCGGGATTATTTCCGACTGGCTGATGCGCAGAACCAACAACCTGACCTTATCGCGCAAAGCGCCGATCGTTATCGGTATGCTGCTGTCGATGTCGATGATTGCCTGTAACTACGTCGATACCGAATGGATGGTCGTCGGGATCATGGCGTTTGCCTTCTTCGGCAAAGGATTGGGCGCGCTGGGCTGGGCGGTCATGGCTGACACCGCACCGAAAGAAATCAGCGGGCTGAGCGGCGGACTGTTCAACATGTTCGGTAACGTTTCCGGCATCATCACCCCGATTGCGGTCGGCTACATTATCGGCACCACCGGTTCCTTTAATGGCGCACTGGTCTTCGTCGGCGTCCACGCACTGCTTGCGGTCATCAGCTACGTCTTCATTGTCGGCAAAATCGAGCGTGTCCAGTTACGTCCCTTCGGACCCGCCAGCGCTGTAAAAGGAGTGTCCCGATGAGTACGCAATCTTCCCCGGTCATCACTGACATGCAGGTTATTCCTGTGGCAGGGCACGACAGTATGCTGATGAATATCGGCGGGGCACACGGCGCTTATTTCACCCGTAACATCGTGATTCTGACGGACAGCGCCGGTAACACCGGCGTGGGCGAAGCGCCGGGCGGCGAAGTGATTTACACCACGCTGGTGGAAGCCATCGCGCAGGTCAAAGGCCAGGAAGTGGCGCGAATGAACCGGCTGGTGCATCAGATTCATGTGGGTAATCAGTCGTCGGATTTCGACTCGTTTGGTAAAGGCGCGTGGACGTTTGAGCTGCGCGTCAATGCGGTGGCGGCGCTGGAAGCTGCGCTGCTGGATCTGATGGGCAAATTCCTCGGCGTGCCGGTGTGCGAACTGCTCGGGCCGGGCAAACAGCGCGACGAAGTGACGGTGCTCGGTTATCTCTTCTATATCGGCGACCGGCAGAAAACAGATTTGCCGTATCAGGAAGGGGCGCGCGGCGTTCACGACTGGTATCACCTGCGTCATCAGAAAGCGATGAACAGCGACGCCGTGGTGCAGCTGGCCGAGGCCGCACAGGATCGTTACGGCTTTAAGGATTTCAAACTCAAAGGTGGCGTACTGCCGGGTGAGCAGGAAATCGACGCGGTGAAAGCGCTGGCAAAACGTTTCCCGGATGCGCGGATTACCGTCGATCCGAACGGGGCGTGGCTGCTCGATGAAGCCATTGATTTGTGTAAAAACATGCACGGGATCCTTAGCTATGCGGAAGATCCGTGCGGCGCGGAGCAGGGCTTTTCAGGCCGCGAAGTGATGGCCGAGTTCCGCCGCGCCACTGGTTTGCCGGTCGCCACCAACATGATTGCCACCAACTGGCGCGAGATGCAGCACGCCGTGATGTTGCAGTCCGTCGACATTCCGCTGGCGGATCCGCACTTCTGGACCATGCACGGCGCGGTGCGCGTGGCGCAGCTGTGCGACGAATGGGGCCTGACCTGGGGCTGCCATTCCAACAACCATTTCGACATTTCTCTGGCGATGTTCACCCACGTCGGCGCGGCCGTGCCGGGTAAACCGACGGCGATTGATACGCACTGGATCTGGCAGGAAGGCAATCAGCGCCTGACCAAAGAGCCGCTGCAAATCGTCAACGGGAAAATCAAAGTGCCTGAAAAACCGGGCTTAGGGATCGAGATCGACATGGATCAGATCCACCGCGCCCACGAGCTGCACAGAAAATTACCGACCGGTGCGCGCAACGATGCCGTCGCGATGCAGTACCTGATCCCCGGCTGGAAATTCGATCGCAAGCGTCCGGCGATGGGCCGCCGGTAACGGAATCCGAATTCACTAAGGAGTTAGCATGACCTCTTCATCTACACCAAAAATTGTTTCCCTGCAGGTGATCCCGGTGGCCGGGCACGACAGCATGTTGCTTAACCTCAGCGGGGCTCATGCGCCGTTTTTCACCCGTAACATCCTGATCCTCAAAGACAGCAGCGGGAATACCGGCGTGGGCGAAGTCCCTGGCGGTGAGAAAATCCGCCAGACGCTGGACGACGCATCGTTACTGGTGATTGGCAAAACGCTGGGCGAATACAAAAACGTCATGACCGCCGTCCGCGAAAAATTTGCCGACCGCGATGCCTCCGGCCGCGGGCTGCAAACGTTCGATTTACGCACCACAATCCACGTCGTCACTGCAATTGAAGCGGCGATGCTGGACTTGCTCGGCAAACATCTGGGCGTGACTGTCGCGTCTCTGCTCGGCGACGGTCAGCAGCGCGACGAAGTCGAAATGCTCGGTTACCTGTTCTATATCGGCGACCGTAACAAAACCTCGCTCGGCTACCAGAGCCAGCCCGGCGACAGCTGCGACTGGTATCGTCTGCGCCACGAAGAAGCCCTGACGCCCGCCGCCGTTGTGCGTCTGGCCGAAGCCGCGTATGAAAAATACGGCTTCAATGATTTCAAACTGAAAGGCGGCGTGCTGGCGGGCAGCGAAGAAGCGGAAGCGGTGACCGCCCTGGCGCAGCGCTTCCCGCAGGCGCGCATCACGCTGGATCCGAACGGCGCGTGGTCGTTGAATGAAGCCATTGCGCTCGGCAAACAACTGCGCGGCGTGCTGGCCTATGCGGAAGATCCGTGCGGCGCAGAGCAGGGTTTCTCGGGCCGTGAAGTCATGGCGGAATTCCGTCAGGCGACCGGTTTACCGACCGCAACGAATATGATCGCCACCGACTGGCGTCAGATGGGCCATACCATCCAGCTGAAATCCGTGGACATTCCGCTGGCGGATCCGCATTTCTGGACGATGCAGGGCTCGGTGCGTGTGGCGCAGATGTGCCACGAATGGGGCCTGACGTGGGGTTCTCACTCGAATAACCACTTCGATATCTCGCTGGCGATGTTTACGCAGGTTGCCGCTGCCGCGCCGGGCAAAATCACCGCTATCGACACGCACTGGATCTGGCAGGAAGGCAATCAGCGCCTGACCAAAGAACCGCTGCAAATTAAAGGCGGCAAAGTGCGCGTGCCGGAACAACCGGGTCTGGGCGTTGAGCTGGATATGGATCAGGTGATGAAAGCCCACGAACTCTACAAAGGCATGGGGCTGGGCGCGCGCGATGACGCGCAGGGCATGCAGTTCCTGGTACCGGACTGGAAGTTTGATCCGAAGAAACCCTGTCTGGTCCGATAGCTTTTTGATTTAAAAAATGGGTGCAGTAATGACCACCGCCCTGACGTTGCCGTCAGGGCTTTTTTGTTTTAATACCGTCTTAATGTCAAAGCGTTTATAGCCATCAGCCCTTCTTTCCCACCATCTCAAAGCGTGGTGAGACCATTCCGTACAGCGTCCAGCCGAGGAAGGTGGCAATCGCGCCCCACATCATGGCTTCTTCGCCTGAACTGTACAGCGCATAAAAACTGTAAAGCGCACCAATTCCCGCAATCACGTTGGCGATTTTGGCTTTGCCTTCAGGCACTTTCGCCACTTTCTGAATAATCACCAGCGCGGCCATCGACAGAATATACGGAATGATATTGGTCACAACGGCCAGATTCACCAGCGTATCAAACTGCTTGCTCAGCGACGGGCTGATGGTCATCAGCGACAGCGCACTCTGGAAAATCACGATGGTCAGCATGCCCTTCACCGGTGCATCGGCTTTGTTCAGCTTCGAGAAAATTTTCGGGAAGAAGCCGCTGTCCGCCGAAGATTTAAAGACCTGCGCGATGGTAAATTGCCAGCCCAGCAACGAACCGACGCAGGACATAATCATCAGCGCCATAATGATTTTACCGACCGTCGGGTTAAACATATGCGAGAACGCCAGGCCAAAAGGCGCGGTGGAATTCGCCAGATCCATATTCGGCACAATTCCGGCGATCACGTTGGTCGAAATCACGTAAATCACCGCTGCACCGAGCGTGCCGCCTAACACGGCAATTGGCACGTTACGTGCCGGATTTTCCACTACGTCGGTATTTGCGCAGGCGGATTCCAGCCCCAGAAATGCCCATAATGTCATTGAGATAGACGCGCCGATGGCTTTGAACGTCGGTTCCGCATGCGGGTTCCACGCGGCCATATACGCCTCGCCGCTGAACCAGTACCAGCCAATGACCGAGATACCGACCACCGGAATGATCACGCCCCACACGGTGACTGAACTGATTTGTCCGGTGATGCGTGCGCCACCAAAGTTGGCGACCGTTGCCAGCCAGAGAACGGCAATCGTCGCGATGCAAATCCCCAGCGGAGGCAGCGCAACGCCAAACAGCTCGGTGCCGTAGCCGACGGCGGAAATCGCAATCGCAATATTGGCAATCAGCAGCGAAACCCCATAGGTGTAATTCGCCATAAAGTTACCGGATTTCCCAAAAGCATATTCTGCGTAGCCGCCCATCCCGCCAGATTTACGGCTAAACATACCGCATTTGGCGAATGCAAAGGCCAGTGCCATCGAACCGACCGCCGTGACCAGCCAGGACACAATGGATATCGTGCCGACTTCAGCCAGTTTAGTCGGCAGCATAATAATGCCAGACCCCATCATATTAACGGCAGTGAGAATGGTTAACTGAACCACCCCCATTTTATTATTGGACTTACTCATGATTTTGACTCTCTTTTATTATTCATTTTCGCGAGGTGGAAATATTCCCCTGCGCGACGTTGAACTGAGTTTATTGTTTAATCACGTACCCGTAGGCCCGGTTCCAGCCATCAGGATCTGACTGGATATAAACGCCCTGTAACTCAGGTGCGAAACCGGGTAATAAATTGATCCCTTCTTCCAGTGCGAGGAAATAACGCTGCGCGGCACCGCCCCATATTTCACCCGGCACGACGCACAGTACGCCAGGGGGATAAGGCAGCGCACCTTCGGCGGCAATCCGGCCTTCGGCTTTCACCAGTGGAATTAATTCCACGTTGCCCCGGACAAACTGGGTATTCGCGTCCTGCGGATTCATCATCACGCGCGGGAAATTCACTTTGCGGAACATCTCTTTTTGCAACGTTTTGACGTCATAACTGACATACAGGTCATGCATTTCCTGACACAACTGACGCAACGTGTAATCGTGGTAGCGTTGCTGGTGATTCTGATACACGTTCGGCAGGACATCGCAGAGCAGAGAATCCTGCTCTATGTGCTTCTCAAATCGCGCAATCAGTGCCACCAGATGCTGCATTTTTGCCATATCTTCGGCAGGCGTCAGCAGGAACAGAATGGAATTCAGATCGCATTTTTCCGGCACGATGCCGTTCTCACGCAGATAATTCGCCAGTATGGTGGCCGGAATGCCGAAATCTGTGTATTCGCCGGTTTCAGTATCAATGCCTTGCGTGGTCAGCAGCAGCTTGCACGGGTCGACAAAATACTGTGACTCGCCGTACCCTTCAAAGCCGTGCCATTTCTGCTCCGGCGCGAAATTAAAGAAGCGAAGATCCTCCGCCATTTCAGCGGTATTAAAAGATTGCCACGGTTTGCCGTCGATCACCGGCGGCACAAATGGCGTAATCAGCCGGCAGGTCGCCAGCAGCATTTTGCGGGCTTCGATCCCCACGCGGACGCACTCTTTCCACAGGCGCTGACCGCTTTTCCCTTCATGCATTTTGGCGTTGACGTCGAGCGCGGCGAACAGCGGATAGAACGGGCTGGTGGAGGCGTGCAGCATAAAGGCATTGTTGAACCGTTTGTGGTTGCAATACCGGTCCTGACCTTTGATATGTTTATCTTTTTTATGAATTTGTGATGTCTGGGAAAAACCAGCCTGCTGTTTATGTACCGACTGCGTGACAATAATGCCGGGGTCGTTTTCAGTCAGTTCCAGCAGCAGCGGCGAGCAGTCTTTCATCATCGGAATGAATTGTTCGTAACCCACCCACGCGGAATCAAACAGGATGTAATCGCACAGATGACCGATTTTATCCACCACCTGGCGGGCGTTATAAATCGTGCCGTCGTAAGTCCCTAACTGAATGATTGCCAGACGGAAAGGGCGTGCCTGTGTGGCCCGTTCCGGCGAGACTTCGCGGATTTGCTGGCGCAGGGCACGTTCCTCAAAACAGGACGCATCAATGCCGCCAATCAGGCCAAACGGATTACGCGCCGTTTGCAGATAAACCGGTGTGGCACCGGCCTGAATCAGTGCACCATGATGGTTAGATTTATGGTTATTGCGGTCAAATAACACCAGATCGCCGCGGGTCAGCAGGGCGTTGGTCACGACTTTGTTGGAAGCCGACGTGCCGTTGAGTACGAAGTAAGTTTTATCGGCATTGAACACGCGGGCGGCATGCTTTTGCGCCTCGCACGGCGCGCCTTCGTGGATCAGTAAATCGCCCAGTTTGACGTCGGCGTTACACATGTCAGAGCGGAACAATGTTTCGCCAAAGAAATCGAAAAACTGCCGTCCTGCCGGATGCTTACGGAAAAATTCGCCGCCCTGATGGCCCGGACAGGCGAAAGTGGCGTTGCCCATTTCGACGTACTGCGTGAGCGTATTAAAGAAAGGGGGCAGCAATTCGCTTTCATATTTAACCGCTGCCGCCTCCAGCTGTTTGCCATAAAATTGCGTATTCTTTCCGCAGAGTTCAAATACGCCATGCAGCGCGGGTAAGATGTCATTATCCAGTTCTTCCTCACAGCAGACCGCGACAAACAGCGGAATGTTTAGCCCGATATCATTCAGATGCGCCACCATTCCCTGCCGGACGTCTTCCACTGAAAGCACGGCTGCGGCAATATCGGTAAAGTCGGTCTGATGAATATCCACAATTTCCCGTGTTGTATTAAAACAGGTATGTGTCGTGGTATTGGCGGCTATTTTTAATGTTTTCATTTCTTCTCATTTTTCAGACGAAATCATCCCGCAACAAATTCATTCATTTGCTGAAAATAATATTCGCCAAAATAAAGGTGTGCGGATTCGCTGTAACAGTGATTGTTTGTTACAGGGCATCATAGTTATTTTGCGAAATATCGGGTGGTTATTATTCGTTATTGCATTGCGGTCTTAAAATGTCTTTCCTGATGGAAGACAACAGTATGCCGTCGCCGTGCAGGGCGAAATTTAAATAATCTGGGCATAAGACGTTCTGCAATACGTAATAAGAACGTAGCGCGGAGGGTTATCGGAAGTTAAAGAATGCGAAGCTAAAACAACTGCGGTGAGCCATCATCATCAGATGCGTGGTTCGTCGTATATGTGCCATTTTTCGATTGTTATTTTCCATTTGTATCGACCTTGTTGGTTGAAATAGCGCGGCCATTCTAACGCCCGCACTAAGCACTGTTGTGATCGTTATCGCATAAATACTGCATAACAGAAATAATTATTCATTTTTTATGCATTTAATGACGCTGAAAATGCATAAAAACGGCGAAAAAGCGCAACGGAAGATGTTAATAAGCCATGCAGCCGGTTTGTGGTTTCAGGCGATAATTTGTGCGTAACAAAAGAAGGGGTGTGATTACGATAACCAAAATGACGTTGAGGTGTTGATGAAGTGTTATCAGACCGGTTCAGGAGATACACCGTCAAATGAATGTGTATGCAGTTAATTTTGGTGATTATGCAGAATGGAAAAATGCGGAATAATTATCTGAAGTTGTGACGTTCAGCAGGGGAGTCATAAACCCCTGCGAAATTTATCAGGGGCTTATGCTGATGACGGACTTACCCCCGCGCGTGCGTCGCTGCCGCTTCGATCAGTTCGTCGGACGGGCGTTCGCCGGTGTACAGCACGAACTGTTCGACGGCCTGAAGCGCGGCGACTTCTGCGCCGGTGATGACTTTTTTGCCATGCTCACGGCCGTAGCGGATCAGCGGCGTTTCGACAGGGAGGGCGACGACGTCGAAGACGATGCTGGCGCGGTCGATGACCTCTGGCGCAAAGGCCAGCGAATCGGCTTCCGGGCCACCGGCCATGCCGATAGGCGTGACGTTCACCACCATATCGACGGCTAAATCACCGACGTCGGCTTTCCATTCGTAGCCGTATTCTTCTGCCAGCGCGCGGCCATTGGCTTCGTTACGTGCAATGATATAGCCGGTTTTGAAACCGGCATCACGGATGGCGGCGACCACCGCTTTGCCCATTCCGCCGCTGCCGCGCAGGGCGAATACCGCATCACGCGGGACTTTATGGCTGTCGAGCAGTTTGGCGACGGCAATATAGTCGGTGTTGTAGGCGCGCAGGAAGCCGTCGTCATTGACGAGGGTATTCACGGACTGAATGGCGGTTGCAGAAGGATCCAGTTCATCGAGGAAGGGAATGCAGGCTTCCTTGAACGGCATGGAAACGGCGCAGCCGCGGATGCCGAGTGCGCGAACGCCTTTGACGGCGGCTTCGATATCCTGAGTGGTGAACGCTTTGTAGACGAAGTTCAGGTCTAGCGCCTGATAAAGATAGTTATGAAAACGGGTACCGAAATTTCCCGGACGACCGGAAAGGGACATGCACAGCTGCGTGTCTTTGTTGATTTCCCGACTCATGATTTTCTCCTGACAGGGTAGGTTTGGCTTAGGTAAACCTTAGCTGAAACGATACAACCCTACAATCATCGTCTGCCTGCGCCAGCCCTTCCCGGCAGCGCTTACTTTTCGTTATCGTATTGAATAATCGTGAAACCTTCTTCCGCCTGAGGTTCAGCAAAATGCCGGGAAATCAGCGCAAACTGCTCATCGGTTACCGCAAAATCATGCGTACCAGACTGATTCCTGACATGCAGCCGGGACAGACATTCGTCGTCGGTTACGTTCAGAAAATGCAGGCGATGATCCGCGCCCGATTCGCGAATGATGTCCATCATCCATTGACGGTTCGCGACGGTATTGGCCGGAAAATCCAGCACCACGGAAACGCCTGCGCTGAGCAGCGAAACTACGTGCGGCGAGATAGCACTACGCAGTGTTGCCGAGCAGCGGACGTAATCCGCAATCGTGCGCATTTGTTCTTTAAACAGCGCGGATAACCACGGGTCTTCGCTGACCACCACCGTGACCGGCTGCTTTGCCAGCTCACGCGCCAGCGTGGATTTCCCTGAGGCAATTTTTCCGCACAAGATATGCAGCATTGCCTGATTTTCGGTGTTCATTGTCCGCCTCTCCGGTTTGATGTCCTGGTTTTTATGACCCTTCAGCCGGTTAAAATATCATGTTGATTTCAGAATAAGGTGCGGCATTTTCCATCATCGGCGTCATCGCATCCTCCTGCAAAAAACCTCTGACCAGCCGCGCGTTCTGTGCCCACAAGGTTTGCGGCAGCCAGGAACCGGCGCTGAGGCGGCGCACGCCCGCACGCGCCAGTTCTTCCACCGGCGCAAGCCCCGGCCAGACCACGACATTGAGCAGCAGCGGGGTGCTTCCGGCGATGGCGCGCATCTCGTTCAGGTCAGCTAATCCGAGCACAAAAAGCCCGTCAGCCCCTGCGCGGTGGTAGGTCTGCGCCCGTGCCATCACTTCTGCGGCGCGATTTTCGGCGGATACCAGATTGCGGGCGTAAACGTCGGTACGCACGTTAATGTACAACTCCACGCCGCGCCGGATGCACGCAGTGCGAATGGCGTCGACTTTGGCGCACAGCAGATCGGGATTACCCGCGCCGTCCTCAATGTTAATGCCGGTAACGCCGACGTCGATAAGCCGCGAGACGTTTAAGGCAACCTGCGCCGGGGCGTCGCTGTAGCCGCCTTCGATATCCGCAGACAGCGGAACCGAAATGACCCGGACGATAGACGCCGCACGCGCCACATACTCATCCACCGGCAGCGCATTGCCGTCTCGATACCCTAAAGACCAGGCGACGCCCGCGCTGGTGGTGGCAATGGCTGCTGCGCCAAGATGTTGAATCTGGCGTGCGCTGCCTGCGTCCCAGGCGTTGGGTAATTTAAGCGGTTGAGCCTGCAAATGCAGGGCGTGGAAGGCGGAGACAGAAGGCGTTTTCATAGAATGTTCCTCGAAAAAGAAACATTCTAATCATGCTAAATTTTATTGATAATAGCCGGAAATAACATTCATTAATTTTTTGTGAGCAATAATGAACGCGCCGTCGCTGCACTTAGTGCAAACCTTTGTCGCTGTGGTTGAACACCATAGTTTTGCTCGCGCCGCTGATGCGCTGGGGATCACGCCGTCTTCCGTCAGCCGTTTTATCAAAACGCTGGAACAACAGCTGGGGACTCAGCTGCTGAACCGGACCACAAGGGCGATGTCGCTGACGGAATCCGGGAAACGCTATTTTGCCGAGTGCCATCAGGCGCTGTTGCAGCTGCGGAACGCCGCCGAAACCGTGCGCGATGAACAGAAACTGCCGTATGGCGAACTGGTGGTCAGCGCGTCGGTGGCGTTTGGTCACACGCATATCGTGCCGTACCTGAGTGCGTTTCTGGCGGCGCATCCTCGTGTACAGCTGGATTTGCGTCTGACCGATGACTACGCTGATCTGGTTGCCGACGGCATCATGTTGGCGTTTCGTATTGGCTGCATGAAGGATTCCTCGCTGATTGCCCACAAGATGCTGGAGAACCGGCGGATCCTGGTGGCCGCACCGGCGTATCTGGAAAAACACGGCGTGCCGCAGGCGCTGGAAGATCTCAATCAGCATGAATGTATCGTCTCTTCGGCCAGTCAGGACGGCCTGCTGTGGCGGCTGTTTTCGGGGGCAGAAGAACGCACGCTGGCACCGAAAGGATCGGTGAAAGTGGATAACGCGGATGCGGCGCGGCGGCTTTGTACTGATGCGCACGGCATCGCTTTTCATTCGGCGGTGACGATGGCAGCGGCGATTGCCGCCGGGGATCTGGTGCAGATTTTGCCGCAATGGACGGGGCGGGAAACCGGCGTGTATTGCGTGCGGCCTAACCGGCGTATCGGTCCGGCGGCGACGGTATTTCTCGAGTTTCTGGCTTCGCGCTGGCGTTGAAAATGACAGACTGATGCTCAAAAGGCGACATCCGTTATACTGAAACAATACGCAAACGCGGAGGCTGACATGAATTTGGATCTTTTTGATCATCCCGATTTCCACCCGCACTGGCGCGAAGATCTTTTCCCCGGCGCGGTGGTGCTGCGTGGCGTGGCGCGGGAAAACGATACGGCGCTGCTGGCGGAGATCGACCGGATCGCCGGGCTGGTGCCTTTTCAGTATCGCGCGACGCCGGGCGGTTATGCGATGTCCGTGGCGATGACCAACTGCGGCGATGTTGGCTGGGTAACCGATAAAGCCGGTTACCGGTATCAGACCACGTCGCCGGAAAGCCAGCAGCATTGGCCCGCCATGCCCGAACTGTTTCGTGAAATCGCGGTGCAGGCCGCAGAGCAGGCCGGTTTCCCCGGTTTTAATCCGGATGCCTGCCTGATTAACCGGTATCAGCCGGGCGCAAAAATGAGCCTGCATCAGGACAAAGACGAGCATGACTTCGGGCAGCCGATTGTCTCGATTTCTCTCGGATTACCGGCGGTGTTTCAGTTTGGCGGGCTGGAGCGCAGCGACAAAACGCAGCGCATCACGCTGACGCACGGCGATATCGTGGTGTGGGGCGGCCCGTCGCGGCTGCGTTATCACGGCGTTTTGCCGCTGAAAGCGGGCGAACATCCGCTCACCGGTTCGTACCGGTTTAACCTGACGTTCCGGAAAGCGGTATAACACGGCAGGCCGGGCTGTAAAGCACAGGACTTTATCCTCATTCTGCTTTACACTGCCGCCCTGCAAAAACTGACATGTTGAACCAATAATTACTTAGGCGGTAAGCGATGAACGGCGTAATCACAACCTGGTTTGAAGATAAAGGTTTCGGTTTTATCAAAGATGAAAACGGCGATAACCGTTATTTCCACGTGATTAAAGTCGCAAACCCTGAGCTGATTAAGAAAGATGCGGTGGTCACTTTTGAACCGACGACCAACAACAAAGGCCTTTCTGCTTTTGCGGTCAAAGTGGAACCGGAAAGCAAATACATCTTTATTGCCGGTGAGCGCATCAAAATCACCAGCATCAAATCTTTCCTGGCCTTCAACGAAGAAGTCCCCGGCGAAACCAAAGTCGACAAAGAAAATGCCGTGCTTTCCGTCGGTCTGCTGATGAACCGTATCCGTCCGCAGGAAGAAGAGAAAAAAGCCGCGACGCGCACCATGAAAAAACTGTTGATCACCACCTTCCAGAACAGCACTTACGTGTTTACGGAAGATGAAATTGACGTGGATGCCACCGTCAAAACGCTGAAAGCGCTGTAAATTTTTTTCCTGTCTCAAACCGGTGCGCATTCGCTGCACCGGTTCTGTTTTATCCCTTCTGTTTTTCCCGTTTAGTACGTCACTGTCACTAACACCGTATCGCTGTAACTTCCGGCCGGAACGTTCGCCTGAGAAGCATTCACCGTCGCGGTGTACGGAATGCTTTGCGATAAACCGGTGCCCGTCGCAGACGCATTCGTGGCCGTCGTCCACACCGTGGTATCGGATTTAAACAACTGATATTGCAGGTAGTTAACGACGGAGTTGACCGTCGCGGACATCTGCCGGTACTGGCCGCTGCTGGGATTGCTGCTGTTGAGATTGACGCTGTACGTCGCGCCCAGCGTACAACGAACGCTCAGGGAGTTTGAGGTGACGGAGGCGAATCCGCCGGGGAAAGCCGCGGAACCGAAATTAACGTTGGGTGCGCTGTCGATATAGCAGAAATTGGTGACAATCAGCGTCACGGTGATGGCGCTAGTGGCTGTGCCGTCAGTGTAGGAACAGATCCCTAATACGCCGACGAAGCAGATATGGTAGGCCCAGTTGATGTTAATCGTGTCGGTGTACGTGCCTGCCTGCAAATTAGAGCCGGTGGAGGTTTTCAGGTAAAGCGGAAGGCTGCCGTCGCTGGCATTAAATAATCCTAAAAGTCCGAGCAGCGTCGTGCTGCTCCAGGTGGTTGATGTCCCCACGTTGACCGGCGTCGCGCAGCCGCTGTCCTGACAAATGATGTACGGCAGATACTGTTTGCTGGTGGCGTTGTAAAGCCGCGCTGATGTGCCGGTGGCATTGGCCGTGGAGGCGATGGTTGCCGTTACGGTGTTGGTGCTGAGCAGCGAAAGCGCGCTGCCGGTGCAGGTAAAGCCGCTGGTGGCCGTCACCTGTTCAGCCGTTGTGCCGACGGTAAACGAATTATTGGAGGCAAACGTCCCGGCACCGGAAGAGCTGGAACACGCCGCCTGTGCGGCCTGAACGCTGGAAAACAGCGCGCAAATCATCAGTATTCTGACTACCCATTCACGGATTCTGTTCATTGATTTCTCCTGATACCGGGGCGTTGCGGCAAACCAGCGGCCCGACCTGTTCGATGCTGTGACTGTTGACGTTGAGGTCAAAACCGATCCGGCAAACTGCGCCATCTTCCTGACGTATGCTCAACATATTGTGCGGCGCAAGATTGCTGAAATAAGCCAGCCCGCCATAACCGACGACGGTGGTTTGCTGGCTGTTTTGTTCGGTGACCACGGTGCCGATTTTCAGCGGCTGCCCCTGGCTGTTGTGCAGCGTGATATTGGCGGACAACACTTTCTTCACCTTGAATTCGACCACCACGCCGCTGCCCTGGCGCACGGAGATATTATCGGTCACGCGGGTTGCCACGACGTCAGCGGGCAACGGTAAGGTATCGATATCCACTTTCGCCGGATAATACGAGCTGACGGTGGGGATCAGCAGGTGGCCGTTTTTATCGGTATTGCCCTGTTTCTGGTTCTCATACATCACCGGCACACCGGCGTAATTCCCGGTATCGACGACAATAAAGGCGTCGTTGATTTTGTCCGACAGGAAGAAATCATTGGCCATAAACACCACCGAACCGCTGAGATCCGCCCAGTTGGTGTATTTGCCCGTTTCGCCATACAGGCCACCTTCAAGCGTGGCGTAGCGCGTTTTCCACGTCGCATCGGCCTGCTGATACGGATCCCGCCCGCCGGTATAGGCCAGATTCCAGCCCAGCCCGCCGTCGGTTGGCGCGGTTTTACTGGCGCTGAGCTGCTCCTGATAATTCCCCGCGCTGTCGCGTTGCAGACCGGCCGTCACGCTGGCGCCGGAATCGAGCGGCACGATAAATTGCAATTGCGCGCTGTAGCCGCTGTCGCCGAGCGTTTTATTGAGCGACAGGAACATGCTGCTTTGCCCCCACAGCGAGCGACTGTAGGACAAATTAAGCAACCGCGTATGGCTGCGGTCATAGGCTTCGACGTCGTAATACCCGATGCCGACCGTGCCGTTGGACGGGCCAAAAGGCGACGTACTGAACGTCACCTGATCGGCCTGACGGCTGAGACGCGTATCGCTGGTATACGACGACAGATCCTGAAAGCCGGGGCTGCGGGACGAGCGCAGGGCCGAAAGGCTGAAACGGTTGGAATAATAGGAATACCCGACCGTGTACTGGTTGCCGCTTTTTTCATGGGTGTCGCCGTTAGAATTTGGCGACGGGCTGATCATCCCGTTGTTGTTCGGGACACCATTAACATTGAGATTCGTGTTCGCATTATTGTTATCGGTATCGATTTCGCCGCTGTCGACCGGCGCACGGCTGGCGCGGCTCTGGCTGGCGGAGACGCTGAATGTGCCCCAATGCCCGACCGCCACATCCGCGCCCAATCCGCCCAGCCCCAGCCCTTGTGTAGCCTCGCCGTGCGAGGACAGCGTAAGAAAATTACTGATGCCGTAACGGTAAATGCCGCTGAAAGCGGCGTCCGAATAATCCCCGCTGGTGATGCCGTAATTTTTTCGCACCGCACCGAGTGACAGATCGAAATCACTCAGCCCCTTGCGCAGCAACGTGTTCGACACATAAAACGGGACGCTGGTGGAAATCTGACGTCCCAGGGCGTCGGTGGTGACGACCGTCGCTTCACCGGCACCGTTGATGTACGGCACATTGGTCAGCGTAAACGGCCCGGAATTCAGATTATTGCTGCTGGCCTTGTAGCCGTTAAGGAACAAATCTACGGTGGTCGGCACCGCCGCCGTGCCGCTGTATTGCAACAGCGGATACGTCACCAGATCGGGCCGCACGCTGAAATTACGGCTGATGCGCAGACCGGCCATGCGTGCCGAGTTGCTCCAGGTCAGCGAGTTACTGACAAAGTCCCCGACCTGATAACTGACCAGCCGCTGTTCGTCGTTATAGCGCCAGAAGGTGTCGTAACGCAGATAACCGTTTTGGACGTTGCCGTTGTCGTTTCCGCTGCTCCCCAGACTCTCGCGGAAAGTGCCGGTGTTGGTCAGAATGCCGACGCTGCTGAACAGCCGTTGTTCAAGTAACGTGGCGACTAAGCGTGTCCCGTCGTGCGGATCGGTGTAATACGCATCGTAGTTGAGCAGTAAACCGGTACTGCTTTTCGCGGGCGTATAGCCGATGAGGTTATCGCTGCTGACATCCTGTTTCGGCAGCCAGTCGTCCGGCACCTGAATCACCATCTGCTGAACGGCGGCGTTGTACGTCGCTTTTACGCCGGGCAGGGCAGAGATATTCACCAGTCCTTGCTGCTGCCCGTCAGTGCGCACGTGGTTTTTCGCCAGCACGCCGGATTCCACAAAGTAGGCGTTATTGCGGTACACCACCGGCACAACCTGATTATCGGTCTGCCCGTTGACCACCAGCGTCAGGTAATACGTCGCGTCCAGAGACACCGGCGCGGCGCGGGGCGCATCCGGTAACGCGCCGTATTCATCCGCCTGTGCAGACAGCGGAAAAACAGACAGTCCGGTGCTTCCCGCATAAATCAGGCAAAGCCGGAAGGATTGTCTGTAATACCCTCTCAGGTGTTGTAATGACATGTCCTGTGCCCCGGCCTTATTCGCCGCGCGGGATCACAACAGGCTGCGTATTATCCGCAATTTGTGCATTGAGCTGACCGCCGGGGATCACGCCCGCAGGCACCGGCCAGCGCATTTCCTGGCCCGGCAACACGTAGCCCATAAACCCGCTGACCATCGTTTTAACACCCTGTTTGTTATTGCCGTTAGCGGACCAGAACACGTTGCTCAGGCGGGCATGAACGGTGCCGTTATTCCTGATTTTCAGCAGCATTTTTCCGCCTTCGTTATCCACGCTCCATTTCAGCACCGGTTTCGTGGCGGAAGCCGGATCGCGTTTGATATCGGTACGTTCGTTGGTCCACAGCCCTTCGCCATCGAGAAACAGCGGCAGCAGATAACGCATTTGTAATTGCAGGCCGACCACGGCTTTCGCCTGGCCTTGCGCCGAGGCATTCAGCGGGGAAGGAATTTCATCAATAATGATGCGGAAGGCTTTTTCCGTTTTCGGTGCCACCGGCGTATTGCGGATAAGACGGATCAACTGGCGCTGACCGGGGGCGACGGTGGCAAACGGCGGGCTGGCGACCACGGCGGTCTGGTCGGCGTAGCGCTCGCTGAAATTCTCCTGTTTCCACGCCATCACCCGCACCTGCAATGACACCGGATCCGCGCCGCGATTTTCCAGCCACAGTGCCGAACTGTTCTGGTCGGCCTCGATAATCTGATAAACCGGCCAGACCAGTACCGAACTGGCCGCGAAAACCTGCCCTGACAGGCACAGTGCAGAAAGGACAATCAGACGAAAAATACAGCGTAAAAAAGTCAATTTCATGGTTCACATCCTGATGATTCAATACGTTAAAGTCACGGTTACCGTGTCGTTGTAAGTGCCCGCTGTCGGTGACGTCGTGAATGAAAACAACCGTGCATAGACCGGATAAGTTTGTGTTGTGGCCGGAAAGCTGCTGACGGTCATCGCCTGCGAACCGGTTCCCCATACTTTGGTGCGTGCTGAATCCTGATAAAGCTGATACGCCAGCGAGGCGGTCGCGCCGCTGTTGGTCATATAACGCTGGGTCACGGAACCCCCGTTCAGGCCGTAATCCATGGATATCGCCACCGTCGCGCCGGGTGTGCACGTCACGACGACAGAACCCGCACCGGACGCACTGACCACATCCACGTTGGTCGGAACGGATGCAAAAGAGCCGAAGTTGATCGTGCCAAGGCTGGTGACTGAGGTGCTGAGGGAGCTGCCGAAGGCGCAGCCGTTGGTGATGGTGGCGTTGACGGTAAAGCTGGTGGTGGCAATGTCCGCCCGCAGGGCAGCGGAAAAGAGGAGTGACAAAGAAGCCAGCAGGATGAGGGTGCGTTCAGGCATGATATTGCCCCGCTACCAGCTGACGGTGACGTTGACGGTGTCGGTATACACGCCCGCCGCCGGTGTGGTCTGCGCCGGTACCCGCCCGTATACCGGATACCACTGATCGGCACCCGAACCGGTGGCGCTCACGCCGGTCGTGTTGTCCCAAATCGTTGTGCGCGTCGCGGTGGTAAACAGGTTATACGCCACGGTTAAGGCACTGTTGGTGGTGTTGGTCATATTGCGGGCCGTGACGTTGCCCGCCGTACCGCCGTCCATCAGGATTTTGTAGCTCAGCCCGTTGACGCAGTTCACGCGAATCGACCCCGCCAGTTGTGCGCTGGTGACGTCGATGGTGCTGGTCAGGGTGGCATAATTACCGAAATTGATTGTGCCGAATGTGGTGCTGCCAGACGCCGACGTACCCGCCGTGCAGGCAGGTAACAACGTCGCGGTGATCCCCAGCGTCGCACCATAAGAGGACGGGATCACCACCTGAAATGACAGCACGATCAAGGCTGGCAGCAGCGGTAATTTGATGTCCATGACCCTTCCTTCCATGAATAACAAATCGCACAGGGCATAACATGCCCTGACGGAATAAAGCGTTACCAGGAAAGTGTGGCGACTACCGTATCGTTATACGTTCCGGCAGCGGGGGTCGTGCTGGTCTGATCCGCCGGTAAAACCCGGCCATAGATCGGTATGTTTTGCGCCGTCGTGCCGGTTCCCAGCGTCACCGGGGAATTTATGGTGATTTCGGTGCTACGGGCGCTGTCTGAGTAGAGGCGATAATGAATACTGTTTCCGCTCGACGTCATGGCGCGGACGCCGCCGGTTGCGGCCAGTCCCCCGTTTAAGGAGAGTGTCGGGCTGAGGCCGGTGCTGCACGTGACGGTCACGGCGCTGGTGCCGTTCGCCCCAAGAAGTGTTCCGTTGATGACGCTGGTTAAATCGGCGTAGTTACCAAAGTTTAAGTTACCCCACAGGTTTGTTCCGCCAGTGACCGTGCCGTTGCCGACGGTACAGCCGGTACTGATGGTCAGTGAGACACCCAATTGCCCTGTTAAGTTACCGGCTGCCTGCGCGCCTGTGGCTAACGTCAGGGTTGCTGCGGCCAGAATTGCCAGTAATAAAGAATTTTTTTCGCCCATGATGACTCCCAATAACTGCTTACACGGATGTGTACTCATGCAACGGTGTTGCATGTGGAAATCCTCTGGTGGTCTGTAATTAACGCTAAAGACAGCCAAAAAAATCGGACAAGAAACGACGTACGGGCCGGGATTTGTGTTTTTCAGTGGCTACCGAAGATATCCCTAGCCTTAACCTCATGATGGGAAACGCCGTTATGGTTAAATATAAGTTAATAAATTTACCTTAAGGGGATATTTTTGGCATTTTTGATAATAAGGATAAAAATTCTATAAATGTTAAATTTGTGGTTTTTTATCCCATTAATGTAATAATTTCCGCATCATTTAAGAAAATGATGCGGCGTAAAGATGAAGTTTATTAACCATTTTTTGGGGATGTTCTGAACAGGCTGCGTCGCTGCATCCGGAGCCTGAAGCGGATTACGGCGACAGATCCTTCTGACACACAGCAGTGGTTTCTGCCGTTTCCTGATGATTGCCGCGCAGTGCCAGTAAAACCACCAGCGCGGAAAACAGCGTAATGCCCATCAGACACAGCAACAGCGGATGCAGCGAGGCGGCATAAAGCGCCTGAAGCTGCGCGGTGCTGGCCTGCGGAATAAGCTGTTGTGCGACCGTCAGATTGCCGGTCGCCAGCCGCTGCGCCGCCTGACCGATTTCGCCGCTGGCGAACTGCGCAGCCAGCGCGCTGTGGGTCAGTGCGGCCAGAATCGCGCCGACAATCGCCAGCGAAATCCCTTCACCGGCCACGCGCGTGGTGCTGAAAATCCCGGTCGCCATGCCTGCCCGTTCTTTGGGCACCACGCTGACCGAAAGCCCGTCCATCAGGCCCCACGGCAAACCGGTGCCGACACCAATAATCAGCATCGGCGCGATCATGCCGTTCAGATCCTGCGCCAGCACCGCGTGGCTCAGCCAGCCCAAACCGGCGGCGGCAATCACCAGCCCCGACGTACACAACACACCTGCGGATATCCAGCGTGTCAGCCACGCCGCCAGCAGCGGCACAACCAGCATCGGCACCGACAGCGCCATCATCATTAATCCGGCGCGTTCTTCACTCAGCCCTGCGACGCCGATAAACAGCATCGGTAATATCACCAGCAGCACCACAAAACAGAAACCGGTCGCCAGCGGCAGCGCCTGCACGCCGATAAAGCGCACGTAACGGAACAGCGATAAATCCAGCATCGGGTTTGTAACGCGCCGCTCAACCACGACGAAAATTCCCAGCAATATCAGGGCACCCGCCAGCATTCCCAGCACCTGGGGGCTGCGCAGGCTGGACTGCGGAATGTCCATCAGCGCCCAGGTCAGCAATGCCAGCATGGCGGTAAACGACACCGTGCCCGGCCAGTCGATACCGGCGGCCTGCGGATTTCGCGTCTCGTGCATTTTCGACGTACCGCTCAGCAGTGAAATCAGCGCGATGGCGGCGGCGGAGAAAAAGACCGAGCGCCAGCCGAAATGTGCGATCAGCAATCCGGCCAGAAACGGCCCGAACGCCAGCCCGACGCCAAAACTGCTGCCCATCAGGCTGAACGCGCGGGTTCGCGCTGCGCCGTCGAACTCCTGCGCCAGAGCCGCCGCGCCGCCCGCCAGCGCGCCTGCTGCCGCAATCCCTTGTGCACCGCGCAGTAAATCGGTCCACAGCAAACTGGTGCTGAAGCCCTGCAACAGCGAGAGCAGGGCGAACAGCGAAACGCCGCTGATGAACACTTTTTTGCGCCCGATTTCATCCGCCAGCGCACCGGCGGCCATCAGAAAACAGCCGAACGTCAGCATGAAAGAATTGGTTATCCAGCTGAGCGCCTGTGCGCTGCCGCCGAGTTCACGGGCGATGGCGGGCGTGGCGACCGCACCGCTGACGAAATTGAGCGGCAGGATCACCGCCGCCAGACAGACGGTGAACAGAACCCGGAGATTGCCGGTGTTGTGCGTGGATGAGGTATTCATTGGTTTCCCCAACGGAAAGAGTCGTGACATGGATGATAAAATGTCAGTAATCTTGCGGAAACAGGCTCGGAGTCCGATGATTAAGGACTAAAACGCTCGAATGGCGGGAAGGGTAAAGTGGAAAATCTGAATGGGTTGCTGGCGTTTGTCCGCGCGGCGCAAAGCCAGAGTTTTGCGGCGGCGGCAGAGCGCATGGGCATTTCGGCATCTGCGGTGGGGAAAAGCGTGGCGCGTCTGGAAGAAAAGCTTAACGTGCGGCTGTTTAACCGCAGCACGCGGCGCATCAGCCTGACCGACGAAGGCCAGCTTTTTTTCGAACGCTGCCAGAATATCGTCACGCAGCTGGAAGAGGCCGAGCAGGAACTGGTGCGGATTTCCGCCGTGCCGCGCGGCAAATTGCGCATTACCGCGCCGGCCATCGGTTACCGCATGTTGTTGCCGCATCTGCCGGAGTTTCGTGCCCGGTATCCCGATGTCGAGCTGGATCTGGATTTCAGCGACCGTATGGTAGATGTCATCGATGAAGGGTTTGATATCGCCATCCGCAGCGGTGAGCTGAACAGCTCGCAGATGATGTCGCGCCGTCTGGGGCCGTTCCGCTTTGCCATCGTCGGCAGCCCCGGTTATTTCGCGCAACACCCCGCGCCACAAACGCCGGACGATTTGCGCCATCACGCCTGCCTGCGTTACCGGTTTCCGGGCAACGGACAATGGCAGGAATGGGAGATGAACAGCGAGACGCCGGTGGAACTGCCGCTGGCGCTGAGCAGCAATAATCTGGAATCCATTTTACAGGCCACGGTGCAGGGGATGGGCATGGCGTATGTGCCGGAGTTTATTGTGCGCAACTCTCTGGCCTCCGGCGAACTGGTGCCGGTGCTGGAGAGTTTTCTGAAAGAGGGCGGCAAGTTTTCGGTAGTCTGGCCGAGCAGCCGCCATATGCTGCCCAAGGTAAGGGTGTTTATTGATTTTCTGACCAGCAAGAAAGTGCTGGGCTGATCACCGGCGATCCAGCCACTTGCCCATTTCCACCAGCGACTGTTCCAGATTTTCGCGACCAAAGCCAATGCGCAGAAAATCTTCTGAAACCGGCGTCAGTTCAGAAGCGTAAGTCACGGACGGAATGACCATCACCCCGGTTTCTGCCACCAGTGTGGTGGCGAACGCTTCTGCGCCTTCCGCCCCCAGATAACGGGGAAACGCCAGCACACCGGCCTTCGGCACGGAAAGCCGGAACAGATGCGGATAGCGCGCCAGAAATTCCGTCAGCGCCGCGCGCTGGCTGCGGGAACGGGCCATGACGCGCTCGAGGATCGGCGCACGGGCGTTGAGTGCCATCGTTGTCAGAAACTCGCCGGGCATGGAATTGCAGATCGACAGATACTGCTTCATACGTTCGAGTTTCAGCATCCACGCGTCATCCTGACAGGCCACCCAGCCGATGCGCAGGCCGGGCAATCCGTAAGCTTTTGAGGTCACATTCAGCGAGATCCCACGTTCGTAAATATCGGCCACCTGCGGCAGGCGATCTGCCGGATCAAACTCCGTCAGGCGGTACACTTCATCGGAGAAAATCCAGATTCCGCGCGCGCGGCATATATCCACCAGATCCGTCAGTTGCTGGCGCGAAATCAGCGCACCGGTCGGGTTATGCGGGAAGTTTATCGCCAGGACTTTGGTGTTTTCACGCAGCGCAGTCCGGACTTTTTCCACCTCCAGCGCCCAGTCGTTATTTTCATCCAGCGCCACGCCGGTGACGGAACCGCGCGAGAGCGGTACGCTTTCCAGCGACTGATAAGTGGGCGTGATGACCACCGCGTGATCGTCCGGCTCGAGCAGCATCTGAAAACTGGCATAAATCGCTTCGTCGGCCCCGGCAAAGCTGATGACCTGCTGTGGCGTGATGTGCCGGTAAGTAGACGCAATGGCTTCGAGAAGTTCAGGTGTTCCGCGCAGCGGCGGGTAATCCAGCACGGTTTGCATGAAAGGCGCACGGTGCTCTTTTCCCGCCAGTTCGAACAGCGTATCGATGCTCATCGATTCCGGATAAGAGGAGGAAAGCGGAAAGCGGGCGGCGTGCTCCAGCCGCGAGAGGTAGCTGATTAAACGAAAATCTTCTGGAAAGGACATGGCGTACCCGTTAATAAAATTTGAAAATCAGCGGCGCTGGCCCTGCGCAAAACGGCGCTCAAGACGGCTTTGCAGCAGTTCTAAAACAATCGACATAATCCAGTATATCGCGGCTGCCGTCGCCAGCATTTCCATATAACGATAGGTGCTGCGCCCGTAGGATTGCGCGAGGAAATTCAGCTCCCACAGCCCCATCAGCGAGACCAGCGACGAATCTTTCAGCATGGAAATAAACATCGATCCGGCGGGCGGAATAATAATGCGCAGCGCCTGCGGAGCCGTGACGTGAACCGCCACCGTCCAGCGCGAAACGCCCAGCGCCAGCGCGGCTTCCTGCTGACCGCGCGGCACGGAAAGCACGCCACTGCGGATGGTTTCCGCCAGATACGCGCCGTAGTTCATCGACAGCGCAATAATGCCGGAGCTGAGCGCGCCGAGCACAATCCCGAACTGCGGCAGCGCCAGATAGATAATGAGTACCTGAACCAGCAGCGGCGTACCGCGAAACAGCGAGGCGTAAAACGTCGCGCAGCCAAAGGCCAGCGCGTTTTCGGACATCCGCCCGAGCGCGGTAATCAGGCCAATCAGCAGACAGAAAAACATCGAGCAGGCGGTGATCATAATGGTCAGCGCCGCGCCCTGAATAAAGCCGTCCGGCGACAGACGCAGCCCGAGCAGGAAGGGCAATTTCTGGCTGATCAGGCTCCAGTCCAGCCCCATTTTGCTGAAGGTGCCGAGCAGCAGGCTGAGGAGTATCAGCCACGTCAGCCCGGTTTTGAATTTAAACGCGTGCGCGCGGTGCAAGCGTTCCGGCGTTTCCACCTTCGGCTGGCTGTCCGGGATTTGTGGCATCACGGTACCTCGTGCGTAATATCTTCACCCAGCCAGTGCTGGGAAATTTTCGCCAGCGTGCCGTCGTCGCGCAGCGATTTGATGGTGTCTGCGACTTTTTTATCCCACTCAGCGTCGCCTTTGTCCGTCGCCACCCAGTTCGGTTCGGCGTACAGCTCGGTGACAATTTTGAACACCGGCGCTCGTTTGATGCGGGCATTGGCGGTGGCTAAATCAGACACCACGCCGTCCAGACGCACGCCCGGCCCTAACGCCAGATTCTGGAACGCGACTTCTTCGTCACTCGGGATCACCTGCACGTTATCAAACGGGAAGTTCAGCGGTTTTGCGCCCGGGATCACCAGCGCTTTTTGCAGGTACGTTTCATAGGTCGAACCGATGCCCACGCCGATTTTCTTATTGCTCAGATCCGCGGCGGATTTGATGCGGTCGTCTTTCTTATTCACCACCAGCACCGCCGGAGAATTGTAGTACGGCGTCGGGAAATCCAGCACTTTGGCGCGTTCTGTGTTTGGCGTCATCGAGCAAATACAGGTATCCCAGCGACCCTGCCATTTCCCGCCGACAATCGTTTCCCAGCCCGGCGCAATAATTTCCAGCTTCACGCCCATGCGTTGTGCCACGGCTTTGGCGACATCCACGTCAAAACCCGCCAGCTGATTATTGTCATCAATAAAGCCGAAAGGCGGGTAGTCATTGACGATGGCATTGCGCAAAACGCCGGTTTTGGTCACGCGATCCAGCGTCGACCCGGCAAAAGTGGTGGCGGAAAACAGCGTGGAAGCCAGCAGTGTCAGGGCAACAAACGAAGTGCGCATAAGCAAAGTTTCCTTAAACGTAACCAAATTGGGAGAATATTGTGAAAACCTACACTAAGTTTTAGACGTATAGAAGTCCAAAGTGCGCCTTTTCAGACTTACAGTGAACTCTGCCGAAAATCCCCCGAAATACAGCGTATTACTTCAATCGCTAAGTGAAGAATTAGCTGAGCAATCCCGCGCCGACGTTAATGGAAAACCCGAGGATCGCCAGATTGAAGACGAACGAAATCACCGACTGCAACAGCGCAATCTGCCGCATATCGGTGGTGCCGGTCGCCACGTCAGCGGTCTGTGACGCCACGGCAATGGTGAAAGAGAAATAGAGAAAATCCCAGTAACCGGGTTCGTCGGGCTTTTCAGGGAAAATCATCGGCGTGCAGTCTTTGCTGCGCCGCAGATAGTGATGATGCGCGTAGTGCATGGCGAACGACGTGGGCAGCAGCGCCCAGGAAGCAATCAGCGTGGTGGCGGTCAGCAGAATGTGCAAAGCCCGCGCGGTGCCGGTGAGATCTTTTAGTGACCCCAGTTCCATCAGGATCGCCAGAATACTCACCAGACAGGTCAGCGTTACCAGCGTCAGCACGATGCTGGCGCTTTCATCCTGCGTTTTGGCGATGTGCGGAATGTCTTTCGGCTCGGTGCGTAACATCCGAAACCACAGGAAAAACAGATACAGCCACGCCAGCACGTTCCAGCCAATCATCAGGCGCTGCAAAACCCCCAGATGAGCGGGAAGGGCGAAAAAACAAACCAGCCCGGCAACGATGGAAATCACCAGCCGGGTACGGGCGTGCAGGTAATGACGAAGGGAAAGACTCATGGTGTGAGGCGCTTAGCAAAAAAGGAATAGGTACGTTAAGGGTAGACCCAGATGACGGGCTTGTAATGGCGGCGATTTTCACTTCCTGGCGTCTGCGCAATTTCTTCCAATACCCGGTTTCGCGGGAGTGATTAAGTAGGTTCTTTCCATTGCGCTTAAAGGTTTGAAATCATGTTTACTACGTCATTTTGGCCAGCCGCGGCGGCATACCAGGTTTCAATGATGGATCTGGATACCCCGGAAAATCTAAATCCTAAAGCTCTGCAAACCATTCACTACTGCCTGCGTCTTACGGAGGCCATTAATCAGCTGGAAGCCGCCTGCGAAAGCCGTTTGCTGGATGCGCTGCGTGAGGAAATGTCGATCCAGTGTTTCCGTCTCGCGCCGATGTTTGATGACCCGGATACCCGTCGCGGGCTGTTTTTGCGCGCGGAAGTGCTGGCGGACGACAGTTGCGGGAAAGCCGTGCTGCCGCAAATCGCCGGGCTGAATGAACAGCAACTGGTGCTGGGTATCGGCAATACGTCGACGTGGGTGGGGAAATCCAAACAAAGTTTTTATTCGTCGTGGTTTGGCGAACCCGCGCCGATGTTGCAGGAAATCTCCGACGTGATGGACAGCCTCTTTCCGGAAAGTTTGCTGTATCTGCAAAAGGAAATTGCCGGGGATTTGCTGGCGATGCCGGGCTGCGCGTACAAAATTATCAACCTGTTTGGCATTGCCGGTGAAGCGAATACCTATCCGAAACATTTCGCCTATTTCTTCCCGGAAGATGAAGGGCTGAAGTATTCGCCGGTCAAGCGCACCGTGGTTTTCGCCAACACTTACCTGCAACTGTTCGAACTGTTTTCCCGCACTGAAGCGGCAAAAATGGGCTGGCCGGAAGACCGGCTGCCGGACAGCCGCGTGTGCCAGCGTTATCTGATTGCCTGGTTCCGCGGGCACGACCTCGGGCATTCGCTGGTGCGTAACGAAAACGTCTTCCCGAAACTCAGCAAGATTGATCGCTGGGGATCGATGATGGTGCAGGAAGCGCTGGCCGACCAGTTTGGCCTGCTGATGTGTCTCACGCCGCAGGTGGCTGACGGTCTGCAACTGGATCGCACCGTGCTGGCGCGGATCTACTTCCTCGAAATGCTGCGCTATCTGCGCCGTGGCCCGTCGAGCTATCCGGACGCCGGTGCGGCCTGGATCCAGTTTAACTACCTGCGCGAACACGGCTGCGTTGAGCTGTCCGCGGATTCCATCGAGTTCCACCCGGAACTTTTCTTTACCCAGATGGCGGATCTGACCCGGCTGATGAGCGAAGAGTTGCTGGGCGGCGACGCGGAACGGGCGAAAAATTTCATGCTGGATCGCTGCCCGCATACCAATCCTGAGGATGTCGATGTGCTGATGGCGCGTCTGGGCACCACCAATGACATGATTGAATACAACCAGTTAATTAAGAGAGTTCCGTTATGATGCCGTTTTCAAATGGATTTTTGCTCAGCCTGTCGCTGTGTCTGGACATCGGGATTGCGAATATCGCCATGATTACGCTGGCGATGCAACGCGGCTATTTTCACGGATTCTGGCTGGGTATTGGCACCTGCATCGGCGACCTGATTTACGCCGTGCTGGCGCTGGCAGGGATGACGCTGTTGCTGCAATACCAGAGCGTACGCTGGGTGCTGTGGGTCGGCGGCTCGCTGATGCTGATGTGGTTTACCTACAAAATGATCCGCGCGGCGCTGGCGCCTGCGGGCGATCTGAACTCCGGCGACAACGGGCAGCCGCGCTCGGTGATGCGCAATTTTGGCCGGGGCGTGTTGCTGGCGATGTCCTCGCCGACGGCGATTTTGTGGTTCGCTGCCGTCGGCGGGGCGTTGATTTCGCGCATGGGACAGGGCGGCACGGCGGAAGCGTCCTGGTTCCTGACCGGCTTTTTCATCGCCGGTGTGTTCTGGACGATTGTGCTGTGCTGCGTCGGCAGCTGGGGCGGGAAAATGCTCGGCACCAAAATGCTGAAATACTCTTACGTGGCGTCAGCGGCGATATTCTCATATTTCGCGCTGTACGTGGTGATCACCGGTTACCGCGAATTTATCGTATAGCCGCGTGGCCGTGCGAGGCGTTCAGCGACAGCGAATAAAGATGGGGCGTGATCCCCATCATTTTGCGGAACGTATTGATGAAGTGGCTTTGATCGTAAAAGCCCAGGCGGATGGCCACATCCAGCGCGTTATTGTTTTTGCGCAGCTGGTTGCGGGCCTCAAGCAGCCGCAATTGCATATGATATTGCAGCGGCGGCATGCCGATGTGCTGACGGAAAAGCCGGACAAAATGGAATTTACTCAGCCCGCTGATTTGCGCCAGCGTATCGAGATGTATTTTTCGCGTCAGATGGTCGCGCATAAAATCCAGCGCCAGCGTGATCGGGCGCAGCGACTGTTCCTGTTCTTTTGCCGGTTCTTCCAGTAACGCGCCCAGCAGCCACAGCAAATTCTGCTCCTGATCTTCATCATTGAGCGTGCGTTTGTAATGACGAAGTGCGGAAAACAGCGCAGGATTATTCAGAACGCCTTCGGTCAGCACCGGCGCATGGTGGTCTGAACGCAGATTATGATCGACCGACACCTGGCGCAACAACGCTTGCGGAATATGCACGCTGAGGAACTCGACCTTTTCATCGCCGAACAGCGATGACTGAACCGTGGACGGGTTATAAATCGTGATATCGCCAGCGCGCACCAGTTCGGTTTTGCCGTGCAGCCAGATTTCTTCCGTACCGGTCAGATTGGCGCTGATCACGTATTCATCGTGCGTATGACGTGGAAATGAGGAATTACTCGCGGTCAGATGCGAGCATTCAATATCGTTAGCCATCGTCCATTCAGAAATAGAAAGAGACACATCACACCCCGTCACTTCGTTGCTGTAGCCAAAAATATGACAATAAAAACGTTTTTGTTATGTGAAATTTATAGCACACACCTCTGAACCCGGCAGGCGACGGCTTACGCCAGAAGGCGAACCGGTTCTGTATCCGGCATGACGCCATTTTCGCAATCCCGATGGATACACCAATCTGCGCGTTGCCGTTATCGGGCTCAAACGGGCGTTGTGCTTCTTCAGATTTCGGAGTTGCTGCTTAAGTGAGAAATAAGATATTTCTTATTTTATGAGCAAATAATTCTCATTCTTGTCACAGACCGGGATTTTGTAAACATCAGGCGTGAAAAAGATGTCAGGGGAGGGCATTTTAGGAATTTGCCCATAAGTGCAATCGGGGCGCGGGATGAGTCAGCAAAGCTGAAAATGTTAAATCAGAGGCGCATTCGTTATTTTTAAACAGGGCTTGTCGATATATCTCCGGATGCAATAACGGCGTGTTTAATTATTTTCACATTATAAAAACATTTCATTCCCCCTCCGCAAAAGCGCTTTGACAATACGTGCCGGTTTTTGCTGGTTATTTTAATTATTACCTGTCTTTATCCTGAGCTGGCTTGTCAATTCGATAGGGAATAAGGCAAAATATGCGGCCCGCAAAACGGGGCGTGTCACACGTTCTACATTATCGAAATCATTCTTCGTACAAGAAAACATTCAAAAACCAGAGGCCGGGCTTAGTACCGGATAGATATTTACTTTCAGAAATCGACAGTCTTGTCGCAAGGAAACATAAATGGTGCACCACTCTTTTTATGTGACGTCATCCGTCATGGGAAATTCACATCATGTCGGATAACATCGCAACAGGTACCCCTTCCCGCGTGGAACTGCGTAAAAGCCTTACGCTGATTCCGGTTGTCATGATAGGCCTGGCCTATATGCAACCCATGACCCTGTTCGATACCTTCGGTATTGTCTCCGGCCTGACCGACGGCCATGTGCCGACGGCCTATGCCTTCGCGCTTATCGCCGTGTTATTTACCGCACTGAGCTACGGCAAACTGGTGCGCCGCTATCCTTCGGCGGGCTCCGCTTATACTTACGCGCAAAAAGCGATTCATCCGGTGGTCGGCTTTATGGTGGGCTGGTCATCGCTGCTCGATTATCTTTTCGCGCCGATGATTAATATCCTGCTGGCAAAAATCTATTTCGAGGCGCTGGTGCCTTCCGTGCCGTCGTGGATATTTGTCATCGTGCTGGTCGGCTTTATGACGCTGTCGAATTTACGCAGCATCAAAACCGTCGCCAATATTAATACGCTGGTCGTCGTCTTACAGATTGTGCTGATTGTTGTGATTACCGGCATGGTGATTTACGGCGTTAACCACGGCACCGGTTACGGTACGCTGGCCAGTTCGAAACCGTTCTGGGGCGAAAATACCCATACGGTGCCATTGATTACCGGCGCAACCATTCTGTGCTTCTCGTTCACCGGCTTTGACGGCATCAGTAATTTGTCGGAAGAAACTAAAGACGCCGAACGTGTGATCCCGCGGGCGATTTTCCTGACGGCGTTAATTGGCGGTGCCATCTTCATCAGCGCAACCTATTTCCTGCAACTGTATTTCCCGGACATCTCCAGCTTCAAAAACCCGGACGCTTCACAGCCTGAAATCATGTTGCAGGTCGCCGGACGCGCCTTCCAGTTCGGTGCGCTGATTTTCTCCAGTATTACCGTGCTGGCTTCCGGCATGGCGGCACACGCGGGCGTTTCGCGCCTGATGTACGTCATGGGCCGCGACGGCGTATTCCCGAAACGTTTCTTCGGCTACATTCACCCGAAATGGCGCACACCGTCTTTCAACGTGTTGCTGGTCGGCGCAATTGCCCTGATGGCGATTAACTTCGATCTGGTGACCGCCACGGCGCTGATTAACTTCGGTGCGCTGGTGGCGTTTACCTTCGTGAACCTGTCTGTGATTTCGCAGTTCTGGATCCGCGAGAAGCGCAACAAAACCTTTATGGATCACTTCCAGTATCTGTTTTTACCGATGTGCGGCGCGCTGACGGTCGGGGCGTTGTGGGTGAATCTGGAAGAAGGCTCGATGGTGCTGGGGCTGATCTGGGGCGCAGTCGGCTTCATCTATCTGGCCTGTGTCACCAAAAGCTTCCGCAACCCGGTGCCGCAGCACGAAGACGTGGCGTAACGCGCGTTTGATGAGTGATGGCTCCTGCGGGAGCCATTTTTGTTTCTGCTCAGGAAATTCCCGTCCAGCGCATCAGTGCCGTCACGACGGCCGCCACGATAATAATGATAATCAGCGGTGCCTTTCTCCACGCTAAAAACAGCGCCACACCGACGCCCGCGACCCGCGCAAATCCGCCAAAATGCTGACCTTCAAACAACGCAGACGTGGCCGCCACGGCAAGCAATAAAATCGTGGCTGAATCCGACAACATCGTCTGCGTTGCCGGTGAGAGATTCAGGCGTGAACCCAGCCGGTAACCTGCCACGCGCATCGCGAAAGTCCCTGCCGCCAGAACGAGGATCCCGGCAATCCATAGTGTGTGTTGTGTCATTTTTTATTTCTCCAGGCCAGTAATCCCAGCAGTGAAAACAGCACCGGCATTCCGGCGGGCACAAAAGGCACGGCGGCGACCGAAATCAGTGCGCCGGACGCCGCCGGGATCAGCGTTCTGCGCTTTCTCAGCGCCGGGAAAATCAGCGCCAGCAAAATGGCCGGGAACACGGCATCCAGCCCGATAGCTTTGATATCCGGAATAAACTGCCCGATGTACGCCCCGGCAATCACGCTGACCGGCCAGAACAACGCAATGCCCGCGCCGCACAGCCAGTAGGCTTTTTTGCGTTTTTCATGGGTGGACTGCGAGATGCCGAACACCACGCTTTCATCGTTCATGATGTGGCACCCGAGCCAGCTCAGCGATTTACTGCCCACCAGATCTTTCACCGCAATACCGAACGGCAAATGGCGGGCATTCACCAGTAAACCGGCGGCGGCTGCGGCAAACGGGCTTCCGCCGCCACCGACGATGGCGATAAACAAAAATTCAGACGCACCGGCGAGTACCAGCAAAGAAAGCATCAGCGGCACCCACAGCGGAAAGCCTCCGGCGACCGCCAGTGAACCGTAAGAAATTCCCACCAGACCATCGGCGAGGCAGACCAGAAAGATGGCTTTCACCACATCCTTTCCCAGCGGTGAAAAGAAACGTGCTTGCATAATTCAATCCCATAACGAACGAGTATCCATTATAATGAACACTTCTGAATCGTTCTTCAAGTCGAACGATCGTTCGTTATACTGATCGGAGTGCCGTAATGTCTCAACCTATCAGCGTTATTTCTAAAGGCCTGGTGCGGGAACGTCAGCGGGCAGGTTTGTCGCTGGCGGAAGTCGCCCGCCGCGCCGGTGTGGCTAAATCGACGCTTTCTCAACTCGAAGCCGGTAACGGCAATCCGAGTCTGGAAACACTGTGGGCGCTGTGTGTGGCGCTGAATATTCCCTTCGCGCGGCTGATGGAGCCGGAAGTGAATAAAATGCAGGTGATCCGGCGTGGCGAAGGCCCGTCGGTGGTGGCGGAACTGGCGGATTACAAAGCGGTGCTTCTGGCGACCTGTCCGCCGGGCGCACGACGCGATGTGTATCTGCTGACCACGCAGCCGGGCAGCGACCGTGTTTCCAGCCCGCATCCGCAGGGTTCGGTGGAACACATCATCATCACGCAGGGGCGTGCTCTGGTCGGGCTGGTGGATTCACCGGTGGAACTCAACGCCGGTGACTACATTTCGTATCCCGCCGACGTTGAGCATATTTTCAGGGCGCTGGAACCGGATACGATGGCCGTGCTGGTGTCGGAGCAAAACTAATCAAAACGTAATCAGCTTTTTCGTCAGATTGCTTTTGAGCAGCAGCATGGACGACAGCACCGAGAGCAGGAACGTCATCAGGATGACCAGCAGTTTGGCGGTCAGGGAATGGATTGGGATCCACTCGATAAGCAGGTTAAAGAAGGTGTAGTGGAGGATATAAACGCCGGTCATGGTTTTACCGAGCGAGCTGACCATTTCACTGACCGGCAACCGGATGGCTTCCGGTTTAACGCCGTTCGCCGCGATGATAATCAACAACACCAGAATATAGACCTGCGATCCGGTCAGAATAAAGCTGTTGCGCTCAACGTTGAACAGGGAGAAGAAAAAGCGCTTCTCATAAAACCACGTAAAAGTATAAACAAACGGAATCGCGATGGCGGCGTATTTAGCGATGCGCGGGCGGCTGTAGAGTGAGGAAACCACCGGATCATAAAGTAGCTGGCCGGTGAGATAATAAAGCACCCACGTCCAGATACGGAACTGCGCGGGCGCGGAGAAAATTTTACTTTCAGTGAAGTAGATCGCCAGCAGGTCATAAGCGAACGAGAAAACCAGCAGGGCGACCACCAGCGAAGCCAGAATCACCCGGCGTTTCGCCAGCCATTCCACCACCGGGTGGAAGGTATAAATAATCACCAGCGAAAAAATAAACCACGGCTGGATGAGATAGCCTTTCTGATACGGCCCCCACAGGTAATAAATCGAGAACCAGAAGATAAAAATCGTCAGGATCCCGCGTATCTTTTTCATCTGCCATTCCGGCGTGTGCTGGGAATCGGCGTCCATATACCCGGTCACGACAAAAAACAGCGGTGTGGCAATGGTGGAAATAAAGGTCAGGAAAGCCAGAATCGCGTCGTAGTTATAATTGTAATTATCGTACGTGTTATAGACGGTAAAAAAGGTCACGGCGGTCAGGCAGCCGAGCGTTTTAATAATATTCAGTCCCGTTGTATTCATTGTTTAATGCGTTGTCCTTCACGATGGAAACAGTTGTAAATCACCGGCAGAACCAGAAGCGTCAGCACGGTAGCAAAGCCCAGCCCGAACATAATAACAACGGCCATGCTTTGGAAAAATACATCAAGTAACAACGGCGCGAGCCCGAGCACGGTGGTAAAGGCCGTCAGCAGGATAGGGCGCAGGCGTGACGTGGCCGCGTAGATAATCGCTTCCGTCTGATTTTTCTCTTTTTTCTGCTGGCCGATTTCTTCAACCAGCACGATACCGTTGCGGATTAACATACCGCTCAGGCTGAGCAGGCCGATCAGCGCCATAAAGCCGAACGGAATGCCGGTCAGCAGGAAACCAAACGTCACGCCAATCAGCGCCAGCGGCACGGTCAGCCAGATGGCAATCGCATTTTTCACCGAACTGAACATCAGCACCGTGATGATAAACATCATCAGGAAACCAATCGGCAGCGTGGTAAACAGCCCTTCCTGCGCCTCGGCGGAATTCTCCGCATCGCCGCCCCATTCAATACTGTAGCCGTGCGGCAAGGTCAGCGCCTCGACCTGCGGTTTGATCCGCGCCAGCATGTCGCCGGAGGTTTCACCGGTGGCCGCATCAGGGTCGGTCTGTACGGTGAGCATACGGATACGGTCGCGGCGCATGATCAGCGGATCTTCCCATTCCACCTTGAAATCACTGACCACGTTGCTCAGCGGAATAAATTGCTGGCGCGTCTGGCTCCAGACCATGATGTTCGCCATGTGATCGACATCCAGCCTTTCTGCCGCAGGCGGGCGCAACACGATAGGCATCAGCGTGGAGCCATCGCGGTAAATCCCGACCGTGCTGCCGCTGAAATTCATCTGTAATGCGCTGTCGACTTCGCCTTTATCCACGCCCAGTTCACGGCCCAGATACGGGGAAAATACCGGCCTGACCATTTTGCTGCGATCCTGCCAGTCGTTGCGCACGCCGTCGGCCGCGCCGTCATCGAGGATGATTTTATCCACCCGGCTGGCGATGCTGCGCAGCGTGTCCGGGTCAGAACCTTTAATGCGCACTTCAATGGCGCTGTCGCCGGAAGGCCCGAACATAATGCGTTTGAGCCGCGCATTCACCTCGGGGTAATTTTTCTGGATATCCTGCTCGGTGTGTCGAACCAGACCGGCGATTTTCCGCTGGTCGTCCATCCGCACCATAATCTGTGCGTAGTTGGAATACTGGCGCTGGCCGTTGTAGGTCAGAATAAAGCGCATCCCGCCCTGACCGACGGTGGTGACGGTGTTTTCAACGCCGTCCTGCTTACTGATATTTTGTTCGATTTCCTTTGCAACGCGGGCGGTGTAGTTGATATCGGTGCCGTAAGGCAGCCAGAGATCGACGAAGAAAATCGGCGTATTGGAGGACGGGAAAAAGTTCTGCCGCACGAAGCCAAATCCCCAGACGGACGCCGTGAGCAGCGCCGCGAGGATCACCAGCGTAACGGTCTGGCGCACCAGCAGCGCCGACAGCAAACGCCGGTAAACGCGGAAAATCCAGCCGCCGTAAGGGTCGGCCTGTTCATCCGGTTTTTTCTCCGGCACCGGCATATTGGCAAACGCCCATTTGACCAGTACCGGCGTGAGCGTCAGCGCCGTGACCCAGCTGAGCATCAGCGAAATCAGCAACACCTGGAACAGCGATTTACAGTATTCGCCGGTCGAATCCTGCGACAGCCCGATAGGCGCGAACGCCAGAATGGCAATGACCGTCGCGCCCAGCAACGGCAGGGCGGAGCGTTTGATAATGTGCGAAATCGCACTCATCAGCGGATTGCCCTGCTGGCGGGAAATCAGCACGCCTTCCACCACCACAATCGCGTTATCCACCAGCATACTCAGTGCGATGATCAGCGCACCCAGCGAAATACGCTGAAGCTCGATGCCAAATAAATACATGATCAGCAACGTGCCGAGCACGTTCAGCGCCAGCGACACGGCAATAATAATCCCGCTGCGCAAGCCCATGAAAATCAGCAAGACGCCGACCACAATCGCCAGCGCCATCAGGAAGTTAATGATAAAACCGTCAACGGATTTTTTGACTTCGGCAGCCTGATCGTAGAAGACTTTCAGCTCGATCCCCGCCGGTTTGTCGGCGCTGAGCTGGTGCATTCTGGCTTCGATGGCGTGGCCGATATTCATGACATTCACGCCGGGAATGTAAGAGACACCGAGGGTCAGCGCATTGCGGCCATTCGCGTGGTAAATATTGCCGGGATGATCCGCGACGCCCTGCGAAACGGTGGCGATGTCGCGCAGATAAATGCTGTGCGTGGAACCGGCCGGACTGATGAGCACATTATTAAGCTCATCGATATTCTGAAAACCGCCGGTCGGATGCAGACGGATGGATTCACTGCCGACCGTCATGCTGCCCGCATCGGAAACCAGATTTTGCCGGTTGAGCACATCGGCCAGACGCGCCAGCGTGACGCCGTAAGCCGCCATTTTCGCCCGCGAAATCTCGATGTAAACCTGCTCAGGAATGACGCCGCCAATCGCGACTTTGCCCACGCCGGGCACCAGAACCAGTTGCCTGCGAAGCTGTTCGGCATACGCGCGCAGTTCGGGGTTGGTAAAGCTGTCACCATAGATAGAGAAAAAGTACCCGTACACATCGCCGAAATCGTCGTTAACAAACGGCGGACTGACGCCGGGCGGGAATTGCAGCGTCGCGTCATTCACCCGGCGGCGCAGTTCATCCCAGATTTGCGGCAGTTCGGAAGAGTGATAGCGGGCATCGATATTCACGGTGATTTGCGATAAACCGACGGCGGAAATCGACGTAATGTTATCGACGTAAGGCAGGCGCTGAAGGGCATTTTCCAGCGGCAGCGTGACTTCTTCTTCGACCTGTTGCGAGGATGCGCCCGGATACTGAACGGACACCACCGCCGTTTTGATGGTAAACGCTGGATCTTCCAGCCGCCCGATGTTGAACAATGCGATTAAGCCGCCCACGCCGAGCAGCAGGATCACCAGCCAGACGCGCGTCGGGTTACTGATAAAACTCTCATTGATCCCCATATTACAGACCCCGTTCCCGTGTCCAGATACGAACCGGCTGCTGCGCCTGTAATTCACCGACACCGGCGGCGACAACGCGGTCGCCCTGTTTTAATCCGGCGGTGATTTCGATGCCCTGCGAGGTCAGCTTGCCGACGGTGACTTTGCGGTCTTCGACGTGCAGGTTGTCGCCTTCTCCGGCAATCAGCCAGACGTGCGGGTCGTTGCGCTGTGTGCTGTCCGGGTTAAACACGGCTTCGACCGGGATGACCAGCGTGGAGTCCGGCGTCGCCGTGGCGAGATTGGCCGGGTTTACCGTGACGGTGCCGCTCAGTCCGGCCACCGCCGGGAAGTTTTCCGGGCGCGGCATGGTCAGCGTCACCTGCCAGGTCAGCGTATTGGCTTCGCTGCTGGCGGTGTGTTCTTTATAGGTCGCGGTGAATTCGCGGTCGGGAAGCGTATTGATCCGCACTTGCGGGCGGTAATCGGCATTGCGGATATCAAGGCTGGTGAAGAGGTTTTCCGGCACGCTGAAAATAACGTCCAGCACATCGGAACGGCTGAGCGTCGCCACCGGCTGACCGGCCGCTATCACCTGATGATTCCGCACATTCAGCCGGGCAATGACTCCACTGAACGGGGCCACCAGATTGAGATCATTGAGTTCTTCCTGCGCGATTTTCAGCGCGGCTGCTGCGGAGTCCCGGCTGGCTTTATGGACTTCGAGTTCGGCCTGAGAAACAACATGGCGGCGGGCGAGGGTCTGATAACGTTCGAACTGGCGCTGGGCGAGCGTGGCGGCGCTGCGGCGGTCGTTGAATCGCTGACGGGCGTCATTGTTAGTGAGGCGGGCGATAACCTGGCCCTGTTTTACGGCTTCTCCTTCGCGCACGTCGAGCGTTTGTAACTGGCCTGCGCGCTTAAAGGCGATTTCGGTGTTATCACCGGCAAGAATACGCGCCGGGAAAACGCGAGTACTTAACGGGCTGGCGGCTTCAGCCGTGGCAATTTTGACCTGACGCGGCGGTGCGGGAGCGTCCACTGTTTTCTGGTCGCAGGCGCTTAACAGTAAAGCGACGGCCAGAGCGAGAGAAAAACGGATCTTCAAAATACTTCCCCTCATAAAACGACACGCGAAATGATAAATTCCGGCTGAATATATAAGGGCACTTAAGAAACTGGCGCATCCCTATTCTGCCTTAGACGTATTTTCACTGGGACTATAAGTGACTTATTGTTTTTCTTTGTTTAATTGTTTTTTCAGGTGGTCAGTTAACACTATTTAACACGGTATATTATAGTTTATACAGCTTTAGGTATCTTGCCAGAATCAACACGATAATTAATTCATTATCCGCTTCATTCATGAACCATTTCAGGGGTCAAGGAGTCAGGCATCATGAATAATCCAGCACCGCTTTCCGGGACTAAAACAACAGAAAAACTGTGGTATCAGCAAACCGTCGAAGAGAGCCTGACCGGGCTGCAATCCGGGCCCGCCGGGCTGTCACCCGAAGACGCTAAAAATAAACTGGCGCATTACGGCCCGAATGTTTTACCGCAAAAAGAAGGTAAGTCTTTATTTATTAAGTTTATCTCCCACTTTAAAGATATCCTCATTTATATATTACTCGCCGCTGCCGTTGTCACCGCCATTATGGGGCACTGGGTGGATACGCTGGTCATATTAGCGGTGGCGGTTATCAATGCCTTAATTGGTTTCATACAGGAAAATAACGCTGAAAAATCATTGAAGAGCATTCAAAATATGCTCTCCAGCGAAGCGCTGGTATTACGCGGCGGGCAACAGGTTACCGTGGGAACGGATGAGATCGTGCCGGGGGATATTGTGTTGTTGCGCCCCGGCGACAAAATCCCGGCCGATTTGCGGCTGATTGACGTGCATAACCTGCGCGTGGAAGAAGCGATTCTGACCGGCGAATCCACCGTCGTCTCGAAAAAAACCGACTCGCTGGAAGGCGAAAAATCTATCGGTGACCGTAAAAACCTCGCGTTTTCGGGCACCACCGTCAGTTCCGGTACCGCCAGCGGCGTAGTGTTTGCCACCGGTGGCCAGACGGAACTCGGTCACATCAATGAAATGCTTTCCTCGATTGAAGACAACAAAACGCCGCTGCTGGTGCAGATAGATAAACTGGGGAAATCCATTTTTATCATCATTCTGTTCATGATGGTGGCGCTGCTGATCTTCGGTTATTTGCTGCGTGATATTCCGTTTGGTGAGCTGCTGCTTTCGGTCATCAGCCTGGCCGTGGCCGCCGTCCCGGAAGGGTTGCCGGCGATCATCTCGATCATCCTGTCGCTCGGCGTGCAGGCGATGGCGCGTTCCAAAGCCATCATCCGCAAGCTGCCGACGGTCGAAACGCTCGGCGCGATGTCAGTGATTTGTTCGGATAAAACCGGCACGCTGACCATGAATGAAATGACCGTGAAAGCGGTGATTCTGGCGGACAACGTCTGGACCGTTGAAGGCAGCAGCTACGAGCCGATGGGCAGTTTTTCCCTTGCCGGTTCGGCGACCCCGGTTCCGCCGGATTCCTCGCCGTTGCTGACGCAATTCCTGCGCACGGTCGATATCTGTAATGACAGTACGTTAAAACAGGACGCGCAGGGCCACTGGGGCATTACCGGCGGGCCGACGGAGGGCGCGCTGAAAGTGCTGGCGGCGAAAGCGCATTTGCCGGAATTGCCGTTCAATCTGAGCAGCAAAATTCCGTTTGATTCGCTCTACAAATACATGGCGGTGGCGGGTGATAAAAACGGTGAGGCGCAGATTATGCTCACCGGCGCCCCCGACGTTTTGTTGAAACTCTGTCAGTTCCAGCAGACACCGGAAGGTGCCGTTCCGTTAGACCACGCGTACTGGGAATCGGCAATTACGCAGTACGCCAGCGAAGGTTTACGCATGGTGGCAGCGGCCTGGAAGCCGGTTGAACAGCCGGTGACGGCGCTCGACCACCCAGAACTCAGCCACGGCATGGTGCTGATTGGCATTGCGGGCATGATGGATCCGCCGCGTCCGGAAGCGATTGTGGCGATTGCCGAATGTCAGCAGGCGGGGATCCGCGTCAAGATGATCACCGGCGATCATCAGGAAACTGCGATGGCGATCGGGAAAATGCTCGGCATTGGCAACAGCCAGAATTCCATCACCGGGTATGAACTGGAGCACATGAATGACGAGCAGTTGCGGGTTGCCGCGACGCAGTTCGATATCTTCGCCCGCACCAGCCCGGAACATAAACTGCGGCTGGTGAAAGCGTTGCAGGAAACCGGAGAAATTGTCGGCATGACCGGTGACGGCGTGAACGATGCGCCTGCGCTGAAACAGGCCAACGTCGGCATCGCGATGGGGATTAAAGGGACGGAGGTCACCAAGGAATCGGCGGATATGATCCTGGTGGACGACAACTTTGCCACTATCGCCAACGCGGTCAGGGAAGGGCGGCGGGTCTATGACAACCTGAAAAAAACCATTCTCTTTATTATGCCGACCAACCTGGCACAAGGGTTGCTGATTATTATCGCCATCCTGATGGGGAACTTGCTGCCGTTAACGCCGGTGCAAATTCTCTGGATGAACATGGCAACCTCGGCCACGCTGTCATTCGGGCTGGCGTTTGAAGAGGCAGAAAGCCGCGTGATGCGCCGTCCGCCGCGTAATGTCAGCGCGCACGTCATGGATAAATACGCCATCTGGCGCGTGGCGTTCGTCGGTTTGCTGATTTCCATCAGCGCCTTCCTGCTGGAAGCCTGGCTGCAACCGCGCGGTTATGAACCGGAATTTATCCGCACCGTGCTGCTGCAAACGCTGGTGACCGCGCAGTGGGTTTACATGATCAACTGCCGTGATTCGGATAACTTCTCGCTTAACAGTGGTCTGCTGGAAAACAAAGGCATCTGGATTGTCACCGTTGTGCTGTTCGGCCTTCAGGCGATCATTATTTACGTGCCGCTGATGAACACGCTGTTCGGGACGCGTCCGCTGCCGTTTATCTACTGGATCATCGGGCTGCTGATTGGTGTGGCGCTGTTCGTGATTGTCGAGATAGAGAAAGTGCTGACGAGGAGCTGGCGTAAGAGCTAAAGAAAAAAAGTCCTGAACGGCGAGCGTGCCGTTCAGGATGGTTTGTCGAAAATCAGATTACCCTTCCCGACCCCTGCCTGGCGTAAACCCATCATGATCCGCGTGACCGACTCCCCCCATCATGTTTTTGGATGTCTTTTACCGTCTGTTTATTCGCTTCATTATCCACCATGCCGGATAGCGCAGCGCTAACACGACGCGTTGGCGAGCCTGCGGCTGCTTCATAGAAATCAATACAAATTGACTGAAAAACGGATTGATGGCTGGTGTGAGAAAATAAAAAGAGGGTCGTTTAGCCCTGTGAAATCCTTTAACTGGCCCGTAAAAAATCCGTCACAGGGCGTTTTTTTTTATGCTTGCGGTAAATCCGTTATTACCTGCTGTTCATTTTTCTGGGGTTATACAGGTGCATTTCCGCGAAGCGAAACCAAATTTTATGACAATATTTAGCCATAAGTGCGATCAGGTTTAGGAATTTTCTTGGTTATGAAAATTAAATCGGAGTAATAAAAATCCTATAGTGGCCTGAAAATAGAGCGTTAAGGTGGTTTTGTAATCGGATTAAGATAACTCCTAGGTAATTTTCTTGATAATTGAAAAGTTATTTCCAATACATATCTCTGTATAAAACGCCAATAGTTTAGATTTATGAAGGTGTTTTTAAGAAAACATCCTAATTTTGAAATATTGATGTTTATTTTTCGTGAAAATAAAAACTAAAATTTACGCTAAAAAAGAATAATACTCTGTTCTACAGTAAATAATTAGGCCAAATGGTGCTTTGGTAAAGACCACGGAATGCGACTTGTTCTTATTGAGATAGTTCTTAGTTTTTTGTAATCACATCAGTCAAAAGCGTCGTATAGCTCACATTTCTGCGTTCAATTAGGAAGATAACTAAGAATGTGCCTAGGAAAGAGGTAGGTTAATAACGATAAGAATGTGTAAATCGATCGGTCAAACCTATTGTTGCTCATGATTATGAGCGAGAAAAACGATTTGAAGAGTTTCCGCTGCGTATTACTCTACATACAGTCTTAGGAAAGGAATAAATATGAATTAAAACGCAGGTAAACTTCGTTTTCTTTATATCGTTCTGAAAGTGCTTTATTCTCCCCCGGTATCTCGGAGTAGAGTTTGAGCGTTTTTAAAACCACAAAATTAGGCGGCCCAATGCCTCGGGTAATTATCTGGAGTGAGTGCCAGTTTACGAAATTGGCGTTGAAAGAAATAATCTCCAAGAAGGTGCCTTACGTGAACGGTGTCATTTCCTTTGACCAAAGCGAACAGGTGCAATTGTATACAAAGGATTATCTGATCATCGACCCGTCAGCGGGTGGCTTCCACAAGTGCTACGAGTTTTTGCGAGAGAATCTGACTGTTTTAGACCCGGAACGAATACTTATTGTGTCTTCTGCGGTCGATGTTCTGATGCTTGAGCTTCTTCTCAAAAAGGAATTTAAGTTTTTGAAGAAGAAAAATGACTTATCTGGCGTGGTGAATGCTGTGGAACAGTTTATTCAGCTGCGTGGCAGCACGATTAACAAGGAGGCGTTTAATTACAATATTACGCGAATGGAAGAGAAGGTTTTGGTGATGATGATGTCCGGTTTGTCTGTCACCAGCATCTCAAATATCCTTAAACTGAGTGTGAAAACGATCAGCGTTCACAAATGCAATTCTTTAAGAAAAATTGGCGTTGACGCAAGCAGTAGCTCGGCATTGTTCTTTTTGCACAAACATGCCGTGGGAAATTGAGTTAACCGATAAATATAACAAGTACCAAAAATTATTTTTGCTTTGAAGACGTTCTGTTCGGCTATTGCTATTTATTTCAGGGGAAGATATGCAATCGGTCACAAGAGGTTATCCGGGACATATTTTTGAACCCATCGTCACTGCATCCGGTGGCCTGTTGGGATTCGAATTGGCAAGAAAGTTACAAAGATCTGAAAGTCAACAAAATTCAGTGGGTTATGAATGTCTTTTATCTCCAGAAGATAAAATAAAAGTATTTTTTAACCAGGTCACCCTTGCCTGCGTCAATGCCAATATATTTACCGATAATGATTTTCTGTTATCAATAAATATCGACTATGACATCGCCTGTCATATCGTTAGCAATACCGCTATGCGTAATGTCTTACAGCAACACCGCTTTATCAGGCTGGAGGTTGATCAGAATTTTCCTGAATTTACCGCAGAAACTCCGCGGCAGATCATCCGGTCTTTATCAGAATTTTGTACGCTATGGTTAGATAATTTTGGGGCCGGGAACACCAGCCTTTCACTGGTTATGAACGAATCGTTTGAATATATAAAAATCAACGACAGTTTTTTTTGGCAACACCAGGGAACTCAATCTTTTAGAAAAATCATTGAACACCTCACGCCTTATTGTCAGGGCGTTATTGTCAAGGGTGTCGAAAATGCACAACACGTAGAATATTTAAATGGCAGCAATATTCTTGCAATGCAAGGGGTATTGTGGGCTTCCTATAATCAGGAAGAGTTGATTCAGTCATTCTTTTTAAATAACTGAACCTAATTGCCATAAAGTCGTAAAGCATTAATGACCTCTGTAAACGCTAAGGGAGTTTCGCCTGAAATTTAATGGCGAGATTTCCCTGCGCTGAAAACTATTGGAAAAAAATTAGGCAAATTGGTGGCCGTAAACCAGGGGCGGTAGCATAGCCAAAAATTGAAGCGTTATTTCACCTGCTTTAGCCACTGGCCGGACTCGATAATTAAATCCTGCAAAAATAGTAGAGTAACGGATGCGGGTAATCAGATTATCAGCATTTAATTAATCATCATAAAAATGACTTTCCGGACACGGGGGAAGTGATTTTTATCACACATTGTTGTGAGGGGTATATGACATATCTCACCAGAAATCTTTGGTCGAGTTTATTACTCGCCTTATCCGACTTCCTCAGTTTTACCCTCTCCCTGTATCTGGCTAAATGGATACTCAGCCATGTTCTGACGCACTTTGAACTGCGTATTCCCGATGCACAAACATCAGGATGGATTGCGCTGCACAGCCTGTTAGCCATTTGCTGCGTTGCATGGTTTCATCTGCGGTTGAGACATTATTATTACCGCAAAACATTTTGGTTTGAGCTTAAAGAGATCCTGCGCACTTTACTGATCTTCGCACTCATTGAAATCGCCGTTATTGCTTTCGCCAAATGGTATTTTTCACGTTACCTGTTTGTCCTGACCTGGATGTTAGTTCTGATTCTGGTACCGGTGGCAAGAATGCTGACTAAACGGACGCTCAATAATTTGGGCTGCTGGCAGCGCGACGCCATTATTATTGGCAGCGGAACTAACGCCAGAGAAGCTTACAGCGCAATTAAAGCCGATCAAAATCTGGGCCTGCGCGTGACACGATTTATTTCGAGTGAAGGGCAGGATCAGCCCGGCGATAAAATTGATAACATCGCCATCATGCCTTCGGATGAAAAATGGGTGCGGGCTAACGTCGACAAAAAAACGCAGTTTATTGTGGCCGTCGAGTCCCATCAGAGCGGTATACGCAACGCCTGGTTGCGGGTATTCATGATCAATGGCTATCGTTCTGTGTCCGTCATTCCGACGCTGCGCGGGATGCCACTGGATAACACCGACATGTCGTTCATTTTCAGCCATGAGATGATGATTTTCCGTGTACACCAGAACCTGGCGAAATGGTCTTCACGGGTGACTAAGCGTGCTTTTGATATTGTCGCCTCGCTGGCGATCATCGCGTTGCTCTCGCCGCTGCTGATTTACATCAGCCGTAAAGTGAGAAAAGACGGTGGCCCGGCGATTTACGGGCATGAACGGATCGGGCAGTCCGGCAAACCGTTCAAGTGCCTGAAGTTCCGCTCGATGGTTATCAACTCGAAAGAAGTGCTGGAAACGTTATTAGAAACGGATCCACAGGCCCGCGAGGAATGGGATCTCACCTTCAAACTGAAGAATGATCCACGCATCACGTCTATAGGACAGTTTCTTCGCCGGACCAGCCTGGATGAATTGCCGCAGTTGTTTAACGTCCTGAAAGGAGAAATGAGTTTGGTCGGGCCGCGTCCGATTATTACCGCTGAACTTGAACGCTATTTCGATGAAGTGGAATATTACCTGCTGAGTAAACCGGGGATGACGGGCCTCTGGCAGGTGAGTGGTCGCAGTGAGGTGGATTATTCCACCCGTGTTTATCTCGATGCCTGGTATGTAAAAAATTGGTCTATGTGGAATGACATTGCCATTTTGTTTAAAACAGTCGGCGTTGTGCTTCGCAAAGAAGGTGCTTATTAATTTTTTTAATTTTTATAAAAACCAGCGGTAACGCCGCTGGTTTATTTGATGCCACTGGTGGTTACTGAAACTCATTAGACAAATTTATATAAATACTCCCCCTTTGATAACTTAACCTTTCATAGATTGTTTTCTGCACGATAACAGCCCTGCGTGAAAATCACTGATATGAAAGTGTTTTTATAGTTTTTTAATATCTACGCACAGAAATGAGCAATCGTAATGACACGATTGAAAGAGGAAGTCTCGTTGAGAGGCAGATATTAAACCTGAACTAAAGATGATGTGAGATAATGAAAAATAGCTTTTTTAATATTTCGATAATGATATCTGCGTTCGGCTTATTAAGCGGTTGCACTGTGATTCCGGGACAGAGTTTGAACACAGTGGGTAAGAACGTCGTAGAACAGCCTGATAGCAATTACAATATTGATAAACTCGTCAATATTTATCCTCTGACACCCACACTGGTGGACAATTTACGGCCGGAATCGGTCATGGCGCGTCCTAATCCGCAATTAGATCAGCAGTTAAAAAATTATGAATACCGCATTGGTGTTGGCGACGTATTAATGGTCACCGTTTGGGATCACCCGGAACTGACGACGCCCGCGGGTCAATATCGCAGCGCGAGTGATACGGGCAACTGGGTCAATTCCGATGGCACGATTTTCTATCCTTATATCGGCAAATTGAAGGTCACCGGAAAAACGGTCAGCCAGGTACGTCAGGACATCAGCAGCAAGCTGGCGACCTATATCGAGAGTCCGCAGGTTGACGTCAGCATCGCCGCCTTCCGTTCTCAGAAAGTGTATACAACCGGTGAGGTGGTCAAGTCCGGCCAGCAGCCCATTACCAATATTCCTTTGACTGTTATTGATGCGATCAACGCCGCAGGCGGTTTAGCGCCCGATGCGGACTGGCGAAACGTGGTGCTCAATCATAACGGCCAGGACACCGCGATTTCACTTCACGCGCTGATGCAAAAAGGCGATCTGACACAGAACCGGTTGCTGTATCCCGGCGATATTCTTTTTGTCCCGCGCAACGATAACCTGAAAGTGTTTGTGATGGGCGAAGTGGGTAAACAGAGCACGCTCAAAATGGATCGCAGTGGCATGACGCTGGCCGAGGCATTGGGCAACGCCGAGGGCATTTCGCAAAGCATGGCCGATGCCTCCGGGATATTTGTGATCCGCCCCCTCAAGGGAAGCAACAAAGGGAAAATCGCCAACATCTACCAGCTGAATGCGAAAGATGCGTCTTCGATGGTGATGAGCACGGAATTCCAGTTGCAGCCTTATGACATTGTCTACGTGACGACAGCGCCGATCGTACGCTGGAACCGTGTGATTTCGCAGATCGTGCCGACCATTACGGGCGTACATGACATGGTTGAAGCTGGCCGGTTTGTACGGCAGTGGAATCCATAATGTTTGATTCTATTTTGATTGTCTGCACGGGCAATATTTGCCGCTCTCCCATTGCGGAGAGATTGTTAAGGCAGATATTACCTGACAGGAAAATTGATTCGGCGGGTGTGTCGGCGCTGGTGGATAACCCCGCCGATCCCTCTGCCGTCGCTGTGGCTCAAAAGCACAATCTGGTGCTTGATGGCCACCGGGCAACACAATTTACCTCTGCGCTAGGGCGTCAGTATGACCTCATTCTGGTGATGGAAAAATCTCATCAGGAGCAGATAAGCCGCTTCTCTCCGGAGGCGCGCGGCAAAATCATGTTGCTGGGTCATTGGGTGGGAAAAAGAGAAATTCCCGATCCCTACCGCAAAAGTCAGGAAGCCTTTGAATCTGTTTACCGGTTAATTGATCAGGCCTGCCGGTCCTGGTTACTGAAACTGAACGGATAATCCATCAGGGAAACCATCGCATGTCACCAGTAATCTCTAAAACACCCTCTTCGCCAGATTCAGATGAAATAGATTTAGGCCGTTTGATCGGTGAACTCATCGATCACCGCAAACTCATTATCAGCTTAACGGCTCTTTTTACCGTGCTAGCTGTCATCTACGCACTTTTTGCGACGCCCATTTATCAGGCTGATGCATTGATTCAGGTGGAACAAAAACAGGGCAATGCCATTCTGGAAAGCCTGAGCCAGGTGCTACCAGATGCCCAGCCGCAGTCTGCGCCTGAAATCGCACTTTTACAGTCGCGGATGATTTTGGGAAAAACGGTCGAAGACCTGAACTTACAGGCTGTAGTAAAGCAGAAATACTTCCCGATTTTTGGACGTGGCTGGGCGAGGCTGACCGGTGAAGTGCCGGGCAACATGACGGTCACGCGTTTGTACCTGCCACAGGATGGCAGTGATGTGCCCAAAATAGTGGTCAAGGTGGTGGATAAAAACCACTATCTGGTTGAAAGCGATGACTTTGAGCTGAAAGGCGTTGTCGGGGAATTGCTTAATGAAAAAGGCATTTCCCTGATGGTCAATGATATTCAGGCGCAGCCGGGAACGCGGTTTACTGTCTATTACCTGACGAAGCTGAATGCTATCAATGATTTACTCGATGATTTCAATGTTATCGATCAGGGTAAAGATACCGGAATTTTAAACCTGACACTTAACGGTGATAATGGGCCACTCACTGCCGCTATATTGAACAGTATCAGCCAAAATTATCTGGATCAGAATATCGCACGGCAGGCCGCCCAGGACGCCAAAAGCCTGGATTTTCTCAATCAGCAACTTCCACAGGTACGCTCGGACCTGAATACGTCAGAAGACAAACTGAATGCGTATCGCCGGCAAAAAGATTCGGTGGATTTGTCGCTTGAAGCTAAATCTGTACTTGATCAGATAGTGAACGTTGAAAGCCAGCTTAATGAACTCACGTTCCGTGAAGCGGAAATTTCTCAGCTTTATACCAAGGATCACCCGACTTATAAGGCCCTGCTGGAAAAACGGCAAACGTTGCTTCAGGAAAGAAACCGGCTGAATAAGACGGTTTCTGCAATGCCGGGTACACAGCAGGAAGTGGCCAGACTGAGCCGTGACGCTGAATCTAATCGCGCTATCTACATGCAATTGCTAAACCGGCAACAGGAACTGAGTATTGCGAAATCCAGTGCTATCGGGAACGTGCGCATCATCGACCCGGCGGTCACTGAGCCAAAACCGGTTAAACCTAAAAAAGTGCTGGTCGTGCTGGTGGGGATAATTCTGGGGGGATTCATTTCCATCGGGCTTGTTTTGCTGCGGGTATTCCTGCGTAAAGGAATCGATTCCCCGGAACAACTGGAAGAGCAGGGGATCAACGTCTACGCCAGTATTCCTCTTTCTGAATGGTTGAGTAAGAAAAGTAAACCGGGCAAAAACCGGGCAAACAGTAAAAAGAAAAAAGACAGCGACACGAACTTCCTGGCGGTCGAAAACTCTGCCGACATGGCAATAGAAGCTATTCGGAGCCTGCGAACCAGTCTTCACTTCGCCATGATGGAAGCCAAAAATAATGTACTGATGATTTCTGGTCCCAGCCAAAGTGCAGGGAAAACCTTTATCAGCAGTAACCTCGCCGCTGTTATTTCTCAAACCCATAAACGGGTGCTGTTTGTTGATGCGGATATGCGCAGAGGGTACTCACATAAATTATTTAAAATGGGGCCAGAGAACGGGCTATCCGATATTTTATCGGGAAGGGCAGAACCTGAGTTAGTGGTTAAGAATATTTCATCAATCGGGATTGATTTTATTTCTCGTGGTGAATTGCCACCTAATCCGGCAGAGTTACTTATGCATGAACGGTTCGGAAAACTGGTTAACTGGGCGGCTAAAAATTACGATCTGGTCATTATCGATACTCCGCCGATTCTGGCTGTGACAGATGCCGCTATTATTGGCCGCTATGTAGGAACCACATTGTTGGTTGCACGATTTGAAATGAATACCGTCAAAGAAGTGGAAGTGAGTATTCGGCGCTTCGAGCAAAGCGGCGTCCTGGTGAAAGGCTGCATACTCAATAGTGTGGTCAAGAAAGCCAGTAGCTATTATGGCTACGGCTACAGTCACTATGGTTATGCATATTCTGATAATAAATGAGAAAAACGTCATGGACGACGAAAACCCATTTAACTTATAAAGAAATTAGAATATCAATATGACAAGCAGAACATTAAAAGAACGCACTATATCAGGGCTAATCTGGAATGCGATAGAACGGTTTATGGTTCAGGGTGGCCAGTTTATTATTCGGATAATGATCGCCAGAATGATTACTCCGGCAGAGTATGGTCTTGTTGGCATGGTCGCCGTCTTTCTGGTTCTCTCTGATGTCATTATTAATGGTGGCTTTTCACAGGCATTGATACAAAAAAAAGATCGCTCTGAGACAGATTACTCAACGGTGTTCTATATTAATCTTGCGCTGAGTGTGGTTATTTATGTGTTGCTTTACTATTCCGCACCGGAAATAGCAGGCTTTTATAAAGATAACAGATTGATTGAAGTAATCAGATTAATTTCTATCAGTATCGTCATCAAGTCATTAAGCGTGGTACAAATTGCAAAATTAAGTATTGAACTTAATTTCAGGTTAAAAACATTAGTAAACTTTTGGGCTGTGTTGGTTAGCGGAGTATTGGCAATATATCTGGCATATGCCGGGTATGGTGTTTTGGCACTTGTCTATCAGGCGATCAGTTATTCCGCAATTGTTACCATACTTATGTTCATTGTTTCAAAATGGAGGCCAAAGTTAGTTTTTTCATTCTCAAGAACAAAAGAGCTTTTCAATTTTGGGTCGAAGGTATTTCTGGCCAGCCTGACCGGGGTGTTATCTGATAATTCTTACTCGATTTTGATTGGCCGCCTTTTTTCCAGCAAAGAGGTAGGGTTTTACGCACAAGGTAGAAACCTTCCCGATCTGTTATCGGTGAATTTGTTCAATGTGCTACAGGGCGTCCTATTTCCTGTCATGGCCGCAGCACAAGATGACCGGCCCCGGCTGATGCAAATTTATAAGAAGAGCTTAGACATGACCGCATTTATTGTCTTACCCTGCATGGTCGGATTGGTTGTAATTGCGGAGCCTTTCGTCAGGGTTTTTCTCACAGAAAAATGGCTCCCTTCGGTTTACGTCATTCAGTGGCTGGCTCTTTCAAGAATGATCATTCCGCTGGGTGCAATTAATGCAAACCTTCTCAATGCAATAGGTCGTTCAGATTTATATTTAAAAATAGACCTTATCAAACTTCCTCTGACTGTTTTGGGACTGATTATTTCGGCTCCCTTTGGCATGGAGGCAATGGTAATCAGTAATTTTGTCATCTCCATTTTATACTTTTTTATTAATTCGTATTACCCAGGGAAGATATTTGGCTACGGTTCCTTGCGTCAACTCAAAGATATGCTTCCGATATTTATAGCAACGGCAGTGATGTTTTTTGCAACGTTTTATATAAAAATAGACAACGGTCTTATTGATATGGTCGCAAAAGTGTTCACCGGAGGGATTGTTTACCTTATTTCTTGCACTATTCTGAAGGTCAACGCACTGAGTGAAGTACGCGCTTATATCAAAGGAAAAATCAATAAAAGAAAAATGGCAGGTAACATACCGTGAGAAAAATTTTAATACTGACCAATGAATTTTATCCCTTCAAGGGGGGATAGGAAGGTACTGTGAAGAGGTCATTAATGTTATTAAAGACACTTGTTCTGTTACGCTCGTCGCACCGGAATATGACGCCACGCTGAAAGGACATGAATTCAGTCAGGGTGTAACACTTAATCTCTTTTCCGGTGGGCAATTTAAATATTGGCATCTTCCTAAGTTAATTAAAAAAGTACGGTCAATTGATTTCGAACAATATGATTTTGTTCTGGTTGCCGACTGGCCATTTTGGGTTGCCATTCAATTTGTTAATAAATTCAGATTAAGGAAAAAGATTAAGTTTAATCTCATGCTTCATGGGAGTGAAGTGTTGAATTTAAAAAATGGTAAAGCGGCGATTTTTGCAAAGTCACTTGATCTGTTTTCTGATGTGTTATCTATTTTCACGAACAGTCATTATACAAAACGCATTCTCCTGGAGAATCATAGGATTCCGAAAAGTATTCCGGTAGTAGTGACTTATCTTGGGGTAACGCAGGATATATACATCAGTAATGATGACTATATCAGAGACGTGAATTCTGATGTTTTCAAGATATTAACTGTGGGAAGATTAGACAGCCGCAAGGGGTATGATTATGTGATAAGTGCTTTAGGTCTGCTCCCCGACGACATCAGGGAAAAAATAATTTACACCATCGTCGGTAACGGCAGTGATGAATACAAAGATGAAATGAGGAAACTGGCAGAAGATAAAAAGGTTACCCTAACAATACGCTCTGGCGTAGATGACAGAGAATTAACCGAAGTCTACCGGGACAGCAAGGTTTTTGTTCTTGCAGCCAGACACAGTAATAAGAAGATTGAAGGGTTTGGCCTCGTTTTTCTTGAAGCAGCAAAACATGGTGTCCCTTCTATTGCCACTGATGTCGGAGCCATCAGTGAGGTAGTGAAAAACAACACAACAGGATTAGTGGTTACTGAGAATATCGAAGCAATATCACATGCAATACTCAAACTCTACCAGGAGAGAGAGACGCTTATCCGGTTTAGTAATAACTGCATGGATGAAGTGAAGAAATTCACTTGGTCAAAACTCGCTGATTTAACCTTTAAGTGAATTTTCAGTAAGAGAAATTACCATGAAAAAAGAGAAAGTCTTGTACGTAGATACTTGCCATGACGTTGCGGGCGGCCAGAGAAGTCTTATTGCATTATTAGAAAAAATAAATAAAAAAGTAGACTTTAATATTCTAATTGATAAAAGAAATGATAAATACAAAAAAGAATTATTAATGTCTGGGGTAGATGAGAAAGTCATATTTTATATAGACAGTAAACCTCTAAACTCCAGGCTTTTGGGGGGGTGAATTTAGCACTGAAAACATTATGGAAAAGCAGGCATTACTCAATTGTACATTGCAATACATTCTATGATGGTTTATTTGCAATGCCTTCTTTCAGAGTCTTTGGACGCAAAACTATTTTCAGAGCACGGTGCGGCATTGATTTATCCAATCATGGTGTTGTCGATAACGTAATTTACCGGTTGTCTACTGTGGTTTTAGCAAACTCCGAATATGTTAAAAACACATTTGACCGTGTTTCAGATTCGTTATCGAAAGTAAAAGTCATTTATAACCCTCTCGACCTGAAGTTTTTAAAAAAAGCCAGTGGTTATTCCACAGGTAAAAGTAATAATTATGTTATTGCTGTTGTGGGTGCAATTACGGAAGTGAAAAATCAAATGGAAGTTCTTCAAGCTTTTTCATTGCTGAATGACCCTGACATTATACTTCGCTTTATTGGTGAACCACGCAGTTCTGAAAAAGATAAAGAATATTACAGAACCTTGTTGCAATATGTACAGGAGCATCAACTTCAGAACCGAGTCAAGTTCACGGGGTTTATTTCGGATGTGCGTGATCAGCTCAACGATGTTAATCTTGTATGCGTTCCGTCCGATCGGGAGCCACTGGGGAGGGTTATTTTTGAGACTCAACTCTACGAAATTCCAGTTCTGGCATCAGATTCAGGTGGCAATGCCGAATTAATAAAAGATAATATTACCGGTTATCTGTATGAATTAGGAAATATTGAGCAACTTGCAGAAAAGCTTAAATTTGTTAAAAAAGATAATACTGCAATAAAAAATAATGCAAAGGATTTTATTATTAAGCGATTTTCTCCTGAAGAAACATATCTTGCTGAATTGAATTTATATTCAGATATTTTAAGATAACCATGAAGGTTTTTTATGCAACGCATTAATAAAGATAGTCTTGCAATACAATTTTTTTGTATTGCGTTAGCTATCATAACGTTAATTCCATTTGGACGAGGGAATGTGTCCGGACTGGAAATTGCATTTCCTTTAATGATATTTTCTGTGCTGTTATTTTTATTGTCTAAGAGGAAAAGAAACAACCAAATATTCTATATTCTTCTATTCATTTTTGCCTGGGTTGTGTGGGTTTTACTCGGAATTACCTACAGTTATTTTGATTATCCTGGTACCGCAGACCATGTTTCTGCTTATCTACGTTATTTTAGAATGTTGGAAATGTACCTGCCCGGTGTTCTGATTCTGGCGTTTAGCCGGGGGGTTAATGAAAGTCAGCATAAACATGCTACAATATTTTTCGTTGTTTTATTTGTATTAGTGACGTTAGAAGCTACTATCGGTTTCATATTTCAGTATCCCTCACTTACCGCAACTCAAATGTACAAATACCCGGGAATGGGGTATGTGTTCCGTGCCGGCGGAGTTGCGAAAGATTCAAGTGCTTATAGTAATCTGGTTTTTCTTTTGGGGATCACTGCATTTATTGAACTTAAGCGGATAGGAAAAAATAAATTAATTTTCTTTGGGTTGCTATTGTGTTTTCTTATTAACATCTATCTTTCAATGTCAAGAAGTCTGATCGTTGCGGTTATTGTCTATCTTCTGGTAAGTTTCTTATTAGAGCGAAAAATAAAACCAGCTACGCTATTTCTGATTGTTCTTGTCGTAGTGGCGTTTTTTATCTTCGGAATGAACAATGAATATTTGATTTCCTTCTGGGCAAGGATTTCAGGTGCAAATCAGGAGGATATCAGCTCCGGGCGGTTAGCTACCTGGTCACTGTTATTGGGTCTTGTGGGTGATAACCCATTGTTAGGTGTAGGTTACAGGTTGTCCACGGAGAAATATGGCTTGATTCCCGATAACATGTTTCTCTCACTGTCAGTAGAAACAGGTATCGTGGGACTACTTCTTTATCTGTCTTTTCTTTTCTCTCTGAGTACCTTTGTCTATAAAAACAATAGAGAAAAGTTCCCACTCATTATTGCCTATATTGTTTCTGGCATTTTTATTGATATCACTACTTTCTGGATATGTGTACCATTCTTCTTGTTTACAATGGCTATCTATAAGAAGAGGTAGTCTGATTTCTGCCCTTGAGGTGATGAATGATATTTAGAAATAGTGGCCTGGAAAAATGTGATGACCCTGCCAGAAGGCATTTTATTAAGGCCACAACGCTGGGTACCTTAGCTTACTTTATTTATATAAAAAGTGCTTACTCCTCATCGTTGAATAAAACTATTACTTCTATAAATGTACTTGATTTTGGTGCTAAGGGCGACGGCGTTACTGATGATTCTCAGGCATTTCAGAAAGCCTGTGATTTTGCTGAAAAATCCGGGGGGGCAAAAATTTTTATTCCAGACCCCGTTAAAAATTATAAGTTGTCATTTCCCGTTTATTTATCCTCAAACACTGAGCTATATGGCAACGGAAAATCAACGAAAATTGTCTTTGAAGACCCTTTATTCATTAAAGGGCGAGGTGGTTTTGTTATCGGTTCGAGTATGGAGGCAAATAAGGCATATGCAAGGCAGTGGTATTTGCAGAAGAAAAATCAAACGACGAACAATCCTGAATTTAAAAATCCATCACAAAGACAGTACCTTCGAGATAACCCCGAATTTCTCCAGGCAGAGAAGTCAATAATACATGACATATCCATAGAGGCTAAATTTTCAAGTCATGGAAATGACGGTTGGGGCGGGTACGGTATTAATTTTGTCAATGCACGGGATTGTCACGCATATAATATATGGGGCGTTGGCTGGACTCAGTTGATCGGCATGGGGTCAGATGTTCCCCCCGAAACGCCTTCTAATCATAACTGCTCCGCACGAAACCTCTATGTTATTAGCCCTGATTTGAAAAGAACATATTACTCAATTGGGTTTATCGCAAATTCAACAAACTGCATTATTGAGAATGCCACTCAAGAGTTGCCAATCACTGACGGTACAATGAATGGTAGTGGGGTTGCTACAAATTTATGTGAAGATTGTACCATCAGAAATATCAGAATCCCCGACCTGGGAAGAACGGTAACTTCCGAAGGGGTTCTAATTAATAACTCTTCAGGCTGCATTGTTGAAGATATCCATGTCGGAAATGCTAAAACAGCTGTGTCAGTGTTTTATAGTCTTGCAGATACGTTAAACCCAAAAAAACCAAATTACTTTAATGAAATTGAAGGTGTGAATTGTGATGCTGTAATGACTGTTTACTCTAAATTTAATATTATAAAAAATGTGGTATCAATAAATTCTAATTTTAATATTGTTTTACGAAACAGTAATGCAACGCAAAACTCAATTTTCTTACCTCCTGATCAGGTTACGTATTCTGGGGAATTGCTTCAACGACTTCAACACGATAATAACTTTATAAATTCACAATTAAAGTGAGTGGTTCTTATGGACGTATAACTTAGGTGAAAATTGATGTCTCATACTTTAAAAGAAAGAAATCAGGCAGCTGATATTTTCAGGTTAATACTTATTTTGATGGTAGTTGCAATTCATGTAAATGTTTTTTCAGACAATCCTGTTTTGAACTTTTTTACGGTCGATGGATTTTTCAGAATAGCTGTTCCAATATTTTTCATCATTAATGGTTACTTTTTTGAGAAAAATGTTACCGATGTAGCTAGTTTCAAGATTTGGCTAAGACGAGCTGTTGTTCTTTTCATGTCATGGCAGATTATTTATTTGCCGCTCTATTTTCCGTTTGATGGTATGAGTGGTCAAAAGTTAGTTGTGTTTGCTTCAGAAATAATTTTTGGATACCACCACTTATGGTATGTTTCTGCGATGATATTGGGGGGGCAGGGCTTTTTTATTTGAGGGATAGTCGATACACATTGATGTTCTGTGCATTTCTTTATCTGACAGGATGGTTTTTGCAATATGCTAGAATATTTCTGAGTATTGACGGTTTCTATTTTAAGGTATTCTCTCAGTATTGGATATTCCGTAATGGATTATTCTTCGGGTTACCCATGATGTTTTTAGGGTATTTTATCGCAAAACATGATGTGATTAGTAAAGTAAATAGAACTATGGTTTTATTCGTATTGATTATGTCTGCGTTCATCTTGGTTTTAGAACTGTATCTTACGAAAAAATTCATTTTTTCCGTTTTGTCATATCATATTGATTTTATTATTTCCTTGCTTGCGTTTTGCCCTATGATTTTCATCATCCTCATGAAAAATAATAGATTGTATTTTAATAGTTTCCAATCCAAAAATATTGCTCTGATAAGTACTGCAATCTACTTTGTACATCCTTATGTCATATATTTTATTCAGCGTTATGAAGAGCTTCCAATTGTAGAGACCTATCTGCTGACTGTTGCTGTTTCAGCTTTTATTTCTTTTGTTATTTTTAAGCTAAGAAGGAAGTTGTACTTTCTTTTTTAATTGACCAAGATTTGATCGCTTTTCTACTTCTACTTCTACTTCTACTTCTACTTTTCCGGTGCCTGTAAGTGAATAGATAAACTCTCTTGACATGGTTCTGTTTTTTTAAAATTAGTAACGTTTTATTGAATTTAAAAATGAATTGATGTTGGTTATTAAAAATCAACATTGAATATTAAGAAGTAGTTTAAATTAACTTAAGAGGGTATCTATGATCCTTCCCGTCATTATGGCCGGTGGAACCGGCAGTCGTTTATGGCCAATGTCTCGTGAACTTTATCCTAAACAATTTCTTCGCCTGCATGGCGAGCAATCTATGTTGCAGGAAACTGTAACCCGATTAAAGGGTTTAGGGGCTTCTGAACCTTTGGTTATTTGTAATGAAGAGCATCGGTTTTTGGTTGCTGAACAGTTACGGCAGATAAACCGGCTTTCGAAAAATATTATTCTGGAACCTGTCGGGCGTAATACCGCGCCGGCGATTACGCTGGCGGCACTCAGCGCAATCGATGAAAACAGCGATCCTTTATTATTGGTTCTGGCGGCTGACCATGTTATTGAAAATACGGAAGCCTTTCACCAGGCGGTGCAAAGTGCCATTCCGTTTGCGGAGCAGGGGAAGCTGGTGACGTTCGGTATAGTGCCGACTGGCCCTGAAACCGGATATGGGTATATCCAGCGCGGAATGGAACTGAGCAGTAACGCGGAATCTGTTTTTCGTGTGCAACGTTTTGTTGAGAAACCTAATTTACCGACGGCAATGCAATATCTCGAGACCGGGGAATACTACTGGAACAGCGGGATGTTCCTGTTCCGGGCAAAACGTTTCCTCGAAGAAATGGCCACCTTCCGGCCCGATATTCTGCAAGCCTGCCTGAAAGCTATCGAAACCCTCGAACCTGATGCGCAACAGAATTTTATCCGCGTCGATAAGGAATCGTTTTCTGCCTGTCCGGATGAGTCTGTGGATTATGCGGTCATGGAAAAAACGACCGATGCCATTGTGGTTCCGTTAGATGCTGGCTGGAATGATATCGGTTCATGGGCCGCATTGTGGGATGTGAATAATAAAAATACCGAAGGGAATGCCGTAACCGGCGATGTTTTTACTCACAATGCAGAGAACTGTTATATCAATACCGACGAAAAACTTGTCGCAGCAATTGGCGTTGAAAATCTGGTGATTGTCAATACCAAGGATGCCGTCTTAGTGATTGATAAATCCCAGGTACAGGACGTTAAGAAAGTTGTTGAATATTTAAAGAGTACTCAGCGCCGGGAATATCGTTTACATCGCGAGTCTTATCGCCCGTGGGGCAGAAACGATATTGTGGTTAATACGCCGAGATATCACGTTAACCGTATAACGGTTAAACCTGGCGGGCAGTTCTCCCTGCAAATGCATCATCACCGTGCCGAGCATTGGGTCATTCTTTCAGGCACGGCCAGAGTCACCATTAATGATGAAAACTTCCTTCTGACCGAAAACCAGTCAACGTTTATTCCTATCGGGGCACAGCACAGGCTGGAGAACCCCGGCAAGATCCCGCTCGAACTTCTGGAAATACAGTCAGGCTCCTATCTGGAGGATGACGATATTGTCCGTACACAAGACCACTATGGTCGTTGTTAATTTGGGGATGAATGATGTCAGATAAATTGACCTGCTTTAAAGCTTACGATATTCGCGGTGAACTGGGCGTTGAACTTAATGAAGATATCGCTTACCGGATTGGTCGGGCTTACGGTGAATATTTAAAGCCAAAAAAAATGGTATTAGGTGGAGATATTCGTTTAACCAGCGAAGCGTTAAAACTTGCGCTGGCGAGAGGGTTGCAGGATTCCGGCACGGACGTTGTGGATATTGGTGTGACCGGAACGGAAGAAATCTATTTCGCGACGTCGTATCTGGCACTGGATGGCGGAATAGAAGTGACGGCCAGCCATAATCCGATGAATTATAATGGCATGAAGCTGGTTCGTGAAGAATCTAAACCAATAAGCGGAGATACGGGGCTTGGGGAAATACAACGGCTGGCAGAAGAGAATAACTTTTCGCCCGCTGACCCTGAGCAGCGCGGGAAATACGAGCAGGCTTCTGTTTTAGAAGCGTATATCGATAAATTACTCAGCTATGTCGATTTAACTAATTTCACCCGTCCGCTGAAGCTGGTCATCAACTCAGGGAATGGCGCTGCCGGGCATGTTATTGATGGCATTGAAGCGCGATTCAAACAGGCGGGTGCGCCGGTTGAGTTCATCAAGGTTCATCATCAGCCAGACGGCACTTTCCCTAACGGGATCCCGAATCCGCTGTTACCGGAATGTCGTCAGGACACCACCGATGCGATTATCAAACACAACGCCGATATGGGGATTGCTTTTGACGGTGATTTCGACCGGTGTTTCCTGTTTGATGACCAGGGTAATTTCATCGAAGGTTATTATATTGTCGGGTTACTGGCAGAGGCTTTCCTTGAGAAATACCCGCAATCCCGCATTATCCATGACCCGCGTTTAAGCTGGAATACCATTGATATTGTGAACGGTGCGGGGGGATCCCCGTGATGTCCAAAACGGGACACGCCTTTATTAAAGAACGTATGCGTCTGGAGAATGCGGTTTACGGTGGTGAGATGAGTGCGCATCACTATTTCCGGGATTTTTATTATTGTGACAGCGGGATGATCCCGTGGTTGCTGGTTGCCGAGTTATTGCATCTGAAAGGGCAATCCCTGAGGCAACTGATTAATGACCGCATTGTTGCTTACCCGGCATCGGGTGAAATAAACAGCTTCCTGCACCAACCAAAAGAATCTATCGCACGCGTACTGGCGGTTTATGAAGATGAAGCCATTAATGTGGATCATACTGACGGTATCAGCCTTGAGTTTGACGAGTGGCGTTTTAATCTTCGCAGCTCAAATACTGAACCGGTCGTGCGCCTGAATGTGGAATCCAGAGCGAATTCAAAACTGATGCAGGAGCAGACCAGAAGAATACTTTCTATTCTCCGCAGTATGTAATTTCTTATCAGTAAATTTCAGGTGAGTAATAACCGCTCACTGTTGGGTCCGTGTTACTCACTTTTATCATTCGGAAGGCTTCACGTTTTCTCTTATTCGAATAATTTAATCATCATATCAAAATAATAATTTATGAGGTTCTGATAATGTCACATGAAGTGAGTGTTGGGATTGTCGCTGACTGGTTGGTGACTTTTGCCGGAGCAGAAAAGGTTATTGCAGAATTTATAAAACTTTACCCTGAATCCGAACTTTACTCAGTTGTTGATTTTCTTTCTGATGAATCCAGGAAACAATTTTACGGTAAAGATGTCACGACTTCATTTATTCAACGCCTGCCGTTTGCAAAAAAAAAGTATCAGCAATATTTGCCGCTGATGCCTTTAGCTATTGAGCAGCTTGATGTGACAAAACATAATATTATTCTTTCCAGCAGTCATGCCGTGGCGAAAGGGGTTCTCACGGGGCCCGATCAGCTGCACATCAGTTATGTACATTCTCCGATACGTTATGCCTGGGATTTTCAGCATCAGTACCTCAGAGAAGCGGGATTAAATAAAGGGCTTAAGGGTAAACTTGCCCGCTGGTTTTTGCACAAAATACGAATCTGGGATTACCGTACAGCAAACGGTGTGGATCATTTTATTGCGAATTCACATTTCATTGCGCGAAGAATTAAAAAAGTCTACGGGCGCGACGCCGATGTTATTTACCCGCCGGTGAGTGTGGATCGCTTTACGTTGCAGGAGAATAAAGAGGATTTTTATTTTACCGCATCCCGGATGGTACCCTACAAACGCATCGACATCATTGTGGACGCTTTTAACCTGATGCCGGACAAAAAGCTGGTGGTCATTGGTGACGGTTCTGAGATGGCCAAAATAAAGGCGAGGGCGGGCAAAAATGTTCAGATCCTGGGGTATCAGCCTGACGAGGTCATGCAGGATCATATGCGTCGCGCTAAGGCCTTCGTATTTGCTGCCGAAGAGGATTTTGGCATTACGCCGGTTGAAGCACAGGCTTGCGGAACGCCGGTTATCGCCTTTGGTAAAGGCGGTGTGCTGGAGTCGATCCGTCCTTATGGGGAAACCAATCCGACCGGTATTTTCTTTGCTGAGCAAACGGCAGACTCAGTGCTGCGCGCTGTTTTGCATTTTGAGGCCATACAAGATTCGTTCCTGCCGGTAAATTGCCGCAACAATGCATTGCGGTTTTCTGAAGAACGTTTTCACAATGAGTTAGACGAATATATTAAAACAAAATGGCTGGCGTTTAATGAAAGTAAGAAAGTCATTTATTAATTCTTACGAACTGATTAATGCTATTTATTACCGGGTTCTGCATCTTATCTCTGGTTCGCTATTCCTCTGTTGGTGAATAACCTTACGATTATAATCGGGCATCAGCCTTGATGTGTTTATTAAATTGTAATCAAAGGATCTTATATGTCTAAAGTCGCACTGATTACCCCTATAACCGGGCAGGATGGTTCTTATCTTGCCGAGCTATTATTAAAGAAAGGTTATACTGTTCACGGTATCGGCGGGAATGTTGTTCAGCTTAATGCCGGTAATGCGGGCAGTAATTTTCACGATAAATCCTCTGATCTTCATATTTATGCCCATGCTGATATCAGTACGGGAACGGCACGCGATTTGCTCGCCATTATCCGGCCAGACGAAGTTTATAATTTGGGGGGAACCGGTCAGTCGCCTGAATCTTCTGACCTTGGGGATGAACTGTTTTCTACGGGAGAATTCAGCGCTTTAAAAGTGCTCGAGGCTATTCGTGTTCTCGGGCTGGAAACGAAGACGCGTTATTACCATGCATCGCCTTCGGCGTTATGCGGCCTGGTGAATGGCATTGCGATTAATGAAATGGTCAGTCTGAATATTTATCCTTCCTGGTACGCGAGCGCTATTTCTGATTTCTGGGCCATTGTGAATTATCGCGAGACGTTCGGGTTATATGCATGCAGCGGTATTCTTTTTAATCATGAATCACCGCGTCGCAGCGAGAACTTTGTCACGCGTAAAATCACCCGAAGTCTGGCTAACATTACGCAGGGGCTGGAGAAGTGCCTGCATCTGGGAAATCTGAATGCGCTGCGTGACTGGGGCCATGCCAGGGATTACGTCAAAATGCAGTGGCTGATGTTGCAGCAGGATAGCCCGGAGGATTTTGTGGTGGCCACCGGCGTGCAATATACCGTCCGTCAGTTTGTGACGTTCGCTGCGCTGGAGCTGGGGATTAAGCTGCGCTTTACCGGCAAAGGCGTGGAAGAACGGGGAATTATTACCGCGATTATCAGCCCGGTCGCGGCTGCCCTTAAAGTGGGGGATGTGGTTGTTGCGGTCGATCCCCGTTATATCCGGCCTGCCGAAGCGTGTGAAGTTAGCGCAAATCCGACCAAGGCGCGTCGTAAACTCGGCTGGGCACCGGAAACGTCGTTACAGGATATGGTCATTGAGATGGTTCAGGCGGATCTTGCCTGCGCGAAGAAGGCTGCGCGGCTGAAATTGTACGGATAACGCCAGCCGCTGTTTTTGAGATGTATAAAAAAGCCGGAGAATGCGCTGACATTCTCCGGCTTTTTTTTGCCCGTTTTTTACCGTCCGTATCCCAGCCAGAATGCCAGTAAAACAGCAGCGATGTTGGCCGCGATACTGAGCATAAATCTCGTTCTGAAGGGCTGCTTCTGCGTTTTATGCCGGAAAATTTGCTGACCCGCCAGTGCGCCAATCCAGCCTCCGAGCAGCCCGAACAGCAGTAATGTGTTTTCCGGTATCCTCCGCCAACTTTTGCGGGCGGCAAGCTTGTCGGCACCATAAATCAGCAACGTCAGCACGTTGATCAGCATTAAGCCAACCCAGACAGAATAAGGAGAGATGAGACTGACACCGACTGCCAGAATCAGCAGGACATAACAGACAGCGTTCATTGAGATATCACCGGAGATTGAAGGAAGATCCCGCGTAACCAGAAAAACAGAAAGGACAGAAAGCAAAAAACCAGCTGTTAAGCTGGTTTCTTTAAATTTGGTGCCCGGACTCGGAATCGAACCAAGGACACAGGGATTTTCAATCCCTTGCTCTACCGACTGAGCTATCCGGGCAACGGGGCGCATTAAACCGTATTGGGCATGTGTCGTCAACGGCTTTTTGTCACTTCGGTGGGGTTCGTCACCCGACTGATGCTTTTTACGGCATTTTGGCGATTTAACTTACGATACCGGGAAAGCGCCTGCCAATACAGGGCGTGATGGGGCAAATTTTCGCGTTTTGTGGTGTCGCATTCTGTAAGAATTTCCCGCAATGTTCAGGGTTGAACAGGGGAATAAAAGATGCCATTATTGCGCCGATTTATTAAACAACTCTGATCCCGTTTTCACGCGACAGCTCAAGAGGGTTGCGGCATGGCTGGTTTATCACATCGCGCTTTTCGTAAGTGCAAAAAAAATCTGATGATGATCTCCGGGTGCTGTAAACACCATGATTTCAGTTTTCCTCCTTTTGCAGATCCTTTCATGCGGTAAGGCTACCGTTTGCCTGCTGTTAGATATGAGTAAAAACAGAGTGCACTTCTGATTTTACTGTTGTCTATCAGACGTGGCCGGGCCTGAACGTCGATTTGTTACCACTTTGCCCCTCGGCATGGTTTCATCACACTCGACATCGCGCCCAGGCCAACGTCATTTGCCGGGCTGGACTCTGCGCACTAACCCTTTTTAGACGTAAGAACCAGCTCATTGCCGTGCCCTGTGGCACACCCTCTTACTTAACCGTTTGAGAGTCTGAATGAAACACTTAAAACTTGCAGCAAGCGCTTCTGTCGCCCCTTATCTCCAGACGTCCCGCCTGGTCGTCGATCTGCGTCGTGCCGATTATGCTGACGTGGCGGCCATCATTATTTCTGTCGGGGATTTGAATCACGGCAGGCTGGCGGAGATAGAAACGCTGGGCTTCGGGATCCCCGCGTTTGTTGCAGTGCAGGGAACGGAGCAAATTTCACCGGAGTTTTTACCGTTGCTGAAAGGCGTGATTACGCTCTCCGATGTCAATCAGGCGTTCTATGCCGCACAGATTGAATCGGCTGCGCAGGCCTATGAAGAAGCCTTGTTCCCGCCGTTTTTCGATACGCTGAAAAAGTATGTTGAGATGGAGAACGCGACGTTTGCCTGTCCGGGGCATCAGGGCGGTGAGTTTTTCCGTCGCCATCCGGCAGGGCGTCAGTTCTATGATTTTTACGGCCCGAACATTTTCCGTTCCGACATGTGTAACGCCGACGTCAAACTGGGCGATTTGCTGATCCACGAAGGTTCGGCGAAGGATGCGCAAAAGTATGCGGCGAAAGTCTTCAGCGCGGATAAAACCTATTTTGTGCTCAACGGGACTTCTGCGGCGAACAAAGTCGTGACCAACGCGCTGCTGACGCGCGACGATCTGGTGCTGTTCGACCGTAACAACCATAAATCTAACCACCACGGCGCACTGCTTCAGGCAGGCGCGACGCCGGTGTATCTCGAAACCGCACGCAACCCGTTTGGTTTTATCGGCGGCATCGATGCGGCCTGTTTCGATGAAGCTTATCTGCGTAAGCAGATCAAAGAAGTGGCGCCGCACCGCGCCGCGGAAAAACGTCCGTTCCGCCTGGCGATTATCCAGCTCGGCACGTATGACGGCACCGTGTATAACGCACGTCAGGTGGTCGATAAAATCGGGCATCTGTGCGACTACATTCTTTTTGATTCTGCATGGGTCGGTTACGAGCAATTCATCCCGATGATGAAAGAGTGCTCACCGCTGCTGCTGGAACTCAGTGAAAATGATCCGGGGATTATCGTCACGCAATCCGTGCATAAGCAGCAGGCCGGGTTCTCGCAGACGTCGCAGATCCATAAAAAAGACAATCACATCAAAGGCCAGAAGCGTCATTGCAGCCATAAGAAGCTGAATAACGCGTTCATGATGCACGCCTCGACCAGCCCGTTTTACCCGCTTTTTGCCGCGCTTGATGTCAACGCGCGTATTCATGCCGGTGGCAGCGGCAAACATATGTGGATGGAGTGCGTGAAGCTGGGCATCGAAACCCGCAAAATGTTGCTCGATCAGTGTTCGATGATTCTGCCGTTTGTTCCGCCGACGGTGGGCGGTAAGCGCTGGCAGGATCACGAAACGGCTGAGATGGCGAACGATGTGCGTTTCTTCGATTTTGTGCCGGGCGAGCGCTGGCATGCTTTCTCGGGTTACGCGGAAAAACAGTATTTTGTTGATCCGTGCAAGCTGCTGCTGACCACGCCGGGCATTGATGCGTCCAGCGGGAAATATACCGAGTTCGGTATTCCCGCAACCATTTTGGCGAACTACCTGCGTGAAAACGGCATCGTCCCGGAGAAATGCGATCTTAACTCGATCCTGTTCCTGCTGACGCCAGCCGAAACGCCGGCCAAAATGCAGTTGCTGGTGGAAGAGCTGGTTCGCTTCGAACAGTACATCGAAGAAGACGCGCCGCTGAGCGAAGTGTTGCCGACCGTTTACCGTAAAAATGAAGACAGATACCGCAACTACACCATCCGTCAGCTGTGTCAGGAAATGCATAACCTGTACGTCAGTTTTGATGTGAAAGAGCTGCAAAAAGAGATGTTCCGCGAGAAGAGTTTCCCGAAAGTGGTGATGAACGCGCAGGACGCTCACAACGAGTTTATCCGAGATAACATTGAGCTGGTGCCCATCGGTGAAGCCGAAGGGCGTATTGCCGCAGAAGGCGCGTTGCCGTATCCGCCGGGCGTTCTGTGTGTCGTGCCGGGCGAGTTGTGGGGCGGCGCTGTGCAACGTTACTTCATGGCGCTGGAAGAGGGAATTAACCTGTTGCCGGGCTTCTCGCCTGAACTGCAGGGTGTTTATATCGAGAAGAAACCGGTCGGCTGGAAGCGCATTATGGGCTACGTCGTCGCGGAGTAATCTGCACGCTTCTACGCTCACGCAGAAATGAAAACGGAGGCCAGCTGGCCTCCGTTTTTTATTCCGCAATCACATCAGTCTACACGGCGATAACTGCGCTGCGTGTTATTCACTTTGTACAGATAGCGGCGCGATTCGGCTGACGGATGTTTGGTCGTCAGTGTGGTATAGACATCGCCCGGTGCCATGTTGTTGATGATGTTGAACGCCTGCGTTTTGTTCTGCGAGAACACGCGCAGCACGCTGCCTGCACCGCCGTTGTAGGCTGTGATCACGGCGTAACGGCGCGACGTCGGGTTACTGATGTTGCCCAGATACGCCGTTTGCAGCATCGCCAGATACGCGGTGCCGGTGTTGATATTGTTCTGCGGATCAAACAGATAGCTGCGGCTCGGTTTGCCCCATTTGCCTTCGGATTTAAAGACGTCAACCCCGGCGGAATGTTGCACAACCTGCATCAGGCCCAGTGCATCGGCGTTACTGACTGCATACGGGTTAAAGGCGGATTCGGTCTGCATGATCGCCAGGATCAGCGACTGATCGACGCCGTATTTGGCGGACGCTTCGCGGATCATCGGCAGATACTTATGCGCACGCTGATTCAGGTGGTTCGGCACCATCTGGATCGTAACGGAATAAATGATGTGCATGCCGGACTGACGGCGCATCAGTTTGTTTTGTATCAGATAATCAGCAAAGCTCGCTGCGCGGCCTTCCCAGCGGATGGGCTTGCCGGTATTGTCGAGAACCTGCCCGTAAAGCATCGGCTCACGGCTGATCTGAATATCGTTTGCGTCAGAATAGAGGTCGACATTGCCCGGATCATCGCCGACCAGCAATGTGCTGATAATCGCCTGACGCAGGCTGGCGGCCGGATCGGTGCCGGAAATTGTTTCAAGGGTGATGGTACCCGCATCAAAGTTGATGTGGCTGCGGGTGTAATACTGATCGCTATACTTTACGTAGTCCTTCGGACCCGCAATCAGCACTTCATTCATACCCCAGATATTTTCGATGTTATGGGCAAACTGCCCCATCAAAATATCGAATGCGTTGGTGTCTTTAACGAAAGCTTCGTTGAACTGGTCTTTCTTACTGCCGGAGCAGGAAATCAGCATCGGTGCGATAACCAGCAAAGCTAAAATTTTCTTCATCTTAAAACCATTTCTGGTGAAAAAAGCAGGCTGCGCACGAGCCTGCCTGAATGTCTGTGCTGAGCGTTATTTTGAAGGCGGGGTATAGCCTTCAATATGAACATCCTGACCTTCAAACAGGAAGTTAACCATTTCCTGTTCCAGCAGTTTGCGGTCTTCCGGGTTCATCATGCTGAGTTTCTTTTCGTTGATCAGCATGGTTTGTTTGGTCATCCACTGTGACCAGGCTTCTTTCGAAATTTCGTTGAAAATACGTTTGCCGATCTCGCCCGGATACAGCTGGAAGTCCTGTCCTTCTGCATCGCGTTTCAGGAAAGTACAAAAAATCGTTCTGCTCATGCTAGTTCCTTATGATCGTTCTGTTGGGACGGTTTTTTGCCATCGGTCTGTTTTGCCAAAGACGTCAGCAAACGCTCGACCGGCGCGGCCAGCCCGACCTGTTGAGGTTGCGCTAAGTTATACCAGAGACCCGCACCTTCATCCATGCAACCCGCTGCCGTTCGCAGATTTAACCACATTGGCACGATATCCAGATGGAAATGGCTGAAAGTGTGTCGAAAAGCGGTCTGCTGCTGCAACTGATTTTGCGTAACACCGTATTTTTGAAGCCCCTGCGCCAGCTCGTCTTCTGTCGCAAATTGCGGGAAACAGAATAAACCGCCCCACAGGCCCACCGGCGGCCGTTGCTCCAGCCAGACTTTATCGTCCTGCTGAATCATCAGCATAAAGGCCGTTTTCTCCGGCAGCGTGGTCTTGGGTTTTTTACCCGGATATTTTGCCCAGCTGTGATGCGCGTAGGCTTCGCAGCCGGATTTCACCGGGCAGAGTTCGCATTTGGGTTTGCTGCGGGTGCAAACCATCGCCCCGAGATCCATCATCGCCTGATTAAACTGCGCGACGCCTTCGGCAGGCGTGACGTCTTCGCTGATCTTCCACAGACGGTTCTCGGTTTTCTTCTCGCCCGGCCAGCCGTCAACGGCATAACACCGGGCCAGCACGCGCTTCACGTTACCGTCTAAAATGGGATAGTGCTGGTTTAACGCCAGCGACAGCACCGCGCCTGCGGTCGAACGACCAATGCCCGGCAGCGCGAGAATCTCATCAAAGGTGGTCGGAAACACGCCATTGTGCTGAGTGGCAATAGTTTGCGCGGCTTTATGCAGGTTACGCGCGCGGGCGTAATACCCCAGGCCGGTCCACAGGTGCAGCACTTCATCGAGCGGGGCGGCGGCGAGATCGGACACTGTCGGGAAGCGTTCCATAAACCGTTCGAAATACGGAATTACGGTCGCGACCTGCGTTTGCTGCAACATCACTTCTGAAAGCCAGACTTTATAAGGCGTTTTGGCGAGTTGCCACGGCAGCGTTTTACGGCCATAGCGCTGATACCAGTCGAGCACCAGCGGCGAAAAAGTGGGGGCTTCCATCATGGGTGAATTACAGTCCGGCAGGGTTAAAAGACGGGGCTGATCACATCACAGTTCCCGTCTGGCTGTAAACCGGAACTTTCCGCACTGTATTGACGGATTTCCTGCCCGCAAGCCTTGCTAATCGGGAGTAAGTTTGGATAATGCGCCATTCTTAACAGTTAATGACCAAAATACAGCAGTGACCGAATACCGCGTCTTGCGTAACGGAGTGGAAACACCATGAAAAACGACGTCATTTCTCCGGAGTTCGATGAGAACGGTCGCGCGATGCGCCGTATCCGCAGCTTTGTCCGCCGTCAGGGCCGTCTGACCAAAGGTCAGCAATTTGCGCTGGATAACTTCTGGCCGGTGATGGGCGTGGAGTTTCAGCCGGAAGCGCTGGCAATTGATACTTTATTCGGTCGCTCCGCCCCTGTCGTGCTGGAAATCGGTTTCGGGATGGGGACTTCGCTGGTCACAATGGCGCAGCAGAACCCGGACCAGAACTTTATCGGCATTGAAGTCCACTCACCGGGCGTCGGTGCCTGTCTGGCGACCGCGCACGAAGAGGGTGTCAGCAACCTGCGCGTGATGTGTCACGATGCGGTCGAAGTGCTGGAAAAAATGATTCCGGATGGCTCGCTCGACATGGTGCAGCTATTCTTTCCTGACCCGTGGCACAAAGCGCGTCATAATAAGCGCCGAATCGTGCAGCCGGAGTTCGTTGAGAAGCTGCGCATGAAACTGAAAGTGGGCGGTGTATTCCACATGGCAACCGACTGGGAGCCGTATGCGGAGCACATGCTTGAAGTGATGACCCGGTTAGAAAACTGGGCGAATCTGTCGCAGGAAGGTCATTATGTCCCGCGTCCGGAATCGCGCCCGGTGACCAAGTTCGAAATGCGTGGCCAGCGTTTAGGCCACGGCGTATGGGATCTGATGTTTGAGAGGAAGCAATAATGGCTACAAATCGCAGTCGTCGTTTACGTAAGAAGTTACACATTGCCGAGTTCCAGGAACTGGGCTTCTCTGTAAAATGGCGTTTCCCGGAAGGTACCGCGGTAGAAACCATTGACGAATCACTGGATAAATTCATTGACGGTGTGATCGAGCCAAACAAACTGGCCTTCGACGGCAGTGGCTATCTGCAATGGGAAGGTCTGGTTTGCCGTCAGGATATCGGTCACTGTACTGATGAACAGCGCGCTCAGGTCAAAAAATGGTTGGAAGACCATAAAATGGAAGACGTTGAAGTCAGCGATTTATTTGATATCTGGTGGGACTGAATTCCGCAGATTCATAATTATCGTTGAAACTAAAGGTGCCTTCCCGGCACCTTTGTTACATCTGGAGGAAGGACATTGGGTACCGAGCTCGATAACAGTTTGCTGGAAGATATTCTTGCGCAGGTCAGGCCGCTGATTGGCCGTGGCAACGTCGCCGATTACATTCCCGCGCTGGCAGAAGTCAGCCCTGATCATCTGGGGATTGCCGTGTGTACCACGAAAGGGGAGATCTTTCGTGCCGGTGATGCCAATACCCGGTTCTCAATCCAGTCGATTTCTAAAGTGCTCAGCCTGACGCTGGCGCTGACCCGCTATCAGGAAAGCGAAATCTGGCAACGCGTGGGCAAAGAGCCTTCCGGCCAGCCGTTTAACTCGCTGGTTCAGCTTGAACTGGAACAGGGGAAACCGCGCAATCCGTTTATCAACCCCGGTGCACTGGTGGTTTGCGATATGCTGCAAACCCGTCTGACTGCGCCGAAGCAAAGAATGCTGGAAGTGGTGCGTCAGCTGGCCGGTTCGGCCGATCTCAACTACGATCGGCACGTTGCGCGTTCTGAATTCGATCATTCCGATCGCAACGCCGCGATTGCTTACCTGATGAAATCTTTCGGTAATTTCGATAACGACGTCATCACCGTGTTGCACACTTATTTCCACTATTGCGCGTTGCGCATGAGTTGTGAGGAACTGGCGCGAACGTTCGTTTATCTTGCGAACAAGGGTCATCCGCTGGGCAATCAGCAGCCTTTGATTGATGCCCGTCAGGCGCGACAGATTAACGCAATGATGGTGACCAGCGGCATGTACGACGGTGCCGGTGAATTCGCTTACCGCGTCGGCATGCCGGGCAAGTCCGGTGTCGGTGGCGGCATTATTGCTATCGTGCCGGGAGAGATGTGTATCGCTGTCTGGTCGCCGGAACTTGATGCGGCGGGGAACTCTTTGGCAGGTATTGCTGCCTTAGAATTACTGGCGCAACGTATTGGCCGATCTATTTTTTGAGTTTGCTGTCTTAAGGGAGAGTACATGTTAGTGAAAACTGGAGTTGTTAAAGCCTCGGTAGCGGCCTTGCTGGCGCTGACGGCGTGGAGTGCGCAGGCGGATTATCAGTGCGCCGTGCAGCCGAAAGAGGATGTGATCATCAAGCCGCAGACCGTGCAGGTTGTAGGTAACAGCGGTGACTTGCTGATCACGCCAAACGGCAACGTAACTCTCAATGGAAAAGACCTCACCCTGAGCGCGAAACAGCGCCAGGAAGCGATCGATTATCAGGCCTCGCTGCGTCGCGATTTGCCGTGGATTGATCAGGGTGCCACCGCGCATCTGGAAAAAGGCCGTGTCGCCGTTGACCGCGTCATCGTGAACAAACTCGGCACCGACAGCAATGTGCGTAACCGTCTGGTGACGCTCGACAAGCAGCTTAAAGAGCAGATGAATCTCATCATCGAGCATCGCCCTGACGGCCTGACTTTCCACCATAAAGCCGTGGAACAGGTGAAACAGAACGGTCAGAAGCTAATGGAACAAACCATGGGCGGGGTGATGCAGGACAGCATCAATGAGATGGGCCTGAAACAAGCCACGAGCGGCGGCAATCCGTTGCAGGCCATGATGGGCAATCTCGGCGGTCTGCAACAGGCCGTGCAGGAAGAGTGGAACAAACAGGAAAAAGAATTCAAAGCCTTTGGCGATGATGTCTGTAAACGCGTCACCGCGCTGGATACTCAGCACAAAACCTTGCTGGCGGATTTGAAGCAGTAATTTCCTTCCTCAAAATTCAGAAACAAAAAAACCGCAATTAAGCGGTTTTTTTGTTGGGAAAAGCAGTTAGCGCTACATCTCCCAGGATTCTACTTTCGTGAATATCGCGAAAGCCAGCATCTCGACGTGGTGCATTTTATACTCAATTTAATCCCACGACAATCAGCGTTTGTTCAGACTCTGTTTCGACTTCCAAAATCTTTTCGGCTGAACGATATCTGTTACGAAATGATATCCCTGGTGATAATATCCCGGCGGGACTAATTCGTTCGTTTAGCGACGGATCACCGGGCTCAGGGATTGGAACTTTAACACCGTGAAAGCCAGTATCTCGACAGACTCTGGCTATTTGCCACGTTATCCCGGCGTGATTTGGTGAAACGCGGTTTCTTCAGGAAACTGCAAATATGAAGAAGTGCATTTATGCGCTACTCATAGTGCTCGGTTCTATGATGACGTCTGGCAGAGATGGGTTGAACGTTAACGTTTCGCACGTCAATTTCAGCGTCAATATAGGCCAGTACTGAGCACTTCAGGAGCCGCCCTTCGGGGCGGCTTTTTGCTATCCGATTTACTCACCCAAAAACAGTTCCAGCAGTGAATTCAGGAACAGTTTGCCTTTGCGGGTGATCTGCCAGTGCGTTTCGGTTTCCAGCAGATATTCTTTGCTGATGGCTTCATTGAGCTGCGCGCGGATAACCGATTCATCCAGCCCGGTATACAACCCAAATTCTTCGCGCGGGGCGGCTTCGAGCAGGCGGAAACGGTTCATGAAGAATTCAAATGGCAAATCTTCAGTTTCCACCGGATGCTGTTTGTCCATGTAACGTCCCTGCATATAACCACGCGGATGCTTGGTTTTGACCGTGCGCAGGATTTGCCCGTCGGGCTGTGTCAGCTTGCCGTGCGCACCGCAACCGATACCGAGATAATCCCCGAAGCGCCAGTAGTTGAGATTATGCTGGCACTGATAGCCGGGTTTTGCGTAGGCAGACGTTTCGTATTGCTGATAACCCGCAGCCGTCAGCAGCTGATCGCCTTGCTCAAAGATATCCCACAACGCGTCGTCATCCGGCAATGTTGGCGGACGCGAGGCATACATCGTATTGGGCTCGATGGTCAGTTGATACCACGACAGATGTGGCGGATTCAGTGCGATGGCCTGACGCAAATCGTCCAGCGCTTCTTCTACTGTCTGATCCGGTAAACCGTGCATCAGGTCCAGATTGAAACTGCGTAAGTTCAGGCCGGTCGCCAGATGGGCGGCGCGTTTGGCTTCCTCCGGGCCGTGAATACGCCCCAGACGCTCCAGTTTTCGCGCTTCGAAACTTTGCACACCGATTGAAATGCGGTTCACACCGGCGCGCTGATAGCCGCTGAAGCGGTCTGCTTCGACGGTACCCGGATTGGCTTCCATGGTGATTTCCGCACTGGCGTCGAGAGGCATACGCGCGCGTACGCCGTCGAGCAGATTTTGCATCGCTTCACTGCTCAGCAGGCTTGGGGTTCCGCCGCCGATAAAAATTGTCCCTACGCTGCGGCCAGCGGCCAGATGCAAATCTGCATCCAAATCGGCCAGCAGATGCGCGACATAGTCGTCATGCGGCACTTCACCCTTTAACGCATGCGAGTTGAAATCGCAGTAAGGGCATTTTTGCACGCACCACGGAATATGAATGTAGAGACTCAGCGGCGGCAACTTACGCATTCTTCTGTACAGCCTCTTTCATCGCCGACAGCAGCAGTTTCAGTGCCTGACCACGGTGCGACACCGCACTTTTTTCTTCACGCGTCAGCTCTGCGGCTGTTTTGCCCAGTTCCGGAACGAAGAAAATCGGGTCGTAGCCAAAACCGCCTTCACCGGCTTCGGCAAAGGCAATTTCACCCGGCCAGCGGCCGTGGCACACCAGCGGCGTCGGGTCTTCTGCGTGGCGCATGTAAACCAGAACACAATGGAATTGTGCGTTGCGCTGGCCCTGCGGCACGTCTTTCAGCGCGACGAGCAGTTTGTCGAGATTTTGCTGATCGCTGGCATCAACACCCGCATAACGCGCGGAATAAATCCCCGGCGCGCCGCCCAGAACATCCACGGCCAGACCGGAATCATCGGCCACCGCCGGTAACCCGGTTTCTGCTGCCGCGTGGCGGGCTTTGAGGATGGCGTTCTCGATGAACGTCAGGCCGGTTTCTTCAGCGGATTCAACGCCGAGTTCAGTTTGCGCGACGACGTCCAGCCCGAAATCGGCCAGAAGATGTGCGAGTTCACGGACTTTACCGGCGTTGCCGGTAGCCAATACGACTTTTTGCATAAAATAACGTCCTGAAGACCATCTGAAATGAGTTTATTCAGCGAGCAGTACCGCGACCTCGGTCGGGATATTTTGCGGATTCGTAATGCGGACTTGTTTATGGCGGCCCAGCTCGCCCTTTTCAATGCTTATCTGACTTTTGGCGACTTTAAACTGTTTGGCGAGAAATTTCACCAGATGCGTGTTGGCCTGTCCGTCCACCGGTGGCGCGGTGATGGCGACTTTGAATTCGTCGCCATGCAAACCGACCAGACTGTCGCGGCTGGCTTTGGGCTGAATAATCAGCCGCAAAACCAGCGCACCGGACTGCCAGCTCACCGGAGTTACGGCAGCTGCCATAATGTGCCGATGTAATTTAAGTTCGCGAAGAAGTTATCGAGAATATAAAGAATAATCACGATGATCATGCCTGAAAAATCGATGCCACCCAGCGCAGGTAAGATGCGGCGAATCGGCCCCATCAGCGGTTCGGTTAACTGCATCAGCAGATAATCCATCGGCCCACGACCCTGAGTCACCCAGCTCAGCAGGGAGCGGATAATCACGACCCAGAAAATCAGCGAGCCTGCGGTTTTGATTAACGAAACCAGACCCGCCAGCAAATTCACCAGACTCAGTGAGATCCCGCCGCTGATAATCAGCTCCATCAGCGGGTATTTGAGCGTCAGCAGCAGGAATGCAATCAGCAATGACGCGCTGTCAATCGGCCCCAGTGGCGGGATCACCCGGCGAAGCGGGCGGATAACCGGCTGTGTCACTTTCACGACAAACTGGGATAACGGATTATAAAAATCGGTGCGCGCCCACTGCATCCAGATGCGGAGCAGCAAAATCATTGCGTAAGTATTAATTACCATGACTAACAAATTGGTCAGCATAAATTGCCTTATCTAAGTATGTTAAAACTGTTTTTCCATTTCCTGTGCGCGGGTAATGGCGGCCTGCATGGCTTCGGAGACAATCTCCGGTAATTGACGATCGGTGAAAACTTTCAGTGCTTCAAACGTCGTGCCACCTTTGGACGTCACATTCTCACGAAGTTGTGACAATGGCGTGTCCGGACTTGCGGCGACCAGCGCAGTCGCCCCGCTGGCGGCCTGTTCGACCAGCATCCGTGCCGCTTCTGCACTAAAGCCCAGACGCTGCGCTTCAGCCTGCATCGCTTCCATAAACAGGAAGAAATATGCCGGTGCGCTGCCCGCAGCCGCAATAATATGGTTGATGCCTGCTTCGGTATCAACCCAGCACACTTTGCCGACGGCGGTCATCAGCTCGCCGCTGTAATCGCGGTCAGCCTGAGAAACCTGTTCTGGCGCGAACAAACCACTCATGCCTTTTCCGACCAGAGACGGCGTGTTGGGCATAATGCGCACAATGTTCAGATTATCGCCCAGCAGCTCGCAGAAACGCGCCACGCTGACGCCTGCGGCAATCGACAGTACCAGCTTGGCGCTAAAATCCACGTCTTTTTGCAGTGCTTTACATACATCGGCCATCATTTGCGGTTTTACAGAAAGTACCACCACATCAGCGTCTTTTGCGCAGCCGTTGTTGTCGCTGCTGCTTTTCACGCCATATTTTTCAGCCAGCGCATCGCGATGCGTGGTGGAAGGGGCACAAACGCTGATCAGGTTTGCCGGATAGCCGCTTTCTACCAGACCTGCAATGATCGCGCCTGCCATATTACCGGCGCCGATAAAACAGAGTTTACGATGTTGCATTGGTGCTCCTTGCTGTCAAAACAGGGGATAAGTAAGTCATTTATTGATGATTTAAAACAGTTTACTGCATCGCAGCGGTTACGGTTTGGCGCTGTAATCGCGGGCACCAAAAATCGCTGTTCCGATACGCACCATGGTGCTGCCTGCTGCAATGGCTGCCGGCATATCGTCGGTCATGCCCATTGAAAGCGTATCTGCCTGCGGGCAAATAGCCTGCAATGCCTTGAGTGCGTCGCGCATCTGACTGAAAACGTCCAGCTGGCGTGCGTAATCGGTTTCTGCCGCCGGAATAGCCATCAGGCCGCGCAGATTCAGGTTAGGCATCGCCATGACTTGCGCCGCCAGCTCTGCAACATCTTCCAGCGCAATACCAGATTTGCTGGCTTCGTCGCTGATATTCACCTGAATCAAAACCTGCAATGGCGCTAAATCAGCCGGGCGTTGTTCATTGAGACGCTGGGCGATTTTCAGACGATCCAGGGTATGGCACCAGTCGAAATTCTCGGCCACCAGACGGCTTTTGTTCGATTGTAGTGGTCCGATGAAATGCCAGGTGAGCGCAGGCTGACGCCCGGCAAAGTGGGCAATTTTATCCACGCCTTCCTGCACGTAGTTTTCACCGAAGGAAAACTGCCCGGCGGCGATAGCTTCTTCGACAGCGCTCGCAGGTTTCGTTTTGCTGACTGCAAGCAAAGTAACTTCTTCTGGAGACCTGCCGCAAAGCTGTGCAGCGGCTGCGATTTTCTCGCGGACATTCTGTAAGTTCTGCTCAATAGCGTTTTGCTGACTCAGGCTCATAAGGACTCGGGAGGATTTCAACATGGATATTGATGGATTAGTGGGGCGTAGTGTAAAGCAAAATGCCTCTGATCTGCACCTTTGTACCGGCTATCCGCCAATGTTACGCATTGATGGCGAATTATGCCGTTGCGAAGATCTGCCGGTTGTGAAGGCGTCACAGATGCTGGCGCTCAGCCAGCAGTGGCTGGATACCGCGCAGCTTGACTGTCTGCATCAGGCCGGACAGGTGGATAAAGCGCTGACGCTCGGGGCAGGCGTGCGGATGCGGCTCAACATTTTTCAGCAATGGCACGGGCTTTCCGCGGCGCTGAGACCCATTCCGGCGCATTGTCCTGATCTGACCACGCTTCTCGCGCCTGATATTTTGCCGCGGCTGATTATGCAGGAGGATGGCCTGATTCTGGTTACCGGCGCGACCGGCAGCGGGAAATCTACCACGCTGGCGGCGGTGATTGATCATCTCAACCGGCATACGGCGCGGCATATCATTACGCTTGAGGATCCTATCGAACTGATTCATACCAGCCAGCGTTGCCTGATCCAGCAGCGTGAACTGGGGCAGCATACGCGCTCTTTCGCTGAGGCCGTGCGCGGTGCCTTGCGTGAGGATCCGGATGTGTTACTGCTGGGCGAGTTGCGCGACACCGAAAGCATCCGGCTGGCGCTGACGGCGGCGGAGACCGGGCATCTGGTGCTGGCCACCTTGCACACGCGAAATGCCACGCAGGCGATTGACCGGCTGGTCGATGTTTTTCCCGCAGAAGAAAAAGCGTTTGTGCGGGCGCAGCTGGCAGGGAGTTTACGGGCGGTGATTGCCCAAAAGCTGGCGGTAACGAAAGCAACAGAGAAACAGCAGGGCGGAAGGGTGGCATTGTTTGAAGTGCTGACATCCACGCCTGGCGTGTGCAATCTGATCCGCGAAGGAAAAACGCATCAGCTGGCGGATGTGCTGCAAACCGGCGCACAGGCCGGAATGCAGACATTTGCGCAGAGCCGCCAGCAGCGGCAAAGCGCCGGATTACTGGCTGCGGATCAGGACTGACTCCATTGTTTCTCGAACCAGCTTTCCAGAATGATGACCGCCGAAGCTGCGTCCACGCTGCCTTTATCCAGCGCGCGAAAACCGCCACGGTCAAACAAATCCGCGCGGGCTTCTACGGTGCTCAGGCGTTCGTCATGCAACTCCACCTGAATGCCAAAACGGCCATGCAGACGGTTGGCAAACTTACGTGCGCGCGCCGTCAGCGGCTGTTCTGTGCCGTCCATATTCAGCGGCAGGCCAACCACGACCAGATCCGGAAGCCATTCTTTCAGCAGCTTTTCGATCTTCTGCCAGTCCGGCGTGCCGTCCTGCGCTTTAAACGACGTCAGCGGGCGTGCTGTGCCGGTGACTTCCTGGCCGATCGCAAGACCGATACTTTTGGTGCCGAAATCGAAGGCGAAAACCGTACGGTTACCCATTATGCGTGCCCTGCGTGCGTGGCGAGCTGGCTGACATCCACGCCGATCATTTTCGCGGCTTCACGCCAGCGGTCTGCAATCGGCGTGTTGAACAGAATGTCGCTGCTCGCTTCAATGGTCAGCCATGAATTTTCCAGCAGCTCTCTTTCCAGCTGCCCCTGTTCCCAGGCTGCATACCCGAGCGCCACCAGCACGTTTTTCGGCTGGTCAGGTGTGCCTAACGTTTCGAGAACGTCTTTGGACGTCGTGATCATCGTGCAGTCTGAAATCCGGATACTGGAACCAAAACCTTCACGCGGCGTATGCAAAATAAAACCGCGATCGTCTGCCAGAGGGCCGCCGGAAAAGACCGGACGGTCGAGGCGGATCGCCGGATCGCGTGGCTCAGGGCTGATATCGAGTTTATCGAGCACATTTTCGACGGTGAAATCTTCGACCAGTTTATTAATCACCAGACCCATTGCGCCGTCTTCATTATGTTCGCAGATATACACGACCGAACGTTTGAACTGGGGTTCGTCCAGTCCGGGCATCGCAATAAGAAAGTGATGTTGTAGATTCATGGTATGTAGGATGTTTAACCTCAAAATAGAAACAAAATCAGACAAGCCAGTTTATTACGGCAACGTCATCAAAAAAGCGGGCTACCCGGCAGTGCGGATAACCCGTTGATGACGGTATTGCGTGATCAGCGTGCAGCCAGGCGCTTTTCGATAGCGTCCATCAGCATACCGGTGATGGAAATCGGGAATGCCGCTTCGATTTCACGCGCACAGGTCGGGCTGGTCACGTTAATTTCGGTCAGGCGATCGCCAATGATGTCCAGACCGACAAAGATCAGGCCTTTTTGCTTGAGGATCGGCGCAACGGTGCGGGCAATCGCCCAGTCGCTTTCACTCAGCGGGCGTGCTTCACCGCGACCACCGGCGGCCAGATTGCCACGGGTTTCGCCTTGTGCAGGAATACGCGCCAGGCAGTAAGGCACCGGCTCGCCGTCAACAACCAGAACGCGCTTATCACCGTCTTTAATGGCAGGCAGATAGTTCTGCGCCATGCAGAAACGGCTGCCGTGCTCGGTCAGCGTTTCGATGACAACGGAAACGTTCGCGTCTTCCGGTTTCAGACGGAAAATGGACGCGCCGCCCATGCCGTCGAGCGGCTTGAGGATCACGTCTGTATATTCTTTATGGAACGCTTTCAGCTGCGCCGAGTTACGTGTCACCAGCGTGTCCGGCGTCAGTTCCGGGAACCAGGCGGTGAACAGCTTTTCGTTACAGTCGCGCAGGCTTTGCGGTTTATTGACGATCAGCGTGCCTTTTTCTTCGGCGCGTTCAAGGATGTAAGTGGCATAAATAAATTCGGTATCGAACGGCGGATCTTTACGCATCAGGATGACGTCAAGTTCCTGTAGCGCGATATCCTGCTCGGTGCCGAATTCATACCAGCCGTCGTAATCTTGCTTTACGCTGAGCTTTTTGGTGGTCGCACGGCCTTCACCGCCGCGCAGATACAGGGAATTCATTTCCATGTAATGCAGCTCGTAGCCACGACTCTGCGCTTCGAGCAACATGGCGAAACTGGTGTCTTTTTTGATGTTGATGGAAGAAATCGGGTCCATCACGATGCCAAGCTTGATCATTTGGTCTCCTCTTAACCCAGATCGCCGAAACGGACCTGTAAGGCCGTTATCGCGGTGAGTGCTGTAGTTTCTGTACGCAGAACACGGGGCCCCAGCAGGATATCAGTAAATCCGTAGCCGGAGGTCATTGCAATTTCGTCGGCGGATAAACCGCCTTCCGGGCCGATCAGCAGGCGAACATGATTCACCGGCAGCGGCAGGGTATTGATGCTGTGGCTGGCGCGCGGATGCAGGTTCAGCTTCAGGCTGTCGTCCTGCTCGGCGCACCAGGCTTCAAGCTGCATGACCGGACGAATTTCCGGGATGCGGTTTCGGCCACACTGCTCGCAGGCGGCAATGGCGATTTTCTGCCACTGCTGCAATTTCTTTTCCAGACGCTCGCCGTCCAGCTTCACGCCACAGCGCTCGGAAAACAGCGGCGTAATGGTGTTCACGCCCAGCTCGATGGATTTCTGAATAGTGAATTCCATCTTCTCGCCGCGTGAAATCACCTGGCCGAGATGCAGATTCAACGGCGATTCATTGTCTGACAGCACGCCTTCGCTCAGGCTGACGCGCACGTTCTTCTTATCCACCTGCGTAATGCTGGCGTCGAAGACCTGATTACTGCCGTCAAAAAGCTGAATGACCTGACCAGGCTGCATGCGCAGAACGCGCCCGACGTGATTCGCGGCATCTTCACTGAGCGCAATTTCGCTGTGCGCGGTTAACGGTTCAGGGTGATAAATGCGAGGTATGCGCATGTGAGGCTGCTGTCCTTAAAGTCTTGAGAGAGGTTATTTTGGCGACATTAGTCCGCATTGTCGCGAACTAATGTGCTCTGATGATGAGTTTAATACTAAGTTAGCTTTTTCTTTGCGCGCAAGCCTGCTGAACGTACGGATTATGATTTCCCTGCACATTCGCAATGCGGTTGTCGCGTTCGCATTCCCAGGCGGTGACCGGATACTGGCGATCCCAGGCGGTAAACAGCTGAGTTTGCTGGCGTGACAGATTCAGTTTGTACTGGTCGCGCATGTAGAAATAGGTGCGGGCGATGGCGCCGCGCGCACGGGCTGGCGGCTCGGCGGCTTTGGCTTTGAAGTCGATTTTCATCTCACATTTGCCGTACTGGCCTTCACCACCGTTCCACTGGCTGTACATGAAGTTATTGCGGTCGCCGTTCACTTCGCCGATGGCCGGTTCAAGGTTGTGCAGATCCGTTTCAATCTGACGGTAGTCGGCGCTTTTGGCACAGTTTTTACGTCCGCCGTCCTGCCAGCATTGCATCTGGTGGCCGAACTGCCACGCAGGTACGACGTGTTCCCATTCAATCCGGTTGGCGCGTTGCTCGCTTTTGCGGACTTCATAGCCGCAGGATTTCAGATCAGGCGTGCCTTTTTTTCCCTGCCAGTTGATGTCGCAGCCGCAGTAGAACGTCGGAGCACCCTGATTGATTTTGACCGCCGCCGCTTTGGCCTGGGTGAAATTATTGATGGCGTTGCCAGACTGGCTGAAAGCGCTCAGCGGTGCCAGAGCACCGATAAACAGAAAGGATAAAAGTGTTTTACGAAACATGTTTCCGAATAGCCCGAGTGTAAAAGGTCGCAAGGGTAACGGATGCGAAGCGGTGTGACAATCAGACAATATGGCTATTTAGTGATTGAAAAATCAGCAGTTAGGGGAGCCTTTAGCGTTAAAGCGTAACAGCTCGCCGCAATGACGGCAGCGGTATTCCGACTCTTTGCGCATCACTTTATTGTGGCGGCGAACTGTCAGCTGGTGGTCACGGCAGGCGCACAGATACGGATACGTTTTACTTTGCACTGAGGCGACTTCGAACTTGTGCGTCCGGCTGGCCGAAACGCCCAGCACATGTTCCATCATCCAGCGCCATTCTTTTCCGTGCGGAGCCGGTGCACGCCCGAAACGCCGGTATACCAGTAAATGTGCCAGCTCGTGCGGAACCACTTCATCTATAAAAGGCTGCTGGTTTTCCATCAGCAAGACAGGATTTAGACGGATTTGCCAGTGCTGGAGGTATGCGCTGCCCGCGCTGGTGCCGCGTTGCTGATAGGTGATTTCCGGCTCCGTGTAATCGGTGCCAAAAAACTGATTTGCCATCTGGAGTTTTTCCCGCAAGCAGCGCATGACGGCTTGTTGCAGGGCGATGGGGAGACGTGAGGTTTTCATCTGGCGAAGGATAAATCTGCGGGAAGCGAGATGCAATATTGAATTCCTCCCCTTTGCAGGGGAGGAATGGCGGGCTTACTTACCGATGTCGCGCAGTGCTTCACCTTTCATCAGGTTGCGTTCGATGTGTTCCAGAGAGACGTTTTTGGTCTCAGGGATCAGCGCAATGGTGATGAAGATGAACACGACGTTCAGCGCGGCGTACACCAGGAAGGTGTTGGCGTTGCCGAGGCTGTCGAGCATGGTCAGGAAGGTGGCGCCCACGATCATGTTGGCAATCCAGTTGGTCGTGGTGGACACGGTGATACCGAAATCGCGGCCTTTCAGCGGCTGGATTTCAGAACACAGAACCCAAATCAGCGGACCGGCACTCATCGCAAACCCTACGATGAACATCAGCAGCATCGCGATAGAGAAGTATTTCGCGGCGTCTGATTCCACACCAATGTGCAGCATCGTACCCAGCACGCCCATACCGACGGCCATGACCAGGAAGCCCAGTTTCAGCGTAGGTTTACGGCCCCAGCGGTCAACCAGACCGATGGCGATGAAGGTCGCCAGAACGTTCACCAGACCGACAATCACCGTGCCCCACATCTGCTGAGAGGTGCTGGCGAAACCGGCGATTCCGAAAATTTTCGGTGCGTAATACATGATGACGTTCATACCGGTGAACTGTTGCATGACCTGCAACAGGATGCCGAGGTAAACCGCACGACGGAAGTTTTTGTTATTGGTGAACAGACCCCAGCCGCTTTGTTTTACTTTCAGGCTTTCACGAATTTCATCCAGCTCACGTTTCGCCTGTTCGCTGGAATCACGCAATTTCTCCAGAACACGACGGGCTTTGCCATCGTCACCGCGTGCGGCCAGCCAGCGCGGGCTGTCCGGCAGGAAGAACACGCCAATCAGCAGCAACAGAGCTGGGATGGTGATAACACCCAGCATCCAGCGCCATGCGCCCGTGTAGCTGAACGCGGTATCAGACAGATACGCCGCCAGAATACCGATGGTGATCATCAGTTGGTACATGGAAATCATGCTGCCGCGAATTTTTTCCGGTGCAATTTCTGACAGGTAGATTGGCGCAGTGTAAGACGCCACGCCGACCGCCAGGCCCAGCAGGACGCGGGCAAGAATCAGAATTTCTGTGTTGGGCGCGAAAGCCGAGCACAGTGAACCGGCAACGAAAAGGACCGCGCCAATCATCAGGCTGTATTTACGGCCAATGCGGAAGTTCATCCAGCCACTGCCGAGAGCACCGACGGCGGCACCAAACATCATGGAACTGACCACCCATTCCTGCTGGTGGCTGCTAATTTGAAAATCATGGCTGATAAACGGAAGGGCACCAGCGATGACGCCGATATCTAAACCGAACAACAGTCCGGCCAGTGCAGCGAGAAAACACACAAAGAAAGTCACGCTTTTGTTCGAGCGTTTTCCTTTGGTTGAAGTTGAGTTGTTCATCCGGTCTCCAAAATAATGCAATCGTTTTGAGTTTGTAATAATGCTTAGGCTGTTATGTTATTTACCCTGCGCACCGCTTAACGTGAGCCCGGTCACAGTGTTGTAATCGTTTACACTAATAGGTGTTTTCGGGAATGTTGTTCGGTAAGGGTTTCAAAGAGATAGGCAGCAGGGAAGGGACTTTTATGCAGAGTAATAGCCCATAAATTGATTTATATCAATCAAAATTGTGTGACACATTTTTAATCATTAAAATAATCTATTAATTTATAACAAGTTATTATCTGTAACCGCTTTCATTGAAAATCTAAAATCAGACTCCATCCCTATCCATTCCCTGCTGGTCCTCTGGAAACAGGCAATAAAAAACCCCGCCGCAAGGGCAGGGTTGGGGTGCAGAATAGTCTGAAAAACTTATTTCAGACCCGCTGCCTCGCGCAGCTGAGCCGCTTTGTCGGTTTTTTCCCAAGGGAAATGTTCACGACCAAAGTGACCGTATGCCGCAGTTTCTTTGTAGATCGGGTGCAGCAGATCCATCATCTGAATCAGACCGTATGGACGCAGGTCGAAGAACTCGCGAACCAGCAGGGTCAGTTGTTCGTTAGAAACTTTACCGGTACCGAAGGTTTCCACCATGATGGAAGTCGGTTCAGCCACGCCGATCGCGTAAGACACCTGAATTTCACAACGATCAGCCAGACCGGCAGCCACAATGTTTTTCGCAACATAACGTGCAGCGTAAGCTGCAGAACGGTCAACTTTAGACGGATCTTTACCGGAGAACGCACCGCCGCCGTGACGGGCCATGCCGCCGTAGGTATCAACGATGATTTTACGTCCGGTCAGACCGCAGTCGCCCATAGGGCCGCCGATAACGAAACGGCCTGTCGGGTTGATGTGGTATTTGGTGCCGGCGTTCAGCCATTCTGCTGGCAGTACAGGTTTGATGATTTCTTCCATCACCGCTTCCTGCAGATCTTTCAGCGCAATGTCTTCTGAGTGCTGAGTGGACAGCACCACCGCATCGATGCCGACGATTTTGCCTTCGTCATACTGGAAAGTGACCTGGCTTTTTGCATCAGGGCGCAACCACGGCAGGGTGCCTGATTTGCGCACTTCAGCCTGACGCTGCACCAGACGGTGTGCGTAAGTGATCGGCGCTGGCATCAGAACGCTGGTTTCGTTGGTGGCATAACCAAACATCAGGCCCTGGTCGCCCGCGCCTTGTTCCAGCGGGTCAGTACGGTCAACGCCCTGATTGATGTCCGGAGATTGCTTACCAATAGCGCTCAGAACGGCACAAGAGTTGGCATCGAAACCCATGTCAGAATGGATATAGCCAATTTCGCGAACGGTCTGACGCGTGATTTCTTCAACGTCGACCCATGCGCTGGTGGTAATTTCACCGCCAACCAGGACCATGCCGGTTTTGACATAAGTTTCACATGCGACACGTGCTTTCGGGTCTTGCTCTAAAATTGCGTCCAGCACTGCGTCAGAAATCTGGTCGGCAATTTTATCAGGATGTCCTTCTGAAACAGATTCGGACGTGAAGAGGTGTTTAGCCATTATGTTCTTTACCTTACATACGACGGGTGAGATATCACTGCATAGCACCGGGGAGACGGGCAGATGATGAGCATTGCTCGTCATTGTCACAATGCGTCCTGCATGTCCCCATTAGGCAAAGCCTTAAAGCAGTTTGCGCATTAATCCCTAAAATTGCTACGGACGGATTAACATCTGGACGGCTATTTTAGGATAGCATCTGTGCTGAAAGCCAGTCATTTTTGTGACGAACATGGCGTTATTGTGCGGGTTTGCAGTGATATTCACGCATAGAAACAATCCGGACGTCATTTTCATTTTGCAATTTCAGCAGGTTGCCGGTATAAACGGCGCGCGCTGTACACATTTCTAGAGACCGTAGAATCCAGCGTATTCCAGTGATTACTGTTTTCTCAGCTCGAATGCCCGCGGGTGATGCGTGGCACGTGTGGAGGTGGTTAGGTTAATGACCCACTTTTTACCGGTTGTAACATTTCAACAGCATCCCCTGCAGCCTTCAATGCGCTTTGCAGCACTTCTTTCAGCGGATTTTCTTTCAGAGAAACGTCTGCCCTCTTTGCGATGTTACAGACAGCCTGAGTACAGACAGGTCAGTCGCCGACATCTGTACGCTACTCAGTAAAACCGGGATCGCATTTCCGACATATAACTGAAGTAGCCTGCAACCTCGGGACATTTCTCCCTGATTTCTTCCGACTCGTTACACGGAGTCTAAAAACGTGTTTTACAATGATATGAGTGGAAAACAGTCCCATGGCTGTGGCTCGCAGGGTTTTATCCTGTCTGAAAGCCAGCCTTGCGGGTTGTTCTCACCTGTTGTTACTGCGATAGTGGCTGGCCATGTTGTCAGTATAGAAAGAGGATTTACCTATGTCTGATGACATTCAGTCCCATCGTCCGTCACAACCGGGCGATACTGTTTCTTTGCGCTCCATGCAGGAGGTTGCCGTGAACGATCGTGATGCCAGCAAAATGCTGCGCACTTACAACGTTGCCTATTGGGGTAACAACTATTTTGACGTCAATGAACTGGGCCACATCAGTGTTTGCCCGGATCCAGACGAGCCTTCTGCCCGTGTCGATTTGGCGCAACTGGTAAAAGATATGCGTGAGCAGGACGGTCAGCGTTTGCCAGCCTTGTTCTGTTTCCCACAAATTTTGCAACACCGTCTGCGTTCGATTAACGCTGCGTTCAAACGTGCGCGTGAATCGTTCGGTTATGAGGGTGATTATTTCCTGGTGTATCCGATCAAGGTTAACCAGCATCGCCGCGTGATTGAATCTCTGGTCGAGTCCGGCGAACCGCTGGGCCTGGAAGCCGGTTCAAAAGCCGAACTGATGGCGGTTCTGGCTCACGCCGGAATGACCCGTTCAGTGATCGTCTGTAACGGTTATAAAGACCGTGAATACATTCGTCTGGCGCTGATCGGTGAGAAACTCGGTCACAAGGTTTATCTGGTTATTGAGAAAATGACCGAGATTAAGCTGGTGCTGGAAGAAGCCGAACGTCTGAACGTCGTCCCGCGTCTGGGCGTGCGTGCGCGTCTGTCTTCGCAGGGGTCGGGCAAATGGCAGTCCAGCGGTGGCGAAAAGTCCAAATTTGGTCTGGCGGCTTCTCAGGTTCTGCAACTGGTCGAAATGCTGCGTGAAGCAGGGCGTCTGGACAGCCTGCAACTTCTGCATTTCCACCTCGGCTCGCAGCTGTCAAATATTCGTGATATCTCAACCGGCGTCCGTGAATCTGCGCGCTTTTATGTTGAGCTGCACAAACTGGGCGTCAATATTCAGTGCTTCGACGTGGGCGGCGGTCTGGGCGTAGATTACGAAGGGACGCGATCTCAGTCCGATTGCTCCGTGAACTACGGCCTGAACGAATACGCTAACAACGTGATCTGGGGCATTGGCGATGCCTGTAATGAACACGGTCTTCCGCACCCGACGGTCATCACCGAATCGGGTCGCGCCGTCACCGCTCACCACACCGTACTGGTGTCTAACGTGATCGGTGTTGAGCGCAACGAGTTCAAACCCCCCGTTGCACCTGAAGAAGATGCACCGCGCGCCCTCGGCAGCATGTGGGACACCTGGAATGAAATGCACGATCCGGAAAACCGTCGCTCACTGCGCGAATGGCTGCACGACAGTCAGATGGATCTGCACGACGTCCATTCGCAATATGCGCACGGCATTCTGGATCTGACTCAGCGCGCCTGGGCGGAAGATATCTACCTGAATATCTGTAATAAAATTCAGGATCAGCTGGATCCAAGCAACCGCGCGCACCGTCCGATCATCGACGAACTGCAGGAACGTATGGCCGATAAGCTGTACGTGAACTTCTCGCTGTTCCAGTCAATGCCGGATGCGTGGGGTATCGATCAGCTGTTCCCGGTTCTGCCGCTGGAAGGGCTGGACAAACCGCCGGTTGGCCGTGCGGTGCTCCTGGATATTACCTGTGATTCTGACGGGACTATCGATCACTACATCGACGGTGACGGCGTGGCGACCACCATGCCAATGCCTCCGTATGACCCTGAAAACCCGCCAGTACTGGGTTTCTTCATGGTCGGCGCGTATCAGGAAATTCTCGGCAACATGCACAACCTGTTCGGTGATACCGCCGCAGTAGACGTGTTTGTGTTCCCTGACGGCAGCATTGAAGTGCAGCAGTCTGACGAAGGCGATACCGTAGCCGATATGCTCGAATACGTGCAGCTTGACCCGAATGTGTTGCTTACCCGTTTCCGCGATCAGGTCAAAGAAACCGATCTGGATGCGGAACTGCAGGCGCAGTTTGTGGAAGAGTTTGAATCCGGTTTATACGGTTATACGTATCTGGAAGAAGACGAATAAGGGTGCCGTTTTTGTTGCCCTGAATGACAGATAAAATAAAGGCACCTTCGGGTGCCTTTATTATTTAGGTTATGAATATTCTATTTTTTAAAATATAAATAACGAATTTATTTTCGTGATTATTTATCTTCGGCGATACGTTTTTTAATATTATCTGCGCGTTCCTGAGAAGGCGGGTGTGAGCTGAATAAACTTTTCTCACTGCCACCGCTCATTTTTGCCAGTTTCTCAAAAGCAGTCACCAGGCCTTTGGTCGGCAGGCCGCGTTTTTTCAGCAGGTCGTAGGAATAATCGTCAGCGTCGGATTCCTGTTTCTGCGAAAATTGTGCGTTAACCAGCTCTTCACCCAAATCAGCCAGCTGTGTGCTGGAAAGTTGTCCGGCAATGCCGCCTGCCGCGCCAGCGGCACTGTGTGCGGCGGAAGTGCTGTACGCCACCTGCATGGCTTTTTTGGTGTGGCCGAGTGCGACGTGACCCATTTCGTGGCCCAGTACGCCTTCGACTTCATCGTCGGTCATCATGTCCATCAGGCCGCTGTAGACGCGGATACAGCCGTTTGCCATCGCCCAGGCGTTGACGTCGCTGGTGAGATAGACTTTATAGTTAGCTGGTCGGCCGTTGATATCATTGCCGAGGTTTTTGGCAATTTTACTCAGACGTTTAGAGTATTTGCTTTTTGATGAGGCAATTTTAGATTCAGCATCCAGGGCTTTACAGGACCCTTCCGTCATATTGATGACATCCTGGTCGGTCAGCGTGGCCGCTTTGTAAGCATCTGAGCCCGATTTCATTAAGGCATCGGTATTGAGTGCGCCGCTCTGACAACCGCTTAATAATACGGTGATCCCTAACGCAATTGCAGTTATGCGAAAATTCATAATCCATCTTCCTTTGATAGTGAAATTAAATAAAAACGCAGGAAGAATAACGAAACGTATTGAGTTAGCGAGAAAAAGTCTTCGCGGAAGGTTATTTTCAGATTTTGTGAGATATTTATTTCCGAAAAATGGATTTTTAATAAAACTGAGAAAGGGGAGTTTTTCCGGTTAATAAACAGATGCGCCGTTTAGCTGGCGCATCTGTGTAGAGAAATTAATTCCCGGCAGCAATGCGATCGCGGATGTGTTTCGCACGCGCTTCGGATGACGGGTGATCGTCAAACCAGCCAATGCTGCTTCCTTTATCCAGTTTCGCCAGCTTCTCAAAACTAGTGGCCAGACCGGTAGGATCAATCCCGCGTTTCTTCAGCAGGTCAAAAGAGTAATCGTCGGCTTCGGATTCCTGTTTCTGCGAGAACTGCGCGTTGACGTATTTCTCGCCCAGATCGGCCAGCTGCGATTGCGAAAGCGTCGCGCTGACGCCACCCAGTGACGCCACCGCCGTCCGCGCCGCTGTGGCGCTGTAGGCAACCTGCATCGCTTTGCGGGTATGTCCCAGCGCGACGTGGCCCATTTCGTGGCCGAGTACGCCTTCCACTTCGTTGTCGTTCATCATATCCATCAGGCCGCTGTACACGCGGATACAGCCGTTCGCCATCGCCCAGGCGTTGACGTCTTTGGTCAGGTACACCTTGTAGTTGGCTGGCGTGCCGTTGATGTTGTCCCCCAGCGCGGCCGAGATTTTTTTCAGACGTTGCGCATATTCGCTGCTTTCTGGTGCTATTTGCGCTTTTTTATCCATTTCTTCGCAGGACTGAACACTCAGGGTTTTTACATCGGCGTCGCTCAGTGTATAAGCCTGATAAGCCTGCGCGCCGGACTGCATCAGGGTATCGGTATTCAGGGTTGAACAACCGCTGACCAGCGCGGCCGCGCAAAAACTCAGCAAAACGGGGTGGAATTTCATCAGTTTGGGCTCCCGGAGAACGTTAGCAATATAGTCAGAATTGCCTGAAAAAGGCTCTGATTGTAAGAATAGCGTTAAGATAGGTTTTTAGGATTGTCCGATCTATAGTGTAAGTCTGAAAAAACGCACTGATTTAAAAGCGAATTCTGTGAACTTAATCACGAGAGTGATTAAGGATTGCCGTTTTAATGCCGAGTCTGAGAAAATGACTTTCTTGACTGCTTTTTTAATCCGACCTGGAGTAGAACATGTCCTCTCGTAAAGAGCTTGCGAACGCTATCCGCGCACTTAGTATGGACGCCGTGCAGAAAGCGAATTCCGGCCACCCTGGCGCCCCTATGGGCATGGCAGACATTGCCGAAGTCTTGTGGCGCGATTATCTGAACCACAACCCGACGAACCCGAACTGGGCTGACCGTGACCGCTTCGTGCTGTCCAATGGTCATGGTTCCATGCTGATTTACAGCCTGCTGCACCTCACAGGTTATGACCTGCCGATCAGCGAACTGGCGAACTTCCGTCAGTTGCATTCCAAAACGCCGGGTCACCCGGAATACGGTTATACGCCTGGCGTAGAAACCACCACGGGCCCGCTGGGTCAGGGCATCGCGAACGCGGTGGGTATGGCGATTGCTGAACGCACACTGGGTGCGCAGTTCAACAAACCCGGTCATGACATCGTCGATCACCAGACTTATACGTTCCTGGGCGACGGCTGCATGATGGAAGGCATTTCTCACGAAGTGTGTTCTCTGGCCGGTACCATGAAACTCGGCAAACTGACCGCGTTTTATGATGACAACGGTATCTCCATCGACGGCCACGTAGAAGGCTGGTTCACTGACGATACGGCTGCCCGTTTCGAAGCTTACGGCTGGCACGTTGTGCGTCACGTTGACGGTCATAACCCTGACTCCATCAAAGCGGCTATCGAAGAAGCGCATAAAGTCACCGACAAACCTTCCCTGCTGATGTGCAAAACCGTGATCGGTTTCGGTTCTCCGAACAAAGCCGGTACTCACGATGTGCACGGCGCAGCGCTGGGCGCAGCCGAAGTTGCCGCCACCCGCGAAGCACTGGGCTGGAAATATGCTGCGTTTGAAATCCCGCAGGATATCTACGCGCAGTGGGATGCGAAAGAAGCCGGCAAAGCGAAAGAATCCGCATGGGATGAGAAATTCGCCGCTTACGCTAAAGCGCACCCTGAACTGGCAAAAGAGTTCAAACGTCGTATCAACGGTGAACTGCCTGCTAACTGGGAAACCGACGCGCAGAAATTTATCGAAGAGTTGCAGGCAAAACCTGCCAACATCGCCAGCCGTAAAGCGTCTCAGAACGCGCTGGAAGCTTTCGGTAAAGTGTTGCCAGAATTCCTGGGCGGCTCCGCTGACCTGGCGCCAAGCAACCTGACCATGTGGTCCGGTTCTAAGTCTATCGGCGACGATCAGGCAGGTAACTACATCCATTACGGTGTGCGCGAATTCGGTATGACCGCGATCACCAACGGTATCGCGCTGCACGGTGGTTTCCTGCCGTACTCTGCAACCTTCCTGATGTTCGTTGAATATGCACGTAACGCCGTGCGTATGGCCGCACTGATGAAGATCCGTAACGTGTTCGTTTACACCCATGACTCCATCGGTCTGGGCGAAGACGGCCCGACACACCAGCCGGTTGAGCAAATCGCCAGCCTGCGCGTGACGCCAAACATGAGCACATGGCGTCCGGCTGACCAGGTTGAATCTGCGGTGGCATGGAAATACGCCATCGAACGTAACGACGGTCCTGTTACCCTGATCTTCTCCCGTCAGAACCTGACCCAACAACCGCGTACTGCTGAGCAACTGGCGAACGTGGCACGTGGTGGTTATGTCCTGAAAGATTGCGACGGCACGCCAGAAGTCATTCTGATTGCGACCGGTTCTGAAGTGGGCATCACCGTAGAAGCTGCAGACAAACTGGCCGCAGCGGGCACCAAAGTGCGCGTGGTTTCCATGCCGTCTACTGACGCCTTCGACAAACAGGACGCGGCTTACCGTGAATCTGTCTTGCCGAAAGCCGTTTCTGCACGCGTGGCGGTTGAAGCGGGTATCGCTGACTACTGGTTCAAATACGTTGGCCTGAATGGCGCGATCGTGGGCATGCACAGCTTCGGCGAATCTGCTCCGGCAGACCTGCTGTTCAAAGAGTTTGGCTTCACGGTTGATAACGTTGTGGCTCAGGCACAGGCTTTACTGAAGTAATCTGACTCTGACGTCATCATAAAGCACCTTCGGGTGCTTTTTTTTCGTCCTGCATTCGGGCTCTGTTATGATTTTCGCGTGAAATGACGCAGGTCAAACCCTTTTGCAGCGCTCTCGGCTACACTCCTGCATTCCGAAACTGTTTCATTTCGTCAGTTTTTGAGAAAATTGACTGTCGAAAAGGTGATGAAAAAGTAAAATCACTGTGAACACACGGAATTTGCTGGTGTTTTTTGCAGCGATCGGCGAGATTAACGCGTCGAAATTCCGGGAATTATTCCTTTTGTTGATCGTTTGGTTTATTCTCAGCTGAACCGTTTCAGTCGGGCTATTTGAGCTTAACATCGTCACCAGGTTGTTAACGTGCCGCAAACTGAAATTTTTCTACTGCACTGAACGTGCGGGCAGATGACGATGGTGATTCACCGTAAACGCACGCTGCATTACTATAGGTGTTACTGATATTGAGTAACAACCGTGTAACAGGGAGATGTATGCCAATACGTATTGCAATTAATGGCTTTGGTCGCATTGGCCGTAGCGTATTGCGCGCGTTATACGAATCCGGGCGTCGGGCGGAAATCTCCGTCATTGCCATCAATGAAATCGCCAGCCCTGAAGGCATGGCCCATCTGCTCAAATACGACTCCAGCCACGGGCGCTTTGCCTGGGATGTCCGCCAGGAAGGTGAAAACCTTTACGTCGGCGATGACTCCATCCGTTTACTCCATCAGCCTGATGCCAGCCAGTTGCCCTGGGGCGAACTGAGCATTGACGTGGTGCTCGATTGCACCGGCGTTTACGGCAGCCGTGCAGACGGTGAAACGCAGCTTGCGGCGGGCGCCAAAAAAATTCTGTTCGCGCATCCCGGTGGGCATGATTTAGATGCCACAGTGGTTTACGGTGTTAACCACGAGCTGCTCGAACGCCAGCACCGCATTGTGTCCAATGCGTCCTGCACCACCAACTGTATTATCCCTGTGATTAAGCTGCTCGACGATGCCTTTGGCATTGAGTCCGGCACGGTAACGACCATCCATTCTTCAATGAATGACCAGCCGGTCATCGACGCCTACCATGCGGATTTACGCCGCACGCGCGCCGCCAGCCAGTCCATTATTCCGGTCGATACCAAGCTCGCCGCAGGGATCACGCGCATAATGCCGAAGTTCTGCGATCGCTTCGAAGCGATCTCCGTACGGGTGCCAACCATCAATGTCACCGCCATTGATCTGAGCGTGTTTGTCGAGGGTTCTGTGACGGTAGACGAGGTGAACCAGCTGCTGCAAAAGGCCGCAATGGGCGCTTTTCGTGGTATTGTTGACTATACCGAACTACCATTAGTCTCGACAGATTTTAACCATGATCCTCACAGCGCAATCGTAGATGGAACGCAGACGAGGGTCAGCGGAAAGCACCTGATAAAAACACTGGTCTGGTGCGATAACGAGTGGGGTTTTGCCAACCGAATGTTGGATACAACATTGGCAATGTCCGCGAGCGGTTTCTAGTACGGCTGTTCCGGCTTTCTGCACGAAACGGCCTTCAAGCAACTTTAAAGAGAATCAACGAGAGGATTCACCATGTCTGTTATTAAGATGAGCGATCTGGATTTAGCGGGTAAACGCGTACTGATCCGTGCCGATCTGAATGTGCCAGTTAAAGATGGCAAAGTAACCTCAGATGCACGTATCCGCGCTTCTTTGCCAACCATCGAAATTGCCCTGAAACAAGGCGCACGCGTGATGGTTACCTCGCATCTGGGTCGTCCGACTGAAGGCGAATATAACGAAGAGTTTTCTCTGCTGCCGGTTGTTAATTATCTGAAAGAACATCTGAAATCTCCAGTGCGTCTGGCTAAAGATTATCTGGATGGCGTTGAAGTTGCCGAAGGTGAGCTGGTTGTTCTGGAAAACGTTCGCTTTAACAAAGGCGAAAAGAAAGACGACGAAGCCCTGTCCAAAAAGTATGCTGCCCTGTGTGACATCTACGTGATGGACGCATTCGGTACCGCGCACCGCGCGCAAGCTTCTACCCACGGCGTAGGCAAATTTGCCCCTATCGCGTGTGCCGGTCCGCTGCTGTCTGCAGAACTGGAAGCACTGGGTAAAGCACTGGGTAACCCGGCGCGTCCGATGGTTGCCATCGTCGGCGGCTCTAAAGTTTCTACCAAACTGACCGTTCTGGATTCCCTGTCCAAAATCGCTGACCAGCTGATTGTTGGCGGTGGTATCGCGAACACCTTCGTTGCGGCTCAAGGCAACAACGTCGGTAAATCTTTGTACGAAGCAGACCTGGTCGGTACCGCAAGCAAACTGCTGGAAACCTGCGATATTCCTGTCCCAACTGACGTTCGCGTTGCGACCGAGTTCTCTGAAACTGCGGTTGCTACCGTGAAGTCTGTTAAAGACATCAAAGATGACGAACAAATTCTCGACATGGGCGATGAGTCTGCTTACCGCCTGGCTGAGATCATTAAAAACGCTAAAACCATTCTGTGGAATGGCCCGGTAGGCGTGTTCGAGTTCCCTAACTTCCGCAGAGGAACCGAAATTGTGGCGCAGGCCATTGCTGATAGCGAAGGCTTCTCTATCGCAGGCGGCGGCGACACTCTGGCAGCTATCGACCTGTTCGGTATCGCTGACAAAATTTCCTATATCTCCACTGGCGGTGGCGCATTCCTGGAATTCGTTGAAGGGAAAGCACTGCCAGCGGTTGTGATGCTGGAAGAGCGTGCTAAGAAGTAATGAACCCTGAACGAACGGCATAAGGCTGTTCGTTCTTCTTTGCCGCGCGAGGGGCTGCACAGTGGAACTCGCGCGACATAGCAAACCGATTCAATCCATCTACGGCCGACGAATACAGGACAAAGAACTATGTCTAAAATTTTTGATTTCGTAAAACCAGGCGTTATCACTGGTGATGATGTACAAAAAGTTTTCGCTATTGCTAAAGAAAACAAATTTGCACTGCCAGCGGTAAACTGCGTAGGCACCGACTCTATCAACGCCGTTCTCGAAGCTGCTGCGAAAGTCCGTTCACCAGTTATTGTTCAGTTCTCTAACGGTGGCGCTGCGTTCATCGCAGGTAAAGGCCTGAAAACTGACGTGCCACAAGGCGCGGCAATCCTGGGTGCAATCTCTGGCGCACACCATGTGCATCAGATGGCAGAACATTACGGCGTGCCAGTCATCCTGCACACTGACCACTGCGCGAAAAAACTGCTGCCTTGGATCGACGGTCTGCTGGACGCGGGTGAAGCTCACTTCGCGAAAACCGGTAAACCTCTGTTCTCTTCTCACATGATCGACCTGTCTGAAGAATCTCTGGAAGAAAACATCGAAATTTGCAGCAAGTACTTAGCTCGCATGGCAAAACTCGACATGACTCTGGAAATCGAACTGGGTTGTACTGGTGGTGAAGAAGATGGCGTAGACAACAGCCATATGGACGCATCTGCACTGTACACTCAGCCGCAAGACGTTGATTACGCATACGAAAAACTGAACGCAATCAGCCCGCGTTTCACTATCGCTGCGTCATTCGGTAACGTTCACGGCGTGTACAAACCAGGTAACGTTAAACTGACTCCAACGATCCTGCGTGATTCTCAGGAATACGTTTGTAAGAAACACAACCTGCCACACAACAGCCTGAACTTCGTGTTCCACGGCGGTTCCGGTTCAACTGCAGCAGAAATCAAAGAATCTGTAGGCTACGGTGTTATCAAAATGAACATCGATACCGATACCCAATGGGCAAACTGGGACGGTATTCTGCAGTTCTACAAGAAAAACGAAGCTTACCTGCAAGGTCAGTTGGGTAACCCGGAAGGCGCGGACAAACCTAACAAGAAATTCTATGACCCGCGCGTATGGCTGCGTTCTGCACAGGCTTCCATGGTGACTCGCCTGGAACTGGCATTCAAAGAACTGAACGCAATCGACGTACTGTAATTCTTATCCTTCTGGTGCTTGACCACCGGAATGTGAGGATCATAACCAAAGGGGCTTCGGCCCCTTTTTTATTGTCTGCTTTCCGGCCACAATAACCCGTCCAGTGCATTCCCGCATGAATCCCCGAAGAGAGAGCCATGAAGCCAAAATCTGTCACCCTCGACGACGTCGCACGTCAGGCGGGCGTTTCCTATCAGACCGTTTCGCGCGTACTGAATCAGGCGGCGCACGTCTCGGCAAAGACGCGGGATAAAGTCGAACAGGCTATGGCTGCGCTCAATTACGTGCCGAATCGCGTCGCGCAGCAACTGGCCGGAAAACAGAGTTATACACTGGGGCTGGCGACTACCGAACTCGCGCTTCATGCGCCGTCACAAATTGCTTCCGCCATGAAAACCCGCGCCAATCAGTTAGGTTTTAACGTCGTTATTTCGATGATTGATAACCTGAGCCTTTCGGCCTGCCGTACAGCGGTGAACGAACTGATGTCGCAGCGCGTTGATGGCGTGCTGATCAACGTGCCGCTCTCGAACGATGATGCGGGCGCGATTGCGCAGCTGTGTGGCGATTTGCCGGTGCTGTTTCTGGATGTCGATCCGCAGGCTGAGGTCTTTAAAATTCTGTTCGATCCGCATTGCGGGGCAGAGCAGGGCGTTGAACACCTTCTGGCGCTGGGGCATCAGAAAATTGCGGTGCTGACCGGCCCGCTGGAATCCATCTCCGCGCGACTGCGCTACGAAGGCTGGCTGAGTACGCTGGCAAAGCACCAGATTACGCCCTGTGCGGTGCAGCACGGCGACTGGAGCGCGGCTTCCGGTTACCAGCAGGCATTATTGCTGCTCAACCAGCCGGTGCGGCCTACGGCGATCCTGATTGCTAATGACCAGATGGCGCTGGGCGTGCTGCGTGCGGTACATGAATATGGCCTGCGCGTGCCGGAACAAATTTCCGTGGTCGGCTACGACGACACCGAAGACAGCGCGTTTTTCTTCCCGCCGCTGACCACCATCAAGCAGGATTTCCGCCTGCTCGGGCACGAAAGCGTCAACCGGCTGGTCGATCATCTGCATATTCATGGCGATAAGCAGCAATCTTCGCTGTTGTTGCCGACGTCTCTGGTGGAACGCCACACAACGTCGAAACCCGGTGAGTCCGCCGTTTCCCAGGAAGCACTGTCGCAGGAACTTCTCCGCATCGCCCGCCAGCTTAGCCCGCGCTGATTCACTTTTCCTGCTTCTCCGGCGCGGGATCTGTGATCCGCGTCCCTTTCCCGCATTCCCCTGCTTTACTTAATCGTTCCCGTTACGCATGTTTATATTATTGTGAGCGCATAACAATTTTGAATGGGGAACTTTATGACACTATCAGCGGACGAAAAAATGTCGTCACTGGCCACGGTTCTGGGGCGTCGTGACTGGGAAAAACCGTCGTCGACGCAATATAACCGCCTTGCGGCGCACCCGCCTTTTAACAGCTGGCGGGAAAGTGAAGAAGCCAGAAAGAATAAGGGTTCTGTTAGTGCCCGTTCCCTGAACGGGGAATGGCAGTTCAGCTATTTTAACCGGCCGGAATCCGTGCCGGAGCAATGGTTAGAACGCGATCTCGCGGATGCAGACAAGGTTCAGGTGCCGTCTAACTGGCAGCTTGCCGGTTATGATGCGCCGATTTACACCAACGTTCAGTACCCGATCCCGGTCAATCCGCCGTTTGTGCCGGAAGAAAATCCTACGGGTTGTTACTCGCTCACAGTCAATATGGATAAAGACTGGCTGAGCAGCGGCCAGACGCGCATTGTGTTCAATGGCGTAAATTCTGCTTTCTATTTGTGGTGTAACGGCAAATGGATCGGCTATTCCCAGGACAGCCGTTTACCGGCTGAGTTCGATCTCATCGACGTGCTGCACGCGGGTGAAAACCGGCTGGCGGTGATGGTGCTGCGCTGGAGCGACGGCAGCTATCTGGAAGATCAGGACATGTGGCGCATGAGCGGCATTTTCCGCGACGTCACCTTGCTGCACAAACCGGAGGAGCAGATCACGGATTATCAGGTTCGAACGCATCTGTTCCACGGTTTCACGCAGGCTGAACTGGAAGTGCAGGTCAGCGCCGCCGTGCCGCAGGAAAATGCTACGGATTATCAGATTCGCGTGCAGCTCTGGCAGGGCGATAAGCCGGTTGCAGAACATCAGCAGTCGCTGGGCAGTGAAATCATTGATGAACGCGGCAGCGCATTTGATAAAACCACGCTGCGGTTGCCGGTCAGCCAGCCGGAATTGTGGAGCGCCGAACAGCCTTCGCTCTACCGCGCGGTCATTTCCCTGATCTCTCCGCAAGGCCAGCTGATTGAAGCCGAAGCCTGCGACGTCGGGTTCCGTCAGGTTGAAATCAGCAACGGATTGCTGAAAGTTAACGGTCAGCCGGTGCTGATCCGCGGAACCAACCGTCACGAACATCACCCTGAAAACGGTCAGGTGATGGATGAAGCGACCATGCGCCGCGACATCGTGCTGATGAAACAACACAACTTCAATGCGGTGCGTTGCTCGCATTATCCGAACCATCCGCTGTGGTACACACTTTGCGATCAGTACGGTTTGTACGTGGTCGATGAAGCCAATATCGAAACTCACGGCATGCAGCCGATGAACCGGTTATCGGACGATCCGGTCTGGTTCAATGCGTTCAGCGAACGCGTTACCCGCATGGTTCAGCGCGACCGCAACCATCCGTGCATCATCATCTGGTCACTGGGCAATGAATCCGGCCACGGCGCGAACCACGACGCGATGTACCGCTGGATCAAATCCGTCGATCCGACGCGTCCGGTGCAGTACGAAGGCGGCGGTGCCAACAGCGCGGCGACCGACATTATCTGCCCGATGTATTCCCGCGTGGAGCAGGATCAGCCATTCCCGGCGGTACCGAAATGGTCTATCAAAAAGTGGATCAGCATGCCGGATGAAACGCGTCCGCTGATCCTCTGCGAATACGCTCATGCGATGGGCAACAGCTTTGGCGGCTTTGACAAATACTGGAAAGCCTTCCGTCAGTTCCCGCGCTTGCAGGGCGGTTTTGTCTGGGACTGGGTGGATCAAAGCCTGCTGAAAACGGACGAAAACGGCGAGCGCCATATGGCCTATGGCGGCGATTTTGGCGATACGCCAAACGACCGTCAGTTCTGCATGAACGGCCTGGTCTTTGCCGACCGCACGCCGCATCCGTCACTGTTTGAAGCGCAGCGCGCACAACAGTTCTTCCAGTTTTCACTGGTCAGCACATCGCCTCTCACACTGGAAATTCAAAGCGAATACCTGTTCCGCCGCAGCGATAACGAACAGCTGGTGTGGCGTATCGAACGCGATGGCGAGGTGATTGCACAGGGCGAAGACGCGCTGAATATTGCGCCGAATGGCGTGCAAAAACTCGAACTGGGGGAAATCCCGAAAGCCGGCGGCGATTTGTGGCTGAACGTGGCCGTGCATCAGCCGCAGGCGACGGCGTGGTCGCAAGCCGGTCACCGCAGTGCGTGGGATCAGTGGCAGTTACCGCAGGCGCTGAGCCTGCCGGAGCCGGAGGAAATCTCTGCCGCTGCACCGGTTCTGGATATTCAGGACGGGAATATTTCTGTGGTTCATGGTGCGCAACGCTGGCAGTTCAGCCAGAAGAGCGGCCTGCTGGAACAGTGGTTCGATGGCAAAACGCCGCGCCTGCTTTCAGCGCTTCGCGACCAGTTTGTCCGCGCGCCGGTGGATAACGATATCGGTGTCAGCGAAACCACGCGTATTGATCCGAATGCGTGGGTGGAACGCTGGAAAGCTGCCGGAATGTATCAGCTCGAATCGCAGTTAATCAGCATCAGCGCCGGTCAGCTTCAGGACGGCGTGGTCGTCAACACCACGCACGCTTATCTTGCTGGCGGAGAAACCCGGCTGCTGAGCCGCAAAATTTACCGTATCGACAATCAGGGCGAACTGCATATCAGCGCGGATGTTCGCGTGGCGTCAAACGTGCCGTCGCCGGGACGCATCGGCATGACCTGCCAGCTGGCAGACACCGCTGAGAACGTCCGCTGGCTGGGACTGGGGCCGCATGAAAACTATCCGGATCGCCGTCTGGCTGCACAACATGGCCGCTGGACATTGCCACTCGGCGAACTGTATACGCCTTACGTTTTCCCGACCGAGAGCGGTTTGCGCGGTGAGACGCGTGAACTGGAATACGCCGGATGGACGTTACGGGGCAATTTCCACTTTGGGCTGAGCCGCTACAGCCTGCAACAGCTGATGGACACCAGCCACCGCCATTTATTGCGTGAAGAAGAGGGGACATGGCTGAACATCGACGGCTTCCATATGGGCGTCGGCGGTGATGATTCCTGGAGTCCAAGCGTCAGCCCGGATTTCCTGCTAACTGCCGGTCAGTATCATTATTCGTTCACCTGGAAACGTGCCTGACATCCCGCGCCGTGGCGTTAACCCGCTGCGGCGCAGTTTTCAGTCGTAAGGAAACTGCTTATGTATTACCTGAAAAATACTAACTTTTGGATGTTCGGGCTGTTCTTCTTTTTCTACTTTTTCATCATGGGTGCGTATTTCCCGTTCTTCCCGATCTGGCTGCACGACATCAATCAGATCAGCAAAAGTGACACCGGTATAATATTTGCCAGCATTTCGCTGTTCTCCCTGTTATTCCAGCCGGTGTTTGGTTTGCTGGCCGATAAACTGGGCGTGAAAAAGCATCTGCTCTGGGTGATCACCGGCATGCTGGTTCTCTTCGCGCCGTTCTTTATTTACGTGTTCGGCCCGCTGCTGAAAATTAATATTTATCTCGGTTCGGTGGTCGGCGGGATTTATCTTGGCCTGATTTACAACGCCGGTGCGCCTGCAATTGAAGCGTATATCGAAAAAGTCAGCCGCCGCAGCAGCTTTGAATTTGGCCGTGCGCGGATGTTCGGTTGTGTCGGCTGGGCGCTTTGCGCGTCGGTGGTCGGCATCATGTTCACCATCAACAATGAATTTGTTTTCTGGCTCGGTTCCGGCTGTGCGGTGATCCTCGCCATTCTTTTGCTGATCGCCAAACCGGAAGTGACATCCACCGCGCGGGTGGTGAACGAACTGGGGGCGAACACCAAACCATTCAGCCTGAAGATTGCGCTTGAGCTGCTCAAAGATCGCAAACTGTGGTTCCTGGCGCTGTACGTGATCGGTGTGTCCTGTACGTACGACGTCTTCGACCAGCAGTTCGCCAACTTCTTTACCTCGTTCTTTGATTCGTCATCCGAAGGTACGCGCGTATTCGGTTACGTCACCACCATGGGCGAGCTGCTGAACGCCTGCATCATGTTCTTCGCACCGCTTATCGTGAACCGTATTGGCGGGAAAAATGCGCTGCTGCTGGCCGGGACGATTATGTCGATCCGCATCATCGGCTCGTCGTTTGCCTCATCGCCGCTCGAAGTGGTGGTGCTGAAAACGCTGCACATGTTTGAAGTGCCGTTCCTCATTGTCGGCTGCTTCAAATACATCACATCAGTGTTTGAAGTGCGTTTCTCCGCGACGATTTATCTGGTGACGTTCTGCTTCTTCAAACAGGTTGCGATCATGTTCATGTCCGTTTTCGCCGGGAATATGTACGACCGCATCGGTTTCCACGGCACGTATCTGATCCTCGGTCTGGTGGCGCTGACGTTCACGGTAATTTCGGCCTTTACGCTGAGCGGAAGAGGACCACTCCAGGCGTTCAAAACGCAGGAATCGTTGAAAAACAGTCGTGTAAACTCCTAATCTGTTCACCTTTAGCGTTGGTAGTTGGCACTTCATCGCATTGTTCGTTAACCTTAAAGAGCACTTGCTGCCCGTCGTATCGGGCAGCTTTGGTTTCTTTCAGCCCGACAGGGTTTTATTTGGGGTACGCTAAATGGATGATTTGAACGTTGTGGACGGCATTAACAGTGCTGGCAACTGGTTGGTGAGAAACCAGGCCTTACTGCTTCACTATGCTGTGAATATTGTGGCCGCCATCTTTATTCTGATTGTGGGGCTGATTGTTGCCCGTATCGTTTCCGGTGCTGTCAGCCGGGTTCTGAAAATTCGTGGTATTGACCTGACCGTTTCCGATTTCCTTTCCGCCATGGTGCGCTACGCGATTATCGCGTTCACGCTGATTGCGGTTCTGGGGCGAATCGGCGTGCAAACCACGTCGGTCATTGCCGTTATCGGTGCCGCCGGTTTGGCCGTCGGTTTGGCGTTGCAGGGCTCGTTGTCTAACTTTGCCGCCGGCGTGCTGCTGGTGATCTTCCGTCCGTTCCGTGCGGGCGAATATGTAGATCTGGGTGGCGTAGCCGGTACCGTAACGCAGGTGCAGATTTTCTCCACCACGCTGCTGACGCCGGACGACAAAATGATCGTCGTGCCGAACGGTAAAATCATCGCCGGTAACATCATCAATACCTCGCGTGAGCCGAATCGTCGGACCGAAATCATCGTGGGCGTTGGCTATGATTCTGATATTGATGTCGTGAAGAAAGTGCTGGGCGATATTATTGCCGCTGACAAGCGTATTCAGCATGAGCGAGGGGTGACCATTCGTCTGAACGAAATGGCCGCATCAACGCTGAATTTTGTGGTACGCGTCTGGAGCACCAACGGCGATGCTCAGGAAATTTACTGGGATTTGCTGGAAGCGTTCAAACGCGCGCTGGATACCAACAATATCAACATTGCGTATCCGCAAATGGATGTTCATTTGTACCCGGCGGCACCGGTCGTTGGGGATAAAAACGCACAGCCTGCGGAATAACGTCGCAGCTTTCAACCGGCGCCTTCGGGCGCCTTTTTTGTGTCTGAAAATCGTCTTTTTAAATAATAAGCCAGGCTAATGACCGATTAGAAATATCCATTTCCTCTAATGACACGAAAGCCCTTACACTGCGCGCAATCTCTGTTACTCACTCTTTAAGGATATTCACGTGCTGGCTGTTTTCCTGCAAGGACTGGCGATGAGCGCCGCAATGATTTTACCCCTCGGGCCGCAGAATGCGTTTGTGATGAACCAGGGCATTCGCCGCCAGTATCATCTGATGATTGCGTCTTTATGCGCGCTGAGCGATATCGTGCTGATTTGCGGCGGCATATTTGGCGGCAGCGCGCTGCTGAGCAAATCGCCGTTGTTGCTGGCGCTGGTGAGCTGGGGCGGTGTGGCATTTCTGCTGTGGTATGGCTGGGGCGCATTCCGTACGGCGTTCAGCAAAAATCCGGAACTGGCGCAGGCCGAAGTGGCCAGGCAAAGCCGCTGGAAAATTGTCGTCAGTATGCTGGCGGTGACCTGGCTCAACCCGCACGTTTATCTCGATACGTTTGTCGTGCTGGGCAGCCTGGGCGGAAGCCTGAGCCCAGATGAACGTTCGTGGTTTGCGCTGGGTGCGGTGAGTGCTTCTGTGCTGTGGTTCTTCGGGCTGGCGATCCTCGCGGCATTGCTCGCGCCGTGGCTGAACACCGGGAAAGTGCAGCGCGTCATCAACTTTATCGTCGGTACCATTATGTGGGGGATCGCCATTCAGCTGGCGCGCCAGACCGGCGTATTTTGAGTTTTTGTCACTAATCTTAGTTTCAGTTGTAACAGTTTATGCTACGGTTTTGCGGATTGACTGAACTATCTATTGCCAGATCTTTAATGATTAATGGAGGCACTGTGAAACTGAAAGCATTAGCTGTAGCAGCGATGTTGGGATTAGGGACTTTACCTTTGGCGTTGCACGCGGCAGAAGTTCCTGCCGGGCCGCACGTGGTGACATCAGGTACGGCAAGCGTTGACGCCACACCGGATATCGCGACGCTGGCGATTGAAGTGAGCGTATCGGCAAAAGATTCCGCGAGCGCCAAGAAACAAGCCGACGATCGTGTCGCGGAATATTTTGGTTTCCTGCAGAAAAACGGAATTGAAAAGAAAGACATCAATGCCGCGAATCTCAGCACACAGCCGGAATACAACTACCTGAAAGACGGCAGTTCAGAGCTGAAAGGCTACCGCGCGGTGCGTCAGGTTCAGGTGACATTGCGTCAGCTGGATAAACTGAACGATTTGCTGGATGGCGCGTTAAAATCCGGCCTGAATGAAATCCGTTCGATTGAACTGGGTGTCGCAGATCCTGCTCGTTTCCGTGATGAAGCGCGTCAGAAGGCCATTGATAACGCGACGCAGCAGGCAAAATCGCTGGCGGAAGGCTTCCACACCAAGCTGGGGCCGGTTTATAGCATTCGTTATCACGTAGCGAACTACCAGCCAATGCCGGTTGCGCGGATGTTTAAAGCCGCCGCCGCACCGACGCAAAATGATGCCGCTGAAACCTACGAACAGCAAAGCATTCACTTTGATGATCAGGTGGATGTGGTGTTCGAACTCCAGCGTTAATATCTTTCATACTTCGAGCTGCAGATGCGTTGGCTGCGTTCAGTCACCCGAATCACTTACTTGAGTAAGCTCATCGGGACTCCTTCGCTTGCCGCCTTCCTGCAACTCGAATTATTTCGGATACTCAGAGGCAGACGTCCATGTAAAAAACCCGCTTCGGCGGGTTTTTTGTTTTGTACTGCGGGGGGAAATCAGTCCTGACGCAACACCTGATGGCCGTGTGCCAGCAGGGCGTCGGTGACTTTACGCATCATGCGGCTTTCCGGCGCAAAGCGATGCCAGTACAGCATCCGGCGCTGGAACAGGCCGGGCGTCAGGTCAATAAGTTCGCCGCTTTCCAGCTCTTTCTCGATTTGCAGATGCGGGATCATACAGCAGGTGGTGCCCTGACGGGCCAGCTGTACGAAGGCTTCCGACGAGTTAACGATATGACACGGCACGCTGCCCGGTGACAAATCGAAGTTCTGTTGCAGGAAAGCCTGATGCATGTCGTCGAGATGATCAAACGCAACCGCTGGCGCTTTCAGCAGCGCGGAACGGGTCACGCCGTTCGGGAAATAACGGTCAGCAAAAGGTTTAGAGCCAACAAACAGATAATCCAGCGCACCGAGTTGATCGACCAGACAGCTCGGAAGCGGCTGCGGCTGAATACTCACCGCGCCGACCACTTCACCGCGGCGCAGACGTTCTTGTGTCCGGGTTTCATCTTCGACCTGCAAATTCAGGCGGATAGGCGAATCGACCAGCACAGATTTCAGCGCCGGTAACAGCCAGGTTGCCAGACTGTCGGCGTTGACCGCCAGCGAAAGCAGCAGCGGCGTATCATTACTGTCGCTGTTACTGTCACTGCCGAGCCACTCTTCTTCCAGTAATTCCACCTGATGCAACAACGCCAGCAATTTCTGCCCCTGTTCCGTCGGACGGGGTGGCACGGTACGCACCAGCAGAGGCTGGCCGAATAAATTTTCCAGTTGCTTAATGCGCTGAGAGACCGCCGATTGGGTGATGCAAAGCTTTTGTGCGGCGCGCTCAAAACCGCGCTCACGGATCACCGCGTCCAGTGCCTGTAGTGTTCTATAGTCCGGGCGTTTCATCGGAGTACTGTCCCTTAGATTTAATTTTATCCGGACACTATGCCACAGATTGTCAGGATTTGTGGTGAGGAAAATCGGGCTGCTTACAACACAATTGCACTTAATAAGTGTGATCTGGCGACGCTCTTGTCTGCCCAATCTGGCGGGACATGCTTTATAATCACCGACACTTTTCCGTATTCACGCCACTTACGTTATCAGACAGAGAAGCCATTATGACGCAGGAAGAATTGAAAAAAGCAGTCGGCTGGGCCGCACTGGATTACGTGACACCGGGGACCATCGTCGGTGTCGGGACCGGATCCACCGCCGCTCATTTTATCGATGCACTGGGGTCGATCAAAGGCCAGATTGAAGGCGCAGTGTCCAGCTCCGATGCTTCAACGGCAAAGCTGAAAAGCTTAGGTATCCACGTTTTCGACAGCAACGAAGTGGACTCGCTGGACGTTTACGTTGACGGCGCGGATGAAATCAACGGCTTCATGCAGATGATCAAAGGCGGCGGCGCGGCGCTGACCCGCGAAAAAATCATTGCGGCTATCGCCAAAAAATTCATCTGTATTGTGGATGCGTCTAAACAAGTTGATGTGCTGGGTAAATTCCCGCTGCCGGTAGAAGTCATCCCGATGGCGCGTTCTTACGTTGCGCGCGAACTGGTGAAACTCGGCGGCTTGCCGGAATACCGCCAGAACGTTCTGACTGACAACGGCAATATCATTCTCGACGTGCATAATCTGAGCATTCTTGATGCCGTCGCGATGGAAAATAAGATCAACGGAATTGCGGGCGTGGTGACGGTAGGGCTGTTTGCCAATCGCGGCGCTGACGTTGCGCTGGTGGGCACTTCTGAAGGCGTAAAAACTGTCACGCTGAAGTAACACATCAATAAGCAGAAGATCTGGCTGCTTTCGCTGAATGCAGCCAGTCATCCCCCTGTCATAACACAATGTTATGAAGATGATAATTTTCTGACTGAATCATCTTTTCTTCAAAAGCCTTAATTTGGTGACTTATGTCACATTTCTGACCGGCACCTCCAGAACGTCTCGCTCTGCAAAATCTAACCAGCAGGAAATGCTGAAAACCAACAAGCTCGGTGAGCCTTCTGCTGGCGGGCAGGCAATCGTTTGTATTGATGATGGCGTATTTTTTGTTATGTTGACTGTGAGCAGTCACCTAGCAGTTCGAATTCAGCCAGAAAAAATATAGGGTCGGGAAATGGCAAAAGTATCACTTGAGAAAGACAAGATTAAATTTTTGTTAGTGGAAGGCGTCCACCAAAGTGCGGTTGATACACTCCGCGCAGCGGGTTACACCAATATTGAATTTCACAAAGGTGCTTTAGATACGGAATCGCTGAAAGAGTCGATCCGTGATGCGCACTTTGTTGGACTCCGATCGCGTACTCAGCTGACCGAAGAAGTGTTCCAGGCAGCAGAAAAACTGGTGGCTGTAGGCTGTTTCTGTATCGGGACCAATCAGGTAGATCTGAAGGCGGCAACCCGTCGCGGTATTCCGGTGTTTAACGCACCGTTCTCCAACACCCGTTCCGTCGCCGAAATGGTGCTGGGTGAAATGTTGCTGATGATGCGCGGTATCCCTGAGGCCAACGCCAAAGCTCACCGTGGGATCTGGAACAAACTGGCCGTCGGCTCTTTTGAAGCACGCGGTAAACGTCTGGGTATTGTGGGCTACGGCCACATCGGGACACAGCTCGGTATTCTGGCGGAAAGCCTGGGGATGCGCGTCTTCTATTACGATATCGAAAGCAAATTGCCGTTAGGTAATGCGCAGCCGATTGCGACGCTGGAAGAATTGCTCAGCACCAGCGACGTCGTGACACTGCACGTGCCTGAAACTCCAGGGACCAAAGACATGATTTCCGAAGTGCAACTGGCACAAATCAAGCCGGGCGCACTGTTGATCAACGCATCACGCGGCACGGTGATCGATATTCCTGCCCTGTGCAATGCGCTGCGCAGCAAACATCTGTCCGGTGCGGCTATTGACGTCTTCCCGGAAGAACCAGCGACCAACAGCGATCCGTTTAATTCTCCGCTGTGCGAATTTGATAACGTGCTGCTGACGCCACACATCGGCGGTTCCACCATGGAAGCGCAGGAAGGTATCGGTCTGGAAGTGGCGGGTAAACTGGCGAAATACTCTGACAACGGCTCTACCTTGTCAGCGGTTAACTTCCCGGAAGCCTCTTTGCCAGCGCATACCGAGAAAGCCAGCCGTTTACTGCATATCCACGAAAACCGTCCGGGCGTGCTGACCAGCATCAACCAGATTTTCGCGGAGCAGGGCATTAACATTGCGGCGCAATATCTGCAAACCAGCCCTGAAGTGGGTTATGTGGTTATCGATGCAGAAACGGATATCACCACGCTGACCACTGCACTGCAACTGATGAAAGCGATTCCGGGCACTATCCGTGCGCGTCTGCTTTACTGATAAGCTTGCACAGTGAAACAACATAAACCGCCGAAAGGCGGTTTTTTTATGCCATTTCCCGCCGACGGGAAGAAAGTATTTGATGAGTCTTTTGCCTGATTGCTCAATGTGTTGAGCCGGTGACGGGCGTCATCTCAGGGCATTTCACGAAAATGTCAGAAGTAAAAGAACAGGCTGACCAGACCACAGAGGATCAGCGAAGACAGGGTGATTTCGAACTGAAAGCGGCGCAGCATCATCCGGAGTACCTCAGGATAAAAACTGGAGAAAAAAACACCCGGCGAACCGGGTGTAAATTTATCAGTCTTGGTAATTGTGAGTTAATGCCTCACAAAGACTTCTTGGTCACTTCTTATGCTGCTGGTGTTGCTTTTACAGCTGGAGCAGCTTTCTTAGCATGTTTCACATGTTTCTTAGCTGCCTGCGCTTTCTGAGCTACCGGAGCCGCTTTCTTAGCATGTTTCACGTGTTTTTTAGCTGCCTGCGCTTTCTGAGCTACCGGAGCCGCTTTCTTAGCGTGTTTCACGTGTTTTTTAGCTGCCTGCGCTTTCTGAGCTACCGGAGCCGCTTTCTTAGCATGTTTCACGTGTTTCTTAGCTGCCTGCGCTTTCTGAGCTACCGGAGTCGCTTTCTTAGCGTGTTTCACGTGTTTTTTAGCTGCCTGCGCTTTCTGAGCTACTTTCTTATGAGTCTTGTGTTTGGTTACGTGCTTGGCAGCAGGAGCCGGAGCAGCAGTCGTTGCTGTCGCAGCCGGTGCCGGCGTTGCTGTAGTTTCAGCAGCGAAAGCGACAGAAGACAGACCCATTGCAGCGGCTACAACCAGAGCTAATACTTTTTTCATGTTTAATTCCTCAGAGATATCGGTTTATGTGTCTGCCCCACTGCGGGGCCGTTGAGAAGATAATAGACATGACGGATTTTATTGTCCGTGAGGGATTGGTTTCGGCGTGTAACGGTATGTATAAGGGGAATTTTCTGAAGGGCGTAATATCTGAGAGGAGTATTAACAGTTAGCCGGTCTTTACCACGTCCACACTTTGCCCGGCGTGATCACCTGCGGCAAAGGCACATCCCAGTGTTCCACCGGTAAGGCATCCACCTGCTGGCAATCATGCGCTAAGCCAATCGGATACGGACCGCCATCCTGCCAGTGTTCCAGCGTGCGGTCATAGAACCCGCCGCCCATACCCAGACGTTGCCCGTAGCAGTCAAACGCCACCAGCGGCGTCAGAATGATATCCAGCTGTGACAACGGCAACACCTGCGTGACATCGAGCTGCGGCTCAAGAATTTTAAGACGATTGCGCACCAGCGGCGTTTCAGGTGTATAGCGCAGGAACAACAGATGATGAGGCGAAAAAGGATGCAATACCGGCAGACAAAGCTCTTTTCCTTCCTGCCACAGGCGCTGAATCAGCGGTGCGGTATCAAGCTCTCCGTCGAAAGACAGAAAGACAGAAATTGTTTTTGCCGAATGAATTTTAGGATGTGCGGCAACGCGGTCAGCGGCCTGAAGGGCAAACTGTGCTTGCTGATAGGCAGTCAGATTTTTTCTGCGCTGGCGAATTTCAGTACGGATATTTTGTCGGGCAGAAGCAAACTGAGGAGTGTGCGACATAGATACAAAAACCAGAAAGGGATGTACCGAAAAGAAAGGGGAATCTCCGAGATGCCGTCGCAGGCTGTAACCCTTGAACCCATGGTTCAAGGTGAACGTGCTGTCGCAGTCTTTAGGCTTCTCGGACGGACCGAGCATGCGCACCGATTACGGATCATCACATTCTGTTGGTACTAATTATCGGCTCAGGGGACGGGCCCGCTGGCGAACATCTCAGAGAAATTTTTTACCGTTTCTGACTGGCCTGTGACGAGCCACATCAGCAACGTTTTTTATTCGAAAGGCGCCCCTTCACGTTCAGAGATCCGGCCTTGTTCGAGCAATGCCTGCTCGATGGTTTGTTGCAACATCCGAATACGTTGTTCCATATTGGATGCGTAATCGCGCGTTTTCAACCTTTCCTGAGCAAGTTCGTGACATACGTTCAATGCCGCGATGAAAACCAGTTGCTCTGTATTGGTGACTCTAGTGCGAACTTTAAGATCTTGCAACCGCTGATTAAGATCTTCAGCTGCCAGATTCAGTGCTTCCTGTTGTTCTGGCGGACAATTCACCCGTAAAGAGCGACCAAAAATTTGAATATCTACCGGTTGTGCAGACATGCCACCTTCCTGCTGATTTATTCGTCCGCCCCAACGTGACCACTACGACCTGGCGCAGGATGTTGGAAGCGGGCGCCACTATAACTATCTCAATACCAGGTTACAACCCCATGACCGGCTGACTGCTGCCCGATTGTTCAGGGCGTGCCATTCAGGCCAAAGTGAGCCTGATTGCGGGCTGCTAATCTGGTACTACGACAGACCTTGGTGGTAGCATAACACGAACTTAACCTGCCAACGATGGCGAATGCGCATGTCTATTGAGAATACTTACCCTACTTACGATTCGTTGGATCAAAACCTGAAACAACAATCGGTTGCTTTGACCGCAGCAGAAATGCACGGTCTGATCAGTGGCTTACTGTGTGGCGGCAACCGCGACGGCAGCTGGCTGACGATGGTGCATGATCTGACCAACGAAGGCATGGCCTTCCCGCATACGCTGGCAGATTTGCTGCAACAGCTACGCAAAGTCACGTCCGATACGCTGGAAGATGACAGCTTCGAATTTAAAATGATGATGCCCGATGATGACAAAAGCGTCTTCGAACGTGCCGACGCGCTCGCCGGTTGGGTCAACCATTTCCTTCTCGGCCTTGGCATGATGCAGCCTAAACTCGCGAAAGTGAAAGGCGAAGTGGGCGAAGCCATCGACGATTTGCGTAGCATCGCGCAACTTGGCTACGACGAAGATGAAGATCAGGAACAACTGGCGCAATCTTTAGAAGAAGTGGTGGAGTACGTGCGTGTGGCGGCCATTTTGTGCTTTGGCGAATTCGGCCACAGCCTGCCGTCTGCACCGGAAAATGCCCGTACGTTGCACTGATTATTTGAGAGCCTGTTTAATAACAACGAACTAAAACGATTTCAGGAGAAAGTGATGACTCAGCAAGAGATCGAGAACCGTCGCCAGGCGCTGTTAGCGAAGATGGCCCCGGGAAGCGCTGCGATAATTTTTGCGGCCCCCGAAGCCCCGCGCAGCGCCGACAGTGAATATCCGTATCGTCAGAACAGTGACTTCTGGTATTTCACCGGTTTCAACGAACCGGAAGCCGTTCTGATTCTGGTAAAAAGTGATGAAAATCATAACCACAGCGTGCTGTTTAACCGCGTGCGTGATCTCACCGCTGAAATCTGGTTCGGGCGTCGTCTGGGGCAGGAAGCGGCACCGGCTAAGCTGGGCGTGACCAAAGCCTTGCCTTTCGGCGACATCAACGACCAGCTTCACCTGCTGCTCAATGGCCTCGATGTGGTCTATCACGCGCAGGGCGAATATGCCTATGCCGATGAAATCGTTAACCGTGCGATGGAAAAACTGCGTAAAGGTTTTCGTCAGAACTTCGCCGCACCCGCGACCGTCACTGACTGGCGTCCGTGGGTTCATGACATGCGTCTGTTCAAATCCGCCGAAGAAATCGCGGTTATGCGCCGTGCGGGGCAAATCACCGCGCTGGCGCACACCCGCGCGATGGAAAAATGCCGTCCGGGCATGTTCGAATATCAGCTCGAAGGCGAAATTCACCACGAATTCAACCGTCACGGCGCGCGCTATCCTTCCTACAACACCATTGTCGGCAGCGGTGAAAACGGCTGCATTCTGCACTACACCGAAAACGAATGTGAAATGCGTGACGGCGATTTAGTGCTGATCGACGCCGGTTGCGAATACAAAGGCTACGCGGGCGATATCACCCGTACCTTCCCGGTGAACGGCAAATTCAGCAAAGCGCAGCGTGAAATCTACGACATCGTGCTGGCGTCAGAATACAAAGCACTGGAGATTTTAAAGCCGGGCAGCAGCATTCAGGCAGCGACCGAAGCGGCCGTGCGCGTGATGATTGAAGGTCTGGTGAAACTGGGCGTGATGAAAGGCGACGTCGACACGCTGTATGCCGAACAGGCGCACCGTCCGTTCTTTATGCACGGCCTTTCTCACTGGCTGGGGCTGGATGTTCATGACGTCGGCCATTACGGCTCGGCAGAACGCAGCCGTACGCTGGAACCGGGTATGGTGCTGACCGTGGAACCGGGTCTGTACATCGCGCCGGACGCCGACGTCCCGGAAGCGTATCGCGGCATCGGTATTCGCATCGAAGACGACATTCTGATCACCGCGACTGGCATCGAAATTCTGACCGGCGACGTGGTGAAAGAAGCCGATGATATCGAAGCCTTAATGGCGGCGGCACGTAAATAATATGAGCATTGTTTCTCTATGAGCATAGTGATTGTTGGCGGCGGAATGACCGGTGCCACGCTGGCGCTGGCGATCTCCTCGCTGACGCAGGGGCGTCTGCCGGTGCATCTGGTGGAAGCCACTGCGCCGCAAGAACACGGACATCCGGGTTTTGACGCCCGTTCAATTGCGCTTGCGCAGGGAACCTCTCAGCAACTGGCGCGCGTCGGGATCTGGCCGGCACTGGCAAAAATTGCGACGCCTATCCGTGACATTCACGTCAGCGATCGCGGTCATGCGGCTTTTGTGAATCTCACGGCGGCGCATTACGGTGTTGAAGCGCTGGGTCATGTTGTTGAGCTGCATGAAGTCGGTAATCGTCTGTTTGCCATGCTCAGCAAGGCGCCCGGCGTGACGGTGCATTGCCCGGCAAAAGTGGTTGATGTTCAGCGACAAACTGACAGCGCGAGTGTCACGCTCGACAGCGGTGAAACCCTGACCGCGCAACTGCTGGTCGCCGCCGACGGTTCCCATTCGTCGCTGGCGAAAGCCTGTAGTATCAGCTGGCAGCGCGAGGATTACGGGCAGATTGCCGTCATTGCCAACATCGCCACCAGCGAACCGCATAACGGCCGCGCGTTCGAACGCTTCACCCAAAACGGACCGCTGGCTTTATTGCCGATGTCCGACGGTCGTAGTTCGCTGGTCTGGTGCCACCCGCGCGAAGCCCGTGAAGAAATTGATCACTGGAGCGAGGCGAAGTTCCTTAGCGAACTGCAAAAGGCCTTTGGCTGGCGTCTGGGCACTATGAAACAGGCCGGTAAACGCTTCAGTTATCCACTGCAATTACAGAAAGCCAACAGCCATATCAGCCATCGTCTGGCGCTGGTGGGCAACGCGGCGCAAACGCTGCATCCGATTGCCGGTCAGGGATTTAACCTCGGCCTGCGCGATGTGATGACGCTGGCGGAAACGCTGGCAGGTGCCGCAGGGCAGGGCAACGACGTCGGCAGTTATCGCGTACTTTGCGATTATCAGAACCGCCGTCAGCCAGACCAGCAGGCGACCGTTGGTGTAACCGACGGCCTGATCCACCTCTTTGCCAACCGTTATCTGCCATTAATGGTCGGCCGCAATCTGGGTTTACTGGCGATGGAAGGCATCACGCCGTTGCGCGATGCGTTTACAAGGCGGACGCTCGGCTGGGTTGACCGTTAATTCCGCGCCGGGCCTTACAGGAAAAATTATGCAATCTTTTGATGTGGTTATCGCCGGTGGCGGAATGGTCGGTCTGGCGCTGGCGTGCGGATTACAGGGCAGCGGTCTGCGCGTTGCCGTGCTGGAAAACCAGCTTCCGGATCTCGATTCGCCATTGCCGGAACAGCCGGGCCTGCGCGTTTCTGCCATCAATGCCGCCAGCGAGCGTCTGCTCAAATATATCGGCGTCTGGGACAATATCATCGCCCAGCGTGCGAATGCGTATCAGGGAATGGAAGTCTGGGATCGCGACAGCTTCGGTAAAATTGCCTTTCGTGGCGAAGAATACGGTTTCAGCCATCTGGGTCATATTATCGAAAATCAGGTGATTCACCGCGCCCTGTGGCAGCGGGTAGAAAACGCTTCTGACATCACGCTGCTGGCACCTGCGACGCTGAAAAATGTCGCATGGGGCGAAAACGACGCGTTTGTGACCCTCAGTGATGACCGCCAGCTCAGCGCGCGTTTAGTGGTCGGCGCTGACGGCGCGCAGTCGTGGCTGCGTCAGCATGCCGATATCCCGCTGACGTTCTGGGATTACCGCCATCATGCACTGGTTGCGACCATTCGCACCGAAGAGCCGCACCAGTCTGTCGCACGGCAGGTTTTCCACGGTGAAGGTATTCTTGCGTTTCTGCCGCTGGCGGATGCTCATTTGTCTTCTATCGTCTGGTCGGTTTCGCCGGATGAAGCGCAGCGTCTGAGCGCCCTGGCACCGGAAGAATTCAATAAAATTCTCGCGAGCACATTTGACCTGCGTCTGGGCGTTTGTGCTGTCGAAAGCGAACGCGTGACCTTCCCGCTGACCGGCCGTTATGCCCGCAGTTTCGCCGCGCCACGTCTGGCGCTGGTGGGCGATGCGGCGCACACCGTGCATCCGCTGGCCGGGCAGGGCGTCAATTTAGGTTTTATGGACGCCGCCGAGCTGGCTTCCGAAATCAAACGCCTGCAAAAAGAAGGCAAAGATTTCGGTCAGCACATGTATTTGCGTCGTTACGAGCGCCGCCGTAAACACAGCGCGGCGCTGATGCTGGCGGGAATGCAGGGCTTCCGTGAACTGTTTGCTGGGGATAATCCGGCGAAGAAATTACTGCGTGATATCGGCCTGACGCTGGCGGATTCCTTGCCGGGCGTGAAACCGCAACTGGTCCGTCAGGCGATGGGGTTGAACGATCTTCCTGAATGGTTACAGGACGATTCACTTCGATTGAAATAATCTAATTTCAGCTCGGTTTTACCATTATTTTTTCTAATCCGAGGCCGGATTCCTCATTCTGAAAAGGGTGAGAAATCCGGCCTCGCCGTTATATAACATCGATACTTTTGGTGTTTATTTGTAGATTTTGCGCCACAAACCCCAGTTTACCAGTCAAAAACTCTGCACAATGCCCCTGAGAAATTACTGACATTCGTTCTGCTCCGCATATTTTATCTTATGGTTAGCAGCGAGATTCAGTGGTAAGTTCAGATGAAGGGTATCGTTTGCGCTCCCTGTCATTTTTACATTTTCAGGCAGCCTTTTCGTCATGAGGAATAAGATGGTTAAGCAGACTCAGCTTTATGAACAACACGTGGCGTGCGGTGCGCGTATGGTCGATTTCCACGGCTGGATGATGCCTTTGCATTACGGCTCGCAGCTGGATGAGCACCACATTGTGCGTCAGGACGCCGGTATGTTTGACGTCTCTCACATGACCATCGTTGACCTTCACGGCGCACGGACCCGCGAATTCCTCCGTTACCTTCTGGCGAATGACGTCGCCAAACTCACCGTTCCGGGCAAAGCCCTTTACACCGGTATGCTGAATGCGTCCGGCGGCGTGATCGACGACCTGATTGTTTACTTCCTCACTGAAGATTATTTCCGCCTGGTGGTGAATTCCGCGACCCGCGAAAAGGATCTGGCATGGATTTCGCAGCATGCAGAACCGTACGGCATCGAACTGACCGTGCGTGATGACTTAGCGCTGGTTGCCGTTCAGGGGCCGCAGGCGAAAGAAAAAGCCGAAACGCTGTTCACTGCAGAACAAAAACATGCCGTCGCTGGCATGAAACCGTTCTTCGGCGTGCAGGCGGGCGACCTCTTTATTGCCACCACCGGCTACACCGGCGAAGCAGGCTATGAAATCGCACTGCCGCAAGAGCAGGTTGCTGATTTCTGGCAGAAATTACTGGCCGCGGGCGTTAAACCGGCCGGGCTCGGCGCGCGTGACACGCTGCGTCTGGAAGCGGGCATGAACCTTTACGGTCAGGAAATGGATGAAGGCGTTTCACCGCTGGCGGCCAATATGGGCTGGACTATCGCCTGGGCACCGGAAGACCGCAACTTTATTGGCCGTGACGCACTGGAAAGACAGCGCGAGCAGGGCACCGAACAACTTGTCGGTTTAGTGATGACAGAGAAAGGGGTGCTGCGCAACGAACTGCCGGTGCGATTCACCGACGGCGCGGGCAATACGCTGGAAGGCGTGATCACCAGCGGCTCCTTCTCCCCGACTCTCGGCTACAGTATTGCGCTGGCACGCGTTCCGGCGGGCATTGGCGACAACGCTATTGTCCAAATCCGTAACCGCGAAATGCCGGTAAAAGTCACCAGGCCAGGCTTTGTCCGTAACGGCAAACCGCTGGCGCAGTAACCCATTCGTTTAACTGATTTATAAAAATTCAAAACGTTTTCAGGAGATTAAAGATGAGCAATGTGCCAGCAGATTTGAAATACGCATCTTCCCACGAGTGGGTGCGTTCAGAAGGCAACGGCGTTTACACCGTAGGGATCACCGAACACGCACAGGAATTACTGGGCGATATGGTCTTTGTCGACCTGCCTGAAGTGGGCCGTGAAGTGGCCGCTGGCGAAGACTGCGCGGTAGCGGAATCCGTTAAAGCGGCGTCCGATATTTACTCCCCAATCAGCGGCGAAATCGTGGCGGTGAACGGCGAACTGGAAGGTTCTCCGGAGCTGGTCAACAGCGCGCCGTATGGTGAAGGTTTCCTGTTCCAGATTAAAGCCTCCGACGAAGCCGAACTGGCTAACCTGCTGGATGCCGAAGCCTACTCAGCTTCAATCGAAGAGTAATCAAGACTGCCATATCCGCCCCGCAACCCGTTTGCGGGGCGAATTCAAGACCCGTAGCTTTTGTCAGTATCCCAAGACACCTCCAGCAGATTTCAGGAATGCGTAGCAAATGACTCAGACTCTCAGCCAACTCGAAAACAACGAAGCCTTTATCGGCCGTCACATTGGTCCGTCTTCTCAGCAGCAGCAACAGATGCTGGAAACGGTCGGTGCAGACTCGTTAAACGCGCTGATCCAGCAGATCGTTCCGGTCGATATCCAGCTGCCGGGGCCACCAGCCGTCGGCGATGCCGTGACAGAACATCAGGCGCTGGCTGAGCTGAAAGCCATTGCCAGCCAGAACCAGCGTTATAAATCCTACATTGGTATGGGTTACAGCGCGGTACTGACGCCGCCGGTTATCCTGCGTAACATGCTGGAAAATCCGGGCTGGTACACCGCGTACACGCCATATCAGCCGGAAGTGTCTCAGGGCCGTCTCGAAGCGCTGCTCAATTTCCAGCAACTGACGCTGGATCTGACCGGTCTGGATCTGGCTTCTGCGTCCTTGCTTGATGAAGCGACTGCCGCCGCCGAAGCCATGGCGCTGGCGAAACGCGCCAGCAAACTGAAAGATGCCAACCGTTTCTTCGTGGCGGATGACGTACATCCGCAAACGCTGGACGTTGTGCGCACCCGTGCGGAAACTTTCGGCTTTGACGTTATCGTTGATAAAGCAGAAAAAGTGCTCGATCTGGAAGGCGTGTTCGGCGTGCTTTTACAACAGGTCGGCACCACCGGTGAAGTTCACGATTACACCGCGCTGCTGGGCGAGCTGAAATCCCGCAAAATTGTGACCAGCGTTGCCGCTGATATTGTGGCGCTGGTTCTGCTGGCCGCGCCGGGCAAACAGGGCGCTGACGTGGTCTTCGGTTCCGCGCAACGCTTTGGTGTGCCGATGGGCTACGGCGGCCCGCACGCCGCGTTCTTCGCCTGTATCGACGAATTCAAACGCTCCATGCCGGGCCGTATTATTGGTGTTTCCCGCGATGCCGCTGGGAAAACCGCGCTGCGTATGGCGATGCAGACCCGCGAGCAACATATCCGCCGCGAAAAAGCCAACTCCAACATTTGTACCTCGCAGGTTTTACTGGCGAATATTGCCAGCCTGTATGCGGTATTCCACGGCCCTGAAGGCCTGAAACGCATTGCGTCACGCATTCACCGTCTGACTGACATTCTGGCCTCTGGCCTGAAACAGGGCGGTCTGACACTGCGTCACAACACCTGGTTTGATACGCTGACCGTTGAAGTCAAAGACAAAGCTGCCGTGCTGGAACGTGCGCTGAGCTTTGGTCTGAACCTGCGCACCGACATTCACGGTGCCGTAGGCGTGACGCTCGACGAAGCGACGTCCCGTGAAGACGTGCAGATCCTGTTCGCCGCCCTGCTGGGTGACGACAACGGTCTGGACATCGACAAACTGGACAAAGCCGCCTCGACCGACAGCAACTCGATCCCTGCCGCGATGCTGCGTGTGGATCCGATCCTGACGCACCCGGTCTTCAATCAGTATCACAGCGAAACCGAGATGATGCGTTACATGCACCGTCTGGAGAAAAAGGATCTGGCGCTGAATCAGGCCATGATCCCGCTGGGTTCCTGCACCATGAAACTGAATGCGGCGGCCGAAATGATCCCAATCACCTGGCCGGAATTTGCTGAACTGCACCCGTTCTGCCCGACAGAACAGGCCGCCGGTTATCAGCAAATGATTGGTCAGTTGTCGCAATGGCTGGTGCAACTGACCGGTTACGACGCGGTGTGTATGCAGCCAAACTCCGGTGCGCAGGGCGAATATGCGGGCCTGCTGGCTATCCGTCGTTACCACGAAAGCCGTAACGAAAGCAGCCGTCACATCTGCCTGATCCCTAGTTCAGCGCACGGCACCAACCCGGCTTCCGCCCAGATGGCGAGCATGACGGTGGTCGTGGTGGCCTGTGACAAGCAGGGCAACATTGATCTGAGCGATCTGCGTGAGAAAGCTGCGCAAGCGGGCGATGCGCTGTCCTGCATTATGGTCACTTACCCTTCCACGCACGGCGTTTACGAAGAAACCATCCGTGAAGTTTGCCAGATTGTGCATCAGTACGGTGGTCAGGTTTACCTTGATGGCGCGAACATGAACGCCCAGGTCGGCATCACCACGCCGGGTTATATCGGCGCGGACGTTTCGCACCTTAACCTGCATAAAACCTTCTGCATCCCGCACGGCGGTGGCGGTCCGGGTATGGGCCCGATCGGCGTGAAAGCGCATCTGGCACCGTTTGTTCCGGGCCACAGCGTCGTGCAGATTGACGGCGTGCTGACGCAAAACGGCGCAGTTTCTGCGGCACCGTTTGGCAGCGCGTCTATCCTGCCCATCAGTTGGATGTACATCCGCATGATGGGCGCGGAAGGTTTGAAGCAAGCCAGCCAGGTCGCGATCCTGAATGCGAACTACATTGCTACCCGTCTGAAAGACGCGTATCCGGTGCTCTACACCGGCCGCGATGGCCGCGTGGCGCACGAATGTATTCTGGATATCCGTCCGCTGAAAGAGACCGTGGGTATCAGCGAAATGGACATCGCCAAGCGTCTGATCGACTACGGTTTCCACGCGCCAACCATGTCATTCCCGGTTGCGGGTACGCTGATGGTTGAACCGACCGAATCCGAAAGCAAAGTGGAGCTGGATCGCTTTATCGATGCGCTGCTGGCCATCCGCGGTGAAATCGACCGCGTAGCGAAAGGCGAATGGCCGCTGGCCGATAACCCGCTGGTGAACGCACCGCACGTACAAAATGAGCTGGTGAACGAGTGGAACCACCCGTATACCCGCGAAGTGGCTGTGTTCCCGGCAGGTGATGAGAATAAATACTGGCCGACGGTGAAGCGTCTCGATGACGTTTACGGCGACAGGAACTTGTTCTGTTCATGTGTGCCGATGAGTGATTACGAGTAAGGCCTGAACCGGCTTCGAACGGCTCCCTCCCCTGCGAAGGGGAGGGTTGGGGTGGGGTATTACATCAAAATTCATAGATAGAAGTTTCCCCAAATTATTGTTTTTTCTGCTAACCCCCTCCCAACCTCCCCCTTCGCAGGGGGAGGAGCAAATCAACGTCACATCCCTCCCAAATCTCCGGCACTTTCCAAAAGGAGCTCCCTCTATGAACAGCGTTGCGTTAGTTACCGGCGGTAGCCGCGGTATCGGCCGTGCAACCGCGATCCTCCTCGCGCAGCAAGGTTACGCCGTCGGTGTCAACTATCTGAATAACAAAACCGCCGCGCAATCCGTCGTTGATGAAATTCAACAGGCCGGTGGCAAAGCCATCGCCCTTCAGGCTGATATTGCCGACGAAACTCAGGTGGTCGCGATGTTTAAACGCCTGGGCGAAGAACTCGGGACAATCACCGCGCTGGTGAATAATGCCGGAATTCTGTTCCAGCAGACGACGATTGAAAACCTCTCGGCAGAGCGGATTAATAAAGTGCTGTCCACCAACTTGACGGGCTATTTTCTGTGCTGCCGCGAGGCGGTGAAAATCATGTCGCACCGGCACGGCGGAAAGGGCGGGACGATTGTGAATGTCTCCTCGGCGGCTGCCCGTCTGGGTGCGCCGGGCGAATATGTCGATTACGCCGCCTCAAAAGGTGCGGTGGATACCCTGACCACCGGTCTGGCGCTGGAAGTGGCGGCCTACGGTATTCGCGTTAACTGCGTACGGCCCGGTCTGATTTATACCGAAATGCACGCCAGCGGCGGTGAGCCGGGACGCGTTGACCGCGTGAAGGCCAATTTGCCGATGCAGCGCGGCGGCCAGCCGGAAGAAGTCGCGCAGGCGATTTACTGGTTGCTCTCCGATTCCTCCTCCTACGTCACCGGCAGCTTTCTCGATCTGGCGGGTGGCAGATAAAAATTTCTTCGAATGCACAAGCGCCTGAGGGCGCTTTTTTTATGTCCAAACGGTCAACTCCACACAAACGGTCATAACCGGTCATTGGAAACCACGAGGAATTGTGACCGTTTGCAAAACTGTTGCTGTCTTGTTGCAACGCAAATGACGATTTAATGCCGTTCCCGCCACAGATCCAAACTTTAACATTTCATCTTTTCTCACCTTTTCGTGACAACTATCACATGACGGCGGTGGCGAAAAATGCACACAGCCGCGTTTGAGGCACTGCGCATTCCACAACCAACGGGCTGCGTATCCTGTTTGACATCGGGAAAGAGGAAACACCCCATGCTGCCTGTAGAGCGACATCGTTTTATTACCGAAATTCTCACCCAGCGCGGACGCATTCTGGTGCAGGAAGTCGCGCAGTTATGCCGTATCTCGCTGGAAACGGCGCGGCGGGATCTGGCGCTGCTGGAAAAGCGTGGCGTGCTGTTACGCAGCCACGGCGGCGCGGTCTTTACGGAACATTCGGCGGGCGAAAAGACCTATGTGCCGTCGCAGATTGAACAGGGCGAATCGTTTCGTGACCGCAGCAATCAGTCACCGGACAGCAAAATGCGCATCGCCAAACGCGCGCTGCAACTGATTAATCCGGGGGATTGTCTGCTGCTCGACAGCAGTTCGACAAGCTGGTATCTGGCGCGCCAGTTGCCCGATATTCAGCTGGTGGTGCTGACCAACTCGGTGCAGATCATCCAGACGCTGTCGGTGAAAGCCAATGTGCGCACCATCGGTTTAGGCGGTGAATATTCGGCGAAATACGAAGATTTCGTCGGCGTGCTGGCCGAGCAAATGCTGAAAGAGTTCGTCATCAACAAACTGTTTTTCTCGTGCCACGGCATCAGCCACGAAGGCGGGATCCGTGAAAGCAACGAGCATCACGCGCGGCTGAAACAGCAAATGCTGCTTTCCTCCGAGCACAAAATTTTGCTGGCTGACGCCAGCAAATTCGGCCGCCGCTCTTTTGCGCGGATCTGCCACTACCGGGAAATCGACACACTGATAACAGACCATCTCGAGGATGAGGAATTCCGCCAGGAACTGGCCTGGAGCAACGTTAACGTGATTGAAGTTTCTCCGTCACCCCTACAGAAAAAAACTAAAAACAACCGCAACGGCCCGTTTGCTGCGGTAAATAACTGACCTCCCAGGAGAGTAAACATGATCAAGAAATCCGTTCTTGCCTGCCTGTTCGCCACAGCCATGTTGTCCCTGTCAGCACACGCCGCTGACAAAATTCGCATGGGCGTGGTGGTGAAAGTCGGCGGTAACGCCTGGTTCAACGCGATGGAAGCCGGGATCAAAAGCGAAGCGGCGAAACGCGGGATCGACGCATGGCAGGTCGGCCCGACCAGCGCCGATCCGGCCTTGCAGGTGCGTGCGATTGAAGATCTGATCGCCCAGAAAGTGGATGTGATCGGCGTGGTGCCCAACGATGCCCGCGTGCTGGAGCCGGTGCTGAAACGCGCACACGACGCCGGGATCAAAGTCATCGTGCATGAATCGCCGGATCAGAAATACGCCGACTGGGATTTTGAAATGGTCGACGCCACGCAGCACGGCATTACCCACATGGTCGCCCTCGCACAATGTATGAAAGAAAAAGGCGATTACGCGGTGTTCGTCGGCAGCCTGACCGTGCCTCTGCATCAGAAATGGGCCGACGCGGCCATCAATTATCAGAAAGAACATTACCCGAACATGCATCTGGTCGGCGACAAATTCGGTGTCGGCGAATCACTTGATGACAGCATCCGTACCACCAACGACCTGATGTCCAAAGATGCCAACCTGAAAGGCATTCTGGCGATCGGTTCACAAGGCCCGATCGGCGCAGGCCGCGCGGTGCTTAACCGCGGCAAAACCGATGATATCTGCGTCTTCGGGCCATTCAGTCCGGGTCAGGGCGCAAGTCTGGTGAAAGCCGGTGCCATCAAAGGCGGCTTTATCTGGAACCCGATGGTGGCCGGTGAAGTCTTCGTACGCATCGCCGAGAAGCTGGAAAAAGGCGAAAAAATCACTGACGGCATGACCATCGAAGGCATGGGCAAAGTGAAAGTCGATGAAGCCACGCGCACCATTCTGGGCAACGAAACCGAAAGTCTGGATAAAGCGAACCTGCCGAAACTGGTCAAAATGGGGCTGTAATCATGGCAATCTCCGAGATCATTCAAACAGACAACACGCCGCTGATTGATGTACAGAATCTGTCGGTGACCTTTGGCGGACAGCGCGCGCTTAACGACATTTCCCTGCGGCTGATGCCGGGGGAAGTTCACTGCCTGGCGGGCACCAACGGCTGCGGTAAAAGTACGTTGATCAAAGTGATCTCGGGGGTTTATCAGCCGGACAACGGTTGCCGGATCACGCTGGGTTCTGCCACGCAAGGGCTTCAGACGTTCAGCAAACTCAGCCCGGATCAGGCGCGGCAGTTTGGCGTTCAGGTGATCTATCAGGATCTGTCGCTGTTTCCGAACCTGAGCGTGTTTGAAAACATCGCGTTCGACCACAACCTGCAAGGGCTGATGGGCTGGTATCGCCCGTCACGCCTGCGCAACACCGCGCAGCGCATCCTGACCGAGCTTAATTACACCTTAGATCTCGACAGCAAAGTGTCGGCGCTGCCGATTGCCCAGCGCCAGCAGGTGGCAATTTGCCGCGCGCTGGTCGCCGATGCGCGGTTAGTCATTATGGATGAACCGACCGCCTCGCTGACCCGCACCGAAGTGAATCAGCTGCTGCGCACCGTGCATTACCTGAAAAACAAAGGCATCAGCGTGGTGTTCGTCAGCCATCGTCTCGATGAAGTGCTGGAGATTTCCGACAGCGTGACGGTCATCCGTGACGGCAAAAAAGTCGGCACCTTCCCGGCCTCGGAAGTCAGCAGCGAACGCCTGACCGAGCTGATGACCGGCCTCAAACTCGATTACCGCCTGAAAGCCGCCAACATGAATGACGAACGCATCATGCTGGAAGCCGACAAACTCACACGCGAAGGCCAGTACCACGACGTCAGTTTCAAGCTGCACGCTGGCGAAGTGCTTGGCCTGTGCGGCCTGCTTGGTTCCGGGCGCACCGAACTGGCACTCAGCTTGTTCGGTATGACCAAACCGGACAGCGGCAAAATCTACCTCGACAGCAAACCGGTACGTTTTCGCAGCCACGAAGATGCGATCAAATCCGGCATCGGTTATGTCTCGGAAGACAGGCTGACGCTGGGACTGATCCAGCAGCAATCGGTCGGCGACAACACTGTGCTGGCGATCATGGATCAGCTGCGAAGCCGTTTTCATCTGATCGACGAATACCGCAAAAACAAGATCATCCAGCAGTGGATCGAAAAACTCGGCGTCAAAGTCGAGAACCCGGATCAGGCGATTTCCACGCTGTCCGGCGGCAATCAGCAAAAAATCGTGCTGGCAAAATGGGTGCTGACGCAGCCGAAAATCCTGATCCTCGATTCACCCACCGTCGGCGTGGACGTCGGCGCGAAAGCCAGTATTTATCAGCTGGTGCATCAGCTGGCGGAAGGGGGCATTTCGATCCTGCTGATTTCCGACGAAGTGCCGGAAGTGTATTTCAACTGCGACCGCGTGCTGCATTTCTCCGAAGGCACGGTGAAGGGCGAATATCTTCCGGGCGCGATGACTCAGCAACAGCTTGCGGAGGCGGTCAATGCTTAAGCTCAGCCGGTTACGCCCGTCCAGCAACGAAGGTTATTTAGCCTGGGTTTTGCTGGTGGTTATCGTCACGTTTTCCCTGCTCACCAATCAGTTTCTGACGCTTCAGAACCTGCTCGATCTGACCGAAAGCTACGCCGTCAGTGGCATTTTTGCACTCGGCTTATTTGTGGTGCTAGTCACCGGTGGCATTGATATTTCCTTCGCGGCGGTCGCTTCCGTCGTGCAGTACCTCATCGCCACGCTGGCCATTCATTACGGCCTGAGCAGCCCGACCGGCAGCATTTTACTGGCGATCGCCATCGGCACCGTCCTCGGGATGATCAACGCCATCCTGATCTACTGTCTGCGTATCGTCTCGATCATCGTCACCATCAGCATGCAGTCGCTGCTGTTCGGCATGTTGATGTGGCTGACCAACGGCACCAGCCTCTACGACCTGCCGGACTGGCTGACCACGCCGATCCGCGTCCTGCCGTTCAGCGTCGGCGAGCAGCATTATCAGATTGGCCTGCCGGTTGTCGTGATGCTGGCGGTGGCAGCGCTGAGCTGGATTTTACTCAACAAAACGCATCTGGGCCGTCAGCTGTTTGCGGTCGGCGGTGATCAGGAATCCGCACGCCGCATTGGCATCCGCGTTGGTCTGCTGCACCTGTTTGCCTACGGCTATCTCGGCGCAATGGCGGCGATTGGCGGGCTGGTTCAGGTCTACCGCGTCGGCGAAGTGGTGCCGAATGCGCTGGTCGGCGGCGAGCTGGATGTTCTGGCTGCTGCGGTGCTCGGCGGCGCCAGCCTTAACGGCGGCAAAGGCAGCGTGGTCGGCACACTGATGGGCGTGTTCCTGATTGGCGTGCTGAAAAACGGCCTCAACCTGATTGGCGTCTCCAGCTACTTCATGAATATCGTCATCGGCGTGGTGATTGTCGCGGCCATCACCGTCACCCATTACAAGAAACGCAAAGAAACCGAAGTCGGCTTCGCCTGAGGAAAACCGCTATGTTCGCGAAAAGCAGAAATGTGAATCTTAAAGCCCGGCCACGGCTGAAAATGGCTTCCCTGAAAATAGCTTCCCTGAAAATAGACAGCACCACACTGGGATTATCGCTGTTGCTGCTGGTGGTCATTATCGGTTTCAGCCTGGCGATGCCGGGGCGATTTTTCAGTGACGCCACCTTTATGAGTGTCGCGTTTCAGCTGCCGGAACTCGGTTTGCTGACGCTGGCGATGTTTATCCCGATCCTCAGCGGCGGCCTGAACCTGTGCATTATCGCCACCGCTAACCTGACCAGCCTGCTGATGGCGTGGGTGTTTCTGACCTGGCTGCCGCCCGATGCCAGCATGGCGATGCAGGCGGTCTGGCTGACGGTGGCGCTGGTCGGCGCAATGATTTTGGCGCTGGTCATCGGCATGCTGACCGGTGCGCTGGTGGCCTACGTCGGCGCGCATCCGATTCTGGTCACGCTCGCCACCATGACGATGGTGAACGGCGTCGGTATCTATCTTTCACGCGGCGCGGCCATCAGCGGTATGCCTGACATCGTGCGCTTTATCGGCGCGGAAACGCTGCTCGGCGTACCGGTTCCGCTGATTATCTTCCTGCTGACGGCGGTGCTCATCGCAGTATTCCTCGAACGCACGCGCCTGGGCAAATACATCTACATGAGCGGCAGCAACATCAACGCCACCCATTTCAGCGGCGTCAACACGCACCGCGTGCTCATCGCCATCTATGTGATTTCCAGCATGTTATGCGTGATTGCCGGACTGGTGATGATGGCGCGCTTCAACTCGGCGCGTATGGGCTACGGCGATTCTTACCTGCTGCTGACCGTGCTGGCGATCATTTTAGGCGGCACCGACCCGAACGGCGGATTCGGCAAAGTGGCGGGCGTGGTGCTCTCGCTGATTGTCCTCCAGGTGATTTCCACCGGCCTGAACCTGATGAACGTCAGCCCGCATTTCAGCCTGGCGATGTGGGGCGCGGTACTGATTGTGGTGCTGGCGCTGAAATTCTTCCGTGCCCGTTTCCTGCAAAAACGCGCAGGACGCATGAGCGCCGCGAAAGCGCGGGCTGCACAACCTTAATCCTTATTTTTAAAGCTTATTTTCATAGCCTCTGACCTTAGGAAAACATCATGGAATACAAAATTTCTCCGTCGCTGATGTGCATGAGCCTGATAGACATCAAACAGCAACTGGAGGTGCTGAACCGCCGCGCTGACATGCTGCACATCGACATCATGGACGGCCATTACGTCAAAAACATCACGCTGTCGCCGTTCTTTATCGAACAGATCCGCCCGCATACGCCGCTGATTCTGGACGTGCATATGATGGTGGAAAATCCGTCCGACTTTATCGAACCGATAGCCAGAGCCGGTGCCGATTTCATCTGCCCGCACGCCGAAACCATCAACCGCGACGCGTTCCGCATCATCAACCAGATCCGTTCTCTGGGCAAAAAGGTCGGCGTGGTACTTAACCCTGCGACGCCGGTGGAATACATCCAGCACTATATTCATCTGCTGGATAAAATTACCGTCATGACTGTCGATCCGGGCTACGCCGGGCAGCCGTTCATCCCGGAAATGCTGGGGAAAATTGCCCAGTTGCGCGATCTCAAACAGCAAAAAGGCTACCGCTATCTGATCGAAATCGACGGATCCTGCAACCTGCGGACGTATCAGGATCTGATGTCTGCGGGCGCGGAAGTGTTGATCGTCGGCAGTTCGGGCCTGTTTACGCTCGACAGCGATCTGGATATTGCCTGGGACAAAATGCTCGATCAGATGCGTCAGGCGCGTCACGCAGCCTGAGGGCAGGAGAGCCGTATGCCGCATTTTCTTGGAGTGGACGTCGGGGGCACCAATACCCGTTTAATGCTGATGGACAGCCAGCAAAATTTTCGCGGCTACCACAAAACCCCGACGCAAAGTTGGGCAGGGCAAAGCGATCCGCTGAGCGGGCTGGAAACGCTGATCCGCGGGTATCTGGATGCGCAGGATCCGCATCATCAGGTGGCGCAGGTGATGCTCGGTTTGCCGGGGATCTTATCCCGTGACCGGCAAACCGTGTTATCGCTGCCGTTTATATCTGCGCTGGATAATCAGCCGGTCGCGGAGCAGCTTGCGCAGCGGCTACATCTGCCGGTGACGATGGATAAAGACGTTAACCATCTGATGTGGTGGGATTTACTTCAGCACGACACGCTGCCAGATGTCGCCGTCGGCCTGTATCTGGGCACCGGTCTGGGCAACAGTTTGTGGATCAACGGTGATTTTTACCACGGCGCACACGGCGGCGCGGGCGAACTCGGGCACATTCCGCTGGCAGGCAATCCGCTGCTGTGCCCTTGCGGCAAAACCGGGTGCGTCGAAACACTGACGTCCGGCAACTGGTTGACCGGCTGGGCGCGGCAGCACGCACCGCAAACGCCGTTCGCCGAACTGTTTGTGCGTCATGCAGAACATGTGGATTTAACCGAATTTGTAGCGCGTCTGGCGCGAACGGTCGCCAGTGAAATGAACATTCTGGACCCGAAATATCTGGTGCTCGGCGGCGGCGTGCTGGCGATGGAGAGTTTCCCGCTGGCGCAGCTCGAACAGCAGTTGCGCAGTCATCTGCGCAGCCCGTATCCGGCGAACGGACTGAAGATCCACTTCAGCGCCGTCACCGATGAGACCGGCTGTCGCGGTGCCTGTCTGGCCGCACAACGCGTTTTTCAGTCGCAGTCGCGACCGTTTTCTTTCAGGAGAGAGGCATGAAAAAAGGCAAGGTATGCGTATTTGGTTCTTTCAACCTCGACATCGTCGCTGGCATGGCGCGTTTCCCCAAACCGGGAGAATCCCTGATTGCGCGCAACAGCATGATGGGCGCGGGCGGGAAAGGCGCGAACCAGGCGGTCGCCGCGCTGCGCGCCGGTGCGCGGGTGCATTACATCGGGAAAGTCGGGCGCGATGACTTCGGCATGTTCGCCCGCCGCCATCTCGACAACGCCGGTTTCGACGCCGTTACGCTGTTTTCCACCAGCGAATGCCCGACCGGCAACGCGCTGATTTACGTCGCCGGTGCGGACGCGGAAAACATGATAGCCGTTGATCCGGGCGCAAACCTGACGGTCACCGACGAAGAAGTCGAACAATGCCGCCCGGCGGTAGCCGCCGCCGATATCCTGCTGACGCAGCTGGAAAATAACCTTCCGGCTATCGAAAAACTGATCAACATCGCCAGGGAAAACGGGACGTACATTATCCTCAACCCCGCGCCGTTTCAGCCGGTTTCCGACCACCTGCTGGCGCAGGTCGATTTGCTCACGCCAAATGCCACCGAATGCACATTGCTGACCGGCATTGAGGTGCATGACATTCCTTCCGCCCAGCTCGCCGCCCACGCGCTGCACGCCAAAGGCATTCAGGCATTGATCGTCACGCTCGGCACGCAGGGCGCGCTGCTCTCCGTCAATGGCGAAACGCAGATCATCGCCGCCTGCCCGGCCACACCGGTCGATACCACCGGCGCAGGCGATGCCTTCAACGGCGCATTAGCCTCGCAACTCGCCGCCGGTTCCACGCTCTCCGAAGCCGCGCAATTTGCCTCCGCCTACGCGTCTGTTTGTGTGGAAAGAGCAGGGGCTGCGGCATCGATGCCGACCTATGAAGAAGCAAGGGAAAGGATGGGTGTTGGTGTGGTTTGACTGGGTTTTCTTCAGCAAAAAAGAGCGTGCGCGACGTATAAGTAATTAGTATAAGTTATTGTAATAAATGAAATTAAATGGTTTTTTTCTTGTGATTAAACAGGGCTGGAGTAAGTTAGCCATAACTTTTATAAGGAGATAGAAAAATGGCTATTCCAGCTTACCTGTGGCTAAAAGATGATGGCGGCGCCCTGATTAAGGGCGCGGTGGACGTCAAAGACAGAGAATACAGTATTGAAGTTAAAGGGTTTCATCATAACGTGATGATCCCAACGGACAGTGCCACCGGAAAAGTAACGGGTACACGGATGCATTCATCCATGCTCGTCGTGAAAGATTTCGATTCATCGAGCCCGTATCTCTATAAGGCAGTTGCGACGGGCCAAAATCTCGAATCCGCGGAAATTCGCTGGTACCAGATTAACGATGCCGGACAAGAAGTTGAATACTTCAATATGATGTTAGAAAAGGTTCGTATTGTTTCAATATCCCCAACGATGGGGGCTTCTGATAATCCAAATGATAATCACATGGAATCTGTTGAACTGCGGTATGAAAAAATTACGTGGAAACATAACGACGGGAATATTATTTTCTCTGATGCATGGAACGACCGCCAGACGGCATAAATAAGAAAGGGGCCATTACGCCCCTTACTGATATAACCATTTCCCCGCTTTTGCTGATTCAATAATCATTTCTACCGTGAGAGGTTTATATTCTTTTCGTTGGAATTTTTTCCACAATAACCAAACAGGCCATTCAGGTTCGAAGTAATCATCGAGATTGAAATTTGAATAGTCGATATTATAGCGTCCGAAGAGGTCTAACAGCATATCTTCAATATCTTCCGGCAACATATTAAAGTATTGCTGGAACGTCCAATCTTTCTGCGCCGGTTTCTTTAACTCGCTGTAATTCTCAGTGATGTATTCGAGTATCTCGTTTTCATCAATCATCAGAATGACGGCCATGTGATGCGATCTTCAGGTCTTGCAATCAGATCGAATTTATCGCGAGTTTTCTTAGCAACGATCATCATTGTGATATAGGCCTGGGCATAGCCTGATACCGCCATCCATCGCGCAATAAAAGCCCCGACATAAGGCGTCCTGCGAATTTCCCCAAAACCTATTGGTGCCATATATCGTTTACCATTCTTGAAGCGCATATTTTTGAAAATCCTCCTGCACATCTTAGACGCAATGCTCGTACATTTCGTTGAATTGCCCAACACTTTGGATTTTGGAATTATTGCAGCCCCAGAAAACATAAGTGCCGCAGCGGTTGTTTCCATTCCTGTCTGATTTGAGAATTCCTCAATCAGAATCAGGAAAAATAGCTCCTGAACAGTCACGTTCTCATGCCCATGATAAAAATACGTCCCGTTTAGCTCTTCTGTTGTATCCATTACCTATGTTCCCTTTTCGCATACGAGGATCGCGATAGTACCACTTAAGAATGGGCATTAAATTAGTAAGGCAGATAGGTTCAATTCTTCCTGGCAGAGGAGGGAGCAGACGTCATTCCTGCGAGACGCCTTCCAAATATTGAAGTAACTTCCTGTAAATCCATACAGTCTGTTTCATTGGCAAAATCATCGGAATATAGTCACCTCGCTGCGGCAAAATCCGTAGCCGGAATTAGCGTTCTGATCACATCTCTTGGCGGCATATGTAATAATGCTGTTCGCTTTGACTCACCCCAAATTATGGTGGCTCAGGCGGGGGCTTCTTAGGAAGCGCCGGTTTTCCGAGAGTGCCGGTAACGCTAACCCTGTCTGAGCTGCCACCCGATATTAGCGTTTCGAGTGGCCGAAATTAAATTCACTCTCGAGGTTTTAAAATGACAACCACCGAAACCCAGCACCCTGAAAACTCCATCACCGCTTTTCGCACTTTGATTTCCGATCTGGATCTCAGCCACTTCACCGAACCCCAGCTTTATGATCTTGGCGCGGTCGCCTCTGAATCTGCCGAAGGCCTTTGCCACGGTTTGCTGTGCCTGAGCGAAGGGCTGGAAAGCGGGGAGCTGTTGCCGCCGGAAGGCGTAGCGCAGGTGAGCGCATATATCAAAGCCACGGCGCATGTTTTGCCTGCCCTGTTTGAGTTGTCGGAAAAAGCCGGGAACGCGCTGGCGAGGTGTGAAGTTCAGGGTTAACGCTTTTAAGACCGGCAATATGCCGGTCTTTTCATCCTCATTTGTTCAGTAACATTCGCTTAATTTTCATTCAAATAACCATCACATAACCGCCATGTAACTGACACACATTCCCGACAGGATAGGCACCTTATTTGGCTGACCGGTATCCTGTAATGCGCCGTTTGTTGTTTCCTTATCTTGTTCTGCTGCCGACGCTGATTTTTCTGTTTCTTTTCACCTATTACCCTTTATTCCAGTCGGCGATGGACAGCCTTTTTGACAGCCGTCTGTCGTCGGACGCGCCGCCGTTTGTGGGTCTGCAAAACTATCTGCGTCTGGTTCAGGACTCCGTTTTCTGGCGTGCGCTGCTCAATAATCTGGCTTACATCCTGATGACCGTGATCCCCGGTATCGTGCTGGCGCTGCTGCTGGCCGTTGCGCTGTGGGAAAACACCTCGCTTAACCGCTGGCTGCGTACCGCGTTTTTCTTCCCGATGATCATTCCTTTGGTCAGCGCCGCCACCTTATGGCTGTTCATTTTTATGCCCGGCATGGGGCTGCTTGATTACTACCTGGCGAAAATGTTCGGGCCGATGAATAACAACTATCTCGGCATGAGTAACAGCGCGCTGATTGCCCTGAGCGTGATCGGCGTGTGGAAATTCGCCGGTTATTACATGCTGTTTTTCCTCGCCGGATTGCAGTCGATTCCCGCTTCTGCCCGAGAAGCGGCGCTGATGGAAGGGGCATCGCGCCCGCAGGTTTTCTTCTACGTCACGTTGCCGCTGCTGCGCCCGACCATCAGTTTTGTGGTCACGATTGCGCTGATTTACTCGATTACTCAAATTGATCACGTCGCCGTGATGACGCAGGGCGGGCCGAATAACGCCACCACCGTGCTGCTGTATTACATCCAGAGTCTTGCCAACGACACACACGATTTAGGCAAAGCGTCTGCGGCGACCTTCCTGACGCTGGTGCTGTTGTTTGGTTTTTCGATGCTCAATCTGCGCGTACTGGAAAGAGGGGCTCACTATGAGCGTTGAAACATTGATGACTCAAAAATCACGCGCCGTACCGCGTTCTTCCGGGCTGCTGCTGCGCGGTGCCCGTCGTTCGACGTTGCCGGTTCTGCTGCTCTGCGCCGCCTTTCTGTGGATGGCTCCGTTCCTGTGGATGCTGTCGTCGGCTTTCAGTGAAAGCAGCTTCGGGCCGGATATGGCCTCGCTGTTGCCGCGTTTCCCGCTGACGCTGCAAAACTTCCGTGATGCCTGGGACAGCGCCGACTGGCTGCGGCTTTACGCCAACACCATTTTCTTCTCGTTCGGCACGTTTCTGGTTCAGCTGGTAACGATTACCACCGCCGGTTACGTCTTCGCGTATCACGAATTTCGCGGCAAACAGACGCTGTTCTACCTGCTGCTTATCCAGCTGATGATCATGCCGGTCATCATGATGGTGCCGAACATGATGATCCTCAAACAGTTCGGGCTGCTCAACACATTGACCGGCGTGATGATGCCGTACTTCGCGTCGGCATTTGGCGTGTTCCTGATGCGTCAGGCATTTCTCAGTATCCCGCGTGAAATTGAAGAGGCCGCGCTGATGGAAGGCTGCCGCTGGTGGCAGGTGGTATTCCGCGTGCTGATCCCGATGTCATGGCCCGCCATTCTCGCTTTCGCGACGGTCAGCATTACCTATCACTGGAACGAATATCTCTGGCCGCTGATGGTGCTGAACGACCCGGACAAACAGGTGCTCACCGTCGGGCTGGTGTCCTTCGCGATGGGCGCGGAATCCGGCGGCCAGTGGGGATTAATTACTGCCGGAACGCTGATGGTGTGCCTGCCGCTGATGCTGGCGTTCATTATTTTTCAGAAACAGTTCCTGAAAAGCTTCGGTTTTTCGGGGATTAAATAAAGGAGTCTTCCATGTTTTTAGCTCAGATCTCTGACATGCACTTTCGCAGCCACGGCCGAATGTTGTATGACTTTATCGACGTAAACGGCTGTAACGCCGAAGTGGTCAGCCAGCTGAATGCGCTGGAAGAACAACCGGATGCAGTGGTGATCACCGGCGATATCGTTAACTGCGGCCTGCCACAGGAATATGAAGTGGCGCGCCGCACGCTGGGCAATCTGCGTTATCCGCTGTTTATCATTCCGGGCAATCACGATGACAAAGCGCAGTTTCTGGAAGCGCTTCATCCGCTGTGCCCTCAGCTCGGAAACGACCCGCAAAACATGCGTTACGCCATCGACGATTTCCCGATGCGTCTGCTGTTTGTGGATTCCAGCCTGGCCGGTGAATCGAAAGGTTATCTGACACTGGAAACGCTGGCGTGGCTGGAAGGCCAGCTGGAGCAGGGCGGTGACAAACCGACGGCGGTGTTTATGCACCATCCGCCGGTCAAAGTCGGTTCCGCGCAAATGGACGCGATTTCCTGTGAAAATGGTGACCAGTTGCTGGCGCTGATTGATCGTTTCCCGTCGCTGGTTCGCGTGTTCTGCGGCCATACGCACCGCCTGATTTTCACCCAGTACAAGCAGGCGATCATCACCACCATTCCCGGCACCGTGCACCAGGTTCCGTACTATCACCACAATCCGGCACCGTTCTATAACCTCGAACCGGCAGCCTGCGTGATGCACCGTCTGGTGGATAAAACCGGGCTGGTCAGTTATCTGCATCCGCTGTCGCAATATCCGGGGCCGTACCTTTACGACGCGCAAATCAGTTGCCCGGTGGATGATTAATGATGTCTGGCATTCGTCTCGAAAATATTAGCAAGCAGTTTGAAGGCAGTACGGCGGTGAATCAGCTTTCACTTGAGATTGCCGACGGCGAATTTCTGGTGCTGGTCGGGCCGTCGGGTTGCGGCAAAAGTACCTTGCTGCGCCTGCTGGCGGGTCTGGAAGAGGTCAGCGACGGGCGTATTTTGCTCGACGGAACTGACATCACTGCGCAGGCACCGCGTGAACGAAATTTCTCGATGATTTTCCAGAACTACGCGCTGTTTCCGCACATGACCGTTGAGCAGAACATTACGTTCGGCATGCGGATGCGCAATGAGCCGAAAGATCAGCATCAGGCGCGGGTCGACCGCGTGGCCGGATTATTGCAGCTGGAACCGTTGCTGAAACGCAAACCGGGCAAATTGTCCGGCGGTCAGCGTCAGCGCGTGGCGATGGCGCGGGCGATAGTGCGCGATCCGAAGTTATTTCTGATGGATGAACCCTTGTCGAACCTCGATGCGCGCCTGCGTACCGAAGTGCGCGACGGGATTATGCAGCTGCATCAGCAACTGAAAACCAGCACCGTGTACGTCACGCACGATCAGATGGAAGCCATGACCATGGCCGACCGGATTGCGGTGCTCGATAAAGGCCATCTGCAACAAATCGGCGCGCCGGAAACGCTGTATGCGCATCCGGCTAACCTGTTTGTTGCCGGGTTTATCGGTACGCCGTCGATGAATCTGTTTTTACTGCCGTGCGCCGCTGGCGTGCTGATCGTCGAAAACCAGCCGGTGCATTTGCCGCAAACTGACCACGCGCAGGCGCTTACTGACGTGTATCTGGGCATCAGACCCGAACACATCAGCGACCGGCCGGTGGAAGGCGAAAGCCTGCAATTGCAGGCCACGCTGACCTATCGTGAACTGCTCGGCGCGGAGTATCTCTGCCACGCCGATACCACGCTTGGCAAGATCCGATATGTCCGTAAAAACCAGCTGCGGGAAAATACCGGGGATATTCCACAACCCGGCGACCGCATCACTTTGCATTTCTCTTTGCACGACCTTCATCTTTTTTCAGGCCAAAACCAGCAAAACCTGCACCGGGAGAATTTTTTATGAGCAAACGCATGAATACCACAATGCGTAAAATAAGTGCGCTGACGCTCGCCATCGGCTTCATTGCCGCAGGCACGGCGTCCGCCAAAGAAAACATCGATTTCATGTTCCCTGCGCCGGTTGACGGCAAGCTGACCATGGAAATGACCCGCGTTATCAAAGAGTTCAACCAGTCACAGAATGATGTCGAAGTGCGCGGGATTTTCACCGGTAACTACGACACCACCAAAGTGAAAGCCGAAGCCGCCGCGAAATCCGGACAGCCCCCGGCGCTGGTGATCATGTCCGCCAACTTTACGGCGGATCTGGCGATCAAAAATGAAATCCTGCCGATGGACGAATTGTTCAAATTCGGCGACCAGAAAGCGACGCCATTTCTGACGCAAAACTTCTGGCCCGCCATGCGCCAGAACGCCCAGCTGAACGGCGTGACTTACGCCATTCCGTTCCATAACTCGACGCCCATTCTCTATTACAACAAAGACATGTTCGCCAAAGCCGGGATCACCGCGCCGCCAAAAGACTGGGATGAGTTGCTGGAAGATTCGAAAAAGCTGACCGATTCGGCAAAAGGCCAGTGGGGCATCATGTTGCCATCGACCAACGACGATTACGGCGCCTGGATCTTATCAGCGCTGGTGCGCGCCAACGGCGGCCAGTACTACAACGCCGATTATCCGGGCGAAGTGTATTACAACAAACCGTCCACGCTGGGCGCGCTGCACTTCTGGCAGAATCTGGTGTATCGCGACAAAGTAATGCCTTCCGGCGTGCTGAATTCCAAACAAATCAGCGCAGCGTTCTTCTCCGGCAAACTGGGGATGACAATGCTGAGCACCGGCGCGCTGGGCTTTATGCGTGAAAACACCAAAGATTTCGAACTGGGCGTGGCGATGATGCCTTCCAAAATCCGCAACGGCGTGACCATTGGCGGTGCGAGTCTGGTGAGCTTTAAAGGGATTTCCGACGACCAGAAAAAAGCAGCGTACCAGTTCCTGCAATATCTGGTCAGCCCGAAAGTGAACGGTGCCTGGAGCCGCTTTACCGGCTATTTTTCACCGCGTATGGCGTCTTATGACACACCGGAAATGAAGGATTATCTGGCGAAAGACCCGCGTGCGGCGATTGCGCTGGAACAGCTGAAATATGCGTATCCGTGGTATTCCACCTACGAAACCGTTGCGGTGCGTCAGGCGATGGAAAACCAGCTTGCAGCCCTGGTGAACGACGAAAAAATCACCCCGGAAGCCGCTGCCGAGCAGGCGCAGAAAGATGCCGATACCATTATGAAACCGTATGTCGATTCGACGGCGCTGACAGTGCCTTAAACTCCCTCCCCTGCGAAGGGGAGGGTTGGGGTGGGGTATTAAGGTCAAATTAAAACGTTAAAGTGTGCTTTGACAAACAGTTAGCCTGCAATACCCCCTCCCAACCTCCCCCTTCGCAGGGGGAGGCGCAGTTCAGGAATTACTTCAGCCACCCTTGCTGGTGGGCGTTATCCAGATGGCTGCGGATATGCAGCCACAGTTCCGGGTGGATCTCGGCGATAAAGGAATTACGCGCCAGAACCTGCTCCAGACGAATATTATTCTCTACCCAGCTCTGACCCTGATTATTCAGGTTCATGACCATCGGCATGACGCGGTCAATCACCAGCGCAAAGCGTGCTTCCGGCGTTTCACCGGCTTCGTATTCATTCCACAAATCTAAAAATTGTGTGCTCAGCGGCGCAGGCAGCAGGCCGAACAGGCGTTTGGCGGCGATCACTTCCTGATCGTGCACGGCAGCGCGGGCAGCGAGGTCATAAACGATGACGTCACCGGCGTCGATTTCCACGATGTCGTGAATTAACGCGATGCGGATGACTTTATTGATATCCACGCCTTCCGGTGCGAAAGGTGCCAGAGACAGGGCTGCAACGGCGAAATGCCAGCTGTGTTCCGCAGAGTTTTCCTGACGTTCTGTGCCCAGCACTTTAGTGCGGCGTTGCACGCTTTTCAGCTTGTCGATTTCCATCAGGAACTGAAAAACTTCGGTCATTGCGCCGAAATTCAGCGGGGAAGTAGCTACGGACATAGTCAAACCTTAGTCAAATTGACGACATTATGAAGGGCATTATCGGAGATTTCCGCTACACCTTAGTCCCTTGATGTAAAAAAATCATGTTTTTGGATGCGGAAAATGCCGCTGTCTTAATAATGTCATGCGGGTAAATTATAAACAAAGTGAATGAATTGAAGGGATTCCGGTCATTCTGGTAATGAAATGATGATCTGGCTAAGAGACTGTAACATCAGGAAATACTCAATTTAAGCGTACATGTGTACACTGGAATCGTTCTCAGTTAATCTCCTTATCGGCGCAATTTATAGACAACGCCGGATTAACGTTATTTTATTGTTTTGCTTTAAGGATTCTCATCGTATGGGTAAGTCATCACCACAGGGATATCCGTGGGCTGAAGAAATTGCCAACAGCCTGAGTCACGGCGTCGGATTGCTGTTTGGGATTGTCGGGCTGGTGTTATTGCTGGTGCAGGCGGTTAGCGAAAACGCCAGCGCAATGGCGATCACCAGTTACACGGTTTACGGCGGCAGCATGATTTTGCTGTATCTGGCCTCCACGTTGTATCACGCCATTCCGCATCAGAAAGCCAAATACTGGCTGAAAAAGCTCGATCACTGCGCGATTTATTTGCTGATAGCCGGAACCTACACGCCGTTCCTGCTGGTCGGGTTGAATTCTCCCCTGGCGAAAGGGCTGATGGCGGTGATCTGGGGACTGGCACTGTTTGGCGTGATTTTCAAACTGGCGTTTGCACACCGTTTTGAAGTGCTGTCGCTGATCACTTATCTGACCATGGGCTGGCTGTCGCTGATTGTGATTTATCAGCTGGCGACGACATTGTCTCTGGGTGGCGTTATTTTGCTGGCGTTGGGCGGCGTGGTGTACACGCTGGGCGTGATTTTCTATGCGTCTAAACGCTTTCGCTTTGGTCACGCTATCTGGCACGGCTTTGTGCTGGGCGGCAGTGCCTGCCACTTTATGGCGATCTACTTTTACGTGTAGATGAAACGGTCAGTAAAAATGAAAGCGGAGCCTGATGCTCCGCTTTTTTGTTTCCGCTATTCGCCTGACCACCATTGCACCAGTGACGGTACCGGGCGCAGATCGTAAAACGATTCACCCAGCAGATGATTCAGGATTTTGGCCGAACGCCACGCGGTCAGCGTCAGCTGGCCTTCGGCGCTGCCGTGACTGTGGATCCCCGCATTCACCGCGTAAATCCGGTTCTGTTCCGGGCCGTCCCAGCGCAGGTTGAAGTTAGGCTGTAATGGCAAATTCTGATCGTGGTCATACGGGATCCGGTCGAGCATCGGCGCGAGATAATCCGGTAAACCGGGGCGATAGCCGGTGGCCAGAATCACGATATCGCCGCTGAAATGCTCTTCGCATTGTTCAAGCCCATGTTTCGCCTGCAAACTGAAATCTCCGGAAGCGTTGCGGGCAATATGATCCAGCGCGCGGTGCGGCAGTAAACGCACGTTGCGTGGCTGATGCAACACGTCAAACCGGTGATACAGCTGCTTATAAATATCTTCCAGCGTGTGATAACTGATGCCGTCGGAAGGCAGTTTCTGCGTTCTGATCTCCTGCTCGCGCACGTCTTCCGGCAGCGTGTAGAAGTAATTCACATACTCGGGCGTGAAATATTCGTTGGTGAAAATCGATTCATCCAGCGGCTGAAAATTCGGTCGTCGCGACAACCAGCTCAGCTCCGCGAATTCCCCCCAGTGGCCGCTCAGCGCATTAAGAATAATGTCTGCGCCGCTCTGGCCACCGCCGACCACAATGACACGCTTGCCGGTGAAATCCGGTTCACGCAATTCAATTTCAGCCGCGTGAAAACAGTTTTCTCCCAGCGCCGCGCGTGCCGGTTTGGGGATCCACGGCGCATGGCCGGTACCGAGGCAAATATTGCGCGCGCGGTGTTCACCTTTCTCACTGCACACGACAAATTCCTGCTTTTTATCATCGAAATCAATGCGGTCAATCGGCTCGGAAAAATGCAGGCCGGGGATGCGATCACACGCCCAGCGCAGATAATCCGAAAATTCATCGCGGCTGATGATCAGCTGTTCGGTCGCCAGAAAACGGTAAATCTTCTTCTGCTCAACCAGATAGTTGATGAAGGAGAATTCGCTGCGCGGCGCGACCGTCGTCACCAGATCCTGCAAAACATAGGTTTGCATCGTGGCCGTCGGCAATAACATGCCGGGATGCCAGCTGAATTCCGGGTTGGCATCAAAAAAAGCCGTGTTCAGTTTTGCGGTATCTTTCGCCATGGCGGCCAGACTGAGATTAAACGGGCCGATGCCAATACCAATCAAATCCTTCGCGGGCATCTTTCTGTTCCTTATGGGTTTTAGAAAAACAGTGAGGTGCTTTAAGCATAGGTCAGCCACCGCAAGCTGACATTTTTCTCGAAATCCGAAAGAAAACTTCATAGACTCAGTCACTTCGCTCGTTTCCAAAAGATGAACAAAAGGATCCGTTATGACCCGTCTGCGCCGTTTTAAACAAGTTGATGTGTTTACCGCTGAGCCGCTGAAAGGCAACGCACTGGCCGTAATTCTGGATGCCGAAGGGCTGACCGACGCTGAAATGTTCGCGATGGCGCGCTGGACCAACCTGGCGGAAACGGCGTTTGTACTCAAACCGGAATCACCGGAAGCCGATTACCGCGTGCGTATTTTTACCACCGACAAAGAGCTGCCGTTTGCCGGACATCCGACGCTGGGCACGGCGTACGCGCTGTTGCAAAGCGGGCTGAAGCCTAAAAATCCGGGCCATCTGATACAGGAATGCGGCGTCGGGTTGGTTCGGGTCAATCAGCTGGCCGAAGGCGGGCAGGCGTTTTCCGCACCTCCGGCGAAGCTGAAGCCGCTGGCGGCAGAACATAATGCGTTGCTGGCAACCGCGCTACGCGGTGGCAAAATTCAGGCTGGCGTTACGCCGGTGGCGACGGATATGGGCATTATCTGGCTGGTTGTGCGTATGGAAAGTGCGCAGGATTGCCTGAATATCACAGCTGACGCAGCGGCCATCAGCGAGCTGCAAACGCGGCTCGGCGTGAACGGCATTGCGGTTTACGGCTTGCACGATAAAAACGGCCCGGCAGATTATGAAGTGCGGGCGCTGATCGACGAAGACGGCGTGATGAAAGAAGATCCGGTGACGGGCAGCGCGAATGCCTGTCTGGCGCGGGTGCTGAAGGCGGCGGGATTCCCGGACGGCGCTCACATGGCAGAAGGTTACCGCGTCCGTCAGGGCACTAAACTTCAGCGCGATGGCCGCGTGACGGTCACTTTCGTTGACGGCGAGCCGTGGATCGGCGGTGATACCTGTACGCTGATCGACGGCACGTTAGATCTCTGATATCAGTTGTTTTTCAGTAACTGGCGTCCGGCGGCTTCTGTCGCCAGACGTCTTTTCTCTATAAAAGGCGCTATTTGTTTTTTTGCCTGCTCAAGTATTTCCTCCGGTGCAACACGAGGCGAGCCGGAGGTGAATGGCGGTTCAGGATCGTATTCCATGTGCAATTGAATACTCTGAGCAATTTCTGCTCCATAGATATCCGCAATAACATTTAAGGCGAAATCAATGCCTGACGTTACTCCGGCACCCGTAATCCGGTTGCGATCCCTGACCACCCGTTCGTTAACGGGTTCAGCGCCAAGCAGCGTGAGCTGATCAAGTGAAGCCCAGTGAGTCGTGGCTTTATAGCCGCGTAGAAGCCCGGCTGCGCCGAGAACAAGAGAGCCGGTACAAACGGAGGTCACTAATTTCGCGTTTTCACTTTTGGTACGAATAAAAGAAAGCGTTTCATCATCGTCCATCAGATTTATTTGCCCCGGACCACCCGGTATGCAGATCACATCCAGCGCCGGGCATGTATCGAACGTGCAGGTCGGTAAAATGCCCATGCCACGATCGGATCTCACCGGATCCAATGTTTTCCAAATCAGATGAACGTTGGCATCGGGCGCTCTGGCAAACACTTCATATGGCCCCGTAAGATCAAGCTGAGTGAGTTCCGGGAAAAGCAGCATGCCTATCGATAAAGAAGATTCGCTCATTGAACCACCTCTGTAGTGTCAAAATATAAGACGATGAGTTTATGAAAAACGCATGTCCGCAGAGTAATCAATAAAAGCACGCACGCCTAGACTTTCAACACGTTGCCTTGTTGCGCCGTCTGTAACAGATGAATAAACGCCTGCATATACGGCGTGGCGTTCAGGTTATGGCGGTGCAGCAGCCAGGTGCGGTTCTTCACCGTCGTGCCATCGACGCTGACGGGCCGCCGGTAAAAATGCTCCGGCAGTGGCATATAGGTGGCGACAATCGCGTAGCCCAGCCCGTGCTCCACCATCGCCATGCACACTTCGAGTTTATCGACTTCCATCGTGATGTTCGGCGCGTGCGAGAAATTGGCATTCCACCAGCGTTCAATGAGTTGCGTGACGTGCGCGCCGTGATGGATTTTTATCTGCGGCATGTGCGGCAGCAACGCGAAATCAAAATCCTGACTGTTCACCAGCACATAGTCATCTTCTTCAATCAGATGCTTGCCTTCCTTCCAGTTAAAATCATCTTTCACCAGCGCCATATCAATCTCGCCGCGCAGCAGCTTTTGAATAATATCCTCGCTGAATCCGCTCATCAGGCTGACGCGGATCCCCGGATGCGTCTGGCGGAACTGGTTCAGCAAAGGCGGCAGACGATATGCTGCGTAATTGCTGGAGACACCGAGCGAAATTTCCCCTTGCTGCGCCTGATCCAGGCTGTGCAGATTGAGTTTCAACTGCTGTAAATCGCTGAGCACGTTCACCGCGTGTTGTGCGAGGTATTCCCCCTGCGCGCTGAAAACCAGCCCCTTTTGCCCTTCCTCAAATAAGCGGATAGCCAGTTTGCGTTCGATCTGACGCAGGCGGTAACTCAGTGCTGGCTGCGAGGTGTAAAGCTGCTCCGCCGCGCGGGTAATATTTTTGTGCTGATATACGGCGCGCAAAATCAGCCAGTCTTTTTCGTTCATGGATTTCCCCGGATGACTGCCCGAAAAGTCGAACACCATAAAATAATTTTTGCGTAAAAAGGGCAACAGATAAAAAGGCTCAATTTGACCAAAACCCCTAAAAGCCCTATTTCTGGAGGTATAGAGACGTGTTAACGCAATATCAAAAAACCTTCATCCGAAAATAATTTTTGGTTTTGCACCATCGCAGGGAATATTTATGTCGGTTTGCACTACAGAAGAACAAAAGGCGCAGATTATCGCTGCCGTCGATTCACTGGCGGCTCAGGCGACGGAACTGGCGCTGAATATTCATGCCAATCCGGAACTCAGTTTTGAAGAAGTGAATTCTGCGGCCGCGCTCATTGCGCCCCTGCGCGCGGCAGGTTTTGAGATTGAAGAAGATCTCGGCGGCTTGCCGACGGCGTTCCGCGCCACTTATGACAGCGGTAAACCGGGGCCGGTGATTGCGCTGCTGGCCGAATATGACGCGCTGGTCAATCTAGGCCATGCCTGCGGACATAACCTGATCGGCACGGCTTCCGTGACGGCGGCACTGGCGCTGAAACAGGTTTCGCAGTTACTGACAGGCCGGCTGGAAGTGATCGGCACACCGGCGGAAGAGGAAGGCGGCGGCAAAATTATCCTCAGTGACAAAGGCATTTTTGACGATGCCGATGCGGTGATGATGTTCCATCCGCGCGATAAAACCATGGTGGTGCGCGGCGGGCTGGCGTGTGTCGATGCCGTCTTTAAATTTTATGGCAAAGCAGCGCATGCGGCGTCCGCGCCGCAAAACGGCATCAGCGCACTGGATGCGGTCATCCACACCTTCAACGGGATTAACGCGCTGCGTCAGCTGTTCACCGACGATGTGCGCGTTCACGGCATCATCACCGATGGCGGCAGCGCCACCAATATCGTTCCGGCCTACAGCGAAGCTAAATTCCTGATGCGCGCCGACACCGTGAAAGGGCTGACCGTCGTGAAGCAAAAAGTGTTCGATGCGGCACGCGGCGCATCGCTGATGACCGGCGCGCGGCTGGAAATCGAAGAAGGGCTGACCTACGCCGAACGCAACAACAACCTGACGCTGGCCGGATTCTTCCAGCAAAACCTGGAGGCGATGGGCGTTGAGGTGGTGCCGCCCCCGCTGAAAGGCGGCATTGGTTCTTCTGATATCGGCAACGTCAGCCAGATTACGGCGGCGATCCACCCGTATATCCGTATCGGCGATGTCCTTCCTCACACGCCAGAATTCGCCGTTGCTGCCGGTTCTGACGCCGGTTTGCAGGGCATGTTACAGGCCGCCAAAGCGCTGGCGATGACGGCTCTCGATTTATGTCAGGACGACACAAAGCTCCGTGCAGTAAGAGAAGAATTTTCAAACTGGCAGTTAAAACAATAACTTTGGGAAGAGAGGACAGAATAATGATGAAAAAAACACTGGCTGCTGCCGTTCTGGCACTGACCTTTGGCAGCGCGATGGCTCACGCAGACGGCGAAACCCTGCGCGTCGCCGCCGACATGGGTTATCCGCCGTTCCAGTATCGTGACGCCAGCGGCACGCCGACCGGTTTTGAAATTGATATCACCAACGCCATTTGCGACGTGATGAAGGTGAAATGCGAATACGTGGTCAGCAGTTTTGACGCCGAAATTCCTTCCCTGCTCGCCAAAAAAGTCGATTTTATTTCGCCACAGGGTGCGACGGAAAAACGCCGTAAAGTGATTGATTTCAGCGATTTCGTCTTCCACATCCCGACCAAACTGGTGGTACAAAAAGGCAGCCCGCTGTTGCCGACGCCGGAGTCTTTGCAGGGTAAACGCATTGCGGTTCAGCAGGGATCGATTCAGGAAATGTACGCCAATACCTTCTGGCAGCCGAAAGGTGTGGATGTGGTGGCTTACGCCGATCAGGATACGATTTATCAGGATCTGGTCGCCGGGCGTTTAGACGGCGCGCTCAGCCCGGCGGTCGCCGTGACCTTTGGTTTCCTCAATAAACCGGAAGGAAAAAACTTCGAGCTGACCGGCCCGGAAGTGCGTGACGACAAAATATTCAGCATTGGTTCTTCCTACGGCGTGCGCAAAGACGATCTCAAAATCAAAGCGTTGCTCAACGACGGGTTGGCAAAAATTAAGGCCGACGGCACCTGGGAGAAGATCAAAGTGAAATATTTCGGCCCGCTGGACATGTCCGTACATCAGCAGGAGAAAGCCCAATAATGCTGCTGCGCCCGCCGGTTCGTGAACATTTACTGCCTCTGATGGATGGCCTGTTGCACGAGTTTTCCTCGCTGCACCGGCTTTCCGGTTGTGATGATGCCGAACTGGCGGCGCAGCGCATGGTGTCTTTATTGCAGGAACAGGGGCTGGATGCGCGCCTGAAGTGGAAAAATCGGGCGCAGAACGTCAAAGGCAAAATCGTGATCGCCGGGCAGGGTTTTGAATATTACGTACAACGCCTGTGCACCGCCGGCGCGCTCGGGCTGATCCATATCTGGGGTTTGGCGGAATCCGCGCTGCTTGAAAACGCAGACGCTATTTGTCGCTCATGACGAGCAAATAGCGGCAAGGCTGCGAACCCGGATTACTGAATGTGACAGGCAAATCGACGCCAAACGTCAGGGCGTCGCCGGCAGCCAGCGCGTAGTTTTCATCGCCGTAACGAATATCGAGCGTGCCGTCTACCATCCACAACCGCTGTTTGTAAGCCTGCTGATGCCAGCCGGGATAGCTGACGCGCGCTCCGGCGGGAAGGGTAATTTCCACCAGTTCAGGCCCGCCATTTTCTTCATGTGTTGTCACCTGGCGGCGCAGATAAGCGATATCCGGATCCTGCCAGACTTCCTGCTGTGCCCGCGGACGCAGCGGGGCGGGCTGCGGGTTTTCTTCTGAAAGAAGGTGCGCCAGCGACACGCCGAGGCTGGCCGCCAGACGCCCCAGCAGACTGGCGCTCGGGCTGCTGTCCTGCCGCTCAATTTTCGAAATCATCGCTTTACTGACCCCGGAACTGCTTGCCAGCTGTTCGAGGCTCAGCCCCTGAGTTTTTCGTAATGATTGCAGACGTGTGGCGATCAACTGGTCGATTGACATATCAGGCGTTCCGTTGTTTACTTTTGTGGAATTAAATCTACTATAGTGGAAATTAAACCATGACGGAAGCGAAGGGGAACATCTGATGAAACTGATTGCCTGTACTGAACGTCAGCATGCAGTGGCGATTCTGGATATTTTTAATGATGCCATTCTGACGTCAACGGCTTTGTATGATTATAAACCGCGCCATATCGACAGTATGACCTCCTGGTTTGCCACTAAACTGATCAATAATTTCCCGGTTATCGGCCTTGAGGATGAAAAGGGGACGCTGCTGGGATTTGCCAGCTACGGCACGTTTCGCGCGTGGCCAGCCTATAAATATTCCGCTGAACATTCCATTTATATTCATAAAGATCATCGTGGAAAAGGGCTGGGAAAAGTGTTGCTCAATGCACTCATTGACGCGGCACGCGAGCGCGATGTCCATACGCTGATTGGTGCGATCGATGCGGCGAACGGCGGCAGCATTGCGCTGCATGAGAAGAACGGATTTAGCCACACCGGGACGATTAAACAGGCCGCCTGGAAATTTGACCGCTGGCTGGATCTGGCCTTTTATCAGCTGATCCTTGATACGCCTTCAGCGCCGGTTGGAGGCTGAAAACGGCGGGTTGAATGAGAAAGCAAGCGCCGGAGGGCGCACGGAGATTCCGCGGCATAAGCTGTGGATCCTCCCGTCGGGAAATATGAGGCAGACCATGTCAGGTAAAACGCAAGTTCGTCACGAAGCGGTATCGGGAAGCGCGAAAAGTCATCAGGCGCAGGATCCGCGCTGGCAGGCGGTCGTCAGCTGTGATGTAAAAGCCGACGGCCAGTTTGTCTATGCCGTAAAAACCACCGGCATTTACTGCGCACCTTCCTGTCCGTCACGCCAGCCAAACCCCGAAAATATTGAATACTACGACGATGCCGAAGCCGCCGAGCAAGCCGGGTTTCGTCCGTGCAAGCGCTGCCGTCAGGGGCTTATTTCACTGGCGCAGTTTCACGCTCAGCGCGTCGCGCAGGCCTGCCGTCTGCTTGAACAGTCTGCCGACATACTCACACTGAACCAGCTGGCGACAGAAGTCGGCATCAGCGCCTACCATTTTCATCGTATTTTCAAAGCCCAAACCGGCGTGACGCCAAAAGAATATCAGCAGGCGCAGCGCACGCGGCGGGTTCGTGAAAAACTGGCCGCCGCGGCGACAGTGACCGAAGCGGTTCACTCCGCCGGGTATTCATCCGATGGCCGGTTTTACGAAACGTCAGGCACGATTCTGGGGATGACGCCGCAGTCATTCCGCGCCGGTGGCCGTGATGTCCGCGTGTGGTTTGCCATCGGGCAGTCTTCGCTGGGCGAGATTTTAGTTGCTGAAAGTCAGCGCGGCATTTGCGCCATTTTGCTGGGCGATGATCCGGAAAAACTGATCGCTGAATTGCAAAACAGTTTCCCGCTGGCTGAACTGGTGGGCGGCGATCCTGATTTCGAGCAGCGTATTGCGGTGATCGTCGGTTTTGTCGAACAGCCACAAACCGGGCTGGATTTGCCGCTGGATATTCGTGGTACAGCTTTCCAGCAGCGTGTCTGGCAGGCATTGCGTGATATTCCTGCCGGAACCACCGCCAGCTATGCCGAAATCGCCCGCAAAATTGGCTCGCCAAAATCCGTTCGCGCCGTGGCCGGTGCCTGTGCGGCAAACCTGCTGGCTGTCGCCATTCCCTGCCATCGCGTGGTGAAAACAGACGGGAATATTTCCGGATATCGCTGGGGCGTGGAAAGAAAGCGTTCTTTGTTAGCGCGCGAAGAAGAAGCCTGACTATACTCACCTGACTTTTCAGCTACCGGATTTTTATAATGAGGGACGCCGTGCCTGCTTTTTCTTTGCGCGAAGCCGCGCCAGAAGATATTGATGAACTCGCCGAATTGCACGTCGCTATCTGGCGTGAAACCTACCGCGAACTGGCTCCTGCGGAGGCATTCGCCGCGCTGGATGTGCCGCGTCGTAAAGCTTTCTGGCAGGATAAGTTTGATCATCCCCCGGCCGGGCAGGGTATTTTTCTGGCCGAAGTAAACGGAGAACTGGCCGGTTTTTGCCTGACCTCGGCGTCATCTAACCCTGATTTTGGCGAGATGGCTGAAATCAAATTCCTGTATGTTTCCGGCGATTTTAAACGTCAGGGCATCGGGAAACGGTTAATCAGCGAAGCCGCCCGACATCTGGCTGCTGCGGGATATCGCAGCGCCGGGCTGGGCGTGGTGGAAGGCAACGAACCGGCAATCCGGTTTTACAGCGCACTGGGTGGCCGCGAGGCAGGGCGCTATACCGACGCTGGCCCGCTCTGGCGCTCGCGCAATATTATTTATGCGTGGCCGGATGTTACGTCGCTGTTTGCCGTGTAAATCCGCTGTTTAAATCTGCTATGCAAAGAAAGTGCCCGCGTCAGTGAATTCCGCGGGCTATTTTTTATTTACGCAGTTCTTCCAGACGCTGCTTTTGCTGACCTTCCGCAGAGAAGTTATCTGCGCTCAACCAGCGGTCAAACGCTGTTTTCGATTCCGGCCATTCGCTGTCGATGACCGAATACCAGCAGGTGTCACGGTTATGGTTGCGCAGGACGATAGCCTGTCGGAATGTGCCTTCGTATTGAAAACCAAAGCGTAATGCTGCCTGTTTAGACGGTTCATTCAGGCTGTGACATTTCCATTCGCAGCGACGGTATTTTAGCGTATCGAACAGATAACGTTGCAGCAGATAAATCGCTTCGGTACCGAAACGCGTGCGTTTCATCAGCGGCGACCAGTTTACCCAACCAATTTCGGCAACGCCGTTCACCGGGTCAATACGCAGAAATGATACGCTGCCGACTGTGCGCCCTGTGTCGTTATCTACCACGGCAAAAAACAGCGGGTCTTCACTTTTAGCCTGCTGTGAAATATACAAATCGCAATCAGCCTGCGTTGCCGGACGGTCAACGGAGAGGTAGGTCCAGTCGCGGTTATCATCAATGCTGTGCCAGGCGTTAAAGAGATCCTGACTGTGGCGTTCGCAGCTCAGTGGCTCAAGACGACACCATGTGCCGTTAAGCTGAACGCGAGAAGGACGTTCGCAGGGTTGCCAGTCGGGAAGGGCATCGCCCACGGGTTGACCAAAGTGGTTAAGGGTTGTCATCGTCTTTTCCATTTCACTCTCAGAGAGAACCCATAAAATCAGAATGGTGATTGGGCTGCAACCGGTGAGATGCCAAAGAGCTGAAAAGCGGAGAAAAAACCTCCGCTTTTTATCCCTTCAGGTTATGAGCCCCATCCCGTTTATAAACGGCCAGCGCTGCCACAAACCTTGATCTTATCCTCCACCACTTTTTGCATTGCCAACTTGCCGGGAACGATGTATTTACGCGGATCGTTCGCGTCAGGATAAGCGGAAAAATAGTCTTTCACCGCATCAGCAAAGGCAATTTTCAACTCGGTCGCCACATTGACTTTGCAGATCCCCAGCGCAATTGCCTCATGGATCATCGCATCCGGGATCCCCGATGCGCCGTGCAGAACGAGGGGAATATCCACCAACTGACGAATCTGTTCAAGACGGCGGAAATCCAGTTTAGGTGTGCCCTGATATAAGCCGTGCGCCGAACCAATGGCGACCGCCAGCGAATCGATACGTGTGGATTCTACAAAGTGCTTTGCGACAACCGGATCAGTAAAGAAGCTGTCGCCTTCCTCAACGACCAGATCGTCTTCCTGCCCGCCAAGCCGCCCGAGTTCCGCTTCCACGCTCGCGTCAAAGGCATGACACAAACGCACTGCATCGCGCACCTTTTCTATGTTTTCCGCCAGCGGAAAATGTGAAGCGTCGATCATGACGGATCGGATCCCCGCCCGGACTTTTGTCCCGATGTCTTCCAGCGTCTCATGATGATCCAGATGCAGTGCCAGCGGAATACGATTTTTGCGTGCCGCTTCCTGACATAACGAAATCAGGTATTGAGTTCCCGCGTAACTGAATGTGCCGGGCGTTCCGGCGAGTATGACCGGTGAACTCATCGCGGCCGCCGTTTCGGCCACAACCTGTATCGTTTCCATATTGTGGATATTGAATGCCGGAACCGCATAGCCTTCGCGCTGCGCCGCCAACAACATTTCTCTGTTTGAGATCAGATACATGAATTTAGCTCCTTGTTAAATCCAGCAGGATTTTGCCCGCCATAGGTTTTCCCTTCAGGGCGGCGACTTCATTCGCAAATTCCTGAGCGTCGCCCAGACAGCCAATTAACGGCGTCAGATTTATTTTTTGCTCCGCGAAAAGTTGCGTTGCCTGCTGCCATTCGCTGCCGGGCCAGGGTGCGGAATAATTCATCCAGCTGCCGAGTAACGTCAGCTCTTTACGCAAGATGTGGCTGAACGTCGCCACATTCAGGGTCAGATCTTTATGCAGTGTGCCGACCAGCGCGATCTGCGCTTTCGGACCCGCAATGTCGAGAGCCAGCGCGACAGTCTGCGGTGTGCCAGCGGTTTCGATAATCAGTTGATTAAAGCGACGTTCCTGACTTTGATGACGAATTTCATCGGCGTTCAGTTGGGCGCTGTTAAAGCTATGGCTCGCGCCGGAGCTCAGGGCGAGATCCAAACGCTGAGGGTTGATATCAATAGCCGTTACGGATTTTGCCCCCAGGGCGCTGGCCGCCTGAATGATCAGCTGGCCGATCGTGCCCGCACCAATCACAACGACTTCTTTTCCTTCACAGCCTCCGGCCAGTTTTAGTGCGTGCAACCCCACAGTGATCGGTTCCAGAAATGCGCCCTGCAACAGCGACGCGTTTTCCGGCAGCCGGAAGAGATTTTTTCTCGACGCGACGACATATTCAGCATGGCCGCCATCGCGACGTGAGCCGATAAACTGATAGTGCTTACATTGTGAATACGCTTCTTTTTTGCATTCTTCACAGTGAAAGCAGGGGAGCAGAGGAACGCACGCCACAGCATCACCTTCCTGTAAATCATGAACTTCATCGCCAGCGCTGACCACGTAACCGCTAAATTCATGGCCGAGCGTGATCGGGTAGTAATGTGAGGCGTTGGCAAAAATGCGCGGAATATCAGAACCGCACAGGCCGGAATACGCCACCCGCACTAACACATCGTCCGGCGCGCTTAGCATGGGTTTTTCCCGTTCCTCGACGGTGATTGACCCGCCCTGGTGTACCACTACAGATTGCATCATTGTTTCCTTAAGGCGGAGGAAACCCTCCGCCTGGATGAGGGTTAAGCGCTGGCCAGTGCAGCCGCTGCGAGTTTTTCAGCCCGGGTAAAATTACGGGCGCGTCGCCAGGTGAGGAATACACCGACGGCGTAAATGACGCCGATGATGCTGAGCCCCGCGATATTTTTCAGCGTACAAAGTTGGATCAGAAGATAGGTAATCGGAGAGCCGCCCTGATCCATCGATGCCACTCTGCCACCGGCCGTGAGAGCCCCGGCATTGGCAGCGAGCTGCGTATGCAGATCGATAGTCTGCGTCGCAATCCAGAGGGTGATGCTCATGATGATGCAGCCTGAAATCAGTGTGCGGAACAAGTTCCCCTGATGCACGGCAACCGCAATCGTTACAAAGAAACCGATGGTGGCGAGATCACCAAACGGCAATACCTGATTTCCCGGTACCAGCACTGCAATCAAAATCGTTAACGGAATAAAGATCAGGCTGGCGGAGACGACGGCGGTATGGCCGAGTAAGAGCGCAGGATCCAGACCAATCAGGAATTCCTGACCGCCGAAACGGGCTTGCAGACGTGTACGGGCATGACGGGCAATCGGCGTTAAACCATCCATAATCGGCTTAATAACCCTTGGCATCAGCAACATGACGGCAGCGGTTTTGACGGCCAGCTGCAATACGCCTTTGATGTCATATCCGGCCAGATAACCAATAATCAGACCCATGGCAAAACCGACAGTCACGGGTTCGCCAAACGGGCCGAAGCGTTTCTGAACATCGTCGGCACTGAAGTGGATCTTGTTCAGGCCGGGGATCTTCTCAATGACGGTATCGACCAGCACGGCAATCGGCCCGAGATATGCCGATGAACCGTGCGGGATAGCGATGCCTTCAAGGTTGAAGAAATCACGCGTATCTTTCGCAAACCAGTCGCCCAGTTTGTAGATAAATGCCGCGTGAACTACGACGCCCATAATTCCCAGCCAGTATGATCCGGTGGCCAGATGCAGCATGGCGCCAGTGAATGTCATGTGCCAGATGTTCCAGATATCGACATTGACGACGCGCGTCATGTGGGTCAGCAGCATCACGATATTCACCCCGATAGCAATCGGAATGGCGACCAGTGCAATCTGGGAAGCCCAGGTCATCGGTGATGAACCCGGCCAGCCGATATCCACCACTTGCAGGTTGATTTCGAAATGCTCGGCCATCGCTTTTGCTGCGGGCCCGATGGAATCGAGCATGAGACCAATCACCAGCCCGATACCGACGAAGCCGATACCAATGTGGATAGCTGATTTAAAGGAGTCCCCAGTTTCATGCCTAATATCAGGGAGAAAATGATAATGACGCCGGGCAACATGACTGTTGGCCCGAGGTCGAGGATGTAGCGCATTATTTCGGTAAACATGGCTTACTCCTGCAACAGGGTCAGTATTTGCTCACGCAACGCATCCATGCCGACACCGGAAATAAACGGCATCCCATGTACTAGGGGAATATCCCCGAACTTGCGGTCAACTCTGGCGGTGGTGCAAATCAGGTGCGCACCGTCCATGTAGGTTTCAATCTCAGTGACGCGGCACTGGACGAGATCCACTTCAATGTTTTGTGCTGCGCATAACTCTTTGATTTCTTCTGCGGCCAGAGTTGATGTAGCTACGGCTCCGCCACAGGCGACAATGATTTTTCGCTTCACGTTAAGACTCCTTGATGCTTTGTTTTAATGTTTTTAAGTAAGGTGTAGAGGTCGCTTCGGGTGGTAAGGGCTTCAGATATAAACGGGAGACATTTTCTCTTCAGCCTGTGAGAAAACATGTTGCTCAAAAATGGATGACAGTTGGTGTTCGGGAGCCGTGAGCAGTTGTTCTAAAAATTCAGGTTTCTGTAACTGACCGAAGAGTTGACGCAACAGTTTCAGCTGCTCTGATGGGTGAGTGACGATAAGTGCCACAATCAGGGACGCCGGGACGGTGCCTTCATCATCAGCCTGAAAGAATTCAACGGGAGCATCAGGACGAATCAGATAGATCGCCGGGCTTCGGGCATGGCTGGCTTCGCAGTGCGGGATTGCGACCGCATGTTGTTCAAGCTGAATACCCGTCGGAAATTCGGCTTCGCGATTAAGCAGCGCGTGCGGATAGGTGTTTTCAACCACACCGGCTTTCACCATGCATTCACCGATGTGGGCCAGAACGTCCTGGTAGTCCGTGAAGGCAATATTTGTTTTGACGAAGATTTCACAGTTATGCATTGCAGCATGCCTCCGCACTGGCGGACTGCGGGGAACAGCCGTAATGGTAGGCGCGAAGAACATCCTGAATTTTATCGATAATCAGTTCGTGAGGATCGCTGGTCAATTTATTCGCCATCACGCGTTCAAATTGCGCGGGTAAATATTGGCTCAGCAGGCCAAGGGGAATTTCCACTGTTTGTAGATTGGTGACCAGCGCTTCCATAGCCCGGTTGATACGGGCGTTAGGCCAGTAATAACGGATACGATCTGAAAGGCTAAAATGCAGGTCGATCAGCGAAAGGCTGAATGTCGGGTTGTAGTATTTTTTCCAGTAAACCGGCTCGTCCAGCATGACGCCGTTAATCACCGTCAGTATCTGGCTGCGGGATTCGGGGGCAATCAGTACCTGTTCGATATTCGCCAGAGCAAAAACGGCTTCCCGAAGCGCAAAGGTTAATGCCGGCCCGACTTTCAGAATGGCAAAGTGATCTTCAACCAGATGACGATAGGATTTACGGGTCTGATAATCCGTCGAATGCGCCTCATAAACCAGCGGAGTCGTTGTTATATAGGCAGATAATGACTGAGCGAGCTTTGGCTGATAGTGGATTACCCGGCTATGATCAAACTCTACGCCTGGCTGCACAACAACGGCGATGATCCGCTCAATTGCCGCCTCAAGCCCCATTTCCCTGAAAGCCTGATGATGCATTTCGAGCGTGGCTTGCGCATCTTTCGACTCAGTCACATGAACGTGTTGAATAGCAGAAGCTTCTCCGCCGGGAACCGGCACTTCGGTCCCAATGACGTAAGTCAGTGACCTTTTTTGCTGGGGTGTTGCAACACGTTCGGCCACCAGACACAAGCGTGCTGCGCGCTGAGCGACAACAAAAGGATCAAGCGGAACCGGATCGCCGGCGCAGGACATAGAGGCATCCAGATGTATTTTGCTGAAACCTGCTTCGACGTATTGCGCTATCAGCACTTCTGCTTTGCACATTGCGCTGTCTGCATTTTCATTTTGCCAGCAGTTTGGCCCCAGATGATCGCCGCCGAGAATGAGGCGCTGGATGGGGAATCCCACCTTTTCCGCAATCGCGAGAACGAAATCCCGAAAATCAATCGGCAGCATTCCCGTATAGCCACCAAACTGATTCACCTGATTGGAGGTGGCTTCAATCAGCACTTTACGATCGGTGCGGAGATCCTCCCGCAGGGCAGCTTCGATCACCAAAGGATGCGCAGAGCAGACAGAACAAATCCCGGTACTTTCGCCTTGCTTATGCTTATTGATAATATCTTTCATTTTTGGCCTCCGTTTGTTTTCGAAGATAGTCATATCATTTCGAAAGCCAGGCAATAGTGTTTTACAGATTTCGTGACAGTGATCGAAATATTTCGTAAGGTATTTGCATTCGTTTTCTTTCGACTATAGATGCGTATCGTGAAGTGAAAAGAATCAAAGCCCGAAGGGCAAAGTGATATTACGTTTCACATTGCTGGGATTTTTTTCTCCTCTTAATGACGCCTTTTGTTTACACTGTCGGCAATACAGCCTTTCGGATGCTCAATCATGAATACTTATGATAGACGTAACAAAATCATTGATTTAGTGAATCAAAACGGCAGCGTTATGGTTGCCGACCTTTCGAGTTCTTTCGACGTTTCCGAAGTGACAATCCGCTCTGACTTAGGATTGCTGGAGCAAAAGGGTGCCCTCACACGTTTCCACGGCGGTGCGGCGAAACGCGATGCTTCACCGGCCGACCAGGTGGCATTGCCGCAGGATGAAATGGTGCTTGAAGAGCGCTATCTTCAGGCCAGTGACCCTAAAAAACGCATCGCTCAGGCGGCTGCAGGACTGGTGAAACCCGGAGATACCGTCATTCTCGATAGCGGCAGTACTACCATGCTGCTGGCAGAAGAGCTGGTGAAGTCAGGTGATATCACCGTCATCACGAACAATTTGCCTGCTGCATTTGTTTTGTCTGAAAACCCCGATATCACACTGGTGGTCTGTGGCGGAACGCTGCGACATAAAACGCGCTCTTTGCATGGCAATATTACGGAATACGCCTTGCAGGGAATCGTCGCTAATCTGATGTTTGTGGGCGCAGATGGCCTGGACGCCGCGACAGGCATCACCACATTTAATGAGGGCTACAGCATCAGCGGTATTATGGCTGCTGCCGCTCAGCGCGTTGTCGTTGTCACTGATTCCACAAAGTTTGGTCGTCGCGGATACAACCTGGTGTTGCCGATAGAAAAAATCGACACGATTATTACGGACAAGGATATCCGTGATGAAGCTTTGCAGGCACTCAGGCAGACGTCGGCGGAACTCATGTTGGTATAACCCTTTCAGATAACGTTTATCGGCGAGGCTGACTTTAGGCTGAAAGCCTGATCAGTTAAACGGGCAGGTGTGAGGGTTGCGAAGGTTCACGAAATCAATCTTCTGCATTGCAGTTTCTGGCAGGCGGTATTGGAATCCGTTCCGCAAATATTGAGCCGCATGGTTAGCCACATGCGGCCTGAAGAAGGGGATTACGGCTTTTTAGTGTAGACCTCAAACGTGAAATATTTCTTTTCCAGCGTCTGATAAGTCCCGTTTTTATGGATTTCTGCCAGCGCATTGTTGATTAATGTCAGATGCGCCTGATCATCCTTACGCAACCCGATAGCCGTTCCTTCGCCCAGATAACGGGTATCGTTTAGCGGTTCGCCCGCAAAGGCATAATTTGTGCCTTCATGCGTTTTCAGAAAGCCGATTTCGGCCACCGCCGCGTTCGTCAGCGTCACGTCAATACGGCCAGAGGCCAGATCCTGATTAACGAAATCCTGGTTCTGATAAGAGACGACGTTCACCCCTTTCTTCTGCCATTCTCCTTGCGCATACGCTTCCTGCGTTGTGCCCTGAGCAACGCCGACGGTTTTACCTTTCAGCGATTCTGCCGTCGGTTGCAGGCCACTGCCTTTTTTCGCAATCAGCACACTGGGAACGTGATAGAGCATGTCGGAGAAATTCACCTGAGCTTTGCGTTTAGGCGTCATCGACATCGCTGAAAGCACGGCATCAAATTTTTTGGCGTTCAGGGCAGGAATAATGCCGTCATACGCGGTCTCAACCCACTCACATCTAACCTGAGCCTGCTGACAAATTGCGTTGCCCAGATCAATATCAAAACCGACCAACTTGCCGTCCGGCGCTTTGGATTCAAAAGGGGGAAAGGACGGATCCACGCCGAAGCGTAATGTCGTTTCCGCCTGCGCTAAACCGCTGGTCGCGGCCAGCGTTGTTGCGATGATCAGCAATATGTTTTTCTTCACAAGTCATCTCCTGATGGTGCCAAAAAAACAAACCCCCGCAGCTAAAGGCGAGGGTAAAAGTGATGGTTTCTTCTTTCGAATATGACGACTCAGTAAGTCAGGGTCAAGCGCCAGAAATCTGCGCAAAACGGGCAATAGTTGAAGAGGGTAGCAATCAGAGTATCGACCGCTATGGAAAACGAATATCCGCCGAAATGCATGAAGTTAATGTCGTATTACGCCTTAAAAACAAAAGGATAGACTGGGCTGGCTTGCCGGGTAAGTTGCAATAAAAAAAGCCGCAAACCCTTGCGGGCTGCGGCTTTCTTTGCGGTAACGGTCTTATCTGGTAATCATATACCACTCTTTAATTCTTAATCTTATTCCATGGCATTTTGGAAAGCAGAACTGCCATTCCGCACCAACCACTTACGCCAGCAAAAAACAGGCCTGCACCGATGAATCCCGACAAGAGAAAGAACCATTGATCTACAGCGTATCCCATCACTACCCCAGCAATAGTCAGTATTCCGGCTACCATCTGAACTTGCCTCATGATAGGAAGAGGATATTTCTTGTCTTCGATCGTCGGCAGACTTGCACTTTTCCAGGCATTGATGCCACCAGATAACAATAAAACTGTTGCCGGGCCAGCAGCACCGATCAGTACATCTTCATTTTGAGCTGTGCGGGAACCCGCTAAACAGTGAAAAATAACAGGATGACTTACAGGCAGGTCTTTAAGTTTTTTCCCCGAGAGGATATCTGATAGTGGAAAAGAGATAGCGCCAGGAACGTGCTCGCGAAGAAATTCAGCAGGCTCACGGATGTCGATAAGAGTGCTGCCAATTCTCATGAGCTCTTGTGCTTCTGAAGGACTAACGGTTCTTACGGTCATTTCAAATCCTCAGGGCAATAAATGTCCTTTAACGTCGCGATAATTTTTCTAATAGATTCATTTTTAATGAAATAATTTCTTCGTTGCTCATCTATGGAGCATTCAATCAAATCTTCTTCCTTCATTCTGGCCAGATGCTGAGATGTTGCTGAAGGGCTTAATCCTGTCAGTTTACTCAAGTTGCCGGCTGAAGTGCCGGGTGAATCAATGAGCGTACAAAGGATCAATAGCCGGTTAGTGTTACTCATCGACTTGAGAAGCCTGGTCGCCTGAGCCGCACTTTCTTGCAGAAATGGGATGTCAGTATTTTTCATATTTCATTTTAGAGTTACCTAATTTAAGTAAATTCTAAATTAAATAAATGCACAGAGCAATAATGATTATTAGAAGGGTGCTAATGGTGTACGGAATTTATTTTATTACCTATATTTCAATATATTATGTGTTTACCACTTTGTTGTGCGCTGTCCATGCCCCATCGCTTTACAGTGGCCAGCTACCTTCCCATAAGAAAAAATCGGCCTGCTGAGTTGTCCTGGTTTATCTTCGTCCCTTGCGGCTTTGGGCTCTGTGTTGGTGAGTGGCGTGGTAGTTCGAGCCATTTTAGTTATAAGCTCTTTAGTTATAGGGCAGTCGTATAACTAAACGTATATCTAAAGTAGCCTGTTGTATGAAGAGGCTGCCAGCAGATAACGGGCAATAAAAAAGCCGCAAACCCTTGCGGGCTGCGGCTTTCTTTGCGGTAACGGCCTTATCTGGTAATAACCGAAACCTTGTTTGGTGGAGCTGGGGGATTTGAACCCCCGTCCGAAATTACTACACCGTCGGCACTACATGCTTAGTCCAATCTTTACATTCGCCGGTTAGCTGCGGATGGACACGCCACTAACAAACTATCCTGATTGGGTTTAACGCTTTCACCCCAGGCAAGGTGTCCACGCGATCTCTTTTGGGTTTGACCTCTCTTGATCCCCGTCCTAAGAGCGGAGGCTAGGGAGAGAGGGCTCTAAGCAGGGTATTAAGCTGCTAGGGCGTAGTTTTCGTCGTTTGCGACTATTTTTTTGCGGCTTTTTACGAGGCCAACCGCCCCTCGGCATGCTCCTTGGGCTTCGCAAATCCCGTCGAATCCAGAATCAGCCCCAAGTACTATTTCGCAGTATACCAGAAAAACTGCACGCTAAGCCAGAGACTTAGCGGTTTGAGTTCTTCATGATGCGTGCTTTGTCTACTTTCCACTCACGATCTTTAATGTCATCGCGCTTGTCGTGCTCTTTCTTACCTTTCGCCAGGCCGATTTTCACTTTTGACCAGGCATTTTTCCAATACATGGAAAGTGCGACGACGGTGTAACCATCGCGAGTCACTTTACCGAACAGCGTTTCTAGCTCGCGTTTGTTCAGCAGTAGTTTTCTTGTGCGGGTTGGATCACAAACCACATGACTTGACGCCACGTTGAGAGGTTGAATGGTTGCGCCGAACAAAAAGGCTTCACCGTCGCGGAATGTGACATAGCTGTCAGTGATGTTTGCTTTACCAGCTCGCATCGATTTGACTTCCCATCCCTGCAAAGCAAGCCCCGCCTCGATCTCATCTTCGATGAAGTATTCATGGCGAGCGCGTTTGTTCATCGCGATAGTCGCGGAACCGGGTTTATGTGCTTTTTTCTTTGTCATAGTGACACTTATTATACTGTAAGCGATGCCGAATGAAATCCCCACACGGTCTGAGTCAGATGTTTTTCCTGTTTGTGGCGTCCTGTGCTTCGTAGTTTTTATTACCACGCAGATAAATGGTATTATCTGTACGTTTTATGACACCTGGAAAATGATATGCCACAGATAAGTCGTTCTGCGCTTGTGCCGTTCAGCGTGGAACAAATGTATACCTTAGTGAATGATGTCGATGCTTACCCGCAATTTCTGCCCGGTTGTTCAGGCAGTCGCATTTTAGAAAACAGTGACACGTCTATGACAGCGGCTGTGGATGTTTCTAAAGCGGGCATCAGTAAAACGTTTACCACGAAAAATACGCTCATAAGCAATAAACGCATTGATATGCAACTGGTTGATGGCCCTTTCCGGAAGCTAACCGGCGGCTGGGATTTCATCGAACTGAGCCCTGAAGCCTGCAAAGTTCAGCTCAGTCTGGATTTCGAGTTCACGAATAAATTGATTGAGCTCGCGTTCGGTAAAATCTTCAAAGAGCTGGCGGGAAGCATGGTTCAGGCTTTCACACTGCGTGCAAAAGAGGTCTACAGTGTCTGAGATCCGCGTTGAAGTTGTCTACGCATTGCCAGAGAAGCAGTACATGCGAACGGTTAAACTGGAAGAGGGCAGCAATGTTGAGCAGGCTGTTATCGCCTCTGGTTTGCTTGAGCTGCGACAGGATATTGATTTAAAGAAAAACAAGCTGGGGATATATAGCCGGCCTGTAAAACTGGTGGATACGGTGAGCGACGGTGACAGGATTGAGATTTACCGGCCACTGATTGCGGATCCGAAAGAACTTAGGCGCATACGAGCCGAACGTTCAAAAAAATAAGGCGCCTGGGGCGCCTTATTTTTTTACCCTGAAAGATGATTTTTGGTCACTACCAACGATCATCACACCGGGCGATTTATTGCTGATCGCTCAACTTCGGTTTGTTATCGATGTTGGTCAGCTCGCCACCTTGGTTGAAGGTCAGCGTTAATGTTTGCTGAGTTATACCCGAATGTCCTGGCTCCTGACGGAACACATAATACCAAACATCACTGCCAAACGGGTCGTGTAACATCGGCGTGCCAAGAACATAAGCAACCTGTTGCTTAGTCATGCCGGTATGAATTTTTTGAACATCAGCAGGAGACAAGTAGTTCCCCTGATTGATGTCAGGCCGATAAACCACCTTTTCCAGAGTGGAACAGCCCGCAGTAAGCATTAGAAGAGCTACAGCGGCGGCAGTTAGCGTTTTACAGCGCATAGTCATTACATTCCTTTAGGGCATAAGATGCCGATGATAATAGACCTTTCATCAGTTTGAAACCTTTGCGGGGCACCTGTATGACCGCTTAAATGTAAAAAAGTTGAGCTTTTTACGCTGCGAGTAACTCTTTTGCATTGGCTAACGTGTTTCGGGTGACTTCACTTCCGCCCAGCAAGCGTGCCAGTTCCTGCAAACGCGCCTTCTTATCAAGACGATTCATTTGGGTTTCTGTCACTTCGCCGTCGGTTTCCTTGCTGACAAAATAATGCTGATGACCGCATCCTGCAACCTGAGGTAAGTGAGTTACACACATTACTTGTGTCGACTCACCCAATTGGCGCAACAGACGACCGACGATAGCAGCAGTTGGCCCGCTGATACCGACGTCTACTTCATCGAAGATTAGCGCCGGCGTTTCCATTTTTTGCGCCGTAATGACCTGAATCGCCAGAGCAATACGTGAAAGCTCGCCGCCTGATGCTACTTTTGCCAGCGCCTGAAGAGGCTGCCCCGGGTTAGTCGTAACCTGGAATTCCAGACGATCCGCGCCTTCTATGCTCAGATGCTCAGGCTCGAACTGAACCTGAATCTTAAATTTACCGTGCGGCATGGAAAGTGCCTGCATGCTTTGAGTAATCAGGTGCGTGAGTTCATCGGCGAAATACTGCCGTTTGTCATGCAATTGTTGTGCGATAGCTACTGCTTGCTGGTAATGCATTTGAACTGCTTCGCTCAGTTCAGCCTGATTCGTTTCCTGCTCATCCAGTGATTGTTGTTCTTCAAGCAACTGACGGTGCAGTTCCGGCAATTCTTCTGCGCTAACATGGTGTTTACGCGCCAGATTCATCTGTCGGGATAAACGCTGTTCCAGTTCGTACAGGCGGTTCGGATCCATATCCAGACGTTCGCTGTAATGGCGCAGTTCGTCGCTGGCTTCGCTAATCTGAATTGACGCCTCATCCAGCATAATGATCAGTTCGTTCATTTTGCTGTCGAGTTCTGCCAGTTCAGTTAACTCATTACGCGCACTGTAGAGCATGCTGACAATGTTCTGTTCTTCGCCGTCGGCCAGTAAATACAATGCACTTTGGCTGAGAGAGAGCAACTGACCACTGTTGGCCAGTCGTTTGTATTCTTCGTCAATTTGTTCGAATTCTCCGGGTTGAGGGGAAAACTCATTGAGCTCTTTTAACTGGTATTGCAGGAGCTGACGGCGTGATTCACGCTCATTCATCTGCTGCTGGTATTGTGCAAGCTGGCGGCAACTCTGATGCCAGTTCTGGTAAGCGGTGCGCATTTCTCCCAGCAACAACGGTTGGTCTGAATACGCGTCGAGCAGGTCTTTCTGATGCTCAGGTTTGAGCAGGAGCTGGTGGGCGTGCTGGCCGTGGATCTGAATAAGATGCTGGCCGAGTTCACGCAACTGAGATAGCGGCACAGGGGTTCCATTGATAAAACCACGGGAACGGCCATCGCTACTGATAGTGCGACGGAGCAGGCAATCATGCCCTTCATCCAGCTGATTATCGGCAAGCCAGTGTTTTGCGGAAGGTGTATCGGCAAGGGTGAAACGTGCACAGATATCTGCACGGCTTGCGCCAAGGCGAACCATACTGCCATCGGCGCGGTTGCCCAGGCAAAGGCCAAGTGCATCAATAGCAATGGATTTACCTGCACCGGTTTCACCGGTGATTGCTGTCATCCCGGCATGAAAATCGATTTCTAATTCACGGACAATGGCAAAGTTACTGATAGTTAATTGCGCCAGCATGATCACCTTCCTGTACATAACAACAGACCTGTAATTACATACAGTATAAACTGGTTTTATATACAGTAAAGGGGTTGGCGAATTATTTTTTCAAATCAGAAGAGTTTTTTCGACCACCCGAGTTTGGTGCTTAATGTATTGAAATAACTGTAATCCTTTGGATGGATTAAGTTCAGATGGAATTCGCTGCGGCGGATCACCACTTCTTCACCGGGCTGAATGGGCAGGGCAATCTGGCTGTCGCAACTGATTTCCAGGTCATTACTCATATGAGAAAATCGCAGACAAATGGTGCTGCTGCTGTTGATGACCAGCGGACGCGCGGAAAGCGTGTGCGGGAACATTGGCACCAATGCGATGGCTTCGAGCGTTGGCGTCAGAATCGGTCCGCCCCCAGAAAGTGAGTACGCCGTTGAGCCGGTGGGCGTGGAAATGATCAGGCCATCTGAACGCTGGGAAAACGCGAATTTGTCGTCAATATAGACTTCAAACTCAATCATATGCGCCACTTTGCCCGGATGGAGAACGACTTCATTGATGGCTGTGCTGACGCGGCATTGCTGGTCTTTACAGCGAACCATCGCTTCCAGCAGGAAACGTTGCTCGCTGATGTATTCGCCCTGCAAAACATCATCGAGTTGCTGAAGGGCGTTATCCGGATCGAGATCGGTCAGAAACCCGAGATTACCACGGTTAATGCCAATGACTTTGATGTCATAACGTGCGAGTACGCGCGCGGCACCCAGCATATTACCGTCACCGCCAACCACGACGGCAAGATCGGCCAGTTTGCCTATCTCCGCGAGGCTGCCGGTTTGTGCGCCTTCCAGGGCTAAATCCTGTGCCACCTGTCGTTCAACAACGACCTGATAACCTTTTGAAATTAACCAGTGATAGAGCATTTCATGGGTGGCAAGTGCCGAAGGATGGCGTGGATGTCCGACGATCCCGATGCACTCAAATTTTTTATTCATCGCTGTGGTTATCCTCAGCAGGGTGTGATGACACCTGCATTATGACCGGTTTCATTCAAAACCAAACCTTGAAACCCCGGTTTTGATCCCCATAATAAGCCAAGTAGCAAGATTAATGCTAAAACGCGGAGAGATTCATGAGTAGTAAAGAACATAAGACACCTGACGAGCAAGTCTCTGAAGAACTGAATCAGGAACAAGAGCTGCAAGCGGAAGCGGAAACTCAGGCGGCAGATGTCGTTGACCCCCGCGATGAACGCATTGCTGAATTAGAAGCACAGCTGAAAGAAGTTCAGCAGCGTGAGCGTGACAGCCTGCTGCGTGCGAAAGCGGAAGTGGAAAACATCCGTCGCCGTACCGAACTGGATATCGAAAAAGCGCACAAATTTGCCCTTGAGAAATTCTCTGGCGAATTGTTGCCAGTCATCGATAACCTGGAGCGTGCTCTGGATCTGGCTGATAAATCGAATTCAGAACTGGCAGGGTTGATTGAAGGCGTCGAACTGACCCTGAAATCTCTGCTGGACGCTGTACGCAAGTTCGGTCTGGAAGTGGTGAGCGACATCCACGTTCCATTCAACCCTGAGCAGCATCAGGCAATGACGATGATGGAATCCGATGAACTGGAACCTAATCACGTCATGATGGTGATGCAGAAGGGGTACACGCTGAATGGCCGTCTGTTACGCCCGGCGATGGTTGCGGTTTCTAAAGCCAAAGCCTGATTCTGTTTCAGAATGACTTTATGAAATGAGAGAGGCACCTTCGCGGGTGCCTTTTTTTTATGCTATTCCGTTGCCGGCAAAACAGGCATCCAGTCGATGGGTGCCAGACCTTGTTGGCCAAGCAATTCGTTAGCCTGAGAAAAATGCTTACAGCCCAGAAAACCACGATGCGCAGAAAGCGGAGAAGGGTGGGGCGCTTTCAATACGTGGTGACGGTTGCGGTCAATGATATTGCCTTTTTTCTGGGCATGAGATCCCCACAGCAAAAACACAATTCCCTCACGGTTTTCATTCAGTGCTGCGATTACCCGATCGGTGAAGGTTTCCCAACCCAGCTTGGCATGGGAATGTGCCTGTCCGCCTTCCACCGTTAACACCGTATTAAGCAAAAGCACGCCCTGATCGGCCCAGCTCTGCAAATAGCCGTGAGCAGGACGCTCAAAACCGGGGATATCCGTCGCCAGCTCTTTATACATATTCACGAGTGAAGGCGGTGCGGGAATGCCAGGGCGAACCGAGAAGGACAACCCGTGCGCCTGATTCGGGCCGTGATAGGGATCTTGCCCCAGAATAACGACTTTTACATCGGCAAGTTCAGCGGATCGGAAGGCGTTAAAAACATCCTGCTGGGGCGGATAAATCGTTTTTCCCGCCGCGCGTTCTGCGGCGACAAATTTCAATGTATCAACAAAGTAAGGCTGGTCTTTTTCCTGGCCGATGACGTCATGCCAGGTGAGAGTTGTGGACATTGACGCTCTCCTTTTCAAGGTGATTTTTCTCTGCGCGTAGCTTACCTGCTCATTCCTCCGAGTTAAACCTGCCTGAGCTTTTGCTGATGTTTATCTGCGGCTTAACGCTTCTATGCAAAAATTATTGATAATTTACAAAAATAATTTAAGTGAGCCACTTGGAAAAATTGATATAAAACATAAATATGCTGATGTGTAGGAATAACCACATTGGAAAGATTGATATTAATCAAAGAATGCGGGGTGCTCTGCTGTTATATCTGAGAGCAGGAACAATGGGTTGTTGATCAACCCGACACCCATCAATTCACAGTATCGTAGCCAATTATGGAGGCAACATATGATCACCGGGATCCAAATTACCAAAACCAATAACGAAGCGCTGAAAAACTCTTTCTGGCTGCTGGATGATGAAAAATCGGAAGCTCGCTGTGTTTGTGCAAAAGCGGGCTATGCGGAAGACCAGATCGTGGCTGTCAGCGAACTGGGCCAGTTTGAATACCGTGAAGTTCCAATGGAAATTCAACCGACTGTACGTGTGGAAGGCGGTCAGCACCTGAATGTTAACGTTCTGCGTCGCGAAACGCTGGAAGATGCTGTTAAACATCCGGAAAAATACCCGCAGCTGACTATCCGTGTTTCTGGTTATGCAGTGCGTTTCAACTCGCTGACTGCTGAACAGCAGCGTGATGTGATTACCCGTACTTTCACTGAAAGCCTGTAATCGCATCTGATTACCTGAGTTTCAGATAATAAAAAACCGCCTGCAAAGGCGGTTTTTTTCGTTTGTATCAGCCAGGATTTATTTTGACGCGTCTTTAGCCGCATCAGGTTTCACACGGCGTTTACCGACGTTTTTGCTATCGCGATGGCGAACTTTTACTTTCACCTTCGATTTTTCCTGCTCAGCTTTCTGTTTTTCTTTACGCTTTGCCAGGACTTTCTTCGACGGCTTACCGGTAACTTTTTCGCTCGGGGCTTTCGTTTTCGGACGGAATTCATCAAGCACGCGGGCTTTCAGCGGTTCGTTAAGGTAACGACCGATTTTCCCCAGCAGCAGGTGGTCATGCGCCTCAACGAAAGAGATTGCGGTCCCTTTGCGGCCAGCACGGCCTGTACGCCCGATACGGTGCAGATAGATATCCGCCGTCAAAGGCAGGTCGAAGTTGAAAACGTGGCTGATGTCGTTGATGTCAAGGCCACGGGCGGCGATATCAGTCGCCACCAGCACGTTGACGCGGTCTTCAACCATACGTTTTACCGCTTCAGTACGCTTGACCTGTACCATCTCGCCTTCGAGATAACAGGAGTTGATCCCTGCTTCACGTAACCAGGCAACCAGTTCATGCACACGCTCGCGCTTACGCACGAAAATCACAGATTTAGTGACATCTTCTTGCTTGAGCAAATGGATCAGCATCTGGGTTTTGTGTACCACGTCATCTGCGCGGTAGTACCACTGCTGAATTTTTTTACGTTCGCGTCGTGACGGATCGGCTTCGATTTCAACCGGTTCAGTCAGAATACGTTCTGCGAATTCACGGATGGCTTCCCCTTCCAGCGTTGCGGAGAACAGCAACGTCTGTTTACGCCAGCGCGCTTCAGCAGAAATCGTTTCGATATCCTGCGCAAAACCCATGTCCAGCATGCGGTCTGCTTCGTCGAGGATCAGCGTTTCGATTGCGCGGCAGTCAAAGTTTTCTTCTTTGATGTATTGCAGCAAACGGCCCGTCGTTGCGACAACGATGTCCTGGTTTTCGCTGAACACTTCAGCGTGGTTCATATAAGCCACACCGCCAGTGATCGTTGCGATATCCAGATCGGTATGTTTTGCCAGCTCACGCGCCTGATCTGCAACCTGCATGGCCAGTTCGCGGGTTGGCGTGAGGATCAGAATACGGGGTGGACCAGATTTCTTACGCGGGAAATCCAGCAAATGTTGCAAGGCAGGCAACAGGAATGCCGCGGTTTTGCCGGTGCCGGTAGGCGCCGAACCCAACACATCGCGTCCGTCCATCGCGGGCGGAATTGCCTCTGCCTGTATGACAGTCGGGCGGCTATAGCCTTTGTCGCCCAGGGCTTGAATCAGGCGTTCATCGAGTTCGAGTTCGGAAAAAGTGGTTACAGTCATGGTCTACCTCTACTTGGGGCGCCGATTATAGACGTGTTAGACGCGATCTTCACCTATTTAAGCGGTTTGCGTGCCTTTTCCTCCACATCTCTTTACCCTATGCTACGACAGTTTTCGTTCAGAGGCCTGCTGGCCGGCGTAATTACGGTGATATGAGTGGCAAAAGAAGTCAGTTCGGCCCGGCCTTTGCGGCGCAACGGGTTTACCTTTAAACAGTTTTTCGTCGCGCACGACCGCTGTGCGATGAAAGTCGGTACGGATGGTGTTTTGCTGGGCGCAACGGCACCCGTCAGCGGGGCACAACGCGTTCTGGATATCGGATGCGGCAGTGGCCTTATTGCCATGATGCTGGCGCAGCGCAGTGCTCCTCAAACGGTTATCGACGCTGTTGAACTAGAACCTGCTGCCGCAGAACAGGCCGCAGAGAATTTTCGCGAATCTGTCTGGGCGCAACGGTTGTCTGTCTTTGCGCAGGATATCAATGATTACGCCCGTCAGCACCCGGCTGAGTATGATCTGATTGTCAGCAATCCGCCTTATTTTGAATCGGCGGTAGCTTGTCGTGATGAAGCGCGAAACGCAGCCCGTTATACAGAAACCCTGACCCACGAAGCGCTGCTAGAATGTGCCGGCAAGCTGATTACGCCGCAAGGATTATTCAGCGTTGTGCTGCCCTATGACATTGGTCTGGCGTTTGAAATGCTGGCGCATCAGCAAGGCTGGTTCAGCGCATGGCGGATGGCAGTGCGGGATCGTCCGGGAAAACCGCTTAACCGTTTGTTGCTGACGTTATCGAAGCAGCCCGCTGAGCGGGAAGAGCAGGAACTGGATCTGCGCGAATCAGAAGGTGTTTACAGCGAAGCGTTCTGCGCACTGATTGCAGATTTTTATTTAAATTACTGAGCCTGTCAAAGTGCGTTCCTTCGCACTTTTCAGCGACTAGGGCTGTAAGATTGTCGGCTGAGGATTTTCTTCTAAATCCGGGTAATCGAGCGTGAAATGCAGCCCGCGACTTTCTTTTCGTTCCAGCGCGCTGCGAACAATCAGCTCTGCCACCAACACCAGATTACGCAATTCGAGTAAGTTATTGGAAATTCGGAAGTTGGCATAGTACTCGTCAATTTCCTGTTGCAGTGTCGTGATGCGACGCAACGCGCGTTCCAGGCGTTTCGTGGTACGAACAATCCCGACGTAGTCCCACATAAATAGCCGCAGTTCATGCCAGTTATGCTGAATCACCACCTGTTCATCCGAATTATCAACCCGGCTTTCATCCCATTGCGGAATGTTTTTCGCCAGTTTGGCATGAGGCAGGCGCTTGATGATGTCTTCCGCCGCAGACCAGCCGTAAACCACGCACTCCAGCAGTGAATTGGACGCCAGACGATTCGCGCCGTGTAACCCGGTATAACTGACTTCGCCGATGGCGTACAAACCGTCGAGATCCGTTCGCCCGTGCTGATCAACCATCACGCCACCGCAGGTATAATGTGCGGCCGGAACAATCGGAATCGCCTCTTTGGTGAGATCAATGCCGAGAGATTGCAGTTTTTCGTCAATCATCGGGAAGTGATGCTTAATGAATTCCGGTGGGCGATGGCTGATATCCAGATACATGCAATCTGCGCCAAGGCGTTTCATCTCATGATCGATTGCCCGTGCCACCACATCACGCGGTGCCAGTTCGCCTCGCGCATCGAAATCAGGCATAAATCGTGTGCCGTCGGGGCGCTTAAGCAACGCACCTTCGCCGCGCAGGGCTTCAGTCAGCAGGAAATTTCGTGCCTGCGGATGATAGAGGCAGGTCGGATGGAACTGGTTGAATTCCAGATTGGCAACGCGACATCCTGCGCGCCAGGCCATCGCGACGCCATCGCCGGAAGAAATATCCGGGTTGGTGGTGTATTGATAGACTTTCGCCGCGCCGCCGGTCGCCAGCACAACGGCTTTTGCGCGCAGTGTTTCAACATGCTCTTTATCGCGGTTCCAGACATAGGCACCGACTACACGCTGCGTACCTGGCAAACCCAGCTTGCTTGAGGTAATTAAATCAACGGCGTTATAGCGTTCTTTAACGCAAATATTCGCGTGCGCTCTTGCTTTCCCAACCAGCGTAGTCTCTACTTCTTTACCTGTAGCATCAGCAGCATGCAGGATCCTGCGGTGGCTGTGACCGCCTTCACGCGTCAGATGATATCGCTCTTCTGAGCTCTCGTTGGTTTCGGTATCAAACAGTACACCCTGGTCGATCAACCACTGAACACAATGGCGTGCGTTGCTGGCGATAAATTCAACGGCTTCTTTATCACATAAGCCTGCGCCGGCAATTAATGTGTCATCAACGTGTGAGGCAATGCTGTCTGCTTCGTCGAAAACGGCGGCGATCCCGCCCTGTGCGTAAAACGTTGAGCCTTCGTTGAGTGGGCCTTTACTGAGAACAGTGACGTGACAGTGGTCTGCAAGTCGTAAAGCCAGAGAAAGGCCCGCAGCGCCACTTCCGATGATCAGTACATCGCTTACAAATTCAGATGAAGGTTGCATAACGTATGATGTTTGCAGAAGAAGAGGGAAATTCATGTTAGCCTAAACCTCCGTGAAAAAGCCACGGGCTTGAGACTTCAATAGAAAAAACAATGGCGATGTGGAACTTTATGTTTCATGTGAACTCCAAGCAGTACTTGCTCAGGAATATAATGATGAAAGCTGGCAGTACGACTTTACGCGCGGAGATGGTTTTGGGGAGATTTTACCTCGGATGAGCGAGCAGTTAGCCGATCAAGTTCTGGTTGAGCGGGTCCAGAAGGGTGATCAGAAATCGTTCAATTTACTGGTTATTCGCTACCAGCATAAGGTGGCGAGCCTTGTATCCCGCTATGTGCCACAGGGCGATGTGCCTGATGTGGTTCAGGAATCTTTTATTAAAGCGTATCGTGCGCTGGAATCTTTCCGCGGCGACAGTGCTTTTTATACCTGGCTGTATCGTATTGCAGTCAACACAGCGAAAAATTATCTGGTTGCTCAGGGAAGACGTCCGCCTTCAAGTGACGTTGATGCGAATGAAGCCGAAAATTTCGAAAGTGGCGGTGCCCTGAAAGAAATTTCGAACCCTGAGAACTTGATGTTGTCTGAAGAGTTACGGCAGATAGTTTTCCGTACTATTGAAGCACTTCCTGAAGATCTTCGCATGGCGATTACCTTGAGGGAGTTGGATGGCTTGAGCTACGAAGAAATAGCCGCCATCATGGATTGTCCGGTGGGTACGGTTCGATCGCGTATATTCCGTGCCCGGGAAGCAATTGATAACAAAGTTCAACCGCTCATCCAGCGTTAGAGATGACGGTCACAGGAAGGGTACTTAGGCATGCAGAAAGAAAAGCTTTCCGCTCTGATGGATGGTGAAGCGATTGATTCTGAACTGTTAAGTTCTTTATCAACAGATAATAAGCTTCAACAAAGCTGGCAGAGTTATCATTTGATCCGCGATACCTTACGCGGTGATATTGGGAATGTGGTGCATCTGGATATCGCAGACCGTGTGGCCGCAGCGCTGGCAAATGAGCCGGTTAAACTGGTGCCGGGTTCAGCTACAGAATCGCAGCCTCAGCCTCATACCTGGCAGAAAATGCCTTTCTGGCACAAAGTTCGCCCTTGGGCGAGCCAGCTGACGCAGATTGGCGTGGCCGCGTGTGTGTCCCTGGCCGTGATTGTGGGTGTTCAGCACTACAATCAGCCTGACGCATCAGGTGCTTCTCCGGAAACCCCTGCGTTCAATACCTTACCTATGATGGGTAAAGCTTCTCCGGTGAGCTTCGGCGTGCCAAATGAAGGCAATACCACCAGCGGGCAACAAAATGTGCAGGAGCAACGTAAGCGTATCAATGCTATGTTGCAGGATTACGAATTGCAGCGCCGCTTGCACTCTGAGCAGCTCCAACTCGAACCGATTACTCCGCAGCAAGCCGCTGTTCAGGTCCCAGGAACTCAGTCTTTAGGAACGCAAACGCAGTAATGAAGCAATTTTGGTTTGCCGTTTGTTTAGCGACGGGCAGCCTGCTTTCTTCAAGTATCGCCTCGGCAGAACAGACTTCCGAGGCGTTATTACAAGAAATGGGTACTGCCAGCCAGTCGCTGAATTATGAAATGGGCTTTATCAACATCACGAAGCAAGGGATTGATTCCTTTCGCTATCGTCATGCTGTCTCGAAGGAAGTCTTGCTCGCTCAACTGGTTTTGATGGATGGGCCGCGCCGTGAAATTGTCCAGCGCGGAAAAGACATCAGCTACTTTGAGACCGGGTTACAGCCTTTCACTCTGGATGGCGATCATATCGTTGATTCCCTTCCTTCCATCGTTTTCAGTGATTTCTCCCTGCTTTCAAAATACTACGACTTTATTGCCGTAGGTCGTGCCCGTGCGGCCGATCGCCTGAGCCAGGTGATCCGCGTTGTTTCGCGTGATGGTACACGTTTCAGCTACGTTATCTGGGTGGATGAGCAGACGAAATTGCCCATGCGCGTTGATTTGTTAGACAGAGATGGTGAAACGCTCGAGCAGTTCCGTGTCATCAGCTTTGATGATGGAAAAGAAGTCATTAGCATGTTGGGTGATCTCGAAAAGGCAAGTTTGCCTCCCGTGCTTTCTTTACCTGCTTCAGAGCAGGCTAAATTTAGCTGGCAGGTGAAATGGCTTCCGGCCGGTGTGACGGAAGTGGCGAGCAGCCGCAGAAACTTGCCAAATATGCCGGTCACGATAGAATCACGCTTGTATACCGATGGATTGTTCAGTTTCTCCGTCAATATCAGCGCCACGACAAACGGCCCCTCTGAGCAGTTGATCAGGCAGGGGCGCAGAACGGTGCAGACAGAGATTCGCAACGGCAATGAAATTACCGTTGTCGGCGAACTGCCACCGTCAACCGCTAAGCGTATCGCTGACAGCGTTGTCTTCTCCGCGAAATGACTTTTGCCTAAAAAAAACCGGGTGATCACATGATGAAAGAATGGGCCACTGTTATCTCGTGGCAAAATGGTATTGCGACACTGCGCTGCGAAACGCAGGCAGGATGCAGTAGCTGCCATTCACGTTCAGGATGTGGCGCCCGCGTATTGAACGAATTAGGGCCACAGACCGAGCATAATCTTCAGGTTAGCATCAATGAGCGCCTGGAGCCGGGTCAGAAAGTCGAACTGGGTATTCCTGAAGGAAGCCTTATGCGTTCGGCATTTTTGGTTTACATGACACCGTTGTTTGGTGTGATTGCCGGAGGCGGATTATTGCAGGCTCTGCTGAAGGAAGATATGTACGCGGTTATTGGCGCTGTGTTGGGCGGGGGACTGGGCTTCCTGATTGCGAAAACACTGGCAGCGAAAGTCGATGGCAAAGCGGGTTATCAGCCAGTGGTATTACAGGTCGGATTACCGCCGAATGCTTTTCGCTATTCCACTGACAGCGAATTACCTTCGTAAGATATCTCAGCTCGCGATGCGCATAAATGCCACTTTTTCTTCTGATTCAGTGGCATTTTTAATTTCTGACGGGGATCCGGTTCTGAATCATATGTTCAATCAGAGCGATGAAAAGATCGGCACTTGAGAGCGAAGTATAAGGCACGGAAAACAGGATCCGTCCGTGCTTATCCAGCAATCTGATCAGCGGGCTGTTACTGCCGCCGCTGATAAATTGAATGTCCTCAACCGGCACTGTTTTCCCTTCATCGGGAATCAACATCAGCGCGCTCAGCCTGATCCTTTTCTCGTGTGTTGTCAGAAGGTTGGAACTGATAAAACGTTTCAAACCGCAGCGTGCATTGAGCACTCGCGTAAAAAGAATATCGCCACCCTGAGCCAGGGTATTTAATGCCCACGGGCCACGAAACATCAACTGTTCGTTTTTAATGACTTCAATTAACCGTTCGGAATGCGCAATGTTTGGCGTGATTCTATGCCAGACTTTGCTATTTTCTTCACGGAAAATCATGGTATTTAAAATACGGCGAGTATATTTACCGGTTCTGAATCGATATATATCTGTAATTCGTTCGAAAGGAATAAAACGATTCTTTTTATCCATCGGGCTTATCACTAAAATACCGTTTTCATGCAGCTGGTAGATTTGATTTGGTCGTATTAGCCGCCTCATCATGATGAGGACAATCCCCAGCGCAATACTGAGTAAAGCAGACCCCACAACGCTGTGCAGCACGGCGGCGGTATGGCCGAAAGCCAGCAGGAATGCAATTTGCATCGCGCCGCCAATCAGTAACAGAACTGACAGGACCAGAGTGATCCAGGAGTTGGCTTTAGCAAAGCCATGCTGACTGAGCAGCCGCCCTTCATTGATCATATCGCTAACCTTGTGACCGGATTGAATTAAAGTAAAAATTTGAGAAGACAGCAATTAAGAATTTAGTAGAGTGGTGGGGATGGTTATTTTCTTTTATAACAATATATTAAGTTGCAGTGTCGGTTTTTGTATATGAGGATTTTCTTAAAATAAAGCGGAGGCTTTGGCTTATACCAGACTGTGACCGACGAAAGTTCAGGGCCGCCGTAAAGAGGCGGAAAATGAAAAGTTGGCATCTTCCTGAAGGGAAAGCTCGCATAATCTGGAGTTAGAGTGTGCCGAGACTAGGTTTTCCCCGTACTGGCATGTAGAATGCTGCGACTTAGGCGAAAGACAGCCAACCTACAAACCGTCGCTGTATGTTCATGGCGAATGATTCAGAAATACCAAGGCAGAAAAACTTTCATAATGAAGCATATACGAAATTTCTCCATTATTGCCCACATTGACCACGGTAAGTCGACGCTGTCAGACCGTATTATTCAAATTTGCGGTGGCTTGTCCGATCGTGAAATGGAAGCTCAGGTTCTCGATTCAATGGATCTTGAACGTGAACGCGGCATCACCATCAAAGCGCAAAGCGTCACCCTCGATTACAAAGCGAAAGATGGTCAGATTTATCATCTGAACTTTATCGACACCCCCGGACACGTCGACTTCTCTTATGAAGTTTCCCGTTCTCTGGCCGCCTGTGAAGGTGCGTTGCTGGTGGTCGATGCCGGGCAGGGCGTAGAAGCGCAGACGCTGGCAAACTGCTACACCGCGATGGAAATGAATCTGGAAGTTGTTCCGGTTCTGAACAAAATCGACTTGCCGGCAGCGGATCCTGATCGCGCAGCGCAGGAAATCGAAGATATCGTGGGCATCGACGCGACCGACGCGGTACGTT